>JBASZQ010000095.1:0-52891 GCA_049661025.1 Chitinophagaceae bacterium | reverse complement strand
ATGGAGGGGGGAATGATAGGATTGTTGAAATTCAAAACCTCTGATGATAGGTTGGAGGTTGAGGGTTGGAGGTTACAGCAGTCTCCAACCTCCAACCCTCAACCTCCAACCTCATAAAGAAACCCCGCGCTTCCACGGAATAAAATCATCCTGATTCAACTGCACCGCCTTTGGTATTACTTCACCACTGGCCGCAAGGATGCAGTAGTCCATAATCTCCTCACCCATCTGTGCAATGGTCTTTTCACCATCGATGATTGGTCCGCAGTCGATATCAATAATATCTTTCATCCTTTGTGCGAGCCTGGTATTGGTGGCAAGTTTGATGGTTGGGCAAACGGGATTGCCTGTTGGTGTACCGAGGCCAGTGGTGAACAAGATCAGTGTTGCGCCAGAGGCCGCTTTTCCAGTGGTGGCCTCCACATCATTGCCAGGCGTACAAACCAAGCTGAGTCCAGGTTTGGTGGCAGGCTCTGTATAATCCAAGACATCCACCACCGGCGATGTGCCACCTTTTTTGCAGGCTCCTGCACTTTTAATGGCATCGGTGATCAATCCATCCCTGATATTACCAGGCGATGGATTCATGTGAAATCCCGAGCCCACGCGCTCTGCTTCGGCACTATACTCATCCATCAATCGGATAAATTTCTCTGCCACAGGTTGACTGACAGACCGATCAATTAACTCCTGCTCCGCACCACAGAGTTCCGGAAATTCCGCCAGCAAAATCTTACCGCCCAGCGCTACCAGCATATCAGAAAAATAACCCACGGCAGGGTTTGCAGAGATGCCACTGAAGCCATCGCTGCCACCGCATTTCACGCCTACGGTGAGCTTATCCAGCGAAGCAGGCTGTCGTTCCATCTTGTTGATCTCAATCAACGCTTGAAAGGTTTGCGCAATCGCCTGCTTCACCAAATCTTCTTCACTGGTGGATCCCTGTTGTTCAAAGACGAAAATGGGTTTTTGGAACGATGGATTGCGTTGTTTGATGGCTTCCAAAAAAGGATTCAGCTGCAGATGCTGGCAACCAAGACTCAACACAGTGATTCCGCCAACATTGGGATGATCGGCATAAGACACCAGTAGCTTTTCAAGCAATGCGGAGTCTTGCCGAGTACCTCCGCAACCACCCTGGTGATTCAAGAATTTAATACCGTCCACATTTTGAAATAATCTGTTTCTATGTGCAGGCTCCACTACAACCTCACCCTCCAAACTCCCCCTGTTCTCAAATGCTTCCCGAAGCGCACGGGTATACTGCTTGTATTTATCCGTAACCGCATACCCCAGCTCATTGTGCATGGCTTCGCGGATCACATCAAGATTTCTGTTTTCGCAAAAAACGGTAGGGATAAAGAGCCAGTAGTTGGCTGTACCTACACGACCGTCTGGCCGGTGGTAGCCATTGAATGTTTTGTTGAGGTACTTGCGTACATCAGGAGCCTGCCATGAATACTGCACACCGCGGTAGCTATAGGCACCCGCAGCATGGTGCAGATTTGAAGTAGACATCAATCCGCCTCGCTTCACCGGCTTTGTTGTTTTCCCAACCAGCACGCCATACATATATACGTCTGCTCCTTCCGGAAGGTCAGTCAGATAAACCTTATGCTTTGCAGGAATTTCCTCTTCCAACTTCAACCTTCCACCTTCAACCTCCAATTCTTCACCGGCAGCCAGGTCTTTGAGGGCAACGATCACATTATCAGCAGGATCGATCTTTAGGGACTTATTCATGGTTACAATATACAAAGGTCAATGCGCGCATCAAAAATATAGGTCAAGTGCTTAATTTCGATCTGGAAACCTGCGCACCACACCAAACAATCATGAAAATAACTTTTGTCATCATATTTCTGCTTTGCATATCTGCTTCGTACTTACCTGTATCCAATAAATTGTCAGACGAAGAAGGTTGCATGAATTTGATGAACGCGAAAAAATGGTAGATGAGCTTCATAGAATTTTGGCCCCCAATGGCATCCTAACCATGGTAGAAGCAGAGCCGACGTATCGCAATCAAGTTGATATTTTTTGCAACAAAAAGAATTTAACCAAAGAGGAGGTACTGAAAATCATGACAGGTTTTGTGCTAAAGGAATTTCTATCCATAAAATATGACGATGGCGAGCTGATCATATATAATTTTTCAAAAAATGTTGAATAATCAATACTAACTTAGAAGAGTAAAATGAAAAAGGGCATCGTTATATTGACCGTTTTGGGATTGGCATTTTGCCTCGTTGCGTTCCTTGCATTCATCAACAGGCAGGACGACTCTCCCGAAGATCACAAGCACGTAGTGCTGCGTCAGATCGGTCATCGGCTGCTATGGCATGCGGGAGATTCATCTTCAAGGGTGATGCCGATTCAACAAACAAATGACAACACCTATCAGATTCGCTTCAGCAAACCTTTTGCATTCATGCCTGATTCAGTGATCAGCGTCGTTAATACAACTTTGGCCGATGGACATCTGAATGGGCACTATTTTGTGGAGATGAAGACCTGTGACAAAGCTGAAACTGTTTTCGCCTATGAAATGGATCCCTCCAATGGAAACGTCATAACCTGCCAGGGGAGATCCATGAGCAGCGGATGTTATTTTCTTGAAATCCGCTTTGTTCAAAAGGAGAAAGCATCATGGTATTGGGCTATTCCTGCGGCTTTTCTGCTGGCATTGGGCGGCTATCTTGCTTTTGGCAGAACCAAACCCAGGCCAACTACTTCGCCTGTTATAGCAGAAGATACGCAGCGCATCGGACAATATGCATTTGATGCCTCACAACAATGGCTTCAATATGGCGAGGAAACTATTAATCTCAATGAGAATGAAACCCTTGCCCTTTCAATCTTTACTGAAAACCTGCATCAGACCGTAACAAGAGAACAGATGATGAAGCAGATCTGGGAAGACAAGGGTCTCATCGTTATTGACCGGAATGTGGATGTGTTGGTGTCTAAATTGAGAAAGAAACTCCAATCAGACCCATCGATCAAAATCCTCAACGTACACGGCCGCGGTTACAAAATGGTTATTGAGGCTTAGCTGCTTTCCTTGACCTGATCCAATGGTCAAGGCTCCATTTGCCGCCGCCCTTGAAAAAAAACGCTGCAAACAGAAGAATGAACAGGAAGCAAAGTTCACCTTCAAAAATATTGCCATGCGCCGTGAGATAGATTACACCGCACATCACGCAAATCAAGGGTATCGTTACCCAACGAACACCAAGGCCCAGCATTAGTGCGATGCCGCCAACGAGTTCAATGATCTTGGCAGCATATCCGGAGAAAACCGGAAAAGGAAATTTCACTTCGCTCAAAAATTTCAGGAGCTCATCGATGTTAAATAGCTCCCGGCCATACCGGAAAATAAAAAATCCTGCGAACGCTCTTACGATAGCAAATCCGATTTCTTCTACCTGAGGGGAAATAAGGTTTTTCGATGTCATGCTTTTTTTGCGGGCAAAATAGACCGGGTAAAATGTAAGGAGGTAAATAATGCGTAAAACAAACGTAAAACAGTGTAAACGCACTACCACATTGCTGCATTAAAAAACCCGGCCATTAGCCGGGATTTTTTTATTCGCCCCAAATTTCGTCCTTCCCTTGAAGCCATAGTTTAACAGCTTCAGTGGTGACGGATTTTGGCCTTTCTAGTGGCATCGACAATGCGCGGTCCCAACAGAGGGAGGCCAACACGCCGAGGGCGCGGCTTACGCCGAACAACACGGTATAGAATTCATATTCCACCATGCCATAGTGCACCAGCAGTGCACCGGAATGTGCATCCACGTTTGGCCATGGGTTTTTCACCTTGCCGAGGGATTGCAAAATGGGTGGAACAACATCGTAAATATTCCAGACGATGTTCACCAAAGGTGAATCCGGCATATGTTTTTTGCCAAACTCCATCTGTGCGGTGAACCTCGGATCCGTTTTCCTCAATACAGCATGACCATAACCGGGAACAACCTTACCATTGCTAAGGGTTTGTTTTACATACTCCGCAATCTGATCTTTTGATGGTGTTTCCACATTGAGTTCTTTCTGCATCTCGAAGATCCACTTGATCACTTCCTGGTTAGCGAGACCATGTAATGGCCCGGCCAATCCATTCATTCCAGCTGCAAAACTTAAGTAGGGATCACTTAATGCAGAACCTACCAGATGGGTAGTATGTGCAGAAACGTTACCGCCTTCATGGTCGGCATGGATGGTCATGTACAGCCTCATCAACTCCTTGAAGCTCTCGTCTTCAAAGCCCATCATATGGGCAAAGTTGCCGGCCCAATCCAGCAATCCATTGGGCTGGATATGATCACCATTTTTATATTTCCTACGATAGATATATGCTGCGATGCGGGGGAGCCTGGCGAGCAGGTCCATTGAGTCATCAAAAGCGGCCGACCAATAATCCTTTTTAGACATGCCTGCAGCATACTTTTTCTGGAAGCTGCTTTCTGTTTGTAGTGCCATAATAGCCACTACAAATTGGGTCATAGGGTGAGCGTTGAGGGGTAGTGCCTCGATGGTATCAAATACATGATTAGGCACATGAGAACGGCGCTGCAAAATTGATGTCACCCTTTGTACATCCTCATCTGTGGGCAGTTCGCCAATGAGCATCAGGTAAAACAATCCCTCTGGCAATGGCTCACTGCCATCTTTCACTTTGGGAAGTTTCTGTTGGAGCTCCGGAATGGAATACCCACGGAAACGTATACCCTCATTGGCATCCAGCAGGGAGGTCTCGGTCACGAGGCCTGTCATTCCCCGCATACCCTGGTAAATTTGTGAGAGGTTTACTTCACCAATTTTCCTGTTACCATGTTCTTTGATGATGTCCCTGATTTCGGTTGATACGGCTTCTGATTTGGCTTTGAATCGTTCTTTTAACTCTTCCATATATAATGCAGGTTACAGGTTGCAAGTTGCTGTATGCGGTTACCTGTGAAGGTAACTATTGTACCTCAAGTAACCATAAACGTGCCGTAAAGTTGCGTTATTTCGGGGCTTTTTTATACAACCAGAGGGTTACAAAACCGAACAAAACATTGGGCAACCATGCGGCGATGTATGGATTCAGATTGCCTTTGGTAGAGAAAATGGTTGAGAACCTGTCCGTTAGGATAAAGAATGCGCAGAGGATGATCCCGAGTGCAAGGTGTGCACCACTGCCCCCCCTGATCTTGCGGCAGGCCATGATGGCACCGATCAGTGTAAGAATGATCACGGAAATGGGTGTGGCGAGGCGCTTAGCCTTCTCCATCGTGAGTTCCCTGACCGTTTCAGAGCCTCGGAGTTTTTCAGCAGCAATCATGCGATTCAGCTCGGGCGTGGTGAGGCGGTCTTTCACATACTCGTCCCGCTGAAGATCAATGGGTGTGAAATTGAAATTCTTGTATATCTCCTGGTGATACTTCACGTCTTCGTTGAGGTCCCCAACTGTTCTTTCAATGACACCGGTGAGTTTCCACACTTTCTTTGCAGTATCCCAGTTGATGTTGTCAGCCCGGAGGTTGTAAACAACTTTATGATTCCTGATGGTCTCCATGAAAAAGGTACCGCCTCCCTTTGCAGTGGTATCGTAATACCTGATCCCACAATAACTAAAGGAATCCACCCGCATATAGATACTCTTGCTGATGTACTCCATTTTGGTGGTTTGCGTATACTTCACTTCAAATTTTGTCCGCTTCTCGTTGGCGCGGGGAAGGATGTAGTAGTTGGCAAGAAAAAGCAGGATTGCAAGAAATACACCGCCAACCCAATAAGGCCTCAGGATCCTGCGCAAGCTTACCCCGCTGGCAAGAATGGCGATAAACTCAGAGCGGTTGGCCATTTTAGAGGTGAAAAAAATCACCGATATAAACACAAACAAGGGGAAAAGCATGGCCAGGATAAATGGAATAAATCCCGCATAGTAATCGCGGAACACGGTGTTATAGTCCAGGTTGTGCTTGGCAAAATCATCGGTCTTCTCACTCATGTCAATGACTGTTGAGATGATCGTGAAAAGGATCAGGGAAAAGAAAAAAGTGGTCAGGAATTTAAACAGTATGTACCAGTCGAGCTTCTTCAGGCTATTTCTATTGAGACACAAAGATAATGCGGCAGTGTGACAATGCGGCAGTGCGGCAATGATGGAAGGCGCGCCCTGCGTTGCGGCGCGCCGGCAGTCACTCCGAGTGTTAGTGCCCAGTGCCCTATGCCTAATGTCTAGCGAAGCGTCCGCCTCACTATCACATTTTCACATTAAATTAGCATCTAACCCCAGTGTTATGAAACAGCTTCTGACTTTAACCTTCGTCTTCTCCCTTGTTTTTGCAGTAAAGGCGCAAGACCTGAGCCTTTTTGAGAAACAACTATATGTTGACGGCACGGATACCCTGCCTTGCAGGATCCTGACGCCCGCCAACTTCCAAAAAGGGAAAAAATATCCTCTGCTCGTTTTTCTCCATGGGGCCGGGGAAAGGGGATCAGATAATGAAAAGCAATTGTTCTGGGGTGCTAGTCTTTTTCTGGATTCCCTTAACAGGGCTAAATATCCCGCGATCGTTGTAATGCCGCAATGCCCAACCAACAGCTATTGGGCGAGGGTACAGCGCCAGGTGAAAGACAGTCTAACTTTCTCTGTGAACTCAGACACGGTTCCTACTCCTCCCATGCGGATGGTTTTAAAATTCATAGACGAACTCGCCAACAGCGGCAATGTAGATAAAAACCGGATTTATATCGGGGGCTTGTCAATGGGTGGTATGGGTACATTTGACGCCCTCGCACGCCGGCCCGATCTTTTTGCCGCAGCATTCCCCATCTGCGGGGCAGGTGATCCAAAAGCGGTTACGCGGTACCGTAAAAAGCTTCCCATCTGGGTGTTCCATGGCAGTGCCGATATGGTGGTGCCCGTGTCTAACTCACGGTTAATGGTAGGCGAACTTGAAAAAGCAAAGGCAAAAGTGAAATATACAGAGTATCCTGGTGTGGGGCATGATAGCTGGAGAAATGCGTTTATGGAACCGGAGTTGCTACCATTTGTATTTGCACAAAAAAAATAAACCAGGTTCTATGTGAAGGGAGACGATGAAGGGAGAAGTGCGAAGCTGGCCTTCGCACTTCTCCCTTTATCGTCTCCCTTCATTTAGAACACTGCCTCACAAACGCTGCTTCAACCTCACCACCATCTCTTCCTTCCATCCATAAAAACTGCCATCAATGATTTTCTCCCTCGCCTGACACACCAACCAGAGATAAAACGCGAGGTTGTGAACGGAAGCAATGGTTAAGCCGAGGATTTCTTTTGCCTTGATCAAATGACGCACGTAGGCTTTTGAATAACCCTGGCTGACATCATTAGGAACGGCTTCATCGATCGGAGAAAAATCGTACTCCCATTTTTTATTATCGATATTGATGATGCCTTCAGAAGTAAACAGCATCGCATTTCTTCCGTTGCGAGTGGGCATTACACAATCAAACATATCGATGCCTAATCCAATACACTCCAGAAGGTCCCAGGGTGTACCAACTCCCATCAGGTAACGGGGCCTGTCTGCAGGAAGATACTCACAACTGAGCGCGCAGTATTCATAGATCATCTCAGTGGGCTCCCCTACACTCAATCCGCCAATCGCGTTGCCCGCAGCATCCATCGAACTAATGAACTCGCAGGATTCTTTACGAAGATCCGCAAATGTTCCTCCCTGCACAATCGGAAATAAATTCTGGGTGTATCCGTAAGTACATTCGGTTTCTGAGAGGCGTTGGGCGCAACGCTTCAACCATCGATGGGTAAGGTACATGGAGTCCTTCACATATTTGTATTCACTGGGATAAGGCGGGCATTCATCAAAAGCCATGATGATATCGGCGCCGATGCTGCGCTGGATATCCATGACCGATTCCGGTGTGAAAAGATGACGGGAGCCATCGATATGACTTTGGAACACTACGCCTTCTTCCGTGATCTTCCGGCTGGAGGCCAGAGAAAAAACCTGGTAGCCGCCACTGTCTGTAAGGATTGGGCGATCCCAACCCATAAATTTATGCAGCCCTCCCGCGGCCTCCAGCACAGCAGTACCTGGCCTGAGGTAAAGATGATAGGTGTTCCCGAGAATGATCTTTGCGTCAACCTCCTGTTTCAACTGCTGCTGCGTCACTGCTTTTACACTGCCTACTGTACCTACAGGCATGAAGATGGGCGTTTCAATGACACCATGGTCAGTGGTGATCTGACCTGCACGGGCCTTTCCGGTAGCCGCTGTTAAGGAATATGATAAACGCAAGTGGATAATTTAAGCCTGCAAATATACCACAACCCCTTGTTAGCGGGGTGATTTCCTTAATTTCGCGCTCATGTTGATACCTTGGGAATGGATTATACTGGGTGCCTTTGCCCTGGTAACCCTAATTCAATTATTTTACTACCTACACTATTTCAGGCGTGTGGCCTATCACATTCCACAGGAATGGGACCAATCACAGGAACACCCCGTCAGTGTGGTGATCTGTGCACGTGACGAAGCCGCCAACCTTGCAGATAATCTTCCTGGCGTTCTGGTACAAGATTATCACTCCACCCATGAAGTAGTGTTGGTAAACGATAATTCCCAGGATGAAACACGTTATCTTCTTGAAGGGCTCCACAAACAATTCCGCCACCTCAACGTGGTTGAACTGAAACAGGAGGCCATTCTCATTCCAGGAAAGAAATTTCCTTTGTCGATGGGCATTAAATCAGCGCGTCATGAAGTGGTGCTGCTGACCGATGCAGACTGCATTCCCGCCTCCGAACACTGGATCTACAAAATGCAGCAACCATTCAGGGATGGCATCGAAATTGTACTTTCCTATGGTGCCTATCACAAAACGAAAAGTCTGCTGAATAAGATCATTCGGTTTGATACCTTTCATGGTGCATTGCAATATCTCTCTTACGCACTGGCGGGAAACCCTTACATGGGTGTGGGAAGAAATCTTGCCTACAAAAAAGAACTTTTTTACCGCCATAAAGGCTTTTCATCACACAACCATGTGCCTGGTGGCGATGACGACCTCTTTATCAACATGGCCGCCACCAAAGACAATACGGCAGTGGTCATTGATGAAGAAGCATATACGTTGTCTAAACCGCAAACCAGTTTCGGAAGGTGGTACAACCAGAAGACGAGGCATTATTCCACGGCTAAATTTTATAAGGGCTCACATCGCTTCCTGCTGGGATTGTATTCTGCAACGCAGTTTTTTTTCTGGCCCCTTTTTGTGCTGGCCCTGGTGTTTGGCAAATGGCCCGTATGGCCCATTGCGCTGGGTATTATGATGGTCCGACTCATCACACAAGCGGTGATCTTTCATCGCAGCATGGCGAAACTGAATGAGCGGGACCTGTTCCCTTTGTTCTTATTCTTTGATATCTTTCAGCTGTTCCAATATATCATCTTCTTCCCCGCCCTGTTGAGAAAGCCCAAACCTGTTTGGAAATAATGCGTGAACAGTATGACATATCCCTGATCCAACAATATTTTTCGGAGTTCACACCGGAACAGGAAACCCAACTGCGGCAGCTGGGGCCTTTGTATGAAGAATGGAATGCAAAGATCAATGTGATCTCGAGAAAGGATATCGATGCCTTGTATGAAAATCATGTACTTCATTCACTGGCCATCGCCGCCATATTTGATTTCTCGCTGGGAGGTAATATGGAGATCCTGGATATAGGGACCGGGGGCGGATTTCCGGGTATTCCCCTGGCCATTATGTTCCCCAATGTTCAGTTTACGTTGGCGGATTCCATCGCAAAGAAACTCAAGGTGGTGGATGCCGTGGCAGAAGGCATCGGCCTCACCAATGTAACCACACGACATACGAGGGTTGAAGACATCAAAGACAAGAAATTCGACTTCATCGTTTCCCGCGCGGTTGCCCCGCTGAAAGATCTTTGGAAATGGGGCAAGCCCCTTATCCGTGCGGACCGCAAACTCGAAGCCTATAAAAACGGCATGGTCTTCCTCAAGGGCGGCGACCTGGCCGCTGAGATCTCGGAAAGCCGCCTGCGCCCTTACCAATGGAATATCCATGATATCTTCCCTGAAGAATGGTATAGGGAGAAGTATCTGCTGTATGTCCCTAGTTGAGGAAGGCTATTAGCTAATAGCTAGTAGCTAGTAGCCCAAATTAATTACCACTAAAGTGGTATAGGACAGGGCATCATATTTGGTACATTTGACACAATGAGTAATATATCTGTTTGTATTGTAGAGGATAACAAAGATATCCTGCATGCCCTTGAGGAAATCGTTATGATGGCCGAAGGGTTTGACCTGCTTGGATCTTTTACCTCTGGAGAGGATGCTGTTTTTGGAATCCCCACCTTGCATCCCAATGTGGTACTCATGGATATTAACCTGGGGAAAATGGATGGGATAGAGTGCGTAAAGCGCATTAAGGGTAACTATCCGGATATCTTATTCATGATGTGTACGGTATATGAGGAGGATGAAAAGATTTTTGAAGCTCTCGCCGCAGGAGCCAACGGGTATATCTTGAAAAAGACATCCCCGTCAAAATTGCTGGAAGCTATACATGAGTTGTATGAAGGCGGTGCGCCGATGAGCAGTCAGATTGCCCGTAAGGTGGTGAACGCTTTTCAGAAGATGCCAGGCAGCGCTAACACACATATTGATAAACTTTCTGCCCGCGAAGCCGAGATCCTCGAGCTTCTTGCCAAGGGCCTTCTTTACAAGGAAATTGCCGCACAACTCAATATCGCGCAGGAAACGGTACGCAAGCACGTGTACCATATCTACGAAAAACTACACGTGAATAATCGCGTGGAAGCGGTCAACAAGTTTTACGGCAGATAGCGCTAACCTAGGCATAGAGGCATTAAGGCATAGGGCATTGCCGCATTGCCGCATTACCGCATTACCACATTAATTCGAGCTTATTGTTACTTCTGTCCACATCAGCCATGCGCTGCGAAGGATCGATCTCAATACGTTTTAGCTCATTCAATTTTCCTTCCACTTCAAGCACATAGTTAGGATGCGTCCAGCGCCATGCTTCGTGCAAAGAACGTGGCACGGTAGCGTCTTCTACCGGCTTGAATCCAAACATCAGGTATTGCGGGATATAAGCAAGGTGCTTCGTTCCATCTTTGAAGGTGAGCATCAGATCAATTGGCATCGGCACTTTACCCGCATTGCGCAAACGGATCTTGATCTTTCCATTCTCCTGCCACAAACTATCAATTCCATAATCAATGGTCTTGGTACTGTTCACAAAAAACTGGGGATACCAATCCAGCTGGATGCCACTAACGCCTTCGGCTAACCGAATAAAGTCATTCAGTTCCGGGTGTTTAAACCGATACTTGCGGTAGTATTCCAGTAAGAGTTTATCCCGGCTATCGGCTCCAATAATATATCCCAGTTGTTCCAGGAATACAGCACCCTTGCTGTATGAGCTGGTGGAATAACCAAAGCGGCTGTCGAAATGATCTGCATGCGTGCTTAACGGTTCTTCCACACCACTTTTCGCCAATGCAAAGTATCCTGCATAGGAGCCTGCGTGTATAAATCCGGTTGAATTATGTACAAAGGCCTTCACCCGGTCTTCGGCGTAGGTAGTGAATCCTTCGTCCATCCATGGATACAGGGATTCATTGGTGCCCATCATCATCTGGTACCAACTGTGCATCCATTCGTGAATAACCACATCTTCGCCCGCACCTTTCAGCAGCGTAGCCATTGGATATTCCATTCCACCATCACCCCCTTGTATAAACGAATATTGTTTATAAGGATAGTAACCAAAAGTCTTGTCCATATAAGGAATGGCTTTGGATGCGAGAACCAACACACTATCCCACTCTTTTTGATAGGCCGCAATGAAGTTCTCTGCCTTGTTGCCATAGCGATTCTTTCCGGGGGCCGACATGGCTTCATATTGTTTCGTCAGGTGTTCAGCAGATATCTTATAAAATGCATGCAAGACGAGGCCATCGCGCACTTTCTTACTAATGTGTTTATATTGGGGATCTGCTGCCCACACAAAATCATGCACGTTGGGGGCCACAAATTTCCAGGTGAGCATTTCGCCTGCGGGACGGTTGATCTTTGAACCCTCGGCTTCATATCCATGACCGATCTCTTGGGGATTCTGTAAGTATCCGGTTGCGGCTACAACATAATCTTTCTGAATGCTAAGGTTCACTTCAAAATCACCCCATACGCCATAGAATTCCCTGGCGATGTAGGGCGTAGGGTGCCAGCCTTCATGATCATACTCACTCATTTTAGGATACCACTGTGCCATACTGAAACGGACGCCTTCAGCATTGTCTCTTCCGCTGCGTCTGATCTGGATGGGTACTTGTGCTTCAAACTCTGTATCAAAAACAACTTTGTTTTTAGGAAGGATGGGCTTATCGAGCATAACCTTTAGAACAGTTTCATACTGTTCCAATTTCTGAGGTCGACCGTTCATACGTACCAGACCTACTTTTTGATAGCCATACTCCTCAGGTTTCAATTTAGCAATACGATCCGCTACACGCGCCTCCCAGTCCGTCCGGCCATTCACCACGCGCCTGCCAAGTTCACGGTTGCGAACATCCATCATTGAATTTGGTTGGAAGGCGTTCCAATAGAGATGAAAATACACCCACTTCAATGTATCGGATGAGTTGTTGGTGTATTCAATCACCTGTTTCCCTTTGAGGATATTGGTATTGACGTTCATCACCACGTCCATCTTGTATTTGATCTTCTGTTGCCAGCGGTCCTGCGCTTGTACAGACAGCACCATAGAAACCAGTAAACAAATCAGAAAGCCTTTCTTCATGTATCGATGTTTATAATACAAATGTAAAATGAGGTTATGGACACAAAACGTTAATCATCTTTTCCCTGTACCACTACTACGATCTCTCCTTTCACGCCTTTGGCTTCAAAATGATCATGCACTTCACGCAGGGTTCCGCGCGCATTCTCTTCAAATTTCTTCGTCAGTTCCCTGCTTACACTACATCTGCGGTTTTCACCAAACCAGGTAATGCATTCTGCAAGGGTCTTGACGAGGCGCATCGGCGATTCGTAAAATACGATGGTTCGTTCTTCTTCCGCAAGGGTTTTGAACCAGGTCTGGCGGCCTTTTTTAAGGGGCGGAAAGCCTTCAAAACAAAAACGGTTGATCGGCAATCCAGAATTCACCAGCGCGGGAACAAAGGCCGTGGCGCCGGGAAGGCATTCCACTCGGATCCCCTCTTGCACTGCTGCACGTACCAATAAAAACGCAGGGTCAGAGATACCGGGTGTACCTGCATCGGTCAACAAGGCAATGGTTTTGCCACCTTGCAACTGATGCACAATATGTTCTACAATCTTATGTTCATTATGCTGATGATAAGGGCTAAGTGGCTTCTGGATCTGGTAATGATTCAGCAGTACCGATGAGGTACGCGTATCTTCTGCGAGGATGAGGTCAGCCTGTTTCAACACCTCAACCGCACGGTAGGTCATGTCACCAAGATTGCCGATGGGTGTGGGAACAAGGTACAGCATGATTAATCTACACTGATCTCGTAGTATTCCATTACGGCGTTAGATAAGAGCTTTTTCGCCGCTTCATCTGCAATGTTACGGGCCTCATCCGCTGAAGCAGCATTTACCTGCAGGGTAATGTGCTTGCCAATACGCACATCTTCCACCGCGCCCAGTCCAAGATTGGTCAGGCCACCAACCACTGCCTTGCCTTGCGGATCCAACAACTCTTTCAACGGCATCACATTGATATGAACAGTATAGCTCATGCGTTCTTTTTTTGAGTGAGCAAAGATAACAGAATATATACTATGAAGACGACGGGAACGGCCATCCATTTGAACAACAATGCCGTCACAAGACCAACAGCGATGATCGCAAACTTCTCCCAGTTCTGTTTAAGGTCATAATTCTTGAATTTGATGCTCATCATGGGAAGCGTGGAAACCATCAGCCAGCTGACCAGCAAGACAATTACATAAAGCACCCATTTGTTGAGCAGCCAAACCTGCGCATCAAAATAATTATAGAACAACACCATGGGAAGGGAAGCAATGAACAATCCGCCGGCAGGAGCCGGAATACCCTTGAATCCATAGCTCTGTTCCGTATCGATATTAAACCTCGCCAGTCTGTAAGCCGCGGCAGCAGGTATTAACAAAGCTGGGAGCAGATACACCAGCTCAGTCTGCAAACCCTGCGGTTCATATGCATAGGTGATACGAAGCAACTGATACATGATCATACCGGGTGCCACGCCAAAGCTCACCACATCTGCCAGTGAGTCCAGTTGTTTACCCATTTCGGAATCAGCCTTCAGCAGACGCGCCACGAAGCCATCGAAAAAATCAACCACCGCAGCCAGGAAAATGCAGATGGCACCCCACTGTACTTTCTCCGGAAGATAAACCTTCCACTCCTGGCCGTTATAGTTCATGATCGATTCTCCCGGCTGAAGGATGAAAATGATGGCGATACAGCCCAGGATAAGGTTGGATAACGTAAATAAGTTTGGTATTTGCTTCATGAATAAGTTTTGTAATCAGCGACCTGCGAACTATTTCTTTGCTTTGGTTTTCATCAATGATTCTATCTCTTCCGTGGTGATCGGAATATTTTTCATCAGATCGATGTTACCATTTTTGGTGATCCAGAAATTGTTCTCAATACGCACACCCATTTTTTCTTCTTCGATGTAGATGCCGGGTTCGATGGTGAACACCATGCCGGCTTGTATGGGAGCGGTACGTGTGCCGAGATCATGCACATCTACACCCAGGTGATGGGATATGCCGTGGTACAAATATTTCCGATACGCGCGATTTTCTTTGTCTTCGTTTTTCACATCGGCCTTACTGATCAGGCCGATCTTCAAAAATACTTTCGTAGCCTCATCGCCCACCTTCTCCGTATAGTCCACAATAGAAATGCCAGGTTTCAAAATGGACGCTGCATATTGATGCAATTGCAGGCAGCCATCATACACTTCTTTCTGGCGCTTGGAGAATTTACCATTCACCGGAACGGTACGGGTAAGGTCTGCGCAATACCCGCCATACTCTGCACCGAAATCCATCAGGATCAGCTCTCCGTCTTTACATTCCTGGTTGTTTGAGACATAATGAAGTGTGCGGGCTCTGTCGCCACTGGCAATGATGGAGCCATAAGCAGGTCCGGTTGACCTGTTACGGAGGAACTCATGGTAAATTTCAGCTTCAATCTCATATTCAAATACGCCGGGACGAATGAATCCGAGCAAGCGGCGGAAAGTTTTATCCGTGATATCGATGGCTATTTTAAGCACCTCTACTTCTTTCGCGGATTTGATGCCACGAAGATCCTTCATCAGCCTTGCTGCACGTTTGTAATTGTGCAAAGGATAACGATCCCGCATTTGTTGTGCGAAACGATAGTCCCTCACGGGTACCAGGTTTGCCTTCCTGTCGTTCTCGTTGGTATTGAGATAGATGGTATCTGCCAGGTGGATCCAGGTTTGCAAGGGTGCTTCAATCGCATCCAACCATACGATGGTTTCAATGCCAGAAATCGCTGTGGCTTCATCCCGGCGAAGGCGATGACCGTCCCATTTTTCCTTCAATTCATTGGGGCGCACGAGGACCAGCACTTCGCGGAATTTCTTATCCGGGTTATCTGGAAAAAGGATCAGCATGCTGTCTTCCTGCTCAATGCCGGTGAGCCAGTAGAGATCTGCGTTTTGTTTGAATTTGTAGAGCGCGTCGCCATTCAGGGGTAGTTCGTCGTTGCTGTTGAATATGGCGATGGCATTTTTTTCCATCTGTTTTACGAAACGCCTGCGATTGTCCGTAAAAATCGCGGGATCCAGGGGGAGGTATTTCATGGTTGCAAGATAGGTTATTTGATGTCAGAGGGCAGATTTAGGAGGGAGAAGATAAAGGGAGAAGTGCGAAGAGCGGCTTCGTACTTCTACCTTTATCTTCTCCCTTGCGCAAACAGCCTACCGCACCAAAAATTTAGTGCCCATTCAACATCCGGCCCACCAGATTGAGCAAACACTAACATCTGTTAGTTTATTTAAGATTTTTTAAAAACTAAATCCTATTAGCGTAAAATATTCAATAATACAGCCGGATGACGTTGATTTTTAAATGAAAATTAAAGAATTAGCTTTGCAGCTCAACGAACCTTTGACGCATATGGCGATTCCATCTACGCTGAATCTGTTACCTAAACACAGGCTTTTTCAAATTGGACTGAAACATTCAGGCAATATCCACTACCAGGCTTCGCCAGAAGAATTGGCAGGTGCCGCCCTGGGCCTTGATCAGGCTACGCTGGCGAATAATGGGGCACTGGTCATCCACACCGGCAAGTTCACAGGCCGGTCTCCTAAGGACAAATTCATCGTTAAGGATACCCTCACAGCCAACACTATTCACTGGAATGATTTCAACATTCCCATCGCGGAGAAAAACTTCGACATCATTTTTAATCAGGTGATGGCCTATCTGGGTGAAAGAAAGGATTTGTGGATCAGGGATTGTTTCGCTTGTGCAGATGTTCAACACCGCATCGGCGTACGTGTGGTCAATGAAAAGCCCGCCAATAATTTGTTTGCTTACAATATGTTCATCCGTCCTACGGCAGAAGAGCTGGAAAATTTTCAGCCCGACTGGCATATTTTTTCCGCGCCAGGGCTTAAGCTGGATCCGGAAGTATGTGGTACACGTTCCGAGAATGCCGCTGTGATCAGTTTCAAACACAAAATGATCCTCATTGCAGGAACAGGCTATACGGGTGAAATCAAGAAAGGGATTTTCACCATTCTGAATTACATCCTGCCCATCGAAAAAAATATTCTGAGCATGC
The DNA here is from genome assembly GCA_049661025.1 of Chitinophagaceae bacterium. Taxonomy (GTDB): domain Bacteria; phylum Bacteroidota; class Bacteroidia; order Chitinophagales; family Chitinophagaceae; genus Pollutibacter. Next base: position 35,993 of record JBASZQ010000095.1, on the reverse strand, counting down.
ACTGCTCAGCCAACATGGATGATGCTGGAAACACCGCATTATTCTTTGGTTTGAGTGGAACGGGCAAAACAACGTTGAGTGCAGATCCTTCCCGCAAGTTGATTGGTGATGATGAGCACGGGTGGACGGACCAGGGCATTTTTAATTTTGAAGGAGGATGTTATGCCAAGTGCATCGATCTCACGGAAGAAAAAGAACCGGAGATCTTCAAGGCTATTCGTTCGGGTGCGCTGGTGGAGAACACCGTTTATATCGATGGCACCCGTACCATCGATTTTACCAATGGTAGTATCACGGAAAATACAAGGGTATCTTATCCCCTGGATTACATTTCAAATGCCATCGAACCTTCGGTAGGTGGACATCCCAAGCATATCTTCTTCCTGACCTGTGATGCATATGGTGTATTGCCGCCGATCTCAAGGCTGAGTGCTGCACAGGCGATGTATCAATTCATCAGTGGATATACGGCTAAGGTTGCCGGAACAGAAACCGGTGTTACCGAACCCAAAGCTACTTTCAGTGCCTGCTTTGGTGCGCCTTTCATGCCTTTGCATCCGGGAAAATATGCGCAGCTGCTCGGTGATAAAATGAATAAGCATGATGTACACGTATGGCTGATCAACACAGGCTGGACGGGTGGTGCATATGGCGTGGGTAACCGAATGAAGCTGTCTTACACCAGAGCCATGATCACTGCAGCCCTGGAAGGAAAACTCAATGAAGTGGAGTATAGTCCGATGCCCGTTTTTAACCTCATGGTTCCCCAATCTTGCGAAGGTGTTCCTTCTGCATTGCTCAACCCGAGAAATACATGGAATGATCCTGCACAGTACGATGCGCAAGCAGTGATGCTCGCCAATCTGTTCAATAAGAATTTCGAGAAATATGCAAGCGGTGTCACTGATGATATCCGCGCTGCAGCACCAAAAATTTAGCGGACCCTTTTCGATTGTTTGCCAGCCAAAAGCCCTCGTGAGAGGGCTTTTGGCAATGAGACGCTTCGCGAGGCACTGGGCATTGGGCACTAGGCATTGCCCGCCTGTGCATATACACTCGGAGTGACTGCCGGCGCGCCGCAACGCATGGCGCGCCTTCCTACATTTCCGCATTTCCGCATTGCCGCATTGTCACATTAGAACAGCCCATACAACTGCGAATCAATCTTCTGAATGATCTCACCGAGATGTTCATCGTTCTCGGCAAATTTATTTTTGTCTACATTGATCACAAGGAGTGGACCTTCTTTGTATCCATCGATCCACTTGTTATAATATTCATTGAGACGCTTGAGATAATCCAGGCGGATATTCTCTTCATAATCCCGGCCACGTTTCTGGATCTGTCCAACAAGTGTAGGTACCGATGCCTGCAGATAGATCAACAGATCCGGCGGCTGGATCATTTGCTTCAGCGTTTGGAAAAACTGGTAGTAGTTTTCAAAATCGCGTTTACTCATCAGTCCCATTTCGTGAAGGTTGGGCGCGAAGATGTTGGCATCTTCATAGATGGTTCTGTCTTGCACAACGGTTTCCGTTCCGCGGTTGATCTCCAGCAACTGGTTCAGCCTGCTGTTCAGGAAGAAGATCTGCAGGTTGAAGCTCCACCTTGGCATGTCTTCGTAAAAATCAAACAAATAAGGATTGTGATCCACATCTTCAAACTGTGGGATCCAACGATAGTGTTTGCTCAATAATTCAGTAAGGGTGGTCTTACCGGCGCCGATATTTCCGGCAACCGCGATATGTTTTGGTTTTTTTGCCTTCGCCATAAAAATGGCCAGCATTGGGCTGGCAAGATTTTAAAGATAAAGTATTTAGTAATATTTGAGACCCATCGCTTCACGCACAATTTGCATCGTTTCTTCTGCGCTTTTGCGAGCCTTAGCAGCACCTTTCTCCATTACTTCTTTAAGGTATGCGGGATTGGTCCGGATGGATTCCGCTTTTTCCCGAATGGGCGTGATGAATTTCACCATATCCTCGCCCAGCTGCTTCTTCATATCCCCGTAACGGATCCTGCACTGGTCATAATCATCATCGAACTTTTTCACCACCTCAGCCGCCGAAACCAGTCGCATCAATTGAAAAAGATTCTCAATGTAATCCGGCTTTGGTGTTCCAGGTTCGGTAGGGCCTTGATCTGTCTTTGCTTTCATCAGCTTTTTGCGGACGAGGTCATCGTCGTCAGACAGATAAATAGTAGCATTCTGATTTTCGCTCTTGCTCATCTTGCCGGTGCCATCCAAGCTGGGCACTTTCACGAGTTCCTCGCCGAAGTTGAAGGCCTGTGGTTCAGGAAACACTTCCCCATAGCGGTGATTGAAACGTTTCACAAAATTCCGGGCCATTTCAAGATGTTGCTCCTGGTCTTTTCCCACAGGTACCAGGGTAGCACGATGAAGAATAATATCTGCCGTTTGCAGCACCGGATAGGTCAGCAAACCGGCATTTATATTTTCTGGCTGCAGCCTCACTTTATCCTTAAACGTGGTTGTTTTCTCCAGTTCCCCGGTATAGGCCAGCATATTCAGGTAGAGATAAAGCTCGGTGGTCTCGCGCACATGGCTCTGGCAGTAAAGCGCAACCTTCTCGGGATCCAGTCCGCACGCAATATTTTCAGCGAGGACGCGGGCCACATGCCCCTTGAGTTCTTTGGTATCAGGATGGGTGGTGAGGGAGTGTAAATCGGCCACCATAAAATAACAGGTGAACTGATCCTGCATCCGTACATAGTTTCGCACAGCGCCGAAATAATTCCCCAGGTGCAAGAATCCTGTGGGGCGGATGCCACTCATTACAATTGCATTGGTCATAGGCGGCAAATATACAGGCAATAAGGCATTGCCAAACTACCGCATTGCCATATTGCCGCATTGGGTCAATGCCTTTTAGCATCGCCTTATGCCACTTACCATTAAATCTACCCAATACGAGGCATTTGCTTTACTTTTGAACTTCATGGAAGTGAACAGGGAGACCATAGAAAAACTGGCCAGGTTAAGCCGTCTGCATTTCTCTGAAGAGGAGAAAATGGAGATTCAGGCTGACCTCCAGAAGATGATTCACTTTGTGGATAAACTCAATGAGTTGGATACCGCTGGTCTGGAACCTGTTTTACACATGAGTGCAGAAAAGAATATGCTTCGCGAGGATGTAGTAGAGGGTTCAGTAACGGCTGAAGAAGCCCTGTATAATGCTCCTGAAAAACATCAGTCCTTTTTTACAGTACCAAAAGTCATCAGAAAATAAGACCGGCGTATGAGTTCAGTCATCAGGTTGGAAGAAATCAAGAAGAGCTATTTTATGGGCAAGCAGGAACTGCAGGTGCTGAAAGGCATTTCCCTGCAGATCCAGCGTAATGAATATGTGGCGTTGATGGGGCCTTCCGGCTCTGGAAAGAGTACGCTGATGAATATTCTTGGTTGCCTGGACTCGCCTACTTCGGGCACTTATATCCTTAATGGACATGATGTGAGCAAGATGCCAGACAATGAACTGGCCGAGATCAGGAACAAGGAGATCGGCTTCGTGTTCCAACAGTTTAACCTGTTGCCGAGGCTCACGGCACTTGAAAACGTGGCACTGCCCCTGGTATACTCCGGCATTTCCAAGAAACTGCGGACAGAGATGGCCATGGAGGTGATCAAGAAAGTGGATTTGGAATCCCGTCACCATCACAAACCCAATGAATTATCCGGTGGTCAGTGCCAGCGTGTAGCGATAGCGCGCGCATTGGTGAACAATCCCGCCATCATCCTTGCTGATGAACCTACGGGTAATCTGGATACAAAGACTTCTTACGAAATCATGAATATCTTCAGCAAGATCCACACAGATGGCAACACTGTTGTGCTGGTAACCCATGAAGAAGATATCTCCAACTACGCTCACCGCGTGATTCGTTTGCGTGACGGTGTGATCGAGACTGATAAGGTCAGGCAGAACGCGATCGTCGGCTAATTTTTTACTGCCTTTGAACAAAAACCCCGGTTCAAGCCTTACTTTCATGCAAAGTCATCACAATGGCCATGAAGATTTATACAAAAACGGGCGATAAAGGCACCACTTCACTTATCGGTGGAACCAAAGTGCCTAAATCGCACCATCGCATTGAAGCATATGGCACGGTTGATGAACTCAACTCTTATCTCGGGCTGATCAGGGATCTTACACAGGATGAACATACTCTCCGGATTCTCTCAGACGTCCAGGACCGGCTGTTCACCATCGGCTCATCCCTGGCATGCGATCCTATTAAGGAGCCGAAGATGCGCCTCCCAGACTTGCATGCGGCAGACATAGAATTGCTGGAAAACGAGATAGACCGTATGAACGAAGTGTTGGAACCGATGAAGCATTTCATTATCCCAGGAGGACATCCCTCTGTTTCGCATATACATGTTGCACGATGTGTTTGCCGAAGGGCCGAACGGGCATGTGTACGCCTTGAACTGGAAAGCCTGGAAGTGGATCCTTTGGTATTGCAATACCTGAACAGACTCAGTGATTATCTTTTTGTGCTTGCGCGCTATGCCGGTCATCAGCTGAGCATTCCGGAAATTCCGTGGAAACCGAGATTGAAATCCTAGAATACAGGCATTCTATAATCCTGGATTCCGGAATTCCAAAATTTCAGGATTCCAACATCTTCCCATCTTTCATATGCAAAATCCTGTCACTCATCCCCGCGAGCTCTTCATTGTGGGTGACAATCAGGAAGGTTTGTTTGAATTCATCCCGAAGGCGCATAAATAAATGATGCAGATCCCTGGCGTTCGCAGAATCCAGGTTACCGGTGGGTTCATCGGCAAAAACGATCCGTGGGTTGTTGATCAACGCCCTGGCCACGGCAACCCTTTGCTGCTCGCCTCCAGACAGCATTCCGGGTTTATTTTCCGTTCTGTCTTTCAATCCCAACATTGTGAGTAACTCCAGGGCGCGTGTTTCTACGTCTTTTTTCCGCCGACCGGCGATCCAACCGGGGATACACACATTTTCTACCGCCGTAAATTCCGGCAGTAAATGATGAAACTGAAATACAAAGCCAATATGATCATTTCTGAACTTCGCGAGGGTGCTTCCCCGCATGGCATGCAATGGCTTCCCGTCAAAGATAATCTCTCCCGCATCAGGCGTATCAAGGGTTCCAAGGATATGCAGTAAGGTACTTTTGCCTGCTCCGGAAGATCCAACAATACTCACCACCTCTCCTTCTCCGATCTCCAGGCCAACCCCTTTCAGCACCTGAAGGTCTCCGTAAGCCTTGACAATATTCCTTGCTATGAGCATGCAGAAATCAATTTGGGGCAAAAATGCAGCAAATCCCGTGAATAAACCTTTAAAACCGGTGGAATAAACGGATTTGGTAGTTTCCATACAAAAATTACTTTTGCCAAAATCTAAAGAGTTACGAGATGTTTTGGACCCTAGAATTAGCATCCTATCTGGAAGACGCACCGTGGCCCGCAACGAAAGACGAGCTGATTGATTACGCCATCCGCAGCGGCGCTCCTATTGAAGTGGTTGAAAACCTCCAGGAGCTCGAAGACGAAGGCGAGATCTATGAAGGCATCGAAGATATTTGGCCTGATTATCCAAGCCAGGAAGATTTCTTTTTCAACGAAGACGAATATTGATCTAGAATAGATCCGGCGGCAATTGGTGTTTCTCTAATCCACGATAGAATCGCTTCACCTGCTTTCCATTTTTGCGGACCCCGAGGTTGGTCAGCAATCCATTAACGGAGATCCTTGCCCAGAAGTTGAAAATTGATTTCTCCTTCAGTCGTTCTGTGTACACAATTCCCGTCTTACTGTTTTTACCCCTCAGGAAAACATTTGCGAGCCAGGACATCAGGGTTCGTTTTTTATTCTCTTCATTCAGTAGGGAAACTTTCAGCTTGTTGTAGTTGATCACCATGTTCCCAAAGGCCAGGTCATCTGTCCCTTTTACACGCATAGACAAATCCATAATCCTGCCCCTGTCTGCCCTTACATTGAATAAAGGCAACATCAGCCTGTTCAGCTCTTTCATTTCCATACTGCCCATTTTCGCCGCCAGCAAAAACCCCTGCAAAGAATCTCCATAGGCTTCCCTGAATTGTACCCGCAAATCACCAGCACCCATGAGCAGGCTCTGTATACTCATGCGTAAACTATCGGCAGAACCAAGATCATAATTTTTCACATTACTCAGGTATCCGTTGACGTTAGTAAAGAATATCGTTCCTTCTTTTTCTGTTTTCTCATCAATCACATTGTGCCATACCACGGACCTTTGCAGGGAAATGGTGTCCACTTTTACAAGGAATGGCAGGCGGTTCAACATCCTTGTCATCAAAGGTCTGTACTTCGTAGTGTCATCCGGCACACGCTTGTCCCGCTCCACGGTAAAGTATAGCGGATCGATGGTGAGCTTGCGGACATAAATGGCCGTATCCTTTTGGTGCAATACCGGACGCAAAGCATCGGCCCTTACCCTGCCCGTGCTGAAACTGATATAGTCCTTCTCAAATTTCTGCCGTGCAAAAAAACTGTCGCGCGGGATCCTGTTCTGCACCTCCAGGCTGTCAAAAGCTAAATACTCTTCATCTGTATTCACCACCAGGTTCAGAATACTGAATTTATTGGTTGCAGACCGCAGCACAAAGCTTCCCGGCAACACACGGGTTGGCGGGATCTTAAATGCTGTTTGCAACAGGGAATCTTTTTGCAGGACCAGTCCCGGAATACGCCCCAGTGTAACCCCGTCTGTACTTGCTTCTATGGTGTCTCTACGAAGCGTGCGATGCAGGTCAACTTTACCAATATGAAACTGTTGCAGATCAAGTGTGGCGGGCAATGATCCGGGCTTCCGGAAACTGCTCATATCCAATTTGATCAATCCTGTTTTCAGGACTTCGTCACCTGCTTCTTTCATGGAAAGAAAACGCAGGTCAGAAGTAAATGCATCCATCGTCAAAAGACTGCTGTCTGATTTTTTATCCCAGATAAGGTTAGTGCCCTGGATCAACGCTCCGCCAGTGGCTAACCGTGCATGCTTGTTGTTACCTTCCCACTCTACATTAAAGTTGGGATCACGTAGATCAAACTGTTTCATCCTGATCCGTCGGTCTTGATCATCGGTATCTGCTTCAGAAGTATCCGAGGGATGAAGATTAATATTGAACACCGGACGCGTGAGTTGTAGTTTCTCTACTGTAATATCCTTGGCATTGATCTCACCGATCTTTGTTTCCATGCTGATCTCTGGTGCTTCAACGCTTAAATCCAGATTGCTTTTCCGAATCACCACCTTTGCGTCCTGAAGAACGGAATTTCCCTTCGATATAATAGAAGCTGTCCGGCTTTTGATATCCATCGTTCTATTGGTAATGGACAGATCCCTCAACTGCATCATCGCCTGATCCCAGGCATACCGTGATGGATAGATCTGTTGTCCTTCCATTTTTGCATGATCAATCCATACAGCAGCTTTCAAGTCCTTCCGGACAAGTTGCACCTGCAAGGACCTCAGGTCCAAAGAATCGATGAATCCCAACATCTCTTCTTTGCGTAGCGCATCCCGGGAAGCTTCGCCGTCGAGGTTAAACACCATTTTCCCTGAATCCACAGAGAGCTTGCGGAAGTGCCAAAGTACATTTTGGTCAAACGGATGAAGATCATTGCCGCCCACAAGCGTCACCCCAAAAAGATCTGCCATCACTCGCTTATTGCCCATGGAACCAGTAGCCCTTCCAAAGTAAACCGCCCTCCGGATATAATCGATATCCCCGTCAAACAGCTCCATGTGCATTCTGGGCGTGATGTAAAAAAAACGATTGAGTGAAACGTCTTTGAAACTGGATAAAAAATCATCCATATTTTTTGCGCCCATGGCTGCACGGGACAAAATCACCGCAGAGACCTGTTGTGTGCCTACGGATACCCCTTTGTTGGTTTTACTATGAATGACAAATCTTGCATTATTAAGCACTACCCTTTCTACATCTACATATGGCTTGATCTCTTCCAGCGCCCTCGTAGACAATCGGATCCCACCGGTTTCTTGCGTTTCCATTTGTGTATGCAAAATAAGTTCCGGCTGATCCATCCTCACTTCCCGTACGGTAGCCTTTTCATCCATCAGGTCATCAATGCTTAGGCCCTCAATAGTAAGGGTTGGAATAAACAATGAACTTCCTTTTCCAAGCCGGCTCCGGGCAGTAGACTGTACCAGGTAATTATTGAAGCTCATGGTATCCCCACGGAGATGCATACGCGAAAAGGAAGATTGAAACTTAATGTTGTTGCCACGATCCAGAAACTCCCGAACCCCTAATCCAAGGTTCCCAATGCGTAAGGGATCTTTTCGATCAGGCCTCACGGATAAATCATCTACCACCAGGCTGTCACCAATCACAGAATTACTTCTCTCCCTTCCGGGATGCATATTCACGATGGCTGCCCTGATATACCTGGCCGAGAAATGATTTACGTCCAGCTTCCCGATATCATCCCAAACCTTCGACTCCCGAAGATTTTTGCTGGTATCCCGGTCCTTCTTTTTTGACTTCAGGCTGTTGGACTCAAAATACATATCGCCATTGTTGGCGATAAGGGAATCCACACGGATAATTCCTGAATCCAGCCAGGTCTGCCAGTGCACATGTTGAATCCGAATGGTATCCAACGCAATCATAAAACTATCTGGCCTTTGAATCCTCAAATGCTGGCTGATCTGGAATTTTCCGATGTTCACATATCGTTCCTGATTATCCCACACAAAATTATCCATCCCTACCATCAGCACACTGTCTGCTATACGCAGGTTTGGCTCCCGGATTTCCAAACGGATCCGGCCTTCAATATTTTGGGTTTGTTCGCCTTCATAGGGAGGGATCACCAGATCGTCAATGGACAGATTGATGTGTTCCAGGTTATAATGCTTTTGGCTGCCTGGATAAGGGTAGAAACGGAAACTACCATTCACAATCCTACAACTGTTCACGCTTAGTTCATTCAGTACAATGATGGCGTTTCGCTGCATAGCTCCTACGCGCTTATGGATCTCGCCATCAGAAATGGTACTGGTATCCCTCACGTTCTTGCGAATCACCACGGAAGGATTGACGAGCCTTATTTCTTTTACATTGATGGCTTTATTCAGAAAAATGGGGAGGATCGATTCAATACTGAGGTAAAGCGAGTCCACTCTTACCTCATACGCTTCATCCATACCTGGTGTTGCCGGTGCAAGATGAGCGTCTATGAGTTTGATGTATGGACTAAAGTAATGGAAACGAACCTTGGCGGAAGTCATCGTATATCTTCCGTCAGAAACCCGGGAAATAATGGTGGGCAGCAATTGCTTAGCCTTGTACACCACAAAAAAATGTATCCCTGACAGCAGAACTATCGGGACGATCACAGCGGCCCATAGGGCTCTGCGTCTTCTTTTTGTGGATGGTTGCGTTGTTGTTTCCAAAAGGTGCTTGCTTTCGCACGCGGGTGCGATGTCAAATTACATCAATAAAATTGCTCATGCAATGCTCCCTGACCGTCTAATCATTCATCAATGGGATTGCATGAGTTCGCGTGCATTCTCCATGGCAGCCGCAGACAGTTTCTCACCAGCCATCATTCTCGCAATGGCTTCCACTCGTTCACCATCGTTCAACTTACGCATCTGCGTCCTGATACCACCAGGGCCCTCTTTTTTATAGACAAAGAAATGGTGATCTGCCTTGGCCGCAATCTGGGGCTGATGGGTAATGGAGATCACCTGATGATCCTTACCCATCTCTTTCATTAATATCCCTACCTGCCTGGCTGCTTCACCACTGATCCCCGTATCAATTTCATCGAAAATCAATACCGGCATATGCAAGGATCCTGCCACGAGCGTTTTCACACACAACAACAAACGGGAAAGTTCACCACCGCTTGCCACTTTCCGCAATGATTCAAAGCGGCCGCTCTTGTTGGCATCAAAGAGAAAGTCAACCTCATCTGCGCCTGATGCCGTTTTATTGACTTGCTCGATATTTACTTTAAGCCTTGCATTGGGCATGCCCACCCGATGTAGCAATTCGGTAATTTTCTTCTCCAAACCGGGGACCACTTTCCTCCTTCCTGCGGATAGCTTTTCAGCAAGGGACTCCGCTTCTTTATTCAACCTTGAGGCTTCTTCTGTGGCTTTACTGATCTCGCCATCCATGTCAAGTACCTTACTGATCTTCTGTTGCAGCTCCTGCTGAACAGCCAATAGTGCAGCAGTGTCTGGCGCATTATGTTTTTTCAGAAGCTTGTTTCCATTGTTGAGCCTTTCCTGTACCTGCTCCTGTCTTTTTTCATCCATCAGAACTGAGCCGCTGAGATGGGATACTTCTGCTGCAATATCCTTGATCTCAATTTGGACGGACCGGATCCGATCTGTTAACGCCTTCACCTGTGGTGCAAATCTTGCCACACCATCCAAAGTCTGCATCAATGATTTAAGATCCCGGGCCATGGACTGCTGGTCTCCATCAAGGGTTCCTTCCGCTTTGGACAACGCCTGGCTGACCAGCTCGGCATGGGAAAGCATGTTCAATTCAGCGTCAAGCTGTTCTATTTCGCCGTCTTTAAAACCAGCCTCTTCAAGTTCATTAAAAAGGAAAAGGTGGTAATCATATTCTTTGAGCGCTTCCGATTTTTGTTTGAACAGGGCATCGGCTTGTTGTTTTGCCTTCATCCACTGCTGGTAGTTGGTTTCATATTTTTTTCGCAGCGCCAATTGTCCTGCAAGTGCATCCAACACCTCCATCTGAAATGCGTCTTCGCCGATGGTCTGCGTATCAAACTGCCGATGCATATCTACCAACATACCCGCCAGCTTACCCAGTTGGGAAAGATTTACCGGGGTATCGTTGATGAAAGCCCTTGACTTTCCGTTGGCCGCAATCTCTCTTCTAAGGATGATCTCCTGCTCCGCTTCAATGTCATGCATTGAAAAAAACTGCACAACAGCAGGATCATCCAGATGCGTAAAAAAACCCTCCACCACGCACTTCCGGCTGGTGTCCAGCAATACCGAACTGTCTGCCCGGTCCCCAAGGATCAAACCCATGGCGCCTGCAAGGATACTCTTCCCTGCGCCTGTTTCACCGGTTATGATGTTAAGGCCTTCGGAGAACGGCGTATTCAGTTCATTGATAATGGCGTAATTGCTGATCTGCAACCTCGTTAACATGTACCAAAAATAACTATTAGCTAGTAGCTAATGGCTAATGAATGAGGGAGATTTTTCGCAAAAAAAATGGGCATTTCAACAATGCCCAATGCCTAATGCCTTCATGCCTTCTTTAGGATGCAGATGATTGCAGCTCTTCATCCACCAGGATCCTGCCGCAGTTTTCGCAAACAATGATCTTTTTGCGCTGGCGGATCTCAGACTGGCGCTGAGGAGGAATGGCGTTAAAACAACCACCGCAGGCATCCCTTACGATAGGTACTACAGCCAGTCCATTGCGATAATTTTTACGGATCCGCTCATATGAAGCCAGCAGACGGGGATCTACTTTCTCTTTAGCATTCACGGCATCCTGACGATATTCGTTTTCTTCTTTCTCTGTCTCGGCGATGATTTTCTCCAACTCACCTTTCTTATGCTTCAGGTTGGTTTCCTTAGCGGCGATATTCTTCTTTGCATTGTCTAACAGACGAGCCTTGTCATTGATCTCTTCTGCAGCGTCACGGATATGCTTCTCTGCAAGTTTCACCTCAAGGGTCTGCATCTCGATCTCTTTATTGATCGCTTCAAACTCCCTGTTGTTCTTTACATTCTCTGTCTGTTTCTCATACTTCTTAATCAGGTTCTGCGCTTCAACGATCAGCTGCTTCTTCTGCTCGATGAATTCATTGATACCATTCACTTCTTCCTCAATCCTGGTTTCCCTGGCGTGCAAACCCTGAATTTCATCTTCAAGGTCACTCACTTCCATCGGAAGCTCACCCTTCAGAATTTGTACTTCATCCAGTTTGCTTTCGATTTTTTGCAGATTGAGCAGCGAGATCAGCTTTTCTTCTACAGAATACTCTTTTACGTTTGCCATATGATTATATGAAGTATTTAATCGGGTTGGTTTCAACCATCGATTTAAGGACGGCAAAATTAGGGAATTTTTCTCGCAACCTGCCAAAAAGCAGGTCCGATGTGAATTGCTCTGATTCAAAATGGCCAATATCGGCCAAAATCATCCTGCTTTCCGCGCCAAAAAACTCATGATATTTAACGTCAGCGGTGATATAGAGATCTGCCCGCGCGTGTAAAGCATTGGAAATCAAGAAACTACCAGCACCGCCACATAAAGCCACACGTTTCACCGGCCTTTGCGGAAATGGCGTATGCCGGATCACCCGCAGTCCAAACCTTTCTTTTACCAGATTCAAGGCCTCCTCCGGGGATTTTGCCACTTCCCACTCCCCAATCGCCCCTGAACCAATTACCGCACCTACATTACCCAATTTGGGCACCAGCACCTTTGTGTGGATCAGTCCCAGTTTCTCCGCCATCACCCCGTTAACCCCATCCAGCACGTTATCAAGGTTGGTATGGATGGCATACACCGCGATACCATTCTGGATGGCTCGTATCACAGTGGCTCCAACATGATCATTGGGGGAAATCCGTTTTAGTCCGCCGAAAATCAGGGGGTGGTGAGCAACGATAAGGTTGGCTCCTTTCGCAACAGCCTCATCTACAACTGCTTCCGTTACATCCAGCGTTACCAGTACGCCCGTACATGGATCAGCAGCCGTCCCGATGAGCAGGCCTACATTGTCATAAGACTCCTGCAGAGATGGCGGCGCCACTGTTTCTAAAACGTTAATTATAGATCCTATCGTCATATTCAAGCCGTATCTGGAAGAAATGAAATTACTTTGAATAATTACATGAAGCTCATTTTTACCCTTCTTCTTAGTTTATTAGGTTCGATGGCCATCGCCCAGACGGACAACTGGGACAACTATGTAGTATCTGTCAATGAAAAGCCCGTATCCGTGGTCGTAAACCTCGGTCTCAGGGATCTGGCCCCCGCAAAAGAAAGGCCATATGCCATTATCCTCCGGCTCAAATATCCGGATGTAGATGAAAAAGGCTTCCCAACGGTAGAAATGGCGGACGACCTGAATAAGCTGGAATCCATGCTGGAAGCGGGCTTGCAGAAAAGCAACGGTGCCTGGTATGCCGGACGATTCACCCAGCGTGGGCTTCGCGAGTTTTATTTTTATACCCTGGATACTGTCGATTATTTTAAAACCTGCGCCACCGTGATGGTGCAGTTTCCGAAGTTTCCCTGGCTGGTAAAAGCGGTGTATGACAAAACCTGGACCAACTATTTTGAGGTGCTCTATCCCCAGAATGAAGAAAAGGAAAAGCTGGAAAACCGGAGAACCATAGATGAACTGGTAAAAAAAGGAGATGCCAGCAACCGGCAGAGACCCATCGACCATACCTTATTTTTCAAGAGCGACTGGCACAGAAAGCAATTCCTCAAAGAAATAGACGAGCCGGGATTCAAAGTCATTGAGATGCCCATTGAAAAATCAAATAACAGTGAACAAGCCTTCAAATTGGTTTTGCGCAGAGACGATAAGCCGGAACTCCAAAACATGAACACACTGACCATCCGCTTGAGCCAGCTGGCCACTAAAAACGGTGGCCGATACAGTGGGTGGAGCACCTATGTGGTGAAAGGCTGAGCCAACGTTCTCAAGGGCTTAAGCATCAGATTATTAGCTAGCTTTGATATATGTTTAGTAGCACAATATCCGCGTTGCGAAATCGTTTTCAGCATACTAACAATATACCATGACTAACAAACATCTTATCGCACTGATATTCATCCTGTTGCCTGCAGGATTGCTTTTAAATGGGTGCTCCAAAGAAGATGTGCAAAAAGACATCATTCTTAAAGCTATGACTAGTGGGCGGTGGATCGTGTCTACGTTTACGGAGACTGGCTCAGATTTTTCAGCCGACTTCACACCCTGGGAGTTCCAATTTTTTGAGAATGAGACCGTTCAGGCCATTAAAGGGACCACTACAATTACAGGAAGCTGGACGGCCAATGTGGATGCGAGAACCATTACAGCAAGTTTTCCAGCTGGCGACGCAACAGTAACGCGTTTGAACGATACTTGGCTGATTTACAATAACACCTTTACACTTGTTGAAGCCAATCCTCTGAATACCTCCAGAAACGCTTATTTGAAGCTCAACAAAAAGTAAGCACAGAACATTTTTTATAAAACATTGGTATTCCGCGAAATAAACCATGAACACCTTCGTTATAGATAAATGCTTGAAAAAGCATAATCCAATCAGTCCCAAACCAATAGTCACTTGAGAAACCTAATTTTCAAACCGATCATCCTCGTGCTGGTCTCCACACTAATGGGCCTCGGCGCTTTTGCTCAGGTACCCCGTGCAGATTTTGCAGCCACTTCAGCGCTCAGCGGATGTTCTCCGTTGATCGTGAATTTTCAGGATCTGTCAACTGGGAGCCCCACACAATGGACCTGGGATTTTGGTAATGGCACGGTAGTCAATGTCCAGAACCCTGCGGCCCAGGCATATACCTTACCCGGCACTTACACGGTAAAACTGACGGTAAGAAATGTCAATGGCGTTGACTCCATGGTCAAAGTGAGTTATGTGACCGTTTTCGCCAACCCAGTTGTTGATTTCTCAGCCAGCCAATTAACGGGCTGTTTCCCTTTAAATACAACCTTCACCCCTAACATCACTATTCCCGGTGGTGGATCTGTGGTTAAATACGAATGGGGTTTTGGTGATGGTGATTCTTCCCAGTTGGCTAATCCTACACACGTATATCGTTTCGACAATAACTTCAATGTCACCCTAAGGGTAACAACGAACCAGGGATGTGTAAACTTCACCACTAAAAACGCTTATATCAATGTAAATCCGGGTGTAAGTCCGGCCTTTTACAATTCATTTGCAAGTGCTTGCAGACCGCCAGCAAATATTGATTTTTTCAATAATAGCACAGGACCCGGTGCTTTAAGCTACACCTGGAAGTTTGGCGATGGAAATACCTCAAGCGCAGCAAATCCTTCGCATTCATACAATAGCTCCGGTGTTTTCCCAGTTACGATGATCGTAACAAGTTCCTCGGGCTGTTCAGATAGTGCGCTTGGTTCAATTGATATCCCTAATGCAAGCATCACATCCAGTATTTCTGCTCCGGATACAAGTTGCGTGAACCAGCCCATCCTTTTCACCAGCATTTCCTCTCCAGTTGCAGACAGCAGTGGTTGGAAATTTGGCGATGGCACAGAATCTACGGGCGCTTCAATCACAAAAGTGTACAATGCAACAGGCACTTACAGAATTACACTTACCAACCTGTTTACCTCATGCCTTGACTCCGTTTCAAAGACTATTGTGATCATTGACACGGCTGCAGTAAACTTTACGTCTAATGATACGGCGAGTTGCCGGGCTCCCTATACGGTTCAATTCACATCGCAAGCACCACAGGCTACCTCATATGCCTGGGACTTCGGCGATGGAAATACGTCTACAGCGGCCAATCCTTCACATACGTACACGGCCGAAGGCTCCTACCATGTCACGCTGACCATTACTAACAGAAATGGCTGCACAAGCAGGAGGATCAGGTACAACTTCATTAGGATTGCTGCACCAACTATCCGGTTTTTGAATCTGCCAGACAGTGGTTGTGCCCCATTGACGGTCAATCCAAACGCATTGATTGTTGCACCAGACGGTGTGGCCAGTTATTTTTGGAACTTCGGCACATCAACCAGCACTGCTGTTAACCCGAGCATTACATATAACACCACCGGTACCTACGGAATAAGCCTGGCCATTACTACCCGTACTGGATGTTTGCAAACTTTGTCTTTACCTGCAGCCGTTAAAGTGGGTACAAGCCCAACCGCTAACTTCTCTGCCACTCCATTGCTTTCATGTGCGGCTGACTCAGTGGCATTTACGGATCTGTCAACAGGTACTGTAACAGGTTACCTTTGGAATTTTGGAGATCCTGGCAGTCCGAATAATTTAACGACTTTAAAAGATCCTAAACACTTGTATTCCGATACAGGCACCTTCTCTGTTATCCTTCGTGTTTTCAACAACGGTTGCGAGAACAGTATCACCAGAACCAATTATATCAGAACCTATGGTGCTGTTGCGAAGTTTGGATTTCTTGTGAACTGCAACATCAATAGGCGCGAGGTGCAATTCCTTGACAGCTCTATCAATGTTGTAACCAGGCAGTGGGATTTTGGTGATGGAAACACATCAACAGCGGTTAACCCTACCCATACTTATGCGGCCTTCGGATATTATGTAGTGACCCTGACCGTGTCTGACGGAACCTGTACCTATGTATTTAGGAGACCGGTAAAAGTGGTGAACGAAAATGCCAACTTCACTGTAACACCAACAACGCTTTGCAGGGGTGCAAATACAACCTTCCTGGCCAATGCAATTGACTCTAACATTCTCAGATACGAATGGGATTTTGGTACCGGCGTGCTGATGCCAGGAAATGATACTATGGTGGTTATATTTGATACGCCGAGGGTATACAACACTGTGCTTGCCATTACGGATATCAACGGTTGTACCGATACAGTCACAAGAGCAATAGGAGTAGGTGGCCCCCGGGCAGCATTTAATGCCATCAACCCAACTGGTTGTGTAGGTAACACCGTCAACTTTACAGACAATTCACTCACTGATGGCGTAAATGCGATCGTGAGCAGGATGTGGAGTTTCGGCGATGGCGTAACGCAAACAATCAACACGCCACCGGTCTCACATCAATACAATACTACTGGATTCTTCAATGTAGTACTGACCGTAACCGATGCCGCAGGTTGTGTAGACAGCATGGTACAGAATAGCCTTGTGGTCACTACGCGTCCAAGGGCGAGTTTCACCTCTCCTGATTCCCTGAGCTGCCCCGGCCGCAATGTTCAGTTCCTGACTACCTCAACTGGAGTTAATTTGGTCCACACCTGGAGTTTCGGCGATGGTCAAACAAATGTAGGCGCTCCCAACCCAAGAAATACATATGCTGCACCCGGACAGTATGACGTGCGTTTGGTTGTGCGGGACAGATATGGATGTCCTGATACCATTACGAGAACCAGGTATATTAATATCGATACCCCTTATGCGGCATTCACCGTGAGCGATAGTACTATTAACTGTCCTCCATTGATCGCCCTGTTTCAGTTCACAGGCCGTTACAACCAGAGTATCCGTTGGGATTTCGGAGATGGTGACGCTGCCCTGAACAAAGACACTGCAACTAAATTCTATGGCATCCCAGGCACTTACCGTGCTCAGCTGGTGGTAACCTCTCCCGGCGGATGTACAGATACAGCCTTTAAAAATATATCAGTCTTTGGCCCCAGTGGTACATTGAATTATGTGCCAGCCAATGGTTGCGCTCCGTTGACTATCAACTTCACCCTTTCCACGCAAAATACGGACAGCGTGAAATGGTTCTTCGGTGATAACAATGTAAGTATTGGCAAAGACACCATCATCTCACATACTTATGTAGACAGGGGAACTTATCGTCCTATCGTATTCCTGAAAGACGTTACAGGCTGTGAATATCCGATCTCATTGAATGATTCCATCAAAGTAGTAGATATTACGCCTCAGTTCGTCATCGAGAACAATCAGATCTGTGATGCAGGATTGGTGAGATTCAGGGACTCCACCATTACCAATGGATCAATCCTTGGATGGAGTTGGGATTTTGGTGACGGTGGAACAGGAACCGGCCCCGCACCTCAACATTTTTATACAGCCCCAGGCTTGTACAGTGTGAAGCTTCGTGTAACCACCGAGTTTGGTTGTACAGATTCCATCACACTTCCAAATAGTGTACGTGTGGTAGCATCACCGGTAACCGCAATCAATTCTGTGGACACCGTGTGTCAGAACAGGAGCATCACTTTTGCAGGTGTGGTTGTGGTACCTGATACATCTGCCCTTACATGGAAATGGCATTTCGCGAATGGCGACTCTTCAACCCTGCAAAATCCGCCGGCACAGCCATACACGATTCCCGGAACATTTACAGTGAGATTGATTTCAACCAATAGCAGTGGTTGCCAGGATACGGCCTTGAGGGTTATCACAGTGCATCCGTTGCCAAACCTCAATGCAGGTCTGGATACAACGATCTGTCTTGGACAATCCATTGTACTGAATGCAACAGGAGCTGCAACCTATTCATGGCTGGCACCCAATACATCGTTGAGTTGTACCGGCTGTGCATCGCCAACTGCCAATCCGATTGTAACAACCGTTTATAATGTAAGAGGTGTAAGCGCACAGGGATGTAGTGTGGATGATTCTATCCGTGTAACTGTGATTCAACCTTCTACAGTGATAGCGCCTCCAGCTGATTCGCTTTGTATTGGTCAGGGTATACAACTCTTTGCTACTGGTACGCAGGTATACAGTTGGAGCCCAAGCACAGGACTCAGCAATCCAAATGCATCCAGCCCGATCGCCAGACCAACTACTACAACTACTTATGTAGTGACGGGTTCAGACGCGCGAGGTTGCTTCATCACCAGGGACTCGGTTACCATTTCGGTATTCCCCTACCCTGTGTTTGATCTGGGACGTGACACTACCATAACTGTTGGTTCTTCCGTTCAGCTGAACCCTAATAGGTCCAACGATATCACCAGTATTGTATGGAGCCCGATAACAGGACTTAGTTGTACAGATTGCCCTGATCCGTTGGCTACACCTAAGCAGCGCACCACGTATACTGCAACCGTAACCAACAATGGAGGTTGTGTAACGAAGGATGAACTGACAATCTTTGTGGTTTGCAACAATGAAAACATCTTCATCCCCAATACCTTCTCTCCCAACAATGACGGCATGAATGATCTGTTCTACGTCAGGGGCCGAGGTCTTACTCAGATCAGGTCTGTCAAGATCTTCA
Source organism: Chitinophagaceae bacterium (assembly GCA_049661025.1). GTDB lineage: Bacteria > Bacteroidota > Bacteroidia > Chitinophagales > Chitinophagaceae > Pollutibacter. The sequence goes on along the minus strand of JBASZQ010000095.1, from coordinate 16,988 downwards.
ACAGGTGGGGCCAGCAGGTGTTCCTGAAAACCAATGTGATCGCGAACGATGCAGGAGCCGGATGGGATGGTACGTTCAAAGGCCAACCGTTGTCGCCCGATGTTTATGTGTACATGGTTGAGGTGGTCTGCGAAAACAATGCACTCATCATGTTGAAAGGAGACGTAATGCTTGTTAGATAGATAAACCCCTATATCCCTTGAAAAAATTAATCACATACAGGATCCTTGCAGTAGTTGCCCTTGCAACTGGTCTGCAATTCTCAGCGGCAGCGCAGGACCTGCACTTTTCACAGTTCTTCGAATCACCCTTGCTGAGGAATCCATCCCTGGCGGGTTTGTTTGACGGCGATGTAAGAGTACAGGGCGTTTACCGCAATCAATGGAGCTCAATCTCCAACCCATACCAGACCGGTTCTCTCAATGCCGAGTATAAGTTTCCGGTTGGAAAAGGAGACGATTTTTTTACAGCGGGCCTACAATTAATGTTTGACCGCGCTGGCACCGTTGCCTTAACCACAACGCAGTTTTTACCCGCGGTGAACTTCCACAAATCACTTAGCGGATCCAGGAACACTTATCTGTCCCTTGGTTTTATGGGCGGCGTGGTGAGCAGAAGGCTGGACCCCTCCCGGATGACTACAAACAATCAGTATGATGGATTTTCATACAATGGTTCTTTGCCTACCGGAGAAGTTTTTCAAGCCAACTATTCTTACCTGGACATGAATGTGGGGATGAGTCTTAGTACTACGCTTGGTGCCGATGAGCAACACCTCATCTTCGGTGGTATTGCCTACCATCACTTCAATAAACCCGTAAATGCATTCTACCAGAACATCAACCACTTGCCCAAATGGGTAGTATCCGGTGGCCTGAAGCTGAATGCAGATTTCATGAGCTATTGGACCTTCCAGGGAGACTATTACTCGCAGGGGCCTCATCAAACAGCTATTGCTGGTGTTACCTACTCCAGGAAATTTGGTGACGAGGATATACCAGCGTATACAATGCATCTTGGAACGTATTACCGCTATAAGGATGCCGTTATACCCGTTGTGAAACTGGATATATTTCCGGTGTCAATTTCTTTCAGTTATGATATCAACGTCTCTCAGCTTCGTACAGCCAGCATGGGCCGGGGAGGATTTGAAACGGCGGTTACCTATATCAATTACCTGAATAACGATAACTCTTCCAAAGACAAAACGAAATGTCCTAAATTTTAGGGTTGAGGGTGAGGTTGAACCAAAATGCTGTTTCCTTGTTATGCGGTAAAACCATCAACATGATCAGCGTTGGACAAACCGCTCCGGATTTCAGCCTATTCAGTTCAGAAAAAACCAAGGTAAGCCTCCAGGATTTTAAGGGTAAAAATGTTTTGTTGCTGTTTTTCCCCCAGGCATTCACGTCTGTTTGCACTGCTGAACTTTGCAGTGTGCGGGATAACATGCAGCAATATGCCAATCTTAATGTGCAAGCTATCGGCATTTCGGTGGACTCCGTATTCACCCTGGCAAAATTCAAAGAAGAACAACAATACAATTTCCCCCTTCTTTCAGATTTCAATAAGGAAATAAGCGGCGCTTATGGATGCCTTTATTCGGATTGGATCCTGGATATGAAGGGCGTTTCCAAGCGATCTGCTTTTCTCATTGATGGTGAAGGTGTTATACGTTACGCTGAAGTCCTGGAAAATCCCGGCGAACAACCCAATTTTCAGGCAATACAAGAGGCTATTTCAACGTTACAGTAAAAGTAACATGGCTCCCAGCCGAAAAAAAACAGAACTGGTTGGGGATCAAGGGTCTCAGTGGTGGAACAAAGCTTGCAGATGCAAGGGGTTTTCATTACTTTAGATTATCCTTACCTTTGTAACGATGAAGCTTTTTACACTTCTGCTCCTACTAACACTATCCGGTACCGTCGCCCTGTCCCAAGACAGGGTGCCGCAGCAGGGTGTGCCCGTTCAGGCAGTGCGTATGATCCGCTTCTACCCCAACCCCGCTACCACGTTCATCAACATCGAACCTCAAAAAGCAATGGCCAGGGGTTATAGTTTCCAGGTCTACAATTTCCTCGGAAAAAAAGTAGCCGATCTTCAGGAAGTCACCACCAGAACCCGGATTGACCTCACTAACTTCAGCAGGGGAATTTATATTTACCAGTTGAAGGATGCTACAGGAAAGGTTGTGGAGAGTGGGAAGTTTCAGGTGGAGAAGTAATTGAAAACAGGTTGGAGGTTGCAGGTTGCAGGTTGGAGAAAAAACGCGAATTTTCTTAGTGAAAATACTGATTGGGGTCAAGCGATTTGACCCCAATTTTATTTTATGCAACTTGAAAAATGGAAAGCCGATCAGTTGGCATTTGAGCAACAGGCATTAGTGTTTGAACTATCGAAGTATTTTCCCAGAGAAGAAATGTTTAGCTTAACAGACCAGATTAGAAGATCATCCAGATCAGTCTGTGCAAATCTTGCTGAAGCTTATCGGAAGAAGAGATACCCATCCCATCTGCTGCTTAAACTGACAGATGCGGATGCAGAGAATGAAGAAACAAAAACTTGGATAGAAATCGCAGCACAGTGCAAATATCTGTCGGGTGCTGAACTCGAAAAGCTGAAAGACCAAAATACACAGATCAGCAAACTTCTATATTACATGATAAATCACATAGACAAGTTCAGTCATAAATGAGCTCCAACCTTCAACCTCCAACCTTCAACCTCTTTTACAAGACCTGCACAATCAGAAACTTCAAATAATGCGTATTCTCTAACCCACGGATAATAGGATGATCTGCAGACTGGCTTTGGTAAACAACCTGGCGAAGTTTGCGGCGGGCATCCCAGGCCGCCATATGGATTGTCTCAAGGAAGAGATCGGGTTGCACCAGGTTTGTGCAAGAGGAGGTTACTAAAAATCCACCGGGTTTCACGAGCTTCATACCCCGCAGGTTGATTTCCTTATATCCGGTTATCGCCTTTTGAATATTCTCCCGAGTTTTGGTAAAGCTTGGCGGGTCCAGCATCACCACATCCCATTGTTTCCCTTCTTTTGTCCATTGTTTTAAAATATCAAAGGCATTCACTTCCATGAAAGAAGCAATTTTCTCCAGCCCGTTCAACGCAGCATTGCGTTCCGCCTGAGCCACTGCATTGGCAGAGATATCCAGGCCCAGCACCGATTTGGCACCATATTTTGCAGCATGTAATTCAAAAGTTCCCGTATAACAGAACGCCCCCAATACATCGGCGTCTTTAACGATATGCTGTATTGCGCGGCGGTTATCTTGCTGGTCAAGGAAATATCCGGTCTTCTGTCCATTCTCGATGTCAACATTGAACTTCAATCCGTTTTCATTGATCACTATTTTAGTATCAAACGGCGCACTGAGAAATCCTTTGTGCTGGGGCAATCCTTCCAACTCGCGGACCGGCACATCGTTCCTTTCATAAATCCCTTTTGGTTTGAATATCTTCTCCAGGGCCTGTACAATCTCAGGCTTCCATTTATCGATCCCAAACGCAAGGGTCTGGATCACGAAGTAATCATTGAATTTATCGATGATCATCTGGGGCAACTCATCGGCTTCCCCAAAAATCAACCGGCAATTTTCATGATAACCTAATTTTTGCCGATAAGCCCAGGCTTGCGCTATTCGGTCGTGGAAAAATGCCGCATTGATCTCATCGCTTTTCTTCCTTGTCAGCAACCGCACGATGATCTGCGAGCGGTCATTGAAATAACCCTTGCCCAAAAACTTGCCATCTCCTGTTTCCACCGTAACAATATCACCCGGCACCGGAGCACCATGTACTTGCTGCACTTCGTTCGCAAAAATCCATGGATGACCATTCAATACACGATGGCCTATTTTCTTTCGAAGGGTGATCTTTAACATGGTGCAAAAGTAAGGATATCAAAATCCTCTTATCTTTAAAAAAATTATTTGTATGCGTGCTTCAGGTTTGTTCATCCGGTTTGGTTCGATGATCATTGTTCTAGCTATGCTGGCATCCTGTGCTGCTTCAAAACGCCAGGATGGATTTTCGTACAGACCTAAATATGCGGGGCCTGATATCCAGGTTGGAGGTGGAGGGTTGGAGGTGGAAGAGAAAACAGAGGTGGAAGGTGGAGGGTTGAAGGTGGAAGAAAAAATAGAAATGGAAGGTAGAAGGTGGAAGGTGGAAGATGAAGGCGCATTGCAGGAATTGATTACTACGGGAATCACGGTTCAATCTGAACAGAGTGCATCGCCGGAATTCAAGACTTCGGTCCGTGAGATGGCAAAGCAATACGGAGAAAAACGCCAGATCAGCTATTCTGAAAAACAACTGAAGAAGCTTGACCGCATTGCGGTTAAACTGGAAAAACAACACCAAAAGAAACAGGGACCCGATGTAACCTGGGGGCCATCCAACAACCTGGAATGGGCCATCCTGGGTGCCGCCGCCGTTGGCCTTTTCGTGGGCATCTTTGGAATTGGTTTCGGCTGGGCCATCTTCCTACTGGCTGCCCTTGCCTACCTGTATTTCAAATTATTGCATAATAATTGACAATTTGGCTTATCTGACCGCATTGGCAAGCGTTTTGACATCTCTTGTCGAACGCTAAAACGTAAACAATGGTAGAAAAAGAGGAACAAAGCGGTCATGCTGATCAAATCCAGCCTGAAGAAATGTCTATGGATATGAATGCCGATGAAAACATCGCCGGCACCCATCATCTCCATGATGAAATGACAGAAGATTCTGCCCTGGACAAGCTGGAAGCGGAAATCCAGGAGCAAAAAGATAAATATCTGCGGTTGTATGCGGAGTTCGACAATTACAAGCGCCGAACATCGAAGGAAAGGCTTGAATTGGTGCAAACTGCCGGAAAAGAAGTGATCCAGAGCCTGCTGGAAGTGCTGGACGATGCAGATCGTGCAGAAAAACAGCTTAATCATACCGATGACCTAAAGCAGATCCGGGAGGGTATTAACCTCGTTTTTCATAAACTCCGCTCTACGCTCCAAAACAGGGGCCTGAAGGAAATGCAGAGCATCGGCACCCCTTTTAATCCTGATATTCATGAGGCCATCACCGAGATCCCAATGCCCGGCAATGAGGGAAAAGTGGTGGACCAGGTGGAGAAAGGATATTACCTGAACGATAAAATCATCCGCTTCGCGAAAGTGGTGGTGGGCAAATAACCCCAGAATTCCAATTCAGTTATGGCGAAAAGAGATTTTTACGAAATATTGGGCGTTGCCAAAAGCGCCACGGCCGATGAGATCAAAAAAGCTTATCGGAAGGTGGCGATGCAATTCCACCCGGACCGCAATCCTGGCGATAAAGCTGCCGAGGAGAAATTCAAGGAAGCCGCTGAGGCATATGAAGTACTAAGCGATCAGGAGAAGCGTGCACAATATGACCGTTTTGGTCATGCTGGCATGTCCGGTGCTGGCCGTGGAGGATACGGCGCCGGCGGTGGCATGAACATGGACGATATCTTCAGCCAGTTCGGGGACATTTTCGGAGATGATATTTTCGGAAGCTTTTTTGGTGGCGGCCAGGCCCGTGGACGTGGACAAGGCGGCAGGCCGAGGGGATCGCGCGGTTCTAACCTGCGTATTAAGATCAAACTCACCTACGAAGAGATCGCCAAAGGCGCAACAAAGACGGTCAAGGTCAAGAAATATGTGACCTGTACCTCATGTAGTGGCAGTGGTGCAAAAGATAAAAACGCGGTGCAAACTTGTGGCACCTGCGGTGGCAGTGGCCAGGTCAGAAAAGTGACCAATACCTTTCTTGGCCAAATGCAAACGGTGACCACCTGCCCTACCTGCGGCGGGGAAGGAAGCACCATCACCCATAAATGCGGTAGCTGCAAAGGTGAAGGTAGGGTGTATGGTGAAGAGACTGTAACCCTGGATATACCAGCGGGTGTACAAGAAGGCATGCAACTTAACCTCAGTAGCAAGGGCAATGCCGGCGAACGCGGCGGAGCACCGGGTGACCTGATCATTCTCATCGAAGAAGAACAACACGCCCAATTACAAAGGGATGGCCTGAATGTGGTTTTTGACCTTCACATTTCTTTCCCTGATGCCGTCTTCGGAACCCAACTCGAAGTCCCTACCATTGACGGAAAGGCAAAGATCAAAATTCCTGCGGGCACACAAAGTGGAAAGATATTCCGCCTCAAAGGCAAAGGATTTCCTTCCATTAACAACCATTACGAAAAAGGAGATCAGCTGATCCACGTCAATGTGTGGACGCCACAGCATGTCTCGTCTGAAGAAAAACAGGCACTTGAAAAAATGCAGCACTCAACAAACTTTGAACCTAAACCGGAGAAGAATGAAAAGAGTTTCTTCGATAAGGTGAAGGAGATGTTTGGCTAAAGCTTTTTCTTTTTCAGCGGTGTGTAGATCTTCTGGGCCTTCAGCACCAGATCGTAAAATTCTTTTTGGAGATTGTTGGTAAGGTCCGCGCTTTTTTCCGTGATGGCAACGAGGTCTGCCCAGCTTGCATTGCGGGTGTATTCAGAATTCCTTAATAAAGCGCCCATCAGTGATACGGATGCAGCAAAGCGAAGGATGGGTCTTGCTTCGCCAAATTCAAGGTAATTATAAGGACAGGTAAAATATGAATAGCGATCATTTGATTGCTCAGGAAACTTATAGTGCATCTTAATTTTTGCGATGGATTTCGTCATGGTTCCGCTACCCATCGCTTGTGTGTTTTCCTCTGTAGGTGTCAGTTCAAACAAGGCAATAACAGAATGCCCACTACCAATTTCCCCTCCCTCCAATTGACTGGATGAATCCGCAAGTGCTGCCCGTTTGTTATCAAATCCAATCAAACGGTAAGCTTTCACGAGATCAGGATTGAATTCAACATTCATGTAAACATCATCTGCAGCAGAGAAAAGTGTTTGTGTGAGCTCTTTGACCAATACCTTCTCTCCTTCCTGTTCATTGTCCAGGTATGCAAAGTTCCCATTGCCTTTTTTGGCCAGTACTTCAATTTTAGAATCCTTGTAGTTGCCCATGCCCACACCGAGGCAGGTAAGGTAGATACCGGTTTGTTTCATACGGGTGATCAGTTCTTCGAGTTGTTTCTCGTTGTTCTGGCCCACATTGAAATCACCATCGGTTGCAAGAATCACGCGGTTATTCCCTCCTTTTATAAATTTGCTTTCAGCCAGTTTGTAAGCTTGCAGGATACCTGCTTCACCGGGTGTAAATCCGCCAGCTTCCAGGTTCTCGATGGCATCATAAATTTTCTTCTTTTCTTCCCCGCTAGTTGGCGTCAGCATCACACCCACCACGCTGCCGTAAACAACGATGGATACGGTATCGATGGGTCTCAGATTTTCCACCAGCTTCCGGAAAGATGATTTAAGAAGAGGGAGTCTGTTGGGCATATCCATCGATCCCGATACATCTATCAGAAACACAAGGTTGCTTGGGGGTACTTTATCTAGTTTTAGTTTCCTGGTATTTATTTGCAAAAACAACAACTGGTTACCCGGGGTCCAGGGGCAGGAGGTCAGTGAAGATTCTACTTTGAACACACTGTCTTTCGGCGGGTCATCGTAATTGAAATTAAAATAGTTGAGCATTTCCTCTATCCGCACCGCATCAGGAGGAACCTGGCTGTTTGTATTCAGGAAGCGCCTGATATTGCTGTAGGATGCACGGTCAACATTCAGCACGAGGCTGGTATTGGGATATTTCGCAGCCTGGATGACATCGTTCTCAATAATGGTATTATAGGTTTCATCACCAGCCACCCATTGCTTGTCTGCCTTCAACCGCATGTCAGCAGTTACTGACAACAGGGTATGCTTTTGCAAGCTTGCTGTAAATGGCTGCATCTTCATTTGCAGGGACTGAAATTTGGAAGTATTCACTCTTACATGCAGAGGTTCATATCCTTCCAGGTAAAAGCTCAGGCTATCTGATACTTTTGAACTGAGGATACCGAAAGCACCACCCACACCTGTTGCATAAGGCAAGCTGGTTGAGTGGAGAATGATCTTTACATTCTGAAGTCCGTTGTTCTTTTCATCTTTAACCTCACCACGTATATAGTATTGCGCCATCAGGAGAGACGGCAACAGCAGCATTAGGGTCAGTATAAAAAGAAGTCGTTTCAAGTAAGCGTTTTAAGAGTCGTTTCAAAGGGCAGGCATTCTCACCCCTCACCCTACCGCCTCACCCTGCGTAAGCTGATATATCTCTGGTAAGTTACGACCATAACCATCATAATCGAGACCATAACCTACAACAAATCTGTCAGGGATTGTAAAGCCAAGGTAATCAATGGCAACGGGATGAACCATGCTCTCCGGCTTGTGTAACAACACACAGATCTTGAGGGATCTGGGTTGCTGGTGCTCCAGTTGAGGCAGGAAGGCGTGCATGGTTTTACCAGTGTCAATGATATCTTCCACGATGACAACATCTCTTTCGTGAAGGTCAACATCCAAGCCTATAGAAGTGATGACGTTGCCTGTAGATTTGGTGCCTTTATAAGAAGCGAGTTTGATAAAACAAATCTCTGAAGGAATGCTCACGTGTTTGAAAAGGTCTGCGGCAAACATGAAAGAACCACTGAGAATGGCGATGAACAGGGGATTTTTCCCCTCGTAATCTTCGTCCAATTGCCGGCCCATCTTCTTTACTGCAGTCTCAATTTCCGCGGCGCTGATATAAGGAGTAAATTCCTTGTCAAGAACCCGAATCGTATTCATCAATTTATGTGTTGGGCGAAGGCAAGCCTGGGACGCCCAGGTGCTTCTGCTTTCAAATATAATTTTTCTCCGATAGCCGGCTTCATTTCCAGACTGAGTTGATTGTACTTCAACAAGCTCTCTAACCGGATGCCTTCTTCCTGGGCTATTGAATAAAGATCATCACCTTCTGAAAAAACCCGAAACGCTGTGCTCCCTTGTTTTCGCTTACGCTGCAGGTAAAGCAATTGGCCATTTACAAGGGTTTCCTGACCTGCGGGCAATTCATTGAATTCCTGCAACCAGTCAACGGTTAACGCATATTTTCTGGCCACCTCCTTTAGTGAAGTACCTGGCGCGGCCCAGATGACCTTAGTATCATTAATCCGAAATTCGCCCAAGGGATATTTAACCTCGTTCTTTTCTATCGTTTTGGGATCACCGGCCGGGCCCGATGTTGGCGATTCAAGATATGCTCCTGAGGTTCCAGTTCCGCCAGCTGCAATGGCCATATCCGGACCCGTGATCCTACCCATGGCAATCAGGGTGTAATCGTTCAATGAATAGGTTTCAATATACTTGATCAGGATGTAAGCGTATTTTGGGTTGGTGGCATAACCTGCGGCACGAATGCCGTGAGACCAAGCTTTATAATCTGCCGGATCCAGTTTAAATAAATGGGCATATCTCGGGGTCTGCGCTAAATAATCTGAGTGATCACGATAGGAATCTTCCGCGCTCTGGTACTTCCGGAAACATTCCCCTTTTGCGTCATCATCATGATACACTTTCTCTCCCGTCCAGCTGGATTTGCACTTGATCCCAAAATGGTTGTTGGATCGCATCACCAGATTACTCCTGCCGGCTTCCGTTTCAAGGATACCCTGTGCAAGGGTGATGGCCGCTGGCACACCGGAGCGCTGCATCTCAGCCATGGCAAGATCCTTGTAGTTATTGATATACGCCGTGATCGTTTCCGGCGTCAGCTGTGCCCTGACCTGGCAGGTCATCCAAACAGCGATGATCAATAAGTACGATTTCTTCATTCCTGGTTTATTTTTTACGGATGAGCATCAACCCATCCCTGACGGTCATTAAAACATTTTCCGTACGAGGGTCTGCTTGTACATGCTGATTAAATGCATGTATGGCCTTCGCACTTTTTCCTTTCACTTCTTCCTCCAACACCTGCCCATGAAACAGCACATTGTCTGCTATGATAAAACCACCGCTTCTCATTTTAGGAAGGACGGCTTCATAATAAAAGACGTAATTTATTTTATCTGCGTCCAGGAACACGAGGTCCCAGTCTTCTTTTAACGTTTCTATAAGGGGTAACGCTTCACCCACATGCTGTATTATCCTGTCCCTGAACTCACTGCGATTAAAATACGTGCGAGCCGTATTTGCGTCAGATTCCCTCTTCTCTATCGTATGCAGGATCCCTGTTTCAGCCATTCCCTCTGCCAGGCAAAGCGCACTATAACCCGTCATCGTCCCAATCTCCAATACCCGCGTTGGCCGGATCATGGCGCTCAACAGTGCAAGCACCTTACCCTGTACATGACCGCTAAGCATATGAGGCTCAGGGTGTTGAGTGGCCGTAAATGCCGAAATTTCGGCCAAAAGACCTTCCTCTGCCGAAGTAAATGCCGCGGCATAGTCATTTGCTTTCTCGATGATCCAGTTCAAACGACTACAAAAATACAGGATTGTTTAAGAATTCACCTCTTTTCGGGAAATCAGCCATAGCCCGATAAACGTCAGTAAGCCATTGAGGATCAGCAGCTCAAGGCCGATCTCAAATCCGCCGAACAGGCTGGCCTGGTACTTGTCAACCAGGAAACAAATGATGGGGGAAATCACCGCCACAACGGGAACCAGTCTATCGTTCACCACCCTTTTAGTGAGGATCCCGAAAGAAAAAAGACCCAGCAAAGGTCCATAGGTATACCCAGCCACTTTAAGGATTACCCCGATCATGCTTGGGCTATTGATCTGGTGGAACACCATCACAAAAAACAGGAAGATGGCTGCGAAGGTGAGGTGTACGTGCTGACGGGTCTTTTTCTTCTGTGCTTCTGATAAATCATCCCTGCGCTGGATGCCCAGGATATCAATGCAGAATGAAGAGGTTAATGCTGTGATGGCGCCATCCGCACTGGGAAACAATGCAGAGATCAGGGCAATGATGAAAATTACAGAAACAGCCGGCGGCATATGTTCAAGGGCAAGAAGCGGGAATATTTTATCTCCGGTAGCATCTACTCCCAGAGACTTCCCATACATATACAGCAAGCCGCCCAGGAATAAAAAGAGCAGGTTCACCACCATCAATACGGCGGCAAAACTGATCATGTTTTTCTGCGAATCCTTCAACGTACGCACACTAATATTCTTCTGCATCATCTCCTGATCCATCCCGGTCATCGTAATGGTGATAAAGGCACCCGCCAGCACCTGTTTCAGGAAAAACAATTTAGACGAAGGATCCGTCACAAACATGTTTGTGTAACCGGCATCCGTCATGGCCTGCAAACCCTCTCCTACTCCATAGTTCAGGGCTTTGAGGATATACCACACACAAACCAGCAGACCGATCAGCATGCCGGAAGTTTGCAACGTGTCAGTCCATACAATCGTTTTCACACCACCCTCATAGGTGTACAATAAAATCATCACCAGAATGATCAGTGTGGTGAGCCAGAAAGGCACACCAAAACTGGTAAGAATAGCATCCTGCAGGATCTTCACCACCAGGTAAAGCCTGGCCGTTGCGCCAAGGGTCCTGGACAAAATAAAGAACGATGCGCCTGTTTTATAAGATTTGAATCCCAAGCGGGTGCTGAGGTAGTTATAAATCGATGTCAGGTTCAGCCGGTAGTACAACGGCAACAACACATATGCAATCACAAGGTATCCCAGAAAATAACCGATGACGATCTGGAAGTACGTAAATGCATCTCTGCCTACTGCTCCAGGTACACTCACAAATGTTACTCCTGATAAAGAAGTGCCGATCATGCCAAAGGCCACGAGCATCCAGTTGGAATTCTTATTGCCGATGAAGAAGGAATCATTATTGGAGTTCCGGGAAGTATACCAGGCAACGCCCAACAAAATCAGGAAATACGCGATCACAAAGGAGAACAGCAGTGTTGGAGACATTTAAATGGGGTTGGTTCACTAAAAGTTGAAGCCAAATGTAACGAATGCGCGCTTGCCATAAGGCGAGAGATCATTTTGCAATACATCATACTGTATCATCGCAACCATTGCACCACTGCGGCCCGTAGGAATGGCCACACCGCCACCCAGCAAAAGAGACGGAACGAATTCTCCCGGTTGCTTCACTTCAAAATTTCCGGGGTCTTCTGAGATCTTGCCCCAGGCGTAGTTTAGTTCTGGTTGTACGTTCGCCAACAGAAACTTAAAAAAATTGAGCCTTCCGAAAACATTCAAACCCGCATACCCATAATTCGATTTCTGGGTATAACTGCCGTAGTTGATCTTATTGCTTTGGTAAATGAAGTTCACGCCGGTACCTGCAGAAAAACTGGGCGTGATCCGATAACCTACTTGGGGAGAAACATTGATGAAGGTGAAGTTTCCAAATGAAGCGCCGAAATTGCCACCGAAGAATAGCCGGGAAGGATCCAAACCGCCTTTTTTCTCAGGAACCGTTCCCTCTTGCGCAAATGCCTGTGTAGAAGCCATGACACAGATGAGCAGAAACCATTTCTTCATCGTATGTTGTTTTGGTAAAAATAACCAGATTAACGGAAATTCGGACAGAGGCTTTGCCTGATGTCTCCATTATATTCATTGTAGAATCCCTGATAGCCAAGAAAAAACTCCGTAGCGCCATACCCGTTGTTGTAGTTACGCAGGGCGGAAGCGGTTGCATCATACGAGAACATGAACTTGAATTGCTTCCATTGATAACCAATCATCGGAATGAACGCGTCCCCGGCACGATAGTACAAACCGCCGATCAACTGCTGCTCTCCGTCACCAGAAATATTGTAATTGGCATGCATACCCAGGGAAAATTCAGAGGCGCGGGTTTGCATACTAAAATACGCTCCGGGACTAATGATCCATTGGTCGTTCAATTTCATGATCGCATCAATGAATGCGATGTACCTTGGTTGCAGCCTGTTGTTGTAAGCCGGTGTACTCGTGAAAAAAGATTCCTGGGGTTTATTGACGTGATGCACAGATACACCCGCATGTACATACAGATCATCTGTGGGGAACCATGCATAGTTCAACCCGATCTGCATATCGAAATAGGTAATATTATTGGTATTGAAATTCTCGCCAGATGGCAGCCCGGTTTCAAAGAATTTCCCGTTCCACTGGCTATCAAAAGTGAACTTGGAAAAATCAACCCTCTTGTTAGCCGCACCTACATTAAATCCCACACTAAGCAGGCCCGTGTTACCCAGCATCTGGTGATAGGCCGCAGAGCCATATACTTTTGTAGATCGCAGGTTACCTGATCCCGCAACGTCACTGAGGATCATACCGCCGAGCCCTACCCAACCTGTTTCAAAACGATCCCTGAATACTTGCGCGTCACCATATATACTCATCGTTTTAAAAGGAACAGGTATGCTGGTCCACTGGCTGCGATAATGCGCACCAATCCTGTAATCAGATTCCGGAAGGAAGCCCGTATTTGCCGGGTTGGTAGTAAGCGGAGAATTGAAAAACTGAGAGAAATGCAGATCCTGGGCGCGCATTGTGTTGCTGAGCACCAAACCAAAAAATCCCGCTATGACCCATCGCATGCGCATCTCTCTCAATTTACCTCAATAATGTTATGTCGCCTTTCTTTGTTACCCTCGTGCGGTCAAAGAATTCTATCTCCAGTGTATAAGCATAAGCGTCCATCGGTTGCAAGACGCCTTTATATTTTCCATCCCAGCCAATGCTGGTTGTCAGGGATTGGAAAACCAGTAATCCCTGCCGGTTATAAATCCGGAAATTCATTTTCGATATTCCAAATCCGCGCACATACACCCGATCATTGATACCATCTCCATTGGGGGTGAATGCATTAGGCACATCCACTCCCGGGTTAATCAGCGCCGGAACAACCTGGCACACCGTGTCCGTACACCCAAACGCATTGATGGCAACCAGACAAACGGTAAAATCACCAGTAGCATTGTATTGATGAATTGGGTTTACCTGTGTAGAGCTGTCCCCATCGCCGAAGTTCCACTTATATGACACAGCACCTGTAGAATTGTTTGTGAACTGCGTGGGTGTATTTTCCTGGGAAGGATTTGGATTGTAGGAGAAATTTGCCACCGGACGCGGATTCACGCGTATGGTTGTTTGGAACGTATCAGATATGTTACAAGTATTGGGATCAACAGCAATCAGGGTGATGGTATAAGTACCCGTGTTGTTATAAATCTTGATCGGCGGTGTTGCGCCAGTAAAAGTTGTGCCATCCCCAAAATCCCAGAAGAAATCCTGACCGGCTTCGGAAGTGTTTGTGATCACAGCAGAATAAGGTGCGCAACCTGCCAGTGGCGTTGTGAATCCCGCCACTACGTTTGGCGCTACGCGCAAGGTCTTCACCGCTGAGTCAGGGAAATTACAATAACTGGTATCCTGCATGAACAATTTCACATTGTATGTTCCAGGCGCAGTATACGTATGATTCACGCTTCCGTTCCCAGTCACCACGGGCGGCGTGTTATCGCCAAAATTCCAGATGAAAGCTGTTGAACTGAAGGGCTTGCCGGGAGGTGCCTGGCTGAGATTGTCAAATCGATAATTTAACGCTTCACATGGCGGAAGCTTTACGGGATTGAAGTCAACCAATGCCCGGTCGTTCCGTGAAATAACCGTAACATAAGATGTATCCCTGGGAATACATTTCGTTGAATCCACACCAATCATCATCACGCGGAAGGTGCCAACACTGTTAAAGACGTGGTTAATATCAGGAGATGTTGTTCTTACCACCGGGCTGCCATCGCCAAAATCCCAATACCATGCCGTGGCAAGGCCGATGGTATCGGTAAAATTCACGCTCAATGGTGCGCAACCTGAGGTATCATACGCTACACCATTCACACCTGCCTGAACGCCTGCTACCACACCCTGAAACTCAAACTGGATCTTTACCGCAGCGAGGTTGCAATCCCCGCCAGAACCGCTGTTAGAAGCACCATTCACCGGTGATACCGCACCAGGTGTGGTGGGAAGTGGCGTTGTAAAGTTGCAGGTATTGCCGAGACAGTTTGCACAAATCGCTGTATAAATAGCACCACGCTTATCAAACCTGCTGGTTCCCCCATCCACATGATCCCCCTCACCTCCTTGCTGGCCAAAATAACTGCCATATAATAAACTTGCGGCGTCCTTCTCGATCACAATGAAGTAGAAGTCCCGATTGTCTGTTGTACTCTTGATGGCATCCGGAGTAATTGGCATCCCTAGTGGACCGGAAGTCTGGGCATCAAAACAATCACTGGGAAAACAAGGGTTCAATGCCCCTCCCCAACCGGAGACATAAATATTTTCACAACGATCCACCAGGAATGCAACGGGTGAAATATTGGGAACCGGCCTTGGCGCACCATACACCGTTGAGTATACAAACCCTGACAGGTCAGGTTGAAGCTTACTAATAAATTGCTTGGATCCCGGGTTGGAAAAACTAACATTGGATGTGACCGTCCATGAACCCAGCGAGATACCCATAATGTATGGGAAGCCCGATACATCAAAATCAATCCCATAAATCTGGTCGAAATTACTGGTCCCAAAATAACGCGACTGCAATAAACCACCAGCGCCACCATTGGGTGCAATGATGGAAACAAACCCATCAATACTTCCAGACAGTCCATTGGAAGCTGCAGGGAAATTGGGACTGCCCGTACCACCAGCCACATAAATGTTTCCATCCGTTGGCCGAATTCCTAATACAAAGCCCGCATCATCATCTGAACCGCCCAGATAACTGCTAAAAATGACGGAACTCAGGTTGGGTGTCAACTTAAAGACAACTGCGTCCTGTTCCCCCCCGGGCCTGCTCTGAAACTCATTCAATACCGGAAAACTATCCGAAAATGTACTCGCAACTACATAGATATTGTTGGCGGCGTCCAGTTCCACTTCACTGCGGGAATTATCTCCATAGTTGTACAATGTGGACGACTTGCAATAGTTTAACGTGGCGTTGATGTTGGCACCGTCATCTTGCTTACCACCAACCTTCATTGAACCGATCAATGCCGTACCTGATGCATTAAACTTCGTGACGAAAATATCATACTGACCGAGGCCTCCGAAAACCGCCGTGACCGGGAAGTTTGGAGAGTTGGTCCGTCCCAACACCACAAGATTTCCGGCAGGATCGGCAATCATACTGTGCGGATACTCTTCTGCAGTGCCCCCAAGATAAGTTGAATAGATCCTTGATGTACCGTTGGCATTGAAGCGAGTAATGGCCACATCGATCTGTACCTGGTTTCCGCCCGCGAAAGTAGTTTGAAATGCACCCGGTGTAACGGGATAACCCGGACCTGCAAACACAATACCTCCTGCAAAGAAACTTCCGTCGTTTCCAGGTGTGGCGGTAAAGCCCCAGTTGCCGGAGCGGCTACCGGAATAGGTACAAAACACAAGTACCGGATCAATGACCAGTTCCGCAGATGCATCGTAGTTCTTCACTATAAATCGCACCTGGTCTCCTTCAAGTTGAAACCGGCAGCTCACCTCTTTTTTCATTCCATTAATGATCTGGTAGGCGTATGGCGAAAGTTCCTTTACTTCACCGGCAGATGTTTTAATAATCAGCTCACCATCTTTGATCAACATCTTCTCCGCCCCTTCGTATTTCATGCGGACCCTGCCTATATCCACACCTGGCTTTACAAGGATGTCATATTTCAACCGGCCATTGTCTGTATAATATTTTACGTCCACACCAGGATACATGTCTTTAGCCAGCAGTGCAGAAAATGTTCTCACACCGGATTTCCATTTGGTGGGGTCATTGCCTATGAAGTAATTGTCTACCCCTTCTTTCGGATACATGGGCGTGATCTGTGGATTGGAGTTACTACCGATAAAGCGTACCCGAAGCGCATGGGAACGAAGTATCTCACCAAAACCGCGATAGGGCTGGATCCTTTTACTAGCGTATTGTTTCTCTGTGGCACCATGACCATGCAAACGCTCCTGCACCGCTTTGAGATCATCCGGATGGTGCTGCACCATCGTATACCCC
>JBASZQ010000094.1:0-27704 GCA_049661025.1 Chitinophagaceae bacterium | reverse complement strand
CCGCAGGATTGCCCAGTGGCGCCACCGCTACCCACATCATGAAATGGTTTCGCTGCGTGGAAATGTGAATACCAGACTCCGGAAGCTTGCTGAAAACAATTGGCAGGGCGCGATCTTTGCTGCGGCCGGACTGGAAAGGATCGGCCTAAGACCGGCAAATACAATTGATCTTGATTGGATGTTGCCTGCACCAGCGCAGGGGGCTGTCACCGTGGTATGCAGGGCCAGCGACAACCAGACTTTTGATAGGGTGCATCCACTCAACCACCAGGATACAGAATTGTGTACTTACCTGGAGCGTTCATTTCTACGTACCCTTCAAGGCGGATGCTCATCGCCTGTAAGTGCGCTGGCTACTATTACAGAAGGTCAGCTGCAATTCTCCGGTAGCATCGCCAGTCATGACGGCAGTCAAATGGAAACCGTTTCCGCAAATGTGCCCGTGGAAGAGGCAAGAGAATTGGGAATGGAGTTGGCAAAACAGATCCTGGCATCAGACAAGACCTGGATCAAAACGGTATTAAAACCACAATAATGGCAAAGGTCAACATACTATGCACCAAACAACTGGAGCCCGTGTTGGCGGGCAAAGCAGCAGTACAAGGCATACGCATGGTGATGAAACCGTTCATACGGATCAACCGCGCAGAAACACCAGAAACCGTAGCGTTACTTCGTCAAATATCCGATGACGCCGTATGGGCTTTCACCAGTCACCATGCGGTGGAATCCCTTCACTACCTCGTCAGAAAACACGGACTTTCCTTACCTACACCCAAAGGCGCTTATACCATGGAAGGACGAACCGCAGAAAAATGCAGGCAGCTCTTTCCAGGCACTCGCATCATAGGAATGGCTAACAATGCAAGATCGCTTGCATTGCATCTGGCGAAACAAGATGAAAAGCAGGTTGTCTTCTTCTGTGGAAACCTAAGAAGACAGGAATTGCCCGAGATCCTCAAAAATGAAAACATCACCCTGCAAGAAATTCAGGTATACGAGACCGTTAGTACCCCGGTTAAGGTGACAGAACATTTCGATGGAATTATGTTTTTCAGTCCAAGCGGCATCAATAGTTTTCTGGAGGAAAACAATCTCCCCTCCCACGCTGTTTGTTTTGCTATAGGTGAAACTACAGCCAACGAACTCAGACAAATTACAAAAGGCCAGATTAGAACCGCTCCACAGCCCACGCAAGAGAGCATTGTAAACCTGGTCATCGCATATTATTCTAAAACATGAATGCATTACAAAACGACCTTTTATTAAAGGCACTCCGTCAGGAGCCCGTTTCCCGCCCACCCGTATGGATGATGCGCCAGGCAGGCAGGTATCTGCCAGACTATATCAAACTGCGCAACAAATATGACTTCTTCACACGTGTGCAAACACCTGAACTCGCTTGCGAGATCACCTTACAACCCGTTGATCAGGTGGGTGTAGACGCTGCGATTATTTTCTCTGACATTCTTGTGATCCCCCAGGCCATGGGCTTAGAAGTGCTGATGGAAGAAGGGAAAGGACCATCGCTGCCGCAGGTTGTTAGGGGAAGGGCGGAGGTTGAGGCGTTGCGTACAGATGGCGTGGAGGAATCTCTGTCCTATGTGATGAATGCCCTGGCCCTCACTAAAAAAGAATTGAACGGTCGGGTTCCACTGATCGGCTTTGCTGGCGCACCATGGACCATCCTCTGTTACATGGTGGAAGGCAAGGGCAGCAAAACCTGGGACAAGGCCAAACAGTTTTTATATACCCAGCCTGAAGTTGCGCATCAGCTTCTGCAGAAGATCACTGATATCACCATTAACTACCTGAAAGCGCAGGTAGTAGCCGGTGCTGATACTGTACAAGTGTTTGACTCCTGGGCAGGCGCGCTTTCACCAGAAGACTTTTCCGTATACGCGCAGCCTTATCTCCTGCAAATCGCGAAAGCCATCCAGCCCCTCGCACCGGTGATTCTTTTTCCGAAAGGCTCATGGTATGCGCTGGATACCCTGCAACACAGTGGTGCCTCTGGCATTGGTATTGATTGGCTGCTTACGCCGCAACACGCAAGAAGTATCGTTGGCAATAACATCACCTTACAAGGCAATTTTGATCCGGCAAAACTGCTGGCACCACCCGTACAGATCAAAAAATGGGTGAAAGAAATGATCGATGGTTTTGGCACCCAGGCATATATCGCTAACCTCGGTCACGGTATCACACCCAATGTTCCGGTGGATCATGCAAAAGCATTTGTAGATGCTGTAAAAAGTTATGGTGCATGAGTTCCATCAGGGACATATGGACAAGCAAGATCCACGATCTTCAAAACAAGATCTGTGCAGCAGTGGAAGCAGAAGATGGCGGCGCCGTATTTCATGAAGACGTTTGGGAACGTGCAGAAGGCGGCGGTGGTAAAACAAGGGTGATCAGCGGCGGTAATGTGTTTGAAAAAGGCGGAGTAAACAGCTCAGTGGTTTTTGGAGAAGTAACACCCATGATGACCGCACAACTGAAAATTCAGGGGCACCAATGGTTTGCCTGTGGGCTCAGTCTGGTGTTGCATCCGCTCAACCCATTTGTACCTACGGTGCATTGTAACTACAGGATGTTTGAACTCTATGATGAGGCGGGAAATGTAGTGGACCGATGGTTTGGCGGAGGGACAGATCTTACGCCTTATTATCTGTTTGAAGAAGATGCGCGCCACTTTCACGGGACCTACAAAAAAGTATGCGACAAATATGATGCAAACTATTTCGCTAGATTCAAGACCCAATGTGATGAGTACTTCGTGAACTGGCACCGGAATAAAGAACGAAGAGGCATCGGCGGGATCTTCTATGATTACTGCCGCGTTGACACAGATCATGATGTTACCCATTGGATGAATTTTGGGATGGACTGCGGTCATGCATTCACTGATGCCTATTTGCCCATCGTCCAAAAAAGAAAAAACCTACCCTTTACGGCAAGTCATAAATATTGGCAGGAGATCCGGAGAGGAAGGTATACAGAGTTCAACCTCGTGCACGATCGGGGCACCTTGTTTGGATTAAAAACGAATGGGCGCATCGAAAGCATTCTGATGAGTTTGCCGCCAACCGTTAGATTTGATTATAATTATCAACCTGTTCCCGGTTCACCGGAAGATGAACTGTTGCAGGCCTGCCTGCATCCCAGGGACTGGGTATAAAATAAGGAACCGATGTATTTACAAAGACGAAACAGGATCCTCAGGAAATCAGACGCCATCAGAAGTATGGTGCGGGAAACAGCATTATCCCCCGCAGATTTCATCGTTCCCCTCTTCATTATTGAAGGGAGTCAACAGATATCTGAGATTACCTCTATGCCCGGCTATTACCGGCGCAGCATAGACCTCACGGTAAAAGAAGTGAAGGAGTTATGGCAAATGGGCTTGAAAGCGGTACTGCTGTTTGTGAAGTCGGCCGATGAATTGAAAGACAATAAAGGTACTGAGGCACTCAATCCCAACGGCCTGATGCAACGCAGCATCCGCGCCATTAAAGAGGCAGTACCCGAGATGGTGGTGATGACCGATGTGGCCCTTGATCCATATTCATCTTTTGGACATGATGGCATTGTAGAGAACGGACAGATCGTGAATGATCCAACCGTTGAGGTACTTGCCAAAATGAGTGTGAGTCATGCGTTGGCGGGTGCAGATTTTGTGGCGCCCAGTGATATGATGGATGGGCGTATTGGCGCTATCCGCCATGCTTTGGAAGAAGCCGGACATACCAACACAGGCATCATGGCTTACAGTGCCAAATATGCTTCCTGCTTCTATGGGCCCTTCAGGGATGCATTGGATTCTGCGCCAGGGTTCGGTGATAAAAAGACCTACCAGATGGATCCGGCCAACAGGGTTGAAGCGATCCGTGAAGTGATCATGGATGTAGAAGAAGGGGCAGATATCGTGATGGTGAAACCTGCATTGAGTTATCTGGATATCATCCGTGAAGTGAAAAATACTGTAGACGTTCCCGTTAGTTGTTACAACATCAGTGGAGAATATGCCATGATCAAGGCAGCAGCTCAGATGGGATGGATCGATGAGAACAAAGCGATCATAGAAACCCTCACCTCCATGAAACGTGCCGGTGCGGATATGATCGCTACTTATTTTGCCAAACAAGCCGTAGAACAGATCTAAACATGACCATAGCTCAAAGCCAGACCTTATTTCAACGCGCTAATCAATCCATTCCCGGCGGCGTGAACTCTCCCGTACGCGCATTCCGTTCCGTAGGCGGTACGCCCATCTTTATGGACAAAGCAGATGGCGCTTATTTGTATGATGCGGATGGAAATCAGTATATCGATTTTATCAATTCATGGGGACCTATGATCTTGGGCCATGGATTTGCGCCGGTGGTGGAAGCCATCCGGAAAAGAGCGGCAGAAGCCATTTCATTTGGCGCACCAACGGAAATGGAAATCAAGATGGCGGAGCTGGTAAAAAAAATGGCACCAAATGTTGATCTCGTGCGGATGGTCAACAGTGGCACCGAAGCTTGTATGAGTGCCATCCGTCTTGCAAGGGGATACACCGGAAGAAACAAGATCATCAAGTTTGAAGGTTGCTATCATGGGCATGCAGATAGCTTTCTGGTGAAAGCAGGGAGTGGTGTAGCCACGTTGAATATTGACCAGGTTCCCGGTGTGACACCGGGCGTTGCGAACGACAGTTTCACTGCGCCTTTCAATAACATTGACGCGGTGAGGGAGCTTGTTGCGCAACATCCAGAACAGATTGCCGCCATCATCGTAGAACCAGTAGCAGGAAACATGGGTTGTATCCTTCCTCAACCAGGATTCCTGGAAGGACTTCGGAAACTATGTGATGCGGAAGGAATCGTTTTCATTTTTGACGAGGTGATGACGGGCTTCCGGCTCGCACCTGGTGGCGCACAGGAGAGATTAAAAATAGATGCTGATCTTGTTACTTTCGGAAAAGTGATTGGGGGCGGTATGCCCGTAGGTGCATTTGGAGGAAAGAGAGCCATCATGGAACATATCGCACCACTCGGCAAAGTCTACCAGGCAGGAACCCTTAGTGGTAATCCCATCGCTATGGCGGCAGGTTATGCCCTGCTCTCCTATTTACACGATCATCCGGAAGTATATACCCAACTGGAGGCAACGGGTAATGCACTGGCCAAAGGCATTGATGGGGTCATGCAACGCAAATCTCTTCCCTATGTCATCAATCATTGTGGAAGTATGATCTCCTTGCATTTTTCGGAAAATCCTGTCGTTGATTTTGCAACTGCCGCAGCGGCAAAAAATGACGTGTTCAATAGACTGTTTCACCATATGCTGGATCACGGAATATACCTGCCGCCATCCGCATATGAAACCTGGTTCATCAGTCACGCCATCGGGGAAAGAGAGATTGGGGTGACGTTGGAAGCGCTTGATTCTTTTCAGACATAGGTTGGAGGTTGCAGGTTGTAGGTTGTAGAAGTTCTATCTGGTACAACCTTCAACTTCCAACCTTCAACCTGCTAGGATACTACCACCGTATATACTCCAACTCCTCCCTTCCCGGTAATTTAGGAAAAGGTGCATGGGGTTCACGTTGGTACCAGAACACCACAGAAGAAATATCGGATTGTTGCGCGTAGTATTTTCCGGTTAACCGCCATCCGATATCCTGGATGGTGATCTTCAGATCTTTTTCGAAACGTATGGGATCGAGGATATGCCATCGGTACATCCCAAAACTCTGCTGGGATTGGTATAAGCCATCCGGACGGATCACCTGGTGCATCCCTGCATATGCAGTAGAGAACTCCTCGTAACGCTTTGTTTTTTTGTTCTCAAAATTATAAGAACCACAGAAATAGTCTTCCGTTCCGGTACCATTAATGGTGGGATACTCCGTATCTCCGTCCATGAAAAACTTGATCTCCCCTTCTCCCCACCAGCCATTGTTATTGACGCCCCAAGCCATATAAGTCCCCACATAATGTCCCTTGCCCTTGATACCATCTACAAGGGTATATAAGGATCCCTTGGTGGGATTAGACCTCCTGAACTGTGCGTGAAGGTACGCTTCATCGTCACCAATATTCGTGAGTACATAATCGATCTGGTAAAACAAACGCATGGCCTCCGTATTGATATTCTGTGCAGTCAACCTGGCTTTTTTCCGAAATGGCATCTTCCAGTAGCAATTGAAAGCCGAGCCCGGATTCACGGTCACTGCGAGAGAATTCAATGGTGCATACTCGTTAAAAGCCATTCCAAAAAAATCACCCACCGGCACTTCAATGGATGGCGTGGTTTCATCGTCCCAATAAAACCGGAGTATGGTGAATCGCCAGTTGCCCGTTGGTGTCATCCAAATATGTTGAATGGCGCCAGGTCCTTCAATCTCCCCGATCGTGATGGTTTCGCCAGGCTCGATGATGATATACGGATTCACTTTCCAACCCTTTCCAAGATCAGAAGAATTGTATGCTGCATTGGCAACATTTCTTTTTCCACTGTCTGCTTTTGGATCCGCCATTCCACCACGACCTTTTGCACCAGAAAAATTCTCCGGACTGATGGATCTTGTTTTTGCATCCGAGAGTCGGGAAAGGTTGGACATATTCATGTTTAACCCATCAAATTTCTGAGCCTGTCCTGCATGGGTAAGCAGGAGCAGGAATGCCAAGAGGAGGAATCGCATAGTCAGGTTGGTTTGTGTTAAAACAAGATAAGTTTTTGGCCGGAAAATAGGTTCATAACATTTAATCGGATATTCGTCACTTTTGCACTTGGAAGGCGATGCCCCTGCACCAACTTGCAGGCAAATGAAATCTATGCGAGAGGAAAAAACCATTACTGACAATTACAACAAAGTTGAATTCTGGGGGATTACCGTTGTTTACGTGATCGCCCTGTTTCTACTGATCTCCGACGCCATTTCCCAAGGCAGGTATGATGAATGGGGAAGAAATGCTTATCAGTTTCAGGAAGCTGGCGTTAAATACAACCTGCTGGTCAATTATACGATACCCATTGCCGTTAGCTATACTTTTTTGTACATGGGGTACATCTTGCTCACACTGGTGGTGGTCCCAAAAATAAAAACCAGGCAGAGTCTTGTACCAAATATCCTCTTGGGGCTACTGGTCTTTTTTGTGGTCAGTCTTGCTCTTGGTATTTGCGACACCTGGATCCAGGGTTATAAACTGAAAGACACCCCCTTGAGTACGTTTTATAATACGATCACCCGCAACCGTACCATTTTTGGATTCTGGATGCTTTTTCTGTTTGTGATATACAATGTGATCAAATACTTTGCGATCTACCTCCTCGCGCATGAAGAGAGCATCCGCTTAAAGTATCCGTTTATTACGCGCGAAGGGATCATTGCTTCCATTTTATTCATGATTTCGTTCTTCTTGCTTTTGCTAAGCAATGCACCAGGAGAATTGGTTGCCGTATATACCATTATCATTCCATTATCCATTTTACTGTATTGGTATTCCCTGCACACGCTGATACCGTCTGTCTTACACTATCCAAGGCGTCGATTTCTTCGCTATGCGTGGAAGGTATTACAGCTACTGCTGGTTACTGCCATCCCTTTGGGTCTGCTGGCATTTGTGATTTTTTATCAGAGCGGTCCTGTGGGGGCCATCGTGCTAGGCAATGCAGCATTCCAATTGGTAGTGACGGTTCCCGTGGCATGGTTCGTTTACAAGTACAGGATCCAAAATCGTTCAGAGATCAGATCCCTGAAACTCGCGCTGGGTAACAAGGATGCGCATCTGGATATGCTCCGAGCACAGATCAATCCGCATTTTCTGTTCAACTCCCTCAACACTTTGTACGGCACAGCCATTCAGGAAAAAGCAGACCGCACAGGCGAGGGCATACAACGCCTGGGAGATATGATGCGATTCATGCTGAATGAGAATATGCAGGATCAGATTCCATTGAATCGTGAAATTGAATACATCAATAATTATATTGCCCTGCAAAAACTCAGGACCGATATCTCTCCTAATATATCGATACAAACCGTACTGGACGGCTCACCCTCTTCCTTTTCCATTACGCCCATGCTGTTGATCCCTTTTATAGAGAACGCTTTCAAACATGGCATCAGTTTGCGTGAACCATCGCACATAAAAATTACCCTCACGCAAAAAGGTAATGCCGTTTTCTTTGATGTGTACAACAGCAAACACGTATTCAACGATAACGATCCGGAAAGAAATAACAATGGTATTGGTCTCAACAATGTGAAGGAAAGGCTCAACATGTACTATCCTGAAAAGCACGAGCTGATCATCCGCGAAAACGACAATGAGTATTTCGTACATTTAACCATACAGCTGGCTTGAATATGATAGCTATCGCAATAGACGACGAACCCATGGCCCTGGAGGTAGTGAAGGCACACGCCTCCAGGGTTCCTTTTGTGGACCTCGCCGCCACTTTTACCGATGCATTTCAGGCACTGGATTTCATGAAAAAAAATCCGGTGGATCTCTTGTTTCTCGATATCAAAATGCCGGACATCAATGGAATGGATTTCTACAACGGACTCAGTCGGAAACCGCTGGTTGTATTTACAACAGCGTATTCCGAACATGCCGTGTATAGTTTTGAATTAGATGCTGTGGACTACCTGCTGAAACCATTCTCCCTGGCGAGGTTCACCAAGGCCTGTAACAAAGCATTTGAAGTATGGCAATGGAAAAACCAAGGCAAGCCACAAGACTATGTCTTCCTTAAAACAGGTTACGAACAGGTGAAGGTTTTATACGATGACATTCTCTATCTCGTGGCAGAAGGGAATTACATCAATGTAAAACTCAAGACAGGAAAGCTCCTCACCCGCATGACCTTCTCAGAGATGGAACAACTCCTGCCTCCCGGCACCTTTGTGAGGGTGCATCGTTCTTACATCGTAAACAAAGAACACGTAGACAGGATTGAACGTCACCAGCTGACCATCCGCAATGAATTCATTCCCGTGAGTGAAGCATACAAAAACTCCGGGCTTACCGACTAACGATTGTACTCACTCAGCCAGTGGAACTGTTTTTCAGACAACTGGAAATGACGGTTGTTCTTCTTCATCACAACATAAACAGAGTCTTTACGGATCTGGCCCCAAAGCCTGAGGCTGTTGCTGTCGGGATGGTCAAACTGAAGCGTGAATAGGGAGTCTGTTTGTCCGGTCCAGCTGTTTTTCGTAAACGTCATATTTTTCCCTGTACTATCCACTGAATACCTGAAGTATCCCCGTCTGTATCGTTGCCAGAAAATATCATCCGTGGTATTCACACTACCGCCTCCATGATCAAACACCACATCCTTCCAACGGAGCGTGTCTGTGGGTGCGTAAGGAATCGTGTCTTTATTGATGGCAAACAAGGTTACATCGTACATCCCGGACTTTATACTGCCCACTTCTTTTCTGGGTTCCTTAGACTGGCTCCAACCCTGGTAACCTTGTATGATGCCCATAACTACATTGAAACCTAAGAATACATACTTCATGATAAACCGTAAAATGCGCATCCACTTTTTCGAAAACCTGACTTCGTAGATCTGCGAAGGCACCACACTCTTATTGAATAAAAAAGGCAAAAGCCTTTTATAGTCGTAGACCATGAGTATCACACTCATCACAAAAAGATGAATGGAGTAAATTTTTACTGGGATGTCATAACTCAGGTTTAGCATTGCCACATTGGCGAAAACGGCGGCTGATGCAACCGCTCCAAAAGCTGAGGTTCTTCTGAAAAACAATAACACGCCCGCCATTACTTCCATCACGCCCGAGAAAGCCTGGTAAGAATCTGAGTATCCTATAAATAACCAGCTGAGACGCATGGGGAGCAAGTCACCTAATGGTGTGGTCAGTTGGCTTAGCGAAGGAAAAATCATCTGGAGGCCGAAAATCTTGATGATCCCATAGCTCAACAAAGCAATGATCAATGTATACCGCAGAAAAATACGCAACCAGTATGACAAACTGTTATAGTTTCTGGCCTTCAGGTCTGCAATGGACCAGATCACCATTCCCACCGATGCAAGGATCAGATTCATTTTCACTTGCGTCCATCCATAAGAAGTATCTCCACTTCCATTCAGGGGAACCAATTCCTTATAGGTTTTAAAAATCTTTCCATTGAAAAAATTCACCAGCCAGTCCATCGCCATATAGTAGTACTGACTGATGTAATTCACTCCGGGCAGATCCAGGATCCAGGTCCACGGAGCAATGTTCAAAATGAAATAGATGAAAATGAAGCGAAACAAGATCTTCTCTGCAATGGACCATTGTATCCTACCCGGCCAGGGCTGAAGGGTTAAAGACTGCATGCTACTAATTATAGACAAAAAATAAGAACATCTGTAGAATCTACCAAGACTCCTCCATGTAACATCTCACTTACCTGCACGTATAACTGTAAAATCAAGGTATGCGGGCCATACAACCCAGATTATATTATATAGACTGGATACGGATCATCGCCTTCTCATTGCTGATCCTACTCCACGGGATGGTTCCGTTCACTGCCATTCCCTGGGAGATCAATAACGGAGAGCGTTCTGAACTGCTGACCAGAATCGTTTTCTGGCTTCACCAATGGAGACTGCCCCTGCTCTTTTTTGTGTCTGGCCTGGGCATTAACCTTTCCATGAAAAGCAGAACCCTTGCGTTGTTTTATGGCGAGCGATTCCGTAGACTATTCGTCCCTTTACTTTTCGCTATGTTCTTCCTGATTCCGATCCAACCATACTTTGAGTTCCTGCAAAAAGGCAAGATCAGTCCGGGCTATTGGCAGTTCTACCAACAGGTTTGGGAACTAAAGGTTTATCCCGATGGCACGCTGACCTGGAGCCACATGTGGTTTGTGGTGTACCTCATCGCATTCATTTTGGTCCTCTTTCCCTTCTTCCTATTGGGCAAGCAAAAGTGGGTCATAGACAAAAGAAAAAAACTGGAACAGTCTTTCGGAAGTCCATTGTTTCTGTCGTTTGCGGTAATTCCCATCATCGGCATCATATATAGTCTATCCCTTGAATACCCTGAAAACGGCAGCCTAACGGAAGATTGGTTTGCATTCACGTTGTTCATCACCATGCTGGTCTACGGCTATCTGGTTGGCGCTTCCCATGCATTCTGGAAACAGGTCGCTACTTACAAATGGATCACAGGCGGGATCGCGCTGATCAGCGGGTTGATCCTCTTCTTTGTCTATTGGACACCTATGCCCAGTTTCACGGTAAAGGACAACCGATTTATAATGTACTGCGTATTCAATGGCATACATATCTGGAGTATGATCCTGTTCTGGTGCGGCATGGCGAAGCATTACCTGGATAAACCCTCACCCATATTGCGATACCTGAATGAAGCAGTATATCCATACTTCATTATTCACCAGACCATCATGGTGGCTATCGGTTACTACATCGTACAATGGCAAATGCCGTTGATTGTTAAATGCATCCTGCTGATAACTTTAAGTGTGCTGATCATCATGGCCACTTACCATTGGGTGATCAGAAAAACAAAACTCACACGCTTTCTATTTGGCATGAAATGATCAATCTTTGGTTTTGATCTGTAATTCTTTCCATGGTGTGGTTCCATCTTCTTCACGTATGAACTTGTGGCGAAGACTTTCACCGATCACCAGTTCGGCTGTAGTATAGACTTTGCTGCCGGGCATCAAATGTCCTCCAATGGTTTTGCCTGTACTGTCGCTAACACTAATATGCAGGTGACTGCCGTTGACACTAACAGTTCCGGTGAGAGACACGATCTCCAGATGACCGTTCAACGTATCAGCATAGGGCTGATTGGCAAATCTCACTTGTAATTCAGTCAGACTGCCCACACAAGTGCTGATCCAACCGGCTTCAATTTTTTCTTGCAAAACATAGGCTTCGATCTCCCCTTTCAGATCAGCTCCCGGCTTGAGGCGAAGCGGATGAAAACGGTAGGTTTCTTTTTCCATTCGGGGGTTGGTATTACACTGAATAAAAACGAATAAACAAAGTCCAAGTACTGAAAGCCTGCGCATCTCCTAAGGTAATTCCGAAAAAGGAATAAACCTGACTGGGATCATTTTTTGGACATGTAAGGAGACCGATATTTACCAGTGAATCTAGATTTTTCACCAAAAAAGATTTGAAATGGGAAACACAAATAAGGTACTTACCGCATTCGGTATTGGACTTGCCGCCGGAACAGTTCTCGGTGTATTGTTTGCACCAAGAAAAGGTGCCGAAACAAGGGAAATGATGGCAAAAAAATCCCAGGCATTTGCCGATGAGATCAACGATGGAATTGCTGAAGGCAGGAAAAAACTGAATGCCCTCAAGGATGGACTTCGGGAAAGCAAAAATCACTTTGAGAAGAAACTGGACGAAGTCCTGTAACAAAAAAAAGCCCCTGTGCAAAACAGGGGCTTCTCTTCTATATTCAAAAATAACTATCGGCTGCCTTTGAATACGTAGCGGATGTTCAAACCGAATCCACCTGCATCAAATGAGGTCTTGTCTACCAAAAAGAATGTAGGTCTCCAATCCACACCCAATGCCAAAGGAGCACCATTGAACCTGTATTCCAGGCCAATCTCACCACTTGCACCAAACCAGGTTGGATCATCAATCAGCAGTGAAGGTCCAACACCTACATACCAGTTGAATGCCTCACCACCCAGCGGCCGGTAGATAAAGTCCCATAGAGCTTCGATACCAACGCCATCACCAAAAGAAAGGTTGGCATGGATACGACTGAACTTACCGGCTTTGAACACACCGTCTACAGCTACATTGTTATCTAATACATTACCAAACCTTACACCCAGCTCCTGGGAGGATGCGGAATAACCAAGGAAAAGGATTGAGGCCAACACTAGGATTTTCTTCATAAGAGTTCTTTTAATTTTGATTGATCGGATCAGGGCGCAAATATAGAAACACATTGCATCTAATGCAAATATGTTGAGCCCTAACTTTTTTACTCCCTGCAATTCGTGTGCCCGTTACTGTTAATAAGAATTGAAATGGGGTGCATGGACCCTGATTAATTACGTTGTAGTCATTATCTTGGCAAGATGGGAAAATCCTTCTTCACCATCGGCATCATTTACCTCATTCTTTTTGAGGTAGCAAGGGTATACCTGATTATGCCGATGCCGGGCAGTCAGCAATCAAACTCCATTGATATTGCGTATTTTCTGGGACGTTACCAATGGGTGTTCCGGATCATTGGTTTTTTGCTGATTGCTTATGGAGGATATAAAATATGGACCGATGGCACTAAAAGATCGAAATGGCTGGCAGGAATTGGTCTACTGATCTATGGTGCCGTGGCATACATGTTTAATCTGGAGATGGAGGCCGATAAAATGTTCCTCCAGCCAACATACACCGTGTTTGCCCTTGAAGAACAAAATAAAGTAAAGGCGAATAAACTCGTCATCGGCACCAACCTCAACGGCGATGCAAAAGCCTATCCGATCCAACTGATTGGATATCATCACCAGGTGGTGGATTCTATTGGTGGACAACCCGCGATGATCACCTATTGTACGGTCTGCCGCACCGGAAGGATCTTCAGCCCCATCGTGGATGAAAAACTGGAAACATTCAGGCTGGTGGGTATGGATCATTTCAATGCGATGTTTGAGGACCAGACCACCAAAAGTTGGTGGGCCCAGGCAACAGGACTATGCATTGCCGGTCCGCGCAAGGGGCTGCAATTGACAGAGATCCCATCGGAACAACTCACCATCGCCAGCTGGCTCCGGCAGTATCCTGATGGAAAGATCCTGCAACCAGACTCTACCTTCAAAGAGATCTTTGAGAAAATGGATCTGTATGACAAAGGTCTTTCCAAATCCGATCTCACCAAGAGAGATAGCAGTTCCTGGAACAGGAAATCCTGGGTGATTGGCATCAGTGAAAAAGGAACAGCAAAAACTTACGACTGGAACCTATTGGTGAATGAGCGATTGATACAGGACTCACTCCCCGGCCTGCCCTTACTGATTGCCCTGGAATCAGACAGCAGTTCATTTCACGCCCTGAGCAGAACGGTTGACCAGCAAGCATTGCAATTCCGTATTGATGCAGATTCATTGATTGATGTGCAAACAGGATCCGGCTGGAACTTGTATGGCCTATCAACCTCCGGACCGATGAAAGGAAAGAAACTTCGCAAGATAAAAGCATACCAGGAGTTTCTCCATTCATGGGAACAATTTCATTCTCAGAGTTCCCGATAAAGGATATAGAGATAATATTCACTTGGTACACCAAAGTATAAATAATTAACCTTTATCAATTCTGGATAATTGGTGCCTTGCTTCACTTTCACTACCGTGTTTAGTAAACTGATGTCCTCTCTACCTGACTTATTAACCATCTTGTACTTACCCAAAAAGCCAACACTACTGCGATAACGCAAATGGTCTGTCAGGCCAATAACATAGAAAGGTACGTACTGCAAATCAGACTTAACTTTCTCAAAGGGGTTCCTATATGTCTTATCGAAAAACAAATAATTAGGTTGAGCTTCACCCCTTACATTATCCATTAAGTAATGAATAATTCTTCGTATGGTAATACCAGAATCGGTGTAACTATACAAAAGACTATCCGCTCTTAATGCCCCACCTCTGGGGCCTGATGAATCGATTCGCACTTGTATCCTATTAGCTCCATCAAACAAAAACCCCGAACTACTAAAATTGGATGAGGCCAACCTAACTTTTCCATCCTGATACATAAAGTCCGTACGCAATCTTTCACTATCAATTGACAATACAGATGCAAGCTCCCCTTTTTGATCATACTCGATTTTGCTGTTTCTATCGAATACATTCGGATCATTAGTTCTGAATATTATTGTAGAAACCAAACCCTCAGAAGTATAAGTGTACCTAGTTATATTTTTTGGAAAGGAAGTATCATAATCAGCATTATCCAATCGATAGATGGCATACGGAACCATTGTTGGCTCAGGCGTTGGCTCTACTTGATCTGGACCACAAGCTGCAAAAAACAAAACAAAGAACAAGGTTGTGATCAGGTGTTGTTTCATGGTCATGTGTTGTTTTGAAAAATAATACAATTAAAACAAAATCGAAAATCCACTCCTCGTTGATAGTCAGTTAAAAAAACCTTATAGTCATTCACAATATTTAACCATCGCCAGATTCCATTCCTCAGAGCTCGCGATAGAGTATATAGAGATAAAATTCTGAGGGAGTGCCAAAACTATTATAATTTACTTTGATCAACTCAGGATAATTTGCTTCTTGTCTTTCCTTTAAGATCGCAAATTCAGCTTTGAAGTCTATTCTACCAGATCTGTCTACCATTTTGTACATACTTACAAAACCAGATGTCTTAAAGCGTAAATTGTCAATAAGACCAATAAGTGAAAACGGCATACACTCAAGATTGGACTTAACTTTTTCAAATGGATTTCTTTTCGCCTTATTAAAAAACAAATAATTGACTTGAGCTTCTCCAATTGTATTGGTACGGAGTAATTGAATAATTCTCCTTATCGTAACACCTGAATCAGTGTAATTGTACAAAAGACTATCCGCTCTATATGAATTGCCTCTCGGTCCCGAGGTATCTATCCTGATTCTCATACGGTTTGACCCATCAAACAGAAACTCCGAACTTCCGTAATTGGAGGTTGTATAACTAACTTTACCGTTCTGATAAAAATAGTTGTATCGTGTCCATTCAATATTATTGTGTGCTAAGGATATCACCTCACCCTGCTGATTGTAGTCGAAGTAGTGGGTTCTTTCAAACTGATTCCCGGTATAAATACGCTCTCTTAGTGTAGAAATCAGCCCCTGGCTACTATAAGAAAATTCAGTGACCTTACGTGGAGCCGAGGTATCAAAGTTTGAATTGTTCAGCTCATATATAGCATATGGCACCAGACCCGGTTCTGGAAGGGGTTCAACCTGATCGCGAGTACAAGCTGTAAATAAAATTGAAGCAAACAAAAGTTTTAAGAGATGTTTTTTCATATTTCACTTAGCTTATAGGTAAGATAATAAACCTAAAGCAATAATACAACCTTACGCCCTCGCCATTTGTTTCAAAGCCGCAACAAAAGCATCCAGCTCTTTTTCTGTGGTGTAAACATTAGGGGTGATCCGGCAGCCCATCACATTGGCATAGTTGATGGCCACGGTGAACACTTTATGATCACTCATTAGTTTTTTGGCCATCTCGCCAGGGTCCATACCCTTGATGCCTACATTGGCAATGCCGCAGGATCTTTTAGCATCTGTTGTTGGCGTGTTCAATACAATACCCGGAACATCTTTCACGCGCGAGGTCCAGTATTGCTGCAGGTAACGAAGCCTCGCCTCTTTTCTCTCCGGCCCAATCATTTCATAGTACGCAATGGCATCCTCAATCGTAAGATCCGTGGCGCAGGGATGCGTACCCGTATGATTGAGCCGATAAATATCTGCCATGTTCTTATTCCCATCACCGATCAATGGCCAAACCTTGGCCACTTTATCCTTCCGCACATAGAGGAAACCCGCACCCAGCGGCACACTCAACCATTTATGTAACGAGGTTCCATAATAGTCGCAACCCAGATCCGAAATCTTATATTGAATATGCGCGAATGCATGCGCTCCATCCACCATCACTTCCACGCCACGTACGTGGGCCATATCGCAAATCTTTCTCACCGGCAGAATCTGTCCGGTGATATTGACCATATGACACACCATCAGCAATTTCGTTTTTGGCGTGATGGCATCGGCATATATTTTTACGATCTCCTCATCCGAGGTTGGTATGTTGGGTACGGATACTTTCTTCAACACCACACCGTATCGCTTAGATACCTGTTCAAACATATCCAGCATCGCACCATAATCCTGTACGGCCATCACAGCTTCATCGCCGGCCTTCCAGTCTTGCCCGCCGATGATCATATCAAGAGACTCCGTCGTGTTTCTGGTGATGATCAACTCTTCAGCTGTACATCCGGCAATGGCAGCAAGCTTTGCCGCCATGCGTTTTTTGTTGTCCCACTGCACCGTACGCATGTAGTAAGAACCCTGGTAATTGATATCCCGGATATGCTGTACATATTTATCCAAAATGGGCTGCGGAACAAAATTATAGTACCCATTTTCCAGGTTGATATAGTCCGGCTTCAACATGTACTGCTGGCGAATCCCATTCCAGAAAGCATCGTCTGAAGCAAGTGCATCGGGCGATAAATGCTGTACTTCTGCAAATTTTGCAGCCATGGCCTCCATGCCAAACCCCGCGCCAACCGTTGCGAGAGCCATCTGACGGATAAACTGTCTTTTGTGCATGACTTATTTTCCTCCTTTGATCAAAACTTTATAGAAGTGAACACTGCGAACAAGGTCCTGAATGCCTACCCGCTCATCGATCCCATGAAAACCTTTGGCATTGGTCAGCGGCGTAAAATTCAAAACTGCATCGCTGAACTTTCTGAAATACCTGGAATCGGTTGCACCGATCACGAGGTAAGGTGTTACGATAGCATCCGGCGCGGTCTCTTTCACCGCTGCCTGCACACGTTTATACATCGGGTGCTGAGAAGAGGTTGAAGGCGATGCTTCCATCAGGGAGATGGATTGTTTCTTTACTTGCACGCGATCATCATTGATTGTTTTGATAAAGAAATTCACTACATCATCACTGGT
Organism: Chitinophagaceae bacterium; assembly: GCA_049661025.1. GTDB lineage: Bacteria > Bacteroidota > Bacteroidia > Chitinophagales > Chitinophagaceae > Pollutibacter. Next base: position 9,981 of record JBASZQ010000094.1, on the reverse strand, counting down.
TTCACCGGGCAGGATCCGGCTGTTGAACGTTGCCTTTGCTACAGAAGGGATCACATTGTCTTTGATGCCGGCATCAACGATGGTAGGAACGATGGTTGTGTGAACCATCGCGTTTGATTTATGGGAAGCCTCCAACTTTGAGATGATGGTGTTGCTGAACAACCACATGTTGCTGATGGCCAATCGGTTCACAAATCCTTGGTAAGGACCGATGCTGCGCATGAACTCATCTACCGCAGGCGTGACCCTTGCAGGCATCTGCTGTTTACGAACATTATTAATGGCTTTATTCAACACGTCAATGGCTGTTTCTTTCATGGGCATCGATGAATGTCCGCCAGGAATCTCCACCGTGAGATCAACATTCACATAGCCTTTCTCGCCCACACCAATCAACGCGATGGGTCGTTTCAATTCAGGCATATTCTCCGTATCAATCATTCCGCCTTCATCCACCACCAGTTCGGGATGTATATTATTGTCGCTGAACCATTTCGCTATGACATTGGCCCCGCGTTTTCCGGAGATCTCTTCATCATGGCCAAAACAGATGTATATGGTCCTGTCTGGCACCCATCCTTCTTTTAGTAATTGCTCGGTGGCTTCCATGATACAGATGGCCGAAGCTTTATCATCCACAGCGCCCCTTCCCCAAACGGTATCGCCCTTGATCGCTCCACTGAAGGAAGGCACGGTCCATTTTTTCTCTGCGATCGCTTCCACCGGTACCACATCCAAATGAGCCATCAGTACGATGGGCTTGGATACTGTGTCTTTCCCCTTCCAGGTGAAAACGTAGCTGAACTCGTTAAAGCTCATCATGGGCAGTTTCGCATGCATCACGGGATAAGTGGTCTCCATAAACGCTCTGAACTTCAGGAACTCGGCTGTATCGATGGCAAGGGTATCCCCAAACGAAACCGTTTTGATTTGGATGGCGGTACTCAGGTGCTGCGCAACGGAGTCACTCACGCCGGTGATGACGGCCGGTGCACCACCCGGGGTGCCCTTCGGAAAACGAAATGTATTGACCAACAGGATGATGGTCAGGATAACGACGGCCAGCAGGGCAAGGCCCAGGATTTTTTTAATCATGAAATGCAGTCTTTTTTGGCTGAGTACCCAAGATACCGATTCTGCATAAAAAACGTGTTCCTCCCACGGCGGCCGTAAAAATACGGACACGAAAAATCCGTATTTCCAACCTTGCAAGCGCCTGGGAAAGGATGTTACTTTAAGGTATAAATCCAATAGACTATGACCCTCATGATGTTCCTGGGGAACGACCTTATTGAGGCCGTTCCGCTTGACAAAGAAAACATTCCCGTGCCAGGCTATCTTGGCCATTTCAAACGGGCACTAAAGGAGAAGTACCGGGAAACCCTTATTCAGGCTGCACAGCCCCCGGATTTTTTTATCATGAATGCTTTGGAAAGGCGTCAGTCGTTAAACTGATACATCTAAATTCCTTACCACAGGCCTATCACTCACTTCGCAACAACTTTTCCCTGATAGCTGATGAACTGCCGATCTGAACTGGTGATGTTAAGTGTTGCAGTACCGTTATCAAAGAATACGAAACTTAAATCACGGTCGGCTTTGAGGTCCTTGGTTTTAATGGTCAGCAACCATTTGTTTTTCTTTCCTGCTTTTGAATCATAGGTGAACTGGTAGGAAGTAAAATTCATACCGTTTTCTCCGGTTATTGAACTGACATTATAAACCCTTCCAAAATACGGCAGATCACAAATCAGGGTATCGCCATTTACACGAACCGTATAATTAACCCCTGTCAGTTGCCTCATTCCGCCTTTGCTGGGCGTTACTGATGATGCCTGGAAAGTAAATGCTTTTGCCTCTACCCAATTTTTTACCATGGCCAGTGCGGCAGAATCTTGTGCACTTGCATTAAAGGCGAGAGCCACCACAGCAATGCATAAAATCATTTTGTTAAGCATGATATCTATTTTGAAAAAGTTCGTTTATAAAATGAATCGTAATGACCTTTGTGGTCATGTACTTGATTGTCTGCAGCATATTTCTTCCATGCTTCTATCAGGGATGCGCGGACATCGGGATGCTGCGCACTCAGATCAGTCGTTTCCGCAGGATCAACTTCGAGGTCATATAATTGCCAATCACCGGTACCTAGCGGAACAGGGAGACGCAGGATCTTCCACTTCCCTTTGAAATAGGCTTTCATTTCAAACAACTCGTAGCCCATCCCATCGTCTTTATGAATATCGGCATTGTCGCTATTGAAGATAGGCATCATTGATTTACCGATCAAAGGGTGAATGGTATAACCCTTATAATTGGCCGGATATGGCGATTTTGTGAGTTCGAGAATGGTAGGCATCAGATCTGTCACGTGCAGGAAACTTTTGTTCCACTGCCCTGCATTCTTTGTGCTGCCAGGCATTTTGATCATCAGCGGGGCTTTAATGCCGCCTTCAGAGCTGAAACCTTTGAAAAAGCGGAACGGCGAAGAGGATGCCGCAGCCCAACCCGGTCCTTGTTCTATATATGACCCTTTCAAACCCCGGTTCTCCATATGATTGTTGAAACTACCGAGATAGTTTCCGTCTTCGTTTCCTGGATAAGAAGTGGCCATGGCACCATTCGCACCATTGTCAGACATAAAGATGATCATGGTGTTCTCATATTGGCCATTTGCCTTCAGGGTTTCGATCACCCTCCCAATACTCATATCCATATAATCAAGCATCGCTGCATATACTTCCATATCCCTGGCCAGTTCTTCACGCATTTCTTTCTTGAGGGAAGACCATTTGGGTATGGTTGGATTTTGCATAGCTTTCAAATCCTTAGGCACGATGCCCAGTGACTTCAAGTTATTGAAACGTTCAAGCCATAAGGAGTCCCAACCTTTATCAAATTTGCCTTTATACTTAGCCACATAATCCGCAGGCGCATGCAAAGGATCATGCACTGCAGTGTAGGAAAGAAATGCAAAAAATGGTTTGTTATCATCCTTGTTCATTCCAATAAACCTGATCATTGAATCAGTGTAGTTGCGGGTAGAATAAAAATCCGAAGGCAGTTCCACTTCTTTACCATTACGCGTGTAAGCCATATGTTGGGGAGGGGCCAATGCCTTTTTATCGTCAAAATGACTGCCACCGCCCGTGCCCAAAATAAACGCTTCTTCAAATCCGCGATCATAAGGATTCATACCCGCGCCTTCTCCAAGATGCCATTTCCCAACCATATAAGTATGGTAGCCATTCTCGCGTAAGACTTCGGGAATGGTAACCACTTGCTTGCTCAGGCTACCGGAATAGCCGGGCAGATGCAAAACCTGCAATGCAGGGTAGTCCATCTCGTGCATGATGCCCACACCCGCTATATGATTATCGTTACCCGTCAGCATGGCAGACCTTGTGGGTGAACAGGTGGGCAGTACATGGAAATTGGAAAAAAGCACTGCATCTTTACTGAGGGTTGACAATACGGGTGTATTGATATTGCCTCCATAAGGAGCGATGTCACTGAAACCAAGATCATCGGCAACGATCAAAAGAATATTGGGCTTTGAAGGTTCACCATCAGAGGCTTTTTCTCCATCTGTATTCTTTTGCTGACAGGATATCGCCACTACGGCAATAAAAAGGTATGTTAATACACGTGTAATCATCTGCACAAGTTATAATTCCTAAAGATTGCGAAACTAAATTTTTGTAATTTTAGCACTAATCCTCAGACCGTTAATTAACTGTATAATGGAAAGTGCTCATGTATCTGATGCTGACGTGAGAGCGCAGCTTACGACCATTCTTGCAGACAGTCAGTTCAGGCATTCCACGATCTTACATGATTTTCTTTCCTACATTGTAGAGGAGACCCTGCTGGGGCATTCCAATACACTCAAAGAGTACACCATTGGCAAGATGGTCCTTTCCAAAAAAACAGCCTACGATACACAATCTGATGCATCGGTCCGGATTCATGCTGTAAGGCTACGCAAGGCATTGGCCGCCTATTATGCCGGCAGTGGAAAAACGGATCCCATACTCATCACGGTACCCAAAGGTAGCTATGTTCCGAAATTTGAACCCAACACCCCCTCCACTTACCTCGCCGTAGCAGACGGGCACAAGGTCTACAACCGGCCCACCCTTGCGGTGTTGCCCTTTCACGTATACAACAAGGAGCAAGATGCTGCACTGGCGGATGGACTTTGCGACCAGCTTTGTACGGATTTTACGCACTTCAATGAGATTGCCGTTTTATCGTATTACTCGGCCCGGAGGTTTGCTGAACAGCACGACGATCTTCGAAAGATCGGTCAGATGCTTGACGTGAATTACATTCTGACAGGGAACATACAATCAGTGGATGAGGATATCCGCATAAGGGTGCAACTAACGGTGGCGAACACACTCCAACAGATCTGGGCCAGTACTTATGAGCGAAAAAGAAATGCGTTCAACACCCTGACCTTACAGGATGATATTGTTCGCCATGTGATCAATCAAATAGCCGGAAGTCTGGGCATTATTATCCGAAATTCTGTACAACTGCCGCCGGATAAAGAGCTTCTGGATATCAAAGTCTATGATGCGGTGTTTTGGTTCTATTATCTTGTTGGGGAACTGGATGCCAACCTTTACCAAAAAGCATTAAGCTCCATGAAGGAGTCTGTGAGGCTGGATAATTCATATGCCTTAGGATGGGCAATCCTCGGAGAAACATATGTGGCCGGTTATTTTTTTCAATTCCTATCAGCAGATGACAAGCCACTTGAAGAAGCGGTAAAGTGCGGTAAGATGGCACAGAAGCTTAATAAAAACTGTCATCACGCCTACCAGACCCTTGCGCTTGCACACGTTTTCCGTCATGAAAAAGAAGCCTGCCTTTCTATAGTTAAAGACTGGCAATCCCTGAATGTTAATGTGGCAGGGGTTTCCGGCGGACTCGGGTTTTGCCTGATCTGTTGCGGTGAATACGATCAGGGATACCAGATGCTGTCCGATTCCATTTACCTCAACCCTTACTATCCCTGGTGGTTTAATGCAGGCATCTGCATGTACCATTTAAAGAAAAAAGAATTTGACGAAGCGATCTACTGGGCAGAAAAACTTCAGGCTTTTACACCGCTTTGGCAGGCCTTATTTACCATTACAGCACTAATGGAATCTGAGCGAATCGATGAAGCGTACGAGCACAATCGGGCCAATCCTCATTTACCACCGCAACAGGCACTTGCTTCGGTAGTACGCAGCTTCATTCTCGATGAAACCCTGGCTATCTTGATTGAAAGCAGGAATGCAGAAGCCAAAACAAGGGTTCAAACTTATTTGTAGGAGTTTGCATCAACCAAAGAATAACAAAACTTAAACCTGAAATCAGATAATCTACTTGTATGGTAGATCACCTTGAGGTATAATTTTTCAAAATAACTGCCAATAGCTACTAGCTAGTAGCTAATAGCTATTGGCAGTTTGCCTTAAAGTGCAACAACGTTGCCGGTTCTTACACTTTCATCACAGGCGAAGGCGATCCGTAGGGAATTCACAGCGTCTTCTACATGATCCGTGAGGTCTATATTTTCCTGGATGGCCCTTAGGAAAAAAGCCTGCTCACGGTTGCAAAGTTCCTGATGATCTGGTTCATCGGTAAGATCGATCCATTCATCTGGCCGCGTAAATGCATTGTTGGCATCGATGTCTGCATGGTGCCATTTAAGCGACTCCGTTTTGGTATGGGATTCCACAGAATCTGATTTGCCTTTTCCGCCAGCTTCTTTGGCTACGATTGACACACAGCCTTTGGGACCGATGACATCTTTCACAAAAAAAGCCGTCTCGCTAATCATTGGTCCCCAACCGGCCTCATACCAACCCACTGATCCATCGGCAAATCTGATTTGCAACTGTCCGTAGTTATAATTCCCTTCGGGGATATCTTCCGTAAGCCTTGCACCAATAGCAGTAACAGCTATCGGCTTTGAACGCACCATCTGACACATCACATCGATATAATGTACGCCACAGTCCACAATAGGGCTCAGGCTTTTCATCAGGTTACGATGCACGTTCCACATATACCCATGACTCTGCTGGTTGAGATTCATCCGCATCACCAAAGGCTTACCCAATTGCTGCGCAATATCGATAAACCTTATCCAGGAAGGATGGTGGCGAAGGATATATCCGATGACGAGTTTCCTGCCGGCCGCCTTAGCCGCAGCAGCCACCCGAACGGCGCCTTCAACTGAATCAGCGATCGGCTTTTCCATGAATACATGACAACCTGCCTTAAAAGCGGCTATCGCAAAAGCCTCATGTGTGTCGGGGTAAGTGGAAATGCAAACCGCATCAGGATGGGTAGCTTCCAGGGCTGCATAGTAATCACTATATAAAGGATATCCGCCTCCTAACTGTTGGTTAAGGACCTCCTTTGAACCTCCGGTGGAAACCAATCCACAAATACTAAATCCGGGATGGGTATGGTAAGCCATGGCATGGGACGCGCCCATATTGCCGCAGCCTACTACCAAAATGCGAATGGAATCTGCTGTTTTCAATGAAAAAAGTTGAAAGATGAACAAGGAGCCAAAAATATGGACTTTCCTCATAGAGCCTATGTATAATCGACGTCCCCTTGTTAACAGTTGTATAACTACATTTGAGCGGTTTCCGGAACTGTTTAAAACGGAATGAATGAAAGTATTGCTGATTGAAGATGAACCCTCCGTAGCGGGTATCATCAACAAAGGACTCACCGAAAATAAATACCAGGTGTCTGTAGCGCCAGACGGCAATCTGGGCCTGCAGATGGCTACGGCCCATGCATTTGATGTGATCATCCTGGACGTTATGTTGCCCGGCATCAACGGTATGGAAGTTTGCCGCAGACTCAGGGCAAGTAAAAACCAGACGCCGATCCTTTTCCTCACCGCACTGGGTACTACAGAAAACATTGTGGCCGGACTGGAAATGGGCGGAGACGATTATCTCGTTAAGCCATTTAAGCTCGCAGAACTGGAAGCGCGCATCAAATCCCTAATACGCCGGCAGGGAAAAAGCCAGGCCGATGAAGAAGAAAGAATCATGTTTGATGAGATCACTGTCGATTTCCGTTCGAAACAGGTGATTTTTGACGGCAAATATATCGCCCTCACCTCAACGGAATTTAAACTCCTTGAGTTTCTGCTTCGCAATAAAAACAGGGTAGTGAACCGGATGGAGATCCTCGAAAAAGTGTGGGGCATTGATTTCAATATGGGTACCAATGTGGTGGACGTCTACGTCAATTATCTGAGAAAAAAACTCCTTACTCATACCGGCAAAAAACCCATCCAGACAATCATTGGAATGGGGTATATGCTTAAAGTTTGACCATAACCCGGGGCACATGAAGATCCAAACCAAGACAACCATCCTGTTCACTATTCTAACGGCAACGATCTTCCTGATCCTTAATGTAACGGTGTACTTTTTCATCAACGAATACGCACATCGGGATTTCAACAAACGCCTTGAACTCAGGGCCAAGATATCTGCCCAGTTCCGCTTTGAAAAAGACGAATTCTCCAACCAGGCCTTTAATGACATTCAAAGAAAATACCTTGAAAAACTCCCGGAAGAACAAGCCTTCATTCTTGAAGTAGACAGCGTTGCACGAAAGATCATCAGTGAAGTACCAAAATCCCTGCCGGCAAAATACCTGAGAGAGATCATTGAGGGAAATGGTAACACCGTGTATTACCAAAATCGTTACCGCCATTACGCAGGATTTTTGCACCAGGGACATAACGGTAGCCATATCGTTGTTAAATCTGCTACAAATGCGTACAGCAGTGAAATGATGCAATGGCTGAGGATCATCAAAATCATTCAATTCATTTGCGCAGTGATCCTCATCTATACCGTTGGGTTATACTTTTCAAGAAAAACCTTTCAACCCATTCGGGATATCATCAGTAACGCAAAAATGATTTCCAGCGGCAATCTTCATCTTCGTCTCAAAGAACAGGAAGGATCAGATGAGATCGCTGAACTCACTTCCACCTTCAACCAGATGCTGGGTAAACTGGAAACCGCTTTTGACGCACAGAACAATTTCATCTCCAATGCTTCACACGAACTCCGCACCCCACTCACGGCCATCATCGGCGAAGCCGATTATGCCTTGTCCAAAGAGAGAACCGCAGCGGATTACAAGCAAAGCCTTGAAGAAATTGCCCAACATGCAGAAAAATTGCAACAGGTCACCAAAGGATTGCTGGCCCTTGCACAAACCGGATTCACCAACAGTGCAGGATCCTGGAAAAAAATCAGGCTTGATCAGCTGCTGTATGACGTCAAGGAAACCTGTGACACCATCATTCCGAACAACCAGGTTTTTGTAGACATCCCATCTCTTCCGGCGGATGAAGAATTGATCAGTCTGAATGGCAATTACGAACTCATGAAAATGGCGGTAAACAACATCGTCATCAATGCATGCAAGTATTCGGGTAACAAACCCGTAAGCCTGCAACTTCGTACAGAAGGAAGCCATGCCTCCATCATCATCCGTGATGAAGGGATCGGCATTCCGGAAGAAGAACTGAAACATATTTACGAGCCGTTCTACCGGGCTTCCAACAGCAAGTCTTTCCATGGGCATGGCATTGGACTTCCCCTTGCCAATAATATCATCCGCCTGCACAAAGGAAGGATCAATGTGAGCTCAACCGTTGGGAAAGGTACCGATGTAACCATCCGGCTCCCTGTGGAGGCTCCCTTGTTGACGCTCAGCTGAAATCATTCAACAACACTAATAAAGATTAGACAAAACCTTCTTTACGACCAAGAATTCTAATCTGTATTTTATGTAGAACTTATGTGGCTTTAATGCTCCTGGCGCAATTTTACAGAAGCATCAAAGTCACTACTATGATCAATATACTCGTACCAACTGATTTCACCGTTGCGTCAGTTTCCTGGATCAGGGCAGCCGTTAGGGCCAGCGAAGCAGCAGAATGCAATGTCATTTTGTTTCATGCATTTGCGATCCCGGATTCACCGTTTGATCTGCTGGCAAGTGACGAACCACCGGTGCCATCCGGGATGCTGACGGATGCTTTTCGGGTTGCCTGCAAGCAGGCCAAATTGGATGTAAGTAAAGCTGTTCGGAAAATTGTGGTGAGAACGATGCGCGGAAGCAGCAAGCCGCTGTTCAGAAATTTCATCGATGCCAATGAGATCGATATGATCTATTTCCCAGAAGGTGCTTCGCTTAAAAAAGCCCATCCACTGAGTCTTGATCCCATGCCTCTTTTCAGGGACTGTGGCGCACCGTTGGTGAGGGAATACCCCGGCACACAAAGAACCTATCCCTCTCGCCAACTGGAAGAGCTGGTTTTTTCTGTATAATGCTTCAAAACGGCTCCCCCAGGTTAATGATCTTGTGATAAATGGCCAGCTTTACCAACTCGGCTACATTTTTTGCGCCGAGTTTGAGCAGAAGATTTTTCCGATGGGTTTCCACGGTAGTAACACTCACGAAAATCTTTTCAGCGATCTCATTGTTGGTCAGTCCTTCTGCGATGAGCTCCAATACCTGTAGCTCACGCCTTGTGACAACAGGAACAGGGACCGCAGCCGCTTTTTGCAATGCAACAGAACTGGCTTCGCTAAGATAAGTCTTGCCTTTCATCGCCAAATCAATCGCCTCCAGGATCTCCTCTTCTGAAGCATTTTTAAGCAGATATCCGGAAGCGCCGCTTTCCATCATCCGCTGGATGAAACTCCGCTGGTTGAATGTACTCAGTCCGAGTACAAAAACAGAAGGATACATTTCTTTTACTTGCTTGCATAATGTAATGCCATCCATATCTGGCAGGTTGATATCCATCAGGATGACATCGGGCTGGTGCATTTTTAAAAAACTCAGGCAGCTTTCTGCTTTCATTGCATGACCGGCCCACTCAATATGTGGCACATGCTGAATGAGGGACCGGATACCCTC
>JBASZQ010000093.1:0-20436 GCA_049661025.1 Chitinophagaceae bacterium | reverse complement strand
CCTTCAAACTTCAACCTGGTACAAGTCAGACATGCAAAAGAAAATCGCCCTTCGCCTCAGTCCCGCTGCCGCTGATGACCCTGAAACGGTCAAAGCAGCAATCGCCGCCGCAGAAAACCTTCTGCCCGATGACATTTCCGGCTTTTATCCGCTCAAAAGATCCATAGACGCCCGCAGTCGTAACATATATATTAACCTTACCGTGATGGCATCTATCGGGGAAGCTTTCACGCCCAGGCAACTTGATCCGCTTCGTTCCAAAAATGTTCATCATGCAAGTCAGCAGGCATTGATCATAGGCGCAGGACCCGCCGGACTCTTCGCTGCACTGGAACTACTTGAATTAGGGATTAAGCCAATCATTATCGAAAGAGGCAAGGACGTTCGCGAACGCCGCAGGGATCTGGCTGCCTTGAACAAGGAAGGGATCGTGAACCCAGACAGCAATTACTGTTTCGGGGAAGGTGGCGCTGGAACCTACAGTGACGGAAAACTCTATACCCGCAGCAGCAAGAGAGGGGATATCGATAAGGTCCTGAACCTCCTCGTACAGTTTGGAGCCGATGACAGGATCATTTATGAATCACACCCCCACATCGGCACCAATAAATTACCACAGATCATCACGGCCATCAGGGAACACATCATCCATTGTGGTGGAGAAGTGATGTTCAATGAACGACTAACGGATATGGATATCCGGGACGGACTTGTTCATTCAGTCCTAACGTCAACGGGCAAACGAATAAAGGCCGATACCTTTATATTGGCAACCGGTCACTCCGCCAGGGATATCTTTCAACTCCTGCACCAAAAGAACATCCTGGTTGAAAGCAAACCCTTTGCGTTGGGCGTGCGGGTGGAACATCCGCAGGCATTGATAGACAGCATTCAATACAAGTGTAGCACCAGGGACTCCCACCTTCCACCTTCTTCCTACTCCCTCGTTCAGCAGGTAGAAGGTAAAGGGGTATTCTCCTTCTGCATGTGCCCGGGAGGAATCATCGCACCGGCATCCACTACTCAAGGCGCACTGGTGGTGAATGGCTGGAGCCCTTCCAAGCGAAACAACCCTTATGCCAACTCGGGCATGGTGGTTGAAGTAACCGCAAAAGATATTCTGCAAAGCGCCACACAAAAGTTTTTTCCATCATTGAAAACCATCCCTGACAATCCATTACTACTGATGGCATTTCAAAACCTCGTTGAAGAGAAAGCCTATACTGCCGGTGGGGGAAAATTTGTGGCGCCTGCACAAAGACTGGAAGACTTCACCCGAAATAAATTCTCTTCCGCATTGCCAGACTGTTCATACGTGCCCGGCCTGGCGAGTACTCAACTTTCTGATGTGCTGCCGCCGTTCATCCATAAAAGATTGCAGGAAGGCTTCCGGCATTTCGGTAAACAAATGCGGGGTTATTTAACCAATGATGCTGTAGTGGTTGCAACAGAAAGCAGGACCTCCTCACCCGTACGCATACCCAGAAACGAACTGCTACAACATCCTCAGCTGGAAAATCTCTACCCCTGCGGGGAAGGTGCAGGCTATGCGGGCGGTATCGTCAGCGCCGCTATGGACGGGCAGAAAATTGCAAGAGCCATAGCTCATCTATATAAATAATTTATCATCCACACGTAACATACGCTAACTTCATGCTACTAACTTAGCGTATGCAGAATCTGTTAGAGGTTAAAAACCTGAAGAAATATTTCGCCACGCAAAAAGCCGTGGATGATATCAGTTTTTCCATTCAAAAGGGATCGATCTTCGGTCTGTTGGGACCCAATGGTGCAGGCAAAACCACCCTGCTTCGGATGATCACCGGAATTTTTTATCCGGATGAGGGCCAGATCCTTCTCAACGGACAACCGTACAATCCTGTTGGACAAGTAGCTGCCATTGGTTATATGCCGGAGGAGCGAGGCTTGTACAAACGCATGAAGATCGGCGAGCAGGCACTCTACCTTGCGCAGCTCAAAGGCCTCAGCAAAGCTGACGCTACCCACAAGATCAAACAATGGTTCATCAAATTCGGGATGGAAAGCTGGTGGAACAAAAAAGTGGAGGATCTCAGTAAAGGTATGAGCCAAAAACTGCAGTTTGTCACTACGGTATTACATGAACCCGAACTGATCATCCTGGACGAGCCCTTCAGCGGACTCGATCCGGTAAACGCAAACCTGATCAAGGATGAGATTTTCCGGATGGCCAAAGACGGACATACCATCATATTCAGTACTCACCGGATGGAACAGGTGGAAGAGATCTGTGACCATATCATCCTGGTAAACCGGGGTCAAAAGATACTGGACGGTACCGTAAAAGGAATCAAACAAGATTTTAAAGAAGACTTGTTTCGTGTTGAATTTGAAAATAAGATCCAGGCTGAACACCTGGCCATTCATCTTTTCCAGGTGATGAACAAATCAGACCATGAACTGATCATTAAAAAGACAGAAGGATTTTCCACCAATGATATCCTTCAGTATTTCATCAACAAGGATCTTAAAATCCATGCATTCAATGAACTCCTGCCGTCGCTGAATGAAATCTTTATCAGGCAGGTTGAAACTACGCCGCTTTCCCGCCAATTCGAAAAAGTCAACGCTTAACCCATTATCATGAGTAAGATCTGGATCATCATACAACGTGAATACCTCACCCGTGTAAGGAATAAGACTTTCCTGCTGTCTACATTTTTGTTACCACTCGTCATGGTATTGTTTATAGCGGGCTCCACATTTTTTGCGATCAAATCAAGAGAGAAGCAAAAGATTGCAGTAGTCAACGATCCTGGTTATTTCAAGGCCAATCTAAAAAGCGATTCCAATTCTGTGATCTTCAGTTTTGACGCAGGAGTAGATAGCCTTAATTATGCGGCAAAAGGATACAACGGAATTTTGTACCTCCCCAGTAACGGAACAACATACAAACTCATCTCCAGTAAACAAGTTGGCTTGGAAGCCAGGAGCTATATCCGGAAGCAACTCAATAAAACGGTAGAAAGTCATCTTCTACAGGAAAGAGGGATTCAAAAAACAACCCTCGATTCCATATCAGAGGCAACGGATAATGCTGTTGAATTAACAAATGTGGTACTTGAGAAAGATGGCAAAGCCAAACAGGCAAATGCCGGACTCGCTTACGGTATCGGATTTGGCAGCGGCATTCTGATCTACATTACGATGTTCATTTTTGGGGCGATGGTTATGCGTGGTGTTGCCGAAGAAAAAACCAATCGCATTGCAGAAGTGATCGTTTCATCTTGCAAGCCTTTTGAACTGATGTTTGGCAAGATCATCGGTATCGCTGCGGTAGGCCTTACCCAATTCCTTTTATGGATAGGCTTGATCATGCTGATCTTCACGGCGGTGCAGTTGTTCTTGCCCGCTGAAACTTTACAGCAGGTTCAGGAAGCGCAGCAGGCACAGCAGAATCTCCCAGGTGGAGCTAATAATACGATGGCCCTGAAAGTGCTTCAGGCGCAAACAACCATTACGGAAGGCGCAAATTGGTGGTTAATCATTCCTTGCTTTTTGTTTTACTTCCTGGGCGGATATCTTTTTTATGCATCCTTGTTTGCAGCCATCGGCTCTGTGATCAACGAAGATCCACAGGAAGCGCAATCCCTGATGTTGCCCATTACCATGCCTATTATCTTCGGATTCATCATCCTGACCAGCAGTTTGCAAAATCCCAATAGTCCGGTTGCGGTCTGGGGTTCTATCATACCATTCACCTCGCCCATCGTAATGATGGGAAGAATACCATTTGGTGTACCAGACACCGTTCCTTATTGGCAACTCGCCGTGTCTATGCTTTCTTTGATCGGCGGTTTCCTGTTTACAACCTGGTTCGCCGGAAGAGTATACAGGACGGGAATCCTGATGTATGGCAAGAAGCCATCCTGGAAAGAAATGATCAAGTGGGCGTTCAAGAAGTAAATGTGGCAATTTGTAAATGCGGCTGTGCGGCAATGAAGGAAGGCGCGCCATGCGTAGCGGCGCGCCCGCAGTCACTCCGAGTGGTTGCTCACAGTGCCCATTGCCAAATGCCCTATGCCTCGCGAAGCGTTATTGCCGCATTTACAAATTGCCGCATTGTTGAATTGCCACATTGTATTCACCAATGATCTCCGCAACAATCTCCCCTGCCGGCATGATTTTATGTATGTCAGCAGCTACCTGACCAATCTCTAGTTCGCCTTCCACCATATCGCCCTCGAACATGCCTTTTTTTGCACGGCCCCGCCCTAAGAGCTGAATCAATTCTTCTTTACTCGCACAGCGTTGCTCCGCAGCTTTAACATCCTCGTAAAATTTATTCTTCAACAAGCGTACAGGAACTACGTCTTTCATCATCAGATGTGTGTCCCCTTCTTGTGCATTGATCACTGCCTCTTTAAATGCTAAATGAGAGGACGCTTCGTCAGAAGCTACAAACCTCGATCCAATCTGCACCCCATCGGCACCCAAAACCATGGCTGCAAGCATCTGCCTACCCGTTGCAATACCTCCTGCAGCGATCACCGGAATATCCACCGCTGCCTTCACCAACGGCACCAGTACCATTGTAGTGGTTTCTTCGCGCCCATTGTGCCCGCCCGCTTCAAATCCCTCAGCCACCACCGCATCGCAACCCGCCTCCTGTGATTTCACTGCAAATTTGCTGCTGCTAACTACATGCACCACCTTGATCCCCGCGTCTTTCAACACCGGTGTCCAGGTCTTGGGGTTACCCGCAGATGTAAACACGATCGGTACTTTCTCTTCAAGAATAATAGCGATGTGCTTCTCAATATCAGCATATAAAATGGGAACATTTACGCCAAAAGGCTTGTCGGTAGCAGCTTTGCATTTCCGGATCTGCTCCCTCAATACATCAGGATACATTGAACCTGCACCGAGCAAACCAAGTCCTCCTGCGTTACTAACGGCAGCGGCTAACCGCCAACCAGAGGCCCATACCATCCCGGCTTGGATGAGAGGATATTTAATCCCAAAAAGATCAGAAACCCTGTTCTCCATAACCAATTGTTAATTGCCAATTGTCAATTGCTAATTACTATCCAAGGTCAATCTCCGTATTATCCCCAATATTAAGGGTTCTTGTCTCGCCCTTGATTTCCGTATCACTTCCAATGATGGAGTCATGCAACACCACATCAAACAATTTAGTGAATGATCCGATGATGGAGTCCTTAACGATGGAATAATTGATGTAGGTCTTTTCGCCAATGGCCACGTTAGGGCCGATGATAGAGTTGCGTATTTCACAGCCCGGTGCAATAGACACGGGTGGGATAATAATAATGTTCTCAAAATTGTGCTCTTCGGCTACCACCCCACCAAACTTCTTCAGGAGGGTTGCATTGCTTTCCAGCAGGGTATCCTTCTTTCCACAATCAAACCAGTTCAAGACTTTATAAGGAGAAAATTTTGACCCGGCCTTGATCATGCACTCCAATGCATCCGTCAGGTTTGTTTCATCATGACTGAGGTCATCTTTGAGGATCAGGTTGGATAAACAGTTGAACAGATTTTCGGTATCGCTGATCTTGTAAAGACCAACCAGCGCCATGTTAGATTTTGGGATATGGGGCTTCTCCACCACACGGGTGATCATCCCTTGTTCATCGATCTCCGCCACACCAAAATTCCTGGGATCGTCTACCTTTTTCACCCCCAACACGGACCCGGATTGGGAAAGAAAATCTTTGACATCATATTCGCAAATGGTATCGCCTAGTACAATGAACAGGTCATCGTTTCCAACAACCTCCCTGGTCAGGTAAATAGCATGCCCGAGGCCTTTTCTTTCATTTTGTGTGATAAAATGGACTTTGATCTGGGGATATTGTTTTTTCACATAATCCTGGATCTTATCCCCAAGGTATCCTGTGATCAATACATACTCCTGGATGCCCGCGTCCAGCAATTGGTCAATGATGATGCTGAGGATCGTCTTGCCTGCCAGCGGAATCAGGGCCTTGGGCTGGGTATATGTATGGGGACGCAGTTTGGTACCTGCGCCTGCTACCGGAATGATCGCCTTCATATGGCAAAGGTAGGAAATCTCCGATTGGTGATTTTCTGCGGCTTTCAGAATAGGGAATTGGCGTATTTTTGCGGCCATGGATAAGTTAGTGTTTGATCTCATCGAAAAAGAGCTGGAACGCCAGCGGAACGGTATTGAACTCATCGCTTCAGAAAACTTCACCTCCCTGGATGTTATGAAGGCCATGGGAAGTTCTCTGACCAATAAATATGCGGAAGGCTATCCCGGAAGAAGATATTATGGTGGCTGCGAAATTGTGGACCAGGTAGAACAACTGGCTATCGACAGAATCAAGCAAGTGTTCAACTGTGAATACGCAAACGTGCAACCACATAGTGGTGCGCAGGCTAACGCTGCAGTGATGCTGGCGATATTGCAACCCGGGGATACCATTCTCGGCCTTGACCTGTCTATGGGCGGCCACCTGACCCATGGCTCGCCGGTGAACTTCAGCGGAAAAATCTACAACGCAAAATTCTATGGTGTTCGCCGTGAAGATGGATTGGTAGACTACGAAATGCTGGAGCAACAGGCCCGGGAGCACAAACCCAAACTCATCATCTGCGGCGCATCCGCATATAGCAGGGATTGGGACTATGCAAGAATCCGCGCGGTAGCAGATGAAGTAGGTGCTTTTGTGATGGCCGATATCGCGCATCCAGCCGGACTCATTGCCAAAGGTCTTCTGGCTTCACCCTTCAACTACTGTCATTTTGTAACATCCACTACCCATAAAACACTTCGTGGACCTCGTGGAGGCATCATCCTTCTTGGAAAAGATTTCGAAAACCCATTTGGACTGAAAGATGTGAAAGGAAACATTCGCATGATGAGCAACCTGCTGGACATGGCGGTTTTCCCAGGAACGCAGGGTGGTCCTTTGGAACATGTGATCGCCGGAAAAGCAATTGCTTTTGGAGAAATTTTGAGCGATGACTTTACACATTATGCCAGGCAGATCCAATCCAATGCCCAGGCGATGGCCGCGGCACTCGTGTCCCGAGGTTACCAGATCATCAGCGGTGGCACGGATAACCACCTGATGCTGATCGATCTCAGAAACAAAAATATCACTGGTAAGAAGGCACAGGAAACCCTTGACAGGGCCCACATTACCCTGAATAAAAATGCAGTGCCTTTTGACGATAAGAGCCCGTTTGTAACTTCAGGTATCCGTGTAGGTGTGCCAGCGATCACCACCAGGGGCATGAAAGAAAAGGACATGGAAACGGTTGTGTCACTTATTGATAAAGTGCTGATGAATATCGACAACGAAACGGTAATCACAGCGGTGAAAGGAGAAGTAAAAGATTTGATGCAACAATTCCCACTCTATTAGCTAATAGCTAGTAGCTAATAGCTATTTTTATTTTATAAAAATATTGTATGATTCAACGTATTCAAAGTGTATGGTTGCTGCTTGCAGCTGTTGCCGGTGCACTCACGTATAAACTTCCGATCTGGACAGGCATTTTACAGGATGGTAGCCTCAAGAATTTCGTGGGCACGGAAAATCTGCTTTATTTCGCCGCAAACATCGCTACTGTGTTGCTGGCTGTGGTGGCCATTTTTATGTTCAAAAACAGGAGCCTGCAGAAAAACCTTGCATGGCTTGGATTCTTGTTATCTATTGTTTTGATTGGCCTTGAAGTATATATCGCCAATGACTACGAGACCACGCTGAACCTTCAGCAGAGCTCATGGAAGTTTGGCGCCATCATGCCGATTTTGATGGTTGTCTTTTTCTTCCTCGCCATCCTCGGCATCCGGAAAGACGAGAAACTGATCAAGAGCCTGGAACGGTTACGTTGATCAAGCTTCCACCCAAACGGAGACTGATCCAGGTGCGCAAATAAATTCAGCCCAACCTTCTTCATTGACCACAATATTGTGGTCAATGTTCATTAGGGCATCCCTGAACGCCTTACCGGCATTTTGGTTCCCAATATTCATTCGCTTCATTCCCGCATCTCCATTACTCATCACAACAGCACATCCAACATGAAATTCATCACCCGTCCTTACCCAGCCAATACAATTAGGGTGATCAAAATAATCATGCTGCTCACCATATGCCACATGATGCCTTGCCCATAGCAATCCCTCCAATTCATTGATCTTGTCCAGAAATATCTCATACTCCTGTCCATCGTCTCCATGATCTTTATAGCTGCAGCCAAATAAGTCTGGATAAAATATGCAGGGATAACCATCTTTTCGTAGAAGGATCAACGCATATGCGAGCGGCTTAAACCATTTCTCCACTGGTGCCTCCAGTGCCTGAAGCGGTTGTGTGTCGTGATTATCAACGAGGGTAACGGCAGACAATGGAGCCTGTTGAACAAGACTTCCACTAAAAATAGTACTCAAATCAAACGCATTACCGGCGAGCGATGCTTCATGAAAACGCTGCTGCAGAGGTGCATCAAACAAAGACACTCTTCCTTCAACAGCATCCAGATAGCGAAGCAATTCTTCTAGCCCAAACGGAGCCCAATACTCGCCCACGGCAAAAATATCACGACCTGCTGCGATGCGAATGGTATCAATCCACTCATTGATAAACCGCGGACTCATATGCTTCACTGCGTCCAATCGCACCCCATCATAATTCACTTCATGAAGATACCATAAGGCCCAATCCTTGAGCTCCTGACGCACAGCAGGGTTTCTGTACTCGATATCCGCAAACATCAGGTAATCGTAATTACCCTTCTCTTCCCCTACCAGTTCTTCCCAATCATTACCGTACTCACTCAAGAAACTGAAGATGGCTGTTTCACCCGTTCTGTGGTTATAATCCACTCCGGTAAAACACTGATGATCCCATTGAAATACAGAATACTTTCCCTCCCTCCCCGGAAAACTAAACCGCGTAAAAGCCTCGATCTCCTCCGGTTCCGCCACTACTTCGTTCCTGTTCTCTTGATGCACCTTGATTGCCATCACAGGCTCGGCTTCATCACCACCCGCTTTATGATTCAATACAACATCTACGATCAACTGAACATGATGGTCATGCAATGCTTTCACAGCTTGAAGATATTCGTCCCTGCTTCCGTACTTTGTAGCAACAGATCCCTTCTGATCAAACTCACCGAGATCATACAAATCATAAGTGTCATAACCCACACTATTGTCTCCTGAGGCAGACTTATAAGCCGGCGGCAGCCAGACTGCAGTAATGCCGATATGTTTTAACCAGGCTGCTTTAGAAGCTACATCCTTCCACAAAAAATTCTTTGGAAGATACCAGTGGAAATATTGAAGCATGACACCGTTATGCATGAAAACTATTTTGAAGAACTATAATTGCATTTAATGAGTTTAGTTCAACTATTCTTTATTTTAATTTGTTCCACCATTCTATGCGTTTAAGAACCTTTGAATCTTTCTGGCTGCTCAAGAACGGATTGAAATACTGCTACCCATCGCTGCAACACAGTCTGGATGCGGAAATCATTGTAATCGGCGGAGGCATCACTGGTGCATTAACTGCCCATGCACTCATGGATGAAGGTTATGACGTTTTGTTATTGGATAAAAGAGATATCGGTCAAGGCAGCACGGCTGCTACAACAAGCATGCTGCAATATGAGATCGATGTTTCGCTGTACCAATTGTCTGAAATGATAGGCGAAGACAACGCATCACTTGCCTATCGTTCGGGAATTAAAGCACTAAAGAAACTGGATGAACTTATTTCGCACACAAAAATCGATTGCAGCTATGAATCCAAGCAGAGCGTTTACATGGCGCACAATAAGAAAGCACTAACAGATCTGCGCAATGAATTCCTTATCCGCGAAAAACATCATTTGGATGTAATGTGGCTAAACGAAAAAGACCTGGCATCAAACTATGGCCTTGTTTCGCCCGGCGCGATTCTATCCGAACACGCAGCAAGTGTTGACGCCTATGCGATGGCGCATGAACTCATTGCTTTTAACGTTAAACGTGGCTTGAAGGTTTATGACCAGGTAGAGATCGATGAGATCCAAACAGGCGATCCAGCGCCTTGGATCAGGTTAAAGAACGGTGCCATGGCCACCGCAAAAAAGCTGATCTTCTGCACAGGATTTGAATCCACCAAAATGTTGAAAGAATCTATTGCAGACCTTTTTTATACCTATGCCTGTATCAGTGAACAAAACTGTCTCTTCCCTCCTGCCCTGCAAAAAACACTGGTCTGGGATACTGCAGATCCTTACTTGTATATGCGAAGTACACCAGACAACAGGCTGCTTATTGGTGGCGAGGACTCATCCAACAATATTCCCTTTTTCCAACAAAAGATCAAGGAACGCAAATCTTTACAGCTCATCAGCAAACTCGAAAAAATTCTTCCCGGTATCCATTTCACGGAAGACTTTAGCTGGGGCGGCACTTTCGGCAGCACGAAAGACGGCTTGCCCTATATCGGCAAATCGCCTGAACATGAACACGCGCTATTCGTCCTTGGCTTTGGCGGAAACGGAATTACTTTTTCCATACAAGCAATGGAAATCATCCCCACATTGCTGAAAGGCGAATCACATCCCCTGGCAGGATTATATAAGTTTGGAAGATAAGAATCTACCCTGCGATCTTTTGTCTAATGCTTGCCGTTATATATTAGCTAAATAATTATCTGAGGAAAACGCTGTTTAACTTATCCCCAAACACACTAAAACAAATACACTCAACGTATTACTAACAGCAATCCGTACCCTATTATTTAAACATGTATTTTCAAGAAGATTTATCCTGCGAATGGCCCTGGAGCATAGAATTCCGGCACAAACACGAAGCCAGGAAAGTATTGTTTGTGATTCCGGGGGATGAGAATGCCGGCAATGGCCTGCAACTTCTTGAAGAAGCCCTCGGAAACCGCCAGGATTACTTCCCACCCAGGGGCGTTCATCTCGCCAACGAACTGTTACTTAATGATGCGCAGCTAAGAAACCAATCTGCACAACTGGTACTCGTATGTCCTGCCGGATGGTACCAACAGATCTGCGGGCAGTACTTCGTCTCTGTAAATATCCAGACATCCTACCTGGCTATCGAAGGTGAAGAACTATCCCATCTGATCAGCTTACTGAAAGGCAAGTATCATATTGAGGCGAATACACCGCGCCAAGCCGTTGCTTAATACTTCGCTATACTCACTTGAGCATTTTACCCGTCCAGCTGTTCTTTACCTTCTTAATCCCTGAAGGCACTCCTGCATACACCAGGGTTCCACCTTCGTCACCCGCTTCCGGTCCAAGGTCTATCAGCCAATCTGCACTCCTGATCACGTCTGTATTGTGCTCAATCACAAGAATGGAATGCCCCTGCTCAATAAGTGCATTGAAGGAAGCCAGCAGTTTATGGATATCATGAAAATGCAAACCCGTGGTTGGTTCATCAAATATGAAAAGGATATGGCCCTGCGCTTTTCCTTTGCCCAGGAATGAGGCCAGCTTTACCCGCTGCGCTTCACCACCCGAGAGTGTTGCAGACGACTGACCCAGCTTTACATAACCCAACCCCACGTCCTGAAGCGGTTTTATCCTTTTTGCAATCTCTGGCTTATCCGCAAAAAAAGCCATCGCTTCATCAACACTCAATTCCAGAATATCGTGAATACTTTTCTCTTTGAAGGTCACCTCAAGCACCTCTTCTTTAAACCGCTTACCACCACAGCTTTCACAAACAAGGTGCACGTCCGCAAGGAATTGCATCTCCACGAGTTGCTCGCCCTCACCCTTACAGGTATCGCAACGGCCGCCATCCACGTTGAAAGAAAAATGCTTAGGCTGGAATCCGCGCATCTTACTCAGAGGTTGAGACGAAAACAAATCCCTGATTTCATCATAGGCCTTGATATAGGTGATGGGATTGCTACGGGATGATTTGCCGATGGGATTCTGGTCTATCATCTCCACCTGTGAAATGAGATCCATATCGCCACTTATCGCCTTATGCGCCCCCACCTTATCGCCGTATTCACCCTTCAGTTTACTCAGCGCGGGATATAGGATCTGCTTCACCAATGTTGTTTTTCCACTTCCACTTACACCACTCACCACACACAGCAGATTCAGCGGAAATTCAACTGTAATGTTTTGAAGATTATTCTGCCGTGCTCCCTCCACCTTAATACTCCTCGTCCATTTCCTGACCCTCGCCGGAGGATCGATGCGCAGCTCACCTTTCAGGTACTTACCGGTAAGACTTTCAGGATTGTCAATAATTTCCTGCATATCGCCTTCAGCAACCACTTCCCCGCCAAGATGTGATGCGAGTGGTCCCATATCAATAATATGATCCGCTTCACGCATCATCATCTCATCGTGCTCCACCACCACAACAGTGTTGTTCAGGTCACGCAGATTTTTCAACACACTGATAAGCCTTTCTGTATCCCTGGAATGAAGCCCAATGCTCGGCTCGTCAAGAATATACAATGAGTTGGTCAGGTTTGATCCGAGGCTTCTGGTCAACTGAATCCGCTGACTCTCGCCACCACTTAAAGAATTGGCCAATCGGTTGAGCGTGAGATAGCCAAGTCCTACATCCAAAAGCGTCTTTAATCTTTGATGAACTTCCATCAATATCCGCTTGGCCACCTGCTGGTGATAATCGCTAAGTTGAAGATCCCTAAACCATTGCGCCAGATCTCTCACCTGCAACTCACTCAGCTCACCAATATGCTTACCACCCACTTTAACATACAAAGCCTCATTGCGCAAACGGTAACCTTTGCAGGATGTACAAGTGGTTCTTCCCCGATACCTGCTCAGCAAAACCCTGTATTGCACTTTGTATAGATTCTGCTCTACCTCCTTGAAAAAATCATTGATACCATTCACATACTTATCACCGTCCCACAATATCTCCTGCTGCGCTTTGGTTAAATCTGCCACTGCACGATGAATCGGAAATCCATTCTTTGCGGCTCCCTTTACAAACTGGTCTTTCCATTGCCCCAACTTCTCGCCTTTCCAGGGCGCTACCGCACCTTCGTACACACTCAGTCTTGTATCCGGAATGATCAGGTCTTTATCAATCCCCAATATTTGTGAAAACCCTTCACAGACCGGACAGGCTCCAAATGGATTGTTGAATGAAAAAAGATTGGGAACCGGTTCTTCAAACCTGATCCCATCCAATTCAAAGCGATTGGAGAACTGAAACATCTGCTCTTCATTCACCAGTACATGCACTTCACCTTCACCTTCATAAAACGCAGTATTCACGGAGTCTGCCAACCGATGCAGATCATCTTCTTCAAATGGTCGCACCACTACCCTGTCAATCAACACATAAGTGTCCTGCGATGGCTTCCATTTTTTCCATTCCAGCATCTCCTCAATACGCGTCAGTCCGCGGGCATGCGCATCATAGATCCTCGAGAACCCCTTCTGTATCAGGATGTTCAACTCTTCCGTAACATCCCGTTTACCATGAAAATGAAACTTTGTTAGGATATAAGCTTTATCCCCTTCAGCAAGGTTGCTGATCGCTTTTACCACATCGGCCACATCGTCTTTCTTTACTTCACGGCCGGAGACTGGTGAAATAGTCTTACCTGTTCGGGCAAACAGGAGACGCAGATAGTCATACACCTCTGTCATACTTCCCACCGTGGAGCGCGGCGTGCGCGTAACTACCTTCTGCTCAATGGCAATGGCCGGACAAAGACCTTTAATGTAGTCTACATCTGGCTTATTCATCCGGTTCAGGAACTGCCTTGCATATGCACTCAGGCTCTCCGCATATCTGCGCTGGCCTTCGGCATATAATGTATCGATGGTCAACGATGATTTGCCAGAACCTGATACACCAGTGACCACAATAAATTTATTGCGTGGGATATGAACCGATACATTTTTAAGATTATGAACCCTGGCCCCATGTATGTAAATGTCTTCTACACCCTTCCCCTGAACACTCCCTTTATTGTTTTTTTCCTTTTTCGTTTTCATGTAAGTGAATCAAAATTAATGCATTCCAACTGCGTATGTTTGTTTTGATGCATACATAACAACACAGCCGAACGCAGCTCCTCAAAAAAAATTTTAACTAAATATTTGGCAAATTAAAAATTGTACCTATTTTAGTCGTCCCAATATCCCAGAAAGACCTGAATCACTATTCTCTCTCGTTTACAAGAATAGGCTTCTGCTGGCTGGTGTATGGGGACCAAATCCAAACCAATCAAAAAACCAAGAAGCCATGCAGTCCCTGACTAACTATTCTGATCAGCAACTGATCCACCTGTTCCAAGACGGAGATTCTCAAGCCCTTGAAACCCTTATCCACCGTCACAAAGACAAAATTTACACATCTATTTTCCTGCTTGTAAAAGACAAGTACCTGGCGGAAGACATTTTCCAGGATGTTTTCATCCGTGTCATTGACACCGTTCGTGGTGGCCGTTACACTGAAGAAGGCAAATTCCTTCCCTGGGCCATGAGGATCGCGCACAACCTTTGCGTTGACCATTTCCGTAAGGTGAAGCGCACCCCAACTATAAAGAACAGCGAAGACAGGGACATTTTTGAAGTACTGAACTTCACAGAAGATGGAGCAGACCGTAAGATGATGCAGCGCCAGAGCCACGACCGTGTGCGCCAGATGCTGGATCTTTTACCTGCTGACCAGCGCGAAGTCATCATCCTCAGGCACTACGCAGAGATGAGTTTCAAAGAAATCGCAGCCATGACCAATTGCAGTATCAATACGGCCCTCGGCCGTATGCGCTATGGATTGATCAACCTCAGGAAGCTGATGGTTGAGAAGCAAATCGCATTATAAAGAAAGTTGGAAGTTGGAAGTTGGAAGTTTGAAGAGCTACTTCCACCTTCTAACTTCCAACTTTTCACTTGCCATTTGCGGCAAGTCCGCACTCAAGCCAACCCGCATATTCAGCGGGACTAGGCGTGTACCCAACCGGCGGAGTCAATAATTTTTCATCAGCGCTGATGGCCACATACCAGGGCTGCGAACTTGCATTGAAATTTTCGGTCTGGAAATTGGACCATTTATCCCCCACAGTTACAATCTTACGCTTAGATCCGTCTTTGGCGGTATAGATAAATTGTTGAGACGCGGGCAGTTTAGCTTTATCGTCAACATACAAAGACACCAGTACATATTTTTCCATTAAGGCCTTCACTTGAGGATCAGGCCAAACGTTCTCTTCCATCTTCCTGCAGTTCACACAAGCCCAGCCCGTAAAATCAATGAGGATCGGTTTCCCTTCAGCCCTTGCTACCCTCAATGCTTCGTCATAGTCTTTCAATGGTTCTTCACAGTTCACCGGATGGCTGTACAAACTATAACAGTGCGGTGGTGGAAATCCACTCACCAGGCTAAGGTTTGCAAACTTTGTATTGGTTACGCCCGGCATAAGGTAAATACTGAACGCCAGAACGAGTATGCCAAATGCCTTTCGCCAAATGCCAATCTTCTGCCCTTTGCTATCATGTGGGAAACGGAGCCAGCCCATGAGGTACGCAAATAGTCCAAGCCCAATCAGGATCCACATTGCAAAAAACAGTTCCCTCGGCATCACACCCCAATGTGCCACGAGGTCAGCATTGGACAAGAATTTTAGGGCAAGTGCAAGTTCAATGAATCCGAGGACCACTTTCACCGTATTCAACCACCCACCACTTTTCGGCAATTGCTGCAACCACTGCGGGAACAATGCAAACAGTGCAAAGGGCAGCCCCAGCGACAAACCAAATCCCGCAAGCCCTGCAGTCAATGGCCATGCACCTTCCGATGCCGTACCTACCAACAATGTTCCGAGGATGGGACCTGTACAGGAAAAAGACACGATGGCCAGCGTAAGGGCCATAAAAAATATTCCGAGCAGGTTAGAGCCCTGTCTTGCATTTGCCTTGTTAGCAAACCCACTGGGAAGGGTGATCTCGTAATAACCAAAAAACGAAATGGCGAATACAATGAAGATGATAAAGAACACCAGGTTCAACCAAATATTCGTAGAGATATCGTTATAGATCGTAGGCGATACTTTTCCGATGAGATGAAAAGGTATGCTGAAGGATACGTAAATGAGAAAAATGAAGAATCCATACAGAATGGCGTTGCCCGTACTTTTTTGTTCCCCTGCTTTCTTTGTGAAGAAAGAAACCGTCAACGGAACCATTGGAAAAACACAGGGCGTGAGTAGTGCAACTAGTCCACCAAGGAAACCAAGGAAAAAGATACTCCAGAGACTCTTCGAGTTATCTTTGCCCGTGCCACCACCTGATTGCACTCCGCAATCCTGTACGGGTTTATTGATATCCAGTCCAGCAACAACGATCCTGTTATTCACTTGCACGCCTCCTTCAAGCGCTACCTCAAAGGCATATGCTTCCAAAGGATAAAACTCATCTCCTTTGCCATAAGTGTACTGGAGCGTGCCGAGTAATTTTGCAGGCACCTCGCCTGGAATACGTATCAGCACAGTCCACACCGCTTCATTATTGTGGATCTGTAAAGACTTGTTGTCAAATAATGCGCTTTGGATCGCCGCGGTGGGCCCGGTTGCGCGCAATGCATCTTTGATGACAATGGAAGAGTCCTGAAAAAGAAGGGCCGATGTGCTTACACCGCCAAGGTCCTGTGCAGGCGCATACAACTGCCATGCATTTTTGATGGGTGTAGAAAAGCTGAGGAGATATTCGCCCTGCGCCTTGCGTTCACTAACCACCTTCCATTGAAAGGCTGTGCTGTCTTGCGCCTTTACAGAGGCGCCAAAAAAAATGCAGGCAAGAATAAAGAGAAGCGTTGACTTATACGTAGATCGTTGAAAACGATGACCCATGTTCAAACAGTTAGTATTATTCTACAACCTCACCCTACAACCTTCCCCTTTCTTCAACTATCCTCCTATCGCAACTTTAAAATCAATCTCAGAAGGAGGAAGACAAAGGGACTCGTTACAAACCATAAACTCGATCTTACCGGAAAGGTTGGTTTTTACTTTTCCTTTCAGCTTCACCGTTTGTACAAATTCAACCTTCTTCTCATAGTAGTTAACATTCCCGTCCCAGGCTGATTCAAATTTCTTGACCATCTTACCTACCTCTTTGGCTTTACCATCGATGGTAACCAGAGGATTAGCGGCATACTTCAAGGTTGTGGGCACAGGACCTTCAATGCCGGCATTTTGCGCATACATATGATAGTCCCCATTGATAACTGCCGTGATCCGAACCTCATAGGTATTCTCGGCAATCTTTTTAGATGTATAGGTCCAGTTAACCTGCTTCGCAGAACCGGATTGTGCAAAAGAGACGCCGGTACCTGCAAGGGCCAACACAAAAAGGAATAGATATTTCATATAGAAGCGAATGTTTTATTATGACGTACAAAGTTGGGAAATCATTGTACGCTTTATGCCAACGAAATACTAAAATGCAGCAACGGGCTCAGGAACAATCTGAAAAAGATGGGCAAAAACCTTTAGTCCATCGGTATTACCAAGTATTGCCGATGTAGCCCTTTCAGGGTGAGGCATCATCCCAAAAACATTTCCGGCCGCATTTCGGATACCCGCGATGTTGTTGGTGGATCCATTGGGGTTGGCTTCAGCTGTCTCCTCACCCGATGCATCGCAATACCGGTAAATCACCTGTCCATTGGTTTCCAGTGCATCCAGAGTAGACTGGTCAGCATAGTACCTTCCTTCACCATGGGCAACCGGGATTTTCAACGGCATGCCATCGGCCCCCTTCATAAATATGTTTTTGCACACAAACTGCTGGTGGGCATTGCGCAACAATGCACCGGGTAGCAGTCCGGACTCGCAGAGGATTTGAAATCCGTTGCAGATGCCGAGCACCTTTCCGCCTTTTTTGGCGAACTCGATCACGCTCTGCATCATCGGGCTAAACTTAGCGATGGCGCCGCAGCGCAGGTAGTCGCCAAATGAAAAACCACCCGGTAACACAATGCAATCTTCTGTACTGAACATAGACAAATCCTCGTCCTTGTGCCAGAGCTGGATCACTTCCAGGTTCAGGTCATTCCGAATGCTGTCCATAATGTCCCTGTCGCAATTGGAACCGGGGAAAACAACTACGCCGAATTTCATGTTGCAAATATAAGAAAAGGCATTGGGCAATTGGCATTGGGCATTGGGAGGGTTTGGGAATTGGTTATTGGGTCAAGACGTAGTAATTCAGGGCCAGGATAAACGCCGCGGTACCCCAATGCAGGATGGCCGGCAACCATTTTTTCTGGGGAGCGAAGTATACATTGGCGTGGAAAGCCGCGAATGGGACGGCGCAGAGGATCCAGTACTCAAAATCCTTGCTTCCATTGATAAAGGGCACCAACAGGGCGATCAGCAGGTAAACCAGGATCAAACTCCAGTTTTTCCTCACCTGGATCAACATCCTCAGGATCTGGTTCTGGATATAGATCCCGGAAAACAGGAAGGGAACCATAAGCAAAAGAAGCCCAATCCAGGCCCAGATGCTTTGCTGAAACTGGGGGTAGCTGATGGCAATACTGGGGATGTATTTATGGATATCCAATGAGCCGCTGAGGTAAAGCCATGCAAAAAGGAAATAGTAGGGAACGGTGGCACCGAGGATGCAGAGCATCAATTCCGGCAAACTAAAGGGCCTCATGATCAGGATGGCGACAATAGCCATCAACACAAAGGCCGAAGAAGGAAAATAAAAAAATGAACCCAGACCAATAATGATACCCGCATTGAACACCAGTTGTTTCGCTTTGGGGCTCTTGTACAGCGCAGTAAGATGGTTCCAGGCAACTATAATAAAAGTATTCACGATAAGCGTGGAAGAAAGGGTCCACCACTCCGGGAACAACGCCGTTACCATCACATAGGCCAGGGCGGGTAGAAAATTGGGTTTGGTGAGCAACCGGTGTCTGAAAAAAACTGAATTGATCATCAATGCCTGTGCATACACCAACAGGTAAGCGAGAATTGCGTAGATAAAGCCGGAACTTCCGCCGATGGCCTTCAAGCCCCTGATCACACTGTGGTATAGAACGCCGTCTGACGGATTGGCTACCGGAATCACCGGATCAAGCAACGCCGCAAACCGCAGTACCATTCCGTAAAAGAACAATACTACAATGCTGAGGGGATTGGTGGTTCTGAATATGCCAGGCACAGTATGGTTAAAAATCTACTTTAGCGAAACAAATGAAGTTTTTGTACATGGCCGGCAACACTACCGTATTGGCTCCGATCTGCTTTCCAAACCTTGGCATGAACTCATAATTCCTGTCCATACTTTTCATGGTTGGATCCCGCTTCATCACCCCTTCCGCATTTACCGTCACAGAATTCAACAACAACTCCCTGCGTTCCAGGGTATTAAACAGAAACCGCACTTCCCTGCCGGTATAAAAAATATTGTAGCTCAGGAAGATGTCTGAATTGTCGTCGTACTGTGTCTTTCTAACGAAATTAGACCACTCCAATTGTGCATCCTTGTTGAAACTCATGATGATCACGTTCTCAGCATAATGCCTGGTCATGGACGTTCCCCATCGGTTCCAGGGATCCATCCATCGGTAGTAATTCAGGCTGCTATAGGGCGAATAGTACCCCCAGGTATTGGGACTGTAGTAGTTAAAGCCATACAGATAATCCCACCGGTTCCAGCCGGTCTGCCGGGATGAGGTGTAGTATAGCTCAGCCAGAACAGCAAAACCGCCATCCCGCTTGGGAATGACATGCTTGATGAAATAGTCGTTGAATGCTTGTTTGATGGGCGCATTTTCAGACCTCGCGTCCAAACGCATGGTATCGTTAAAAACAACTGAGCCTACGGATGAAATCTTCCCCTCTTTTTTATCGAAGACAAGGTTCACGATCCCATCGATGTTCCCCCTCTTCTGTTGATAGAAAAATGAATTGAAAATGAATTTTTTATTGACGTTGTCGGCCTTGATCTTCACTTCATCCAATGTCTTGTCGTTCAAAGGCAGGTTGCGTGTCATAAAGGTATCCTGCCCCGCACGTTTCACATACACATCCAACTTATTGATGTATTCACGGCTTCCTGATCTCCCCATTTTACCAAATACAAAATCCCCGTCATTGTCGATCACAAACTCCGTAAACACCGATTCCCGATCCCGCTCAGGCGATGGCAACGACAATTCATTTTTCTCCACCAGGCGCAGGTCCGCGTCCTTGCCATTAAACCGCAAGAGGGTGAAGTACAGCCGCTTCTCATCCCGGCGGTTGATCTTAAATACCATGACCTGTTGCTCATCATCGCTCCAAACTGTAGAATAGATCTTGTTATCACCGAAGCCGCCAACTTGTGAAGTATCAAGGTCAACCGGGCCCTTGATCACCTTTCCATTCCCATCCATATGTACTGCCGTGCAATACACTGCAT
>JBASZQ010000092.1:0-15930 GCA_049661025.1 Chitinophagaceae bacterium | reverse complement strand
CGGGTGAGGATGGTTTTTGCTCAAAGTCCCAGAGGGGTAGTGGTGGTAACGGTGATCGACCTTGAAAAAGAATGGCGTTGCGATTGTAAATAAACGATGAGAAAGATTTTTCGATTTTTATACCTGAGTTGGTCGATTTTCTGGTTTTTGCTGGTCATGATCCTGATCTTCCCGCTCGTGATCATCGGTTCCTTTTTCGGACCGATACGAGGCGGCAACTTTATCTATCGGCTCCTGCATCTTTGGGGTGATATCTGGTTTTTCCTTGCAGGTATGCCTACCCGTTTCCAGCTTGCGCAACCACAAACCCAACCCCCGGATCCGCAAAAACAATACGTGTTTGTGGCAAACCACGTGTCCAATTTAGACGCAGCCTTTTTGGTTAAAGTGATCCGTCAGCCATTTCGTCCGTTGGGAAAAATAGAGCTGGTGAAGGTTCCCGTGTTTGGTTACATCTATAAAGTGGCCGTAGTAACCGTTGATCGCGGTGATGCCAGTCATCGTTCCAAAAGTATTCGAAACCTCAAGAGCATCATCCGTAAAGGGATATCGATCCTCATTTTTCCAGAAGGAACCTTCAATGAAACGGGCCTGCCCTTGAAGGAGATGTATGATGGCGCATTTCGTCTTGCCATTGAAACACAGACCCCGATAAAGCCCGTCATTTTTCCCGATACCTATGCAAGGATGCAGGGCGATAAAGTGTTTACGCTGAATCCAGGTGTTTGTCGCGCCATCTGGCTGGATGAAGTGGCGGTGGAAGGCTACACGCTTGCCGATCTGCCCCGTTTAAAAGAGCAGGTGAGGGTAGTGATGGCCACAGCGTTGGAAGCGGCAAATGCATCCTGGATCCGGGTAAACCCTCAGGGCTAATTGGCCCCATTGGCGTAATTTCACCGCAATGTTGTACGCGCAAGTGATCCTCCCGCTGGCTATTCCCAAAACCTATACCTATGCCATTCCAGATGTATGGGCCGATAAGATCCTGCCCGGCATGCGCGTGGAAGTGGTTTTCGGTAATCAAAAAAAATATGCCGGAATTGTAAAGGAGCTCAGCACCCAGAAACCCACAGCATTTGAGCCGAAAGAGATCATCAATGTACTGGATAGTGAACCGGTGGTAAATGTAAAACAGCTGGATCTTTGGCGATGGCTCGCTGATTATTACATGTGTTCCGAAGGAGAAGTGATGGCCGCGGCGCTGCCTTCCAATTTTAAACTCAGTAGTGAAACAACCCTGATCTTCAATGATGAATTTGGTGATGATTTTTCCATGCTGGATGACGAAGAATATCTAGTTGCCGAAGCGTTGTTCATGAAAAAGGAACTCCGGCTGCAGGAAGTACAGCAGATCCTGGATTCTTCCCATGTTTATCCGGTGGTGAAAAGACTCATCGAAGCAAAACTCTGCTGGGCCTGGGAATCGCTGAAAGAAAAATATACCGAAAAGCGGGAGAACTTTGTACTGCTGCACCCGGATTATATACAGGAATCAAAACTCGAGGAACTACTGAATCGGAAAACCCAGGCACCCAAACAAATGGAACTGCTTATGAGTTTTTTGTATCTGCAGAAAACCGAGGGCGATGTAAAACAGGCGGGGCTCCTCAAAAAATCAGGTGCTTCTGCGGCACAACTGAAAGGGCTTGTAGAAAAAGGAATTCTTGTAGTGAAGAAAATGGCGGTAGACAGAATACGTACACTGCCCAAAGATGTGCAAATTGATTTTAGCCTCTCACCCGCGCAGGCCAAGGCATTGGAAGAAGTGAAGGCCGTGTTGGAAGAGAAAATGGTTTGTCTCCTGCATGGTGTAACCTCCAGCGGAAAGACGCAGGTGTATGTGAGCCTCATCGAATCCCTGATCAAAACCGGTGGCCAGGTACTATACCTTCTTCCGGAAATTGCATTGACTTCTCAGGTGATCCGCAGACTGGAGAAACATTTCGGCGGACACATTGCTATATATCACTCCAAGTTCAATCCCAACGAGCGGGTTGAGATCTGGAACAAGGTAAAAGAAGGAAAAGTCAATATTGTACTTGGTGCAAGATCATCGTTGTTTCTTCCCTTTCAGGATTTGAAACTGGTGATCTGCGATGAAGAGCATGATCCTTCTTACAAGCAACAGGATCCGGCACCACGCTATCATGCGCGCGATGCCGCCATCTACTATGCATCCAAAATGGGCGCTAAAGTAGTGCTGGGAAGTGCCACCCCTTCCCTGGAATCTTACCACAATGCAGTAAATGGAAAGTATGGGTTGGTGGAGCTTACGGAACGTTTTGGAAATATCCTCCTTCCCGAGATTCAATTAATCGATACCCGTAATCTCCAGTCGAGAGAAAAAGGCAAACTGATGATCTCCCCCGCCTTGCAGGAAGCCATCATGCAAACCGTTGGATTGAAAAAACAAGTGATCCTTTTTCAAAACAGGAGGGGCTATTCACCTTACATGATTTGCGGGAGCTGCGGTTTCATTCCGCAGTGCGAGCATTGCGATGTCACCCTCACATACCACAAGCTAAACCACAAATTACAGTGCCACTATTGCGGCACAAACTATCCAACCTTGGTCACCTGCCCGGCCTGCGGTGCCGTGAAGTGGATGGAAAAAAACTTCGGCACTGAAAAAATTGAGGAGCAGATCAGCGAGCTTTTTCCGGACTTGAAAGTGGCCAGGATGGACGTTGATACGGTGAAAGGGAAAACAGCGCATGATACGCTCATCCAGCATTTTGAACAGCAAAGAATTGATGTGCTCGTAGGTACGCAGATGGTGGTGAAAGGATTGGACTTTGATCATGTGCAGCTGGTAGGGATTTTGGATGCCGATGGCCTTTTGAGTTTTGCCGACTTCCGGGTGAATGAAAGAGCCTTTCAACTCATGGAACAGGTAAGTGGGCGGGCAGGCAGAAAAGACAGCCAGGGGAAGGTGATGATCCAGACCACCAATCCCAAACACCCGATATTGCAATGGGTGAAGGAGCACGACTATCTGAAACTATTCCAGAGTGAGATTCAACAGCGGCGGGATTTCGGTTACCCACCCTTTACTAAACTCATCCGTATCACCTTCAGACATAAAGTGAAGCAGGTAGCTGAGGCAGCAGCTCATTACATGGCTAATATCTTATCCCAACACTACCGGGATAGCGTAACCGGGCCGGCAGAACCCGTTATTGGGCGGATCAGAAATCTATACATTATGGAGATCCTGTTGCGACTGCCCCGTACAAATGCCGTTGTGGAACAAGCCAAGACAATCATTCATCAGCATTCAGCGATCATGGAAGGGGATAAGGTGTTTAGGAGTGTTTTGCAGACCTTTGATGTGGACCCCATTTGAATCATTGAACAATTGAACATTTGTACCATTGTACAATTGCACAATGGCACAAATGTTCCATTGCTAAAATTAATGCTCTCTAATTAGCGCCTTCATCTCCTCATAACTACAAACATGTATCCCTTTCTTCCCGTGGGTATACGCCCTAAACATCGCGCCAGCAATTTCTGAGGCCTGGATAGGCTTGTATTTGGACCAGCTGCCGCCAAATGCCCATGAGAACAGCGGCATCACTACCTGCGCGGCTCGTTCCATAATGCGTTTTTCTTTACGATCGCCAAGGATCAGTGACGGGCGCATGATGTATATCTGTGGGATCTGTTCTTCGCAAACGGCTTCCTCGGTCACACCCTTCAACTTGAAATAGAAGTTGTTGTTGTTATTGGCATCGGCACCCGAAGCAGAGACTAGATAATAGCCATATACACCAAGCTTTGCAGCAGCCTTTGCAGCATATACGGGAATATTGTAATCTACTTTTCGATAAGCGTCTTTATCGCCGTCAACCTTTGCATTGGTGGTACCTACGGATACTAAAACCGCTTCAGCTCCGGCGATATGAGGTTCATAGGCCCTGGGTTCCTGGAAATCGATGATCTGTTGCTCCAGTTTCGGACTGCTATGGGTGAAGGTGTTTCGTACGAGCGCAATCACTTTCTCCGTACCCGGATCTTTAAGCAGTAATTCCAAAAGATGCGATCCTACTAATCCGGAAGCGCCGATGATGGTTACAGTACGACTCATTTTCTTTATTATTGTTGTATGCAATTTGCAGTTCATGTAGACTTGAAGCCCTACAATACATTTGGCTTGGCAGCTACTGCCCAATATTTCGCCAAGTTATCAAGTGTGGAGCAACTTTCCAACCTGAATAACAATGCGCCTGTTCTGGTGCTGGGTGGCGGAAGCAATATTTTGTTTCGGGAGAATATCAGTGGTTATGTGGTGAAGAATGAGATCATGGGAATTGATTTGATCAGGGAAGATGCTGGTCATGTTTATGTGAGGGCCGGGGCAGGGGAGAACTGGAACGGATTTGTGGAGCACTGCATCACAAATGGCTGGTGCGGTGTAGAGAATCTGGCGCTCATACCCGGCTGCATAGGGGCTTCTCCGATGCAGAATATTGGCGCCTACGGTGTGGAAATCAAAGATGTTTTTCATTCCCTGGAGGCCTGGCATTTGCAAGACAAGGAATTACATTCATTCAGCCTTGTGGATTGTGCATTTGGATATCGGGAGTCTGTGTTCAAAAGAAAGTACAAAGGGCAGTATATCATTACACATGTGACCTATCGGCTCCGCAAAACGGCTGAGTATCATATCACCTATGGCGCCATACAACAGGAGCTGGAACGTATGGGTGTACAGGAACTATCTATCCGTGCGGTGGCTAATGCGGTGATCAGTATTCGAAAGTCAAAGCTTCCTGATCCAGCTGTGATCGGCAATGCCGGCAGTTTTTTCAAGAACCCTGAAATACCTGCAGAAACCTTTGCTGCGTTGAAGCTGCAATTCCCTGATATCATCGGATATCCAACTTCTTCCGGCATGGTTAAGCTGGCTGCAGGCTGGCTGATAGAACGTGCAGGTTGGAAGGGCTATCGCAAAGGCGATGCTGGTGTACATGCCAAGCAGGCCCTGGTACTGGTGAACTATGGTCAGGCCACGGGCGATGAGATATTCCAACTCAGTGAAGAGATCCTTCACAGTATTGATGCACAGTTTGGGGTGCAACTGGAACGTGAAGTGAATATCATCCCGTAAATGGGTCTTATTTCTTCTCCAGCAAGATCACCGCTTTATTGAAATCCGCCGCTGCATTGATCACTTTGATGAATGGCTGAAACTGGTCTATGGGATAGTCTGCCACCCTGTATTCTTCCCTGATGGTGATCTTGAGCTGGTTGCCTTTCAATTCATATCCGGATCGGAAAAACATGGTGGGTTCTCCACTAGCCGGATAACTCTGTTGGATGTTCAGGCTCTCCAGATTCTTTGCCACATAGCCCTCCGGAATTTCTACAATGATATCCCTGTAGAGTACATGCGGATAGACGATCTCGATGGGGAAGACCCTGGGCTTTTCCTGGTACATTTCTACCTGCGGCCCAATGATATCTCCTATTTTCAACAAGATCTTATTACCCGCTTTTTCCATCAGTTCATTGGCACGTACAGACGCATTGATCACAAAGGGTTTGTTCTTTCCGAATTCATCGAAACTTGCATTTTCCAATTTAGAGTTCAGCACGGTTTCTGAATTGGTCCCAAACTTTACGATCTGTTTGAGGATATTTTTCTGGTCTTCCGGAGAAGAAAAATTAAATGCAGACCTGTACATGGAAGAAGTATAGCCTGTGAAGATCTGTTTGGATTCTACCACCACTGAGTCTTTCGCAGGGAAGATCCTGATCTTTGATTCCATGTTATGCGAGGTCTGTGCGTAGTCCAGCAATTCAATGTTCTTCAATTCAGCTACAGCACTCGGTTTCCCATCAACGGTCACCGCCTTGCAATGAATGCCCAATTGATTGCCCCATTCCGGTGCGATCCATGGATACCGAAACTCAGCCCTGGTTGGAGCAATGTATTTTTTCTGCGTGATCAGGTACAGCAGCATATTGTCTGCGTTGTTCCAGTTTTCAAATTCCTTGTCCAGTACATAGTTTGATCGATCTCCCGTGATCACCAACTGGTAAGGAATATTCAGCTGGCCCAGTGCAAGCGCATACAACCTAACGATGCCAAACTCAGAAGCGATGCGCGTCCTGAGGATCTGGTCTATTTGTGAAGCGGACTCTGACTCCACATCCTTATTGACCATTACATTTTTCTTGAGATGATTCTCCAATGCCATCAGCTTTTCTTCCGGCGTGGTGAGTTTGCTCAGCTTCAAAGTATTGATCAGTTCCTGTACGGCTTTGGTTTCTTTCTCTTCAAACTGTTGGTAGTTTTCATTCAATCTTTCTGCCAACTGGTCCCAGGTGAATAATCGGGCAGAAGAATCCCTGGCTGTATTGTATGATAGCTTGTATTCAACACGGTACAGTTGTGCAGTGAGGTTGCTGTATTTTTCTTCTTCAGCCGGTTTAAGCTCTGGCGAAACACAGTTGACCACACGGAAATTGGCATCTTGTTTACGTTCTACAACAGAGCGGCCATTAAAACTTTTCACATCGAACATTAATCGCTCTGGCGAAACGATCTGTACAATGCTTCGCAGTACTGGTATCCTGAATTGCAGCACATCCATGCCAAACAGCGATGCCTCTTTCTTATAGGTATACAAGTATTCAACCTGGCAACCTTTCTCCAGTCCGGGTAAAGCAAAGATGCGTTGGGGACTGCCATCTTCGTCTGTTACATCCTTCACTGTAGTGGAGTCAAAATTGATCACCTTACCGGACGGTAGAATGGTCCTGGCTTTTAAGGCTACCATCATGGTTTTGTCACCGCCTGGCAGATAGATCTTGTTGAACAACTCGATACCCTTGTCATCATTCAGCTGAATGATCTTATGAATGGTTTTGAACAATCCCAGGTTGTTTTCCGCCTCGTCCTGAAATTCATACCGCCTTGCATCCAACAGAAAAATGGCGGATTCGCGGGCATATGCGGTGTCTAATGTTACAAATGCAGGCTTCTCTTTCCAGGTATCCATGGGCAACTGCGCGCTCAACGGTGTGCAGGCCAACAGGGTGAGAATAAGGCTCAACAAGCGTTTCATGAGGTTTATTTTTTGATGAGGCTAACCGTTTCTTTGTATTGCGGGAATAGCTGTTCCAGCACTTTGTTCCAGTTGGAAAATCCTTCTGGCTGCAGGATCAGGTAGTCGTTAAAAAATTCTTGGGTGTACACCACCTGGTTTCCTTTGTTTTCGTAGGTGAAAGCAAACCCAAATCCATCCTGTTTGTAGGATTTATTGGCAGGTAGATAATCCACTACAAATCCTTCCGGGATATTGAAGATGGTGACAAACCGTTTGATGAATTTAAAATTCCACTCCACCGGTATCTTCCTTTTTGGGTAATCGATCTCCTGGTGTTCATAGGGCCTGATCAGGTTCATATTGATAAAGAGATTCCCAGCCATGTTCTTTCCATAATCTGGTAAGGTGAACGTACAACTGAATGCCGCTTCGTTTTTACTGAGCGATGCGAACTTGTATTGGAACCCTTCTGCTGCAAATTTATTAGAGGCCCTTCCGGCGAGTTCCTTACTGTATTTCTCCTTATCCGTTGCGCCCATGTACATGAGTCTTGTGCGCAGGTCTGTAGCGTAGTACCCTTTGAGGTAAAGGCGAATGTCACCCTTGAGCACTTTGTCTGCCAGCGTCATTACCGTGGTATCTGCATATAGGTTCTCTTCTTTCGGCACCACCGGCACCTTAACAATTTTGTAGTTGGATGGATCAATACCTACAAATGCTTCCTTGCCCTGTATATGGTCTGCCGGGATGCCAAACACGCAACTGGGATCTGTGCCATCCAGGAAAATATACTGACCGTCTAACTCTAGCGTGCAGATCATATGATTATCCACCAGAGGCATGGGTGTTTCTTCATAAGTGTACGGCAGCTTTCTTGTACCGATCCACGTATAATAGGATTTGAGTCCTGCATGGCGCAACATGACGGTTAGAATGCTTGCCATGTCTTTACAATCGCCAAATCTGCGGTGACATACCAGGTTCGCATCACGGGGGATGAAGCCTTCCATGCCATCTTCAAAAGCTACATATTTGATATTGCCCTGTACCCAACTGTAGATGGCTTCGGCCTTGGCCTTTGCCGATGTTTTCCCTTTGGTCAGGGAATCCGTTACAGCCGTTAATTCAGTGCCGGTCTCTTTATTGATATTACCGACATAACCTGCATACAGTCTGTACAGGTCAGCCGGGCTGGAAAGAAAATTGGTCCATTGTCCATTGGCTTTTTTCACCTGTTCAATATGGAACACCACATGCGTGCCCCAGTACGGACGGTCCGGCGCGTCGGGATAATAGTCTTCGTTCTTGGCATCTTTCACAGTGAAAGTATACACTGTTTCATTCTTCTTTTTTTCTTCTTTCACCTTCACGAGGTCTTTGGAAACACCTTTTACCAGGTACCGGAGTTTGATGTTTGAATCACAGCTGATCTTCAGTTCACCATTGATCACCGGAACGCCCAGGATGAGGTAGCCAGGAGAAAGGAGATAGGGGTTTACATGTTGCGTTGTGTACTCTACATGTGAGACGGCACCTGCCGTAAGGCCCGGAAAATTAAAAGTGGTCACTTGGGCATCATCATAGAAAATGCCTGAGCTGGGATTTGTTTTTGTTTTTACATCTGTGGCTTCCAACTGTTTGCCATTTGATGCGATGGTATAGGCTTTATAATCTAATAGTTTATGAAAGCCACTATGGTAGATTCGACCCTCTTTCCGCATTGCACCATTCTCTGTGAGGAACATGAATTCTTCGATGTCCCTTGAGTTTACCTTTACGGAGTCATTTTCAACGAAGATGTTGTACTGGGTGATGTTTTTCAGCATCACATAATCCTGGTCAGGAAACTTCTTGCGGATATCATCTATGCGTTGCGCAGTAACACTGAACGGTATACACAGCAATAGCAGTGTTAAAGGTTTCAAAAGGTTGGGTCTCATACGTAAGCGTTACTGTAAACTAATGAAAATAAACGTTTCCGGATCAGCGGAAATTGTCTTCATCAAATTCATCATCGTCTTTATCTGATTCTCCCATGCCCAGGTTCAACATGGATCCCATGAGGTCTTTAAACTCAACCCGGGCTTCCAAAACCTTTTTGCTGATCAAAGAATAAGAAGCTAGTCCATGCAGAACGAATTCCATCAACAGCGCCTGCTCATTTTCAGCAGCTTGCGGATAGTGTTTTTTTACCAGACCAAACAAACCCTCCACTTTATACAGTTGCTGGATCTTTTCTGTATCCAATGTATTAAAAGCCATATCAAGGCTATTACCTTTATCAAACCAGGCAATGATCGGCCTGAATGGATTGTTGTCTGGCGCATTCTGCGTATTCCTTCGTTTTTTGGTTTCCGGAATAGGGAAGTATTGCGCAAATAGTGTCCTGAATGTTTTTTCAACGAGGTTGTACGCCACCTGGTAAGGGCCTTCCTGTTCTCCTTCATACACCAATTCTATCTTTCCGGTAATGGAAGGGATGATGCCCACCAGGTCACTGATCCATACCTGTGTGTTTTTTTCTTTATTGAGAATGGCTCTTCGTTCTGCAGCACTATACGCATTCTCCAATGCAGCAATGGTCAACCTCGCAGACACACCACTCTTGTGGTCCACAAACTCACTGGTCCTTGCCTCAAAAGAAACCTGCTCTATCAGCCTCTTCACGAGGTCACTTACTTCCACACGGTCCTGCTGCTGGCGATGGATATTTGCTTCTTGTTCTGTGATGGCCAGTGAGTGTTCAATTGATTTCGGATAGTGGGTAAGGATCTGGCTTTCAATCCTGTCTTTTAATGGAGTAACGATGGCACCCCGATTGGTATAGTCTTCCGGATTGGCGGTAAACACAAACAGGATATCCAGCGGCATCCGCAATTTAAAGCCCCTGATCTGTATATCGCCTTCCTGAAGAATATTGAACAGTGCCACTTGAATGCGAGCCTGCAAATCCGGGAGTTCATTGATCACGAATATACCTCGGTTTGAACGCGGAATGATACCGTAGTGGATCACCCGCTCATCGGCAAAACTTAATCGCAGATTCGCCGCTTTTACCGGATCGATATCGCCAATCAAATCCGCCACACTCACATCCGGTGTTGCCAGTTTCTCTCCATATCGTTCGCTGCGATGGATCCATGCAATGGGTGTGTCATCGCCTTTCTCGCGGATGAGTTGCACGGCGTAATGGGACATAGGTTGCAATGGATCGTCATTGATCTCAGAACCTTCCACCACCGGGATGTATTCATCCAGTAGCTCTGTCATCTGCCTGGCCATTCTTGTTTTGGCCTGGCCCCTTAAGCCCAGAAACAAAATATTGTGGCGAGATAACAACGCGCGTTCTGTATCCGGGATAACTGTGTCTTCATATCCGATGATACCGGGAAAAGATGCCTCTCC
The DNA here is from genome assembly GCA_049661025.1 of Chitinophagaceae bacterium. Classification (GTDB taxonomy): domain Bacteria; phylum Bacteroidota; class Bacteroidia; order Chitinophagales; family Chitinophagaceae; genus Pollutibacter. The sequence goes on along the minus strand of JBASZQ010000092.1, from coordinate 5,467 downwards.
TTGTTCCAATTTTTTGATCAGGTTCTGCCTGATTTCTTCTTTTACGGATTTACTTGTATAACCTGAACGTCTTAATTCTCCTAAGGTTTTCATCATAATGTAAAGTTATTCAATAGCTATTAGCTAGTTGCTATTAGCTAATACACCCGCTTATTCTTGCCACTCTCAAAATCCCTGAAGATAAACGCACCCAATTTGTCGAGGGTTGCGAAAAATGCTTTACCCTGATTGGTTTCCGTAAACTCGGTCACAAATTTTTGCAGGTAAGGATCTTCTGCGATCATAAACGTAGTGATCGGCAGCTTCAGTTTCTTGCATTGTGCAGCAAGATTGAGGCAGCGGTTGGTGATCTTACGATCCAACCCAAAACTGTTCTTGTAATATTTTCTTCCCACTTTCAAACAGGTGGGTTTACCATCTGTGATCATGAAAATCTGTTTGTTGGGATTTTTTCTTCTTCGTAAAATATCCATGGCCAATTCAAGCCCTGCAACAGTATTCGTATGATAGGGACCCACTTGCAAGTAAGGAATGTCCTTGATCTCGATAGTCCACGCGTCATTACCAAACACTACGATATCCAGCGTGTCTTTTGGATACTTCGTGGTGATGAGTTCACTCAGGGCCATCGCCACTTTCTTGGCCGGCGTGATCCGGTCTTCACCGTACAGAATCATGGAGTGAGAGATATCGATCATCAATACCGTAGACGTCTGCGTCTTGAAATCCGTTTCCCGGATCACCAGATCATCCTCATTCATCATGAATGAATCAATGCCGTGATTCACCTGGGCATTAGTGATGGAATTGACGAAATCAATCTGCTCCAGCATGTCGCCAAACTGAAACGGCCTGGTCTCTGGATTGATATCATCGCCCAATCCTGGTTTAAAGGTATGGTGATCACCACTCCTTGTTTTCTTCAACTTGCCGAAAATTTCTTCAAGGCTTCGTTTGCGAATGCCCTGTTCTGTTTTAGGCGTGATCTTGATTTCACCGGTGGCTTTGTTTTCATCGAGATACCCTTTTTCTTTTAGATCCTCGATGAAATCCCCCATCCCATATTCTTCATTGGTCAGTTGATATTTTTTATCCAGCTGCGTCAGCCAATTCAATGCTTCCGTTGCATCCCCACTGGTGTAGTTCAGCAACTGCATAAATAGGTCCATCAACTGCTCGAAAGGAGTTTTACCAGACGACCTCGGATCAAAATTGGAGAAACGGAAACCCTTCATGAATTGAAGTTAACGATAATTCATTTGCGGTCAGAGGCTGCTTAAAAGGGTGAGGGTTCAGGGTGAGGGTTTAACATTTTGCTAAACCCTCACCTGAACCCTCACCCTAAACACTTACCCTAGTTATTTGTTCTGTATCACCCCGGGCAGTTCTGCCGCAGGAGTGGGGTTCTTATATGTTCTTTCGAGGTTATCCAGGTATTCCTGCAGGCCAAATGCCATCCGGATTTCCTGGAACATGCCTTTCTGCCTGTTGTTGAGGTTGTCTCCTTTGCCTTCCAACAGTTCCTGTACCGCCTGGCGGAGTTCGGGAACCGACATATCACCCAGGAATGCATAGTAACCAAGTTGCTCGGTTAGGTCCTTACGTACCTTGGTATTGATCTTTGCAGCCAGTTGCTGATCGCCGGCTTTATAGGCAGCATCCACCATTTGAACGCTTACCATATTGTGCTGGTTACCGCGACTGGTGATGCCATAAGGCATATTGTCTTCGTTCATACCCTTGTCTACCTTCTGCAACAGTGCCTTCGCTTCGTCTTTGCGGCCCTGGGCTGACAAGCCATTGGCAGCTTCTGCATAAGCCTGGCGGATGCCATAGAGGTGGCGGCGGTTCTCTTCATCGAAATAAACCCCTTTGATGTCTGCACTACCGAAAGCGAATTTGTTCATCATCACGTCCTTCGCGAAATCGGCATTCACATTAGCGCCCTGTGGCATAGCTACGGGAACCAGCCTGTAGCTCAGACCATCTGCACGAAGGAAGTTGTCAAAGCCGATGCCTTGCGAACCGGGTGAAGTGAAATAGATCGGACGCTTCCATTTGTTTGCAGCGATGATGTTCAACACGGCGAGGTCATTCTTCATCAACAGGTCCCTGCCAATTTCAAAACGCATTTCATTCACCACACTGTCGTTTGCATTCACGGTTCCGTTCTGGCGAACCATGTTCACGTCCACAGGAACACTTACCCTTTTCACAGGGAAGTAATTCATCGTAGAGCCATCCTGCATAGGCAGCTGATTCTTTGGATCATCACTGCCTACGAAATCCTTCATCAAGCTATAGAGATCTACATATGCGTTGGCGTCCATGCCGGGCTGTTGATAGAAGCGCACAAAATCACGTTTGGATCCTTCAATTTTAGAAGGCTCCCAGATCACGTCAATCGCATCACTTTGGTTGACTTTATACCTGAGCTGGTTGATGTACCAATCGATACCCAGCAATGAATAGTTGATCACACGAACGTCCCTGCGGATGCCTTCCACTTCCTGTGCATACCAGAGCGGATAGGTATCGTTATCTCCATAGGAGAAGAGGATGGCATTGGGTGCACAACTCTCCAGATAGTCTTTTGCGAGGTCACGCGCCAGTTGCTTTTTGCTGCGGTCATGATCATCCCACTCCTGCGATGCCATGAGTACAGGCACGGCCAGCAGACAGAGCAGAGCGGCGGCATAGTTGGAGCCTTTGTCTCCTAAGAAACGCTGCAGCCATTCCTTCACCTGCATCACACCCAGACCGATCCAGATGGCAAATGCATAGAACGAACCTACGTACGCATAGTCACGCTCACGTGGTTGGTTGCCCGCCTGATTCAAGTAGAATACAATAGCGAGGCCCGTGAAGAAGAACAACAGGAAGGTCACGAGGAAATCCCGCTGGTCTTTTTTGTATTGATAGAATAGTCCGATGAGACCCAGGATAAGCGGCAACGCAAACAGTTTATTGTTGGCCTTATTGGTCCGGAGGGTTTCGGGCATTTTGTCCTGTTTGCCAAGAAGGGCATTGTCCACTACTGGGATGCCCGTGATGGTGTTGCCATCCCGCACGTTTCCAAATCCTTGCAGGTCATTTTGTTTGCCGATGAAGTTCCAGCCAAAATAGCGGAGATACATCCAGCCAATTTGGTAACTCATCGCCCATTTGATGTTATCAGCCTGCGTTGGCTTCTCACCATCTTCCAGGTTGAGCCATCGTTTATAAAAATCGGCATGGCCCTGATCGTTGCTGTGATCCCACACACGGGGCAGCAGCATCATATCTTCAGGCGCATATTTTGGAACGATGTCGTTACTCGTAAATTTATACTTGCCGTCAGCTTTGACGTATTTTTTATCGCCCTCCGCATATTCTGTAGGCGTTGCGGTAAATACCTGGCCGTAGATCAGCGGGAAATCACCATATTGTTCACGACCGAGATAGCCTACGAGCGACATCGGATTGTCTACATTGAACATATCCACTGCAGGATCAGCATTGGAGCGGATCATGGTGGTAACGTAGGTGGAGTAGCCGATGAGCATGAAGGCAAAGCACCACATGGCCAGCCTGAGGAAATAAGGATTGCGTTTGAGTGCTTCGTAGCCATATTTAGCGCCAACGAAAGCGGCAGCAACCACCAACAGTAATTTAAAGATGAAACCTCCGGATGAACCACTGTCGATGAACGGATAAGCTACTGTAAACAGAATGAGGAACAACCAGATACCGAACTTAAGCGTGGAAATGGTTGATGAGTTTGAGATCCGGATTCCATACCATATCAACGCGCCCAGGAGAAGGAAGTAGAAAATGAATCCGCTGAAGAATGGTAAGCCTAGAGAGTTCACGAAGAAGATATCGAAACTGCCCGCACCTTTTACGGTGTATTGGATCACGGCTTTCTGGGTAATACCTGTGATGGCACAGCCAATCACGAAGGCCCAGAAAGTACCCCAGGCGGTTACTTTATAACGTTTGAAATAATAGACCATAACGATGGCCGGGATGGTCAACAGGTTCAACAAGTGAACGCCAATGGAGAGACCCATCATGAAGAAGATCAGGATGATCCAGCGGTCTGCACCGGGTTCATCGGCACTGTGTTCCCATTTCAGCATCATCCAGAATACCAGTGCGGTGAACATGGAAGAAAGGGCATATACCTCACCTTCAACAGCGCTGAACCAGAAAGAATCACTGAAGGTATAGGCCAGTGCGCCTACTACACCGGCCGCCATGACGGTAAAGATCTGCTGGCCGGTGAGCTCGTTAGACTCCTTATGATAGATTTTTCTTGCGAAGTGGGTGATGGTCCAAAACAGGAACAGGATGGTAAAGCTGCTGGCCAGGGCGCTCATCACGTTAACCGCTTTAGCAGCTGTGAGGGGATCATTGCCGAAAACAACAATAAAGATCCTTCCAATCAGGACAAAAAGTGGTGCTCCCGGGGGGTGGGGGATCTGGAGTTTAAAACAGGAGGATACGAATTCTCCGCAGTCCCATAGGCTACCACCCGCTTCGGCAGTCATGATATACACAAAAGATGCGATCAACCATACGGCCCAGCCGGTGATATTGTTCAATTTCTTAAAGCTCATACAGCGTTCAGGATTTTAAAAAGACGGGCAAACCTAAGCTAAAAAAGGCTTTGCTCAAAGTTAAAATGCTGGGTTGCACCCAGCATTTTGACTTTGAGCAAAGCCTTTTTTAGCAATGTGGCAATTCGGTAATGCGGCAGTGCGGCAATGCTGGAAGGTCCGAGGGTTTGCACTGATAGCAGTTGGCAGAAATGGCGGGGTGCCGCTGCGCAGGCCGGCAACGCACGGCCGCGCTTCCTACATTTCCGCATTACCGCATTGCCGCATTGTCAAATTATTCAAACAGTATCCTCACAGTCTGATAATACAGTCTTGTTTGCATGAATTGCGCCTGGGATTTCTCGGAATAGCCTTGCAGGCCGAAGAGGCCGGCAGCATTGCCTTTATTGATGCCGATTTCAAGGTAGCCGGCAGAGTTGAACAGGGCCAGTTTTTCGCCCTCATTGACATCGGCATAGGTTTCACTGATCTTGTCGATCACCTCGTCCCGTTTAAATACGATCTTAAAACTTCGTCCCTTCCTTTGCTCTTCAAATTCTTCACGGGTGATATTAACGATCACATTTTCAAAATGGTCAACGAAAATGATCTGACCTTCTATATAATTATTACCCAGGAGGGGCTTCAGCGCATTTTTAACCTGAATGGGATAACCAGAATCCCCAAGTTTGGAAAGTTTCACCCCGGAAAGAAGATCTGTAAAGGCCTGGGCCAATACCCGGGCACAGTAAAGCGTGTTTCGGTTTTGGGTTCGGTCCAGCGGTAAGCCCACCACCTCATCAGGCAGACCTTCCAGAATCATGCTGATCAGGCCATTATCAGCCATACCAATGTATTGGCTACCATGCCTCGCCACCAGTAAATAC
>JBASZQ010000091.1:0-11916 GCA_049661025.1 Chitinophagaceae bacterium | reverse complement strand
GTGTTAAGCGGTAACGCTTATGCCAACATCGAAAACAGTGTGCTGGAAGAACTGGTTGTTTGTGATACGATTCCCATCAGGGGACAGAGCAGTAAGATCAAGGTACTTTCCGTAGCGGACCTTTTTGCGATTGCGATCAGGCACGCGTACGAAAACCAGAGTATCACGAGCCTGTTCATCCACTCGCAGCGAAGAAATAGTTAGTGTGAAAGTGTATTCAATTATTAATAATTATAACAATGAAAACAGTTACAATCGAAGGACAACTGAGGACCGGAACTGGCAAATCAGCCACCCGTCAGTTACGCTCTCAGGAACTGGTACCTGGTGTAATCTATGGGGGTGCTAAGGAGGTGAATTTTTCGGCTCCGGCAGCAGCATTTAAGGCGCTCGTTTACACACCTGATTTCCAGGTTGCTGAAGTTAAGGTAGATGGTGCAACGTACAGGTGCATTCTGAAGGATCTACAGTTCAATAAAGTGAGCGACAAGCTTGCGCATGTTGACCTGCTGGAACTTGTGGAAGACAAGCCTGTAACGGCTACTATCCCTTTGAAATTTGTTGGTGCATCTGAAGGTGTTAAAGCCGGTGGTAAACTGGAGACCAAGATGAAAAGCCTCAAAATCAAAACACTTCCTAAATTCCTGAGGGAAAACATTGAGGTGGATATCACTACACTCCAACTGAATGGCAACATTCGTGTTGAAGACGTGAAGATTGAGAACTACGAGATCCTGAACTCGCCTCGTATTCCTATTGCTTCTGTTACCATGACAAGACAGTTGAAGCAGGAAGAAGCCAGTGCAGCTAAACCTGCAGCAGGTAAGGCGGCAGCAGCAGGTAAAGCAGCAGCACCTAAGAAGTAGGTTGAAGGTGGGAGGTTGAAGGTGGAAGCCTTTGAACCACTACCATCCAGAATATAAAAGGGCTGTCTCTATTTTTAGAGACAGCCCTTTTTCTTTTTGGCAATTGGACATTTGAACCATTGGGCCGTTGGGCCATTGAACTGCAACCTCCAACCCACAACCTCCAACCTCTTTTTTACGCTTGCGCAGCAGGACCGCCGAAATGCAGGGGGATCTGCACTTCCTCGAGATCCTTAATGGTCCCGTTCACGGCTTCAAACTTTTGTACATTATCTGCAAGCGCTTTCATGAGTCGCTTTGCATGCTGAGGGGTGAGTACAATGCGCGACTTCACCTTGCTCTTGGGTGTGCCCGGCATGACGTTCACAAAGTCAATTACAAACTCTGCGTGACTATGCGTGATGATCGCAAGATTGGCATACTGGCCCTCGGCAATTTCTTCTGATATCTCGATATTGAGTTGATTCTGCGGAACTTCATTCATAACACATCAATTAGGGTGGCAAGTAACGATATTTTAGGCAATAAAAAAGCAGGCCGCATGGCCTGCTTTTTTGTATCTGTTGCGATTTGATTAGTCAACATCCCAGAACATCCGGGCGCTGAATTTATCATTAGCAGCTTGTTTAGGTGTGTTGGCTTCGTTTGAGCTAACCTCTGTTTGAGGATAGAAGAAACGAACCGGACGGTCTGTAGATCCTGCAGGTGCAGACAAAGACTGAGGTGTGACAGGGAAACCAGTTCTCCTGTACTCGGCCCATGCTTCAAGTCCGCTGATGTTGGCCAACGCAACCCATTTCTGCATCCAGATCGCTTTCAGTTTATCGGGAGACGCTGCCCAGTCGGTCAGGTCTTTTCCGTTTGTCAGGAGAGCGGTAGCGGCAGAAGCAGCAGCTCCTACATATGCGAAGGACGCTTTCACTCCATTCTCATAGTATTCCTGAGCCGTAGCGCTAAGGGTTACAGCTGCACCATACCTTTGTTTTGCTTCAGCAAGCAGGAAATACGTTTCTGCTGCAGTGAAGAGAATGAAAGGTTTGTTGAACACACCTTTGGTGATCATTGAAGGACCGATCGGCGAAACCGTACCAGCCGTGTAACCAGAACCGGCGCCAAATGGCACACCAGCATAGTTAACGTTCAGTTCAGCACGTGTACTCACACCTGGATTAGCTGTGTTCTCTCCACCAATGGTGTAGAATGCACGTTTCATCCTTACAGAATCGCCTGAGCTCTTATACCAATCAATCAGGAACTTTGTTGGCCTTGGATACCTTCCCAAAGAACGAACAGCACCGTTGGCATCATAACCCCACCTGTCATAGTAAGGGTTGGTTTTACCGGCTGTTGCGAGGAATCCAGGATTCACACCAAAGTTGGTGGAAGTAAGGAATCCTTCCGTAACAGCAGCAGCTTTGTTGATCTCGGCGGTGATATAGGCGTCCATACCTGCTACCCTGCTCTGACGGATCAGGATACGAAGCTTAAGTGAATTTGCAGCTTGTATCCAACGAGTGGTGTTGCCGCCAAATGCCACGTCAGCAGCGGTACCAGAACCAGGAAACGCATTTGCCTTCAAAGCAATGATGGCAGAATCCAGATCTTTGATCAATCCCTTATAAATATCCTGCGCTTTGTCAAACTTGGGCGTCAGCGAACTAACCCCTTTCAACGCATCAGAATAGGGTGCATCTCCGTACGTATCTGCGATCTGCTGGAACAGATAAGCCTTCATCACCTTCGCAGGACCGATCAGGTGCTTATACGAAGGATTGGCTTTGGCTTCCTGTTCTGTAAAATCAAAATCCTTTAGTACATCATACCAACCATCCCAATAATTGAAATCATTATTAGTGTAGTTGTAAGAAAACGTTGTTGCACTCAGGATATATGAACTGGATTGTGTCCAATGACCAGAGTAGTATTCTCCGGTCTCGTTAGAGAGCAGGTTACCGTTTCCGGTTGTCATTCTCGTCAATCCATTGGTGAAAACGAAATCGGGTGTTGATGTGGGCAGTGTATTGGGATTGGTATTCACATCGAGCCAGTCTTTCTGACAGCCGGTCAATGCTGAAGCTCCCAATAACGCCGCAACTGCAATATTTCTAATTTTCATAATTTCTGTAATTGGTTATTTATTGGAAAATCAGGTTGATGTTGATACCGTACTGACGCACCGGAGGTGTGTTAGTGGTATTGTTGATACCGATAGATCCATTGGTATTGCTGAAAGAGAACTCAGGGTCCGTATAATAGTTCTTGCTGTCAACGATGGTGATCAGGTTACGACCGTACACCCCAACACTTGCACCACCGAAGATCCCTGTCTTTTTCATCAGGGTAGCGGGAAGTGTATAAGTGATGTTGATATCACGCAACTTGATGAACCAAGCGTTGGTTACAAAGTTCTCAGCGATCAAACGATAGTAGTCAACCCACAGAGAGTATTCTGCTTCCTGAGCCTGGATGGTTTCGTTAGGTACGATCTTACCGGTACCATCATCATAAGCACTGTTCGGGAACACATGAGGATCACGGTTCTCTGTCCACTTACCTGCACCAGTGAATGTCATATCACGACCGATCTGTGAGAACATCACGTTACCACCACGATATTCAAAGTTGGCCGCAAGGCTGATGTCTTTCCAACGGAAATTAGTACCCCAACCAAGGATATGCTTAGGCAGTGTACGACCCATGTCTTTTAGACCACCCTGAATAGGATAACCATTGCCTTTGTTAACCAAAACCCTATCTGTTGCTTCATCACGGATGTAAGAAGTAGACCTCAATAATGGGAAAGATTGATCTTTCACAACATAAGATCCTGCGTATGCATAACCAGCAAGCTGGAACTGATCCACACCCTGGAACAACTTAACAACTTTGTTATCATTGAATGAGTAGCGTACACTCAGATCCCATGAAGTATTCTTACCCCTGATCACAGCAACCTTCAGGTCAGCTTCATAACCCCAGTTCTTTGTATCACCAACGTTTACACGCAGGTTTGGATAACCCGTTGTGTTGGGAACTTTAACCGTAAGTACCTGACCTTTACTATCCTGATTGTAGTAAGAAACATCGAGGTTAACCCTGTTCCTGAACAAAGAAAATTCACCACCAAATTCATAAGAATATACGAATTCAGGCTTCAGGTTTGCATCAGGCAATACATCACCTACAGTTACACCAACAGTGTTACCATAAGGGAAGCCAGGTCCGTTGGGGAACTGCGCATCCAAACCGTAAAGGTCGATGTTGTCATTACCGTTCTTGTTCCAGCTCGCCCTCAGCTTAGCATAGTTCAAAAGATCGCCTTTCAAACCGGGGAGCGCTTGTGTCAACACAAAGCTCAGACCGAAACCATAATAAGGATAAGAATAGAGGTTTGAAGCCCTGTAATTTTTGTAAAAGCGCGATGTGAAATCATAACGGAAAGAAGCTTCACCAAAAATCATATCCTTCCAACCTGCGCTGGCGTTGGCATAGTAACCATATTTACGCTCAGTTGTGTTTCCTTCACCACCAGTCAACTCACCTTGTCTGTTAGAAACGTTGTATACATCAGGTACAACTACTGAAGAAGAACCCACCTGCACAAACTTGGTTTTGCGCTGGTAAACGTTGAAACCAACCAGACCACGGAGAGAAAGGTCTCCGAAATCTTTTTCAGCATTCAACCTCAATTCATTGTTCAGGATATTCTCTGTGTTGATCTGATCCAAAACACTACCGAGGATATCTGTTCCTGCACGGTCAATACCATCATAGTCATTGGTATAATCCCATGGGGCAGGAACAAATGCATCATTCTTGGCCCAATCAGAGTAAATGAACTTACCAACCGTATTCTTCCTGTTACGAGTATTGTTCTGTACACCTATCTGATCAGTAATGGTCAACCATTTTGTCAGTTTGAATCCCAAGTCAAGCGCACCGCTGATGTTGGCATCAGAATACTTTTGACGCTCATTGTCCAAACGGAAATAAGGGTTGTTATAATAGTCGTTGAAATATCCATTTGGATTGGCGAACTTATTGTTCCTCCAGTCACGAAGCTGACTCAAAGGAATGTGTGCAGCCTGGTTCAATGACTCGAAATAAAAATCATGTGTTGTTCTGTCGAAGTTTTGCTGAATATAAGCAGCATTGAACCTTGCAGTTAAACGACCTGCTTCTGTACCAGCTGCAAACCTTACGCCAGTTCTGTTGCTTTTATCTTCCGGAACAACACCTTTAGTGCTGTTGTTTTCAATAGAAAGACGATAAGAACTTCCTCCTGTACCGCCTTCTACAGCAACCTGGTTGTTTGTAGTAAATCCGGTATTCCAGATCCTGAGACGCTCACCAGCAATAGGAGCGTAAGGAACGATGAACTGGGAACCGTCTTCCAATTCACGACCAATAATACGAGGCGTACCATCATAGGCATCACCGTACTGCTGGTTTTCAAATGGACGCCAGTTGTCTTTCATACGTTCCAGGTAGTCTGTCTTATATCCTGCAGTTCCATAAGTAGCTGCATAGTGTGAACCGTTACCATATTTATCCTGGAACTTAGGCAGGAAACTGATCTGTTCAATATTGGTTGCATTGCTATACGTAACACGTGCTTTGCCTTGTGAACCACGCTTTGTAGTGATCACCAAAGCACCGTTCACACCTGCAGAACCATACAGTGTACCAGCCTGACCACCTTTCAATACGGAAATGCTTTCAATATCGTTAGGGTTGATCAGAGACAGGATGGTTTGGGAACCAGGCTGTGGTACACCGTCAAGTACGATCAGGGCGTCATTGTTACCGGTCATGGACCTGTAACCACGAAGCGTGATCTTTACAGCAGGGTCAACGGAGTTGTTTACGTTAAAAACAGCGAGACCGGATACTTTACCCGAAAGGCTTTGAGCCAGTTGGGGAGAACGGCCCACCATGATATCACTGTTATTGATCTGGGCAACAGAATAACCAAGCTCTTTCGGGCGGCGGCGGATACCTTGTGCAGTAACCACCACTTCTTCGAGCTGAGCGTCTCTTGAACCCAGTGTAGCGGCTACTTCGGAGCCATTACCTACCCTGAATTCTTTGGCTTCCTGGCCAGTGGAAGAAATCACCAGTACATCACCGGTGGATGCATCAATCTTAAAATTTCCATCCGCATCGGCTGTGACTGTCCGGTTTGTGCCCTTCACGGCAACGGTGGCAAAGGGAACTACTTCACCTTTGTCATTCCTGACCTTACCCGTGATTATACGCGTTTGACCAATCGCCAGCACGCATAGTAACACGAACGCCGTCAGCAGAGTCATGACTTTTCTCATGTTGCTTAAATTTTGGTTTTAGTTTGGAGGAACAAATATAGCCCTTAAGAATAAAATGTTAAATTTTGTTAAAGGCCGATAGACGTTATGTATGACAATAGCATCATTTAAAGTGCTGCCTCTGTGAAAAAATCATAAAAAAAAGCTGAATTGCCCCCTGATATAGCTGGTTGTTATAGCCGATTTCCAGACACTAGAACACTTTATAAAAATATTTAATTTATTGTTTACCGCCATCCGAAGATTGAAAAATAGCTGTATCCCCCTCCCAAAGTTGGCCGGAACGGTACTGTAATACATAACATCGGGTTCATATGCGTAAATTCTTGTGTCATATGAAGGCGTATCAAAAAAACTAAGTCGGCCGTTACCCGCCCATTTCCCTTTTCCCGACAACCAATGGCACTCCAAGAAGGCCATAAAACCCCTCTCTCTAAAGCGGTCCATTCGCTGTAGTTGTGAAAGTTCAATTCTTCCCCTCCACTCCCATTGCCTGGAAAGGTCCTGTTCTATGTGAAACCTGAACCCAGACCGGAATGTGGATAAACTTTTTCTGAAAATGGCGGTCCCGGATTCGTTTTCTGTCCTTTCCAGCCCCTTCCAACGAACCAAAACCCGGGTTTGTCGGTCTGGCTTCCAGGTGATCTGCACCATTTGATCCATTCCCTGCGTGGGTTCATTGACCCTGTATCGCAACCATGGGAATTGAAACCGATCGATATATCCATCCACCGTAACGGTAGGATGTGGACGCCAGCTCAAGCCGAGATAAACTCCTTTCTCATTGTTGACCTCCTCGTTTTCCATGAAAGCACTGGCCCCAAATGCATGATAAGCGCGGTCTGCGCCCCGCAGTAATACTGAAAGATCCAGATTCCTATCCGCCGCAATCATTACCCCGCCAATTCCCGCCCACCGTCTTCCATCCCAGGCCAGCTCGCCAAAAGCATGCACCCCACGCCAGCTGTAGCTGCCCGTTCCGCCTACCCCCTTCAGGGTTCTACCGTTCAAGGCAAATAAATTATATGGTTCCGGACGGCGTTGGATAGGAACGGAAAACTGGTGCATGAGGCCATGCATGCCCGCCGTCCATCGCTTCTGCGTATACTTGACGGCTGCGCCCACAGCCGTCCACGCTACGGCATCCCTGTCGGCCCGTTCCGCTTCCGTCCGATGTAACCCGCTGTTCTGAAAAGCAGTTATCCAACTGGACCCACTGAGGCTATCTTTTACAAAATTGGCATCCAGCCCGTGCCGGCTCACAAAAACCATCGCCTGCCATTGCTGCTTACCCAACCAAATAGCAGATCCCCTCATGAAACGGTTTTCATCTGAAGATCTATACGGCACCAAAAAAGCCTGTTGTTTTTTGGTCATGACTGCCATCGAACTCTTATACAAACCCCTTCCCTGCCACAGCAATAAGCCCTGACCCAGGTTCACCAAATAATCGCCCACCACCCATCGCCGCACCATCCCAAGATTTTTCAAAACGATATGCGCAGACGCAAAGGCAATCCCTTTTTTTCCCTGCCACCATTGCTCCCCGCGGTCTTTCTCCAGTGTAATGTTGGCCCCGATCAAGGGCGCATTCATACGATAGTGAAGCAACATGGCTGATAGTGAAGATCCCCTAATTAATACCTGGTGATCCGCCTTCCGAAGATCATCTTTCAACTTTGCGCCAAAGCTACCCGGCGGGACAACTGCTACATAGGGTAGGATCTTGCGTATCAAGGCAGGCTCCCAACCCGGAACCGCCTGCAATTCTTCCAATGCACTGAGGGGCCCAAGGTGTTTACGATACAAGATGAATTGCTCAATGTGCAAGGCCGTTAAAAACGGAAACACGGCCATGTCCTCGGCCGTTGCTTCGTTCAATAGCAAAGGCCGCCGAAGCAGCTGCTGCAGGCCCTGCCAGTCTTCCTCCGTATCAACGATAGCCTCCCGATCTGCCTGATCTTCCAACACCCTCACCATCTCCGGATCCTGCGGAAAGGCAACATAACAGGCAAGCATACACGAAAACAACAATCCCCATCTCATCGCGCCTTTTTTTCCCAGTCCATACTCACCTGCAATTGTTGCTGAAGACCCAACGCGGCCTGCCATCCGAGCCCCAGTTCAATCCAGCATTGTCCGAACCTCCAGCCTCCGGACACAAGAAACTGACGGTTCACCATGCCCACGCGAAACAAAGCCTGCTGTACAGGCTGGTAATGACAAACCAGGCCGATACCCTGACCCGCTTGCTCATCAATAAAGTATTCAAGAGTCAGGCTTATGGCATCCCCGCAACGGTAACCCATTCCCGTTTTAAGACTGTAGGCTCCCGGAACTTCCGGAAGGAAGAATCTGTGTAGCCCCTCAGCCTGCAGCAACCACCTGCATCGCTCTGTTATTTGAAAGCCCAGACCGATTCCCTCCGCTGGCGCCCAATGCCGGGAATAACCTGCAGCGGCATAGGACACCATGCCGATCCCCACGGCCATATCCAGTTGGCCAGACAGTTTTCTTCCATAATAAAATAGCGCAGAACTATGTGTGAAAGCCGAAAAGCCTGATTGCCTAATCCTAAGCCCTATACCTTGATTTCTTCCAGGGTACCAGGCTTGCAAGGCATAGGTACCCATCGGCAAACCAGAAAACCTGGACACAGCGGCCCATACACCGCCACTATTATAACTACCGCCCAAAGCAGTAAAATATCCATCCTGCATGCCCGAACCCCTGGCGCTGATCACGCCTGATCCGGAAAAAAGTTCCGCCGTTGTATGCTGCGCAAAACCACATTGCCCCGCCAGCAGGAAAAAGACACCCACACATATCCATATTCTCTTCATGCATAAAGGTATTCCCCCTACCAGGCCGAAAACAAGGGTAAAAAAACGCTGAATCGTGGTATTTTCCTGCCTACCTTTGCGCCATGAAATTGCTGGATGGTAAGCTCGTTTCCCAGGCGGTTAAGGATGATTTAAAAACAAAGACTTCCCAATTGCGGGAAAAAGGCGGAAAGATCCCTCACCTCGCTGCTATACTCGTGGGCAACAATGGCGCAAGTGAAACCTATGTAGCCTCCAAAGTGAAAAGTTGCGAAGAGATCGGATTCCGGTCAACCCTTACAAGACTTGAAGAACAAATTTCTGAAGAAGAATTGCTGCAACACATCAAGCAACTCAATGATGATGCTGATGTTGACGGTATACTGGTGCAACTGCCCCTTCCCAAACATATCAGTGAACAAAAAGTCATTGACACCATCGCCGCAGATAAAGACGTGGATGGATTCCACCCAGTATCGGTAGGCAGAATGGTACAGGGACTACCCTCCTTCCTGCCCGCAACACCGTATGGCATTCTCCTCTTGCTAGAACATTATAATGTAGAAACAAAAGGCAAGCATGCAGTCGTCATCGGCAGAAGCAATATTGTTGGCAGGCCCATCAGCATCTTACTCAATCGCAACGCATATCCCGGCAACTGCACCGTAACGGTATGCCATTCCCATACGCCCAACCTGAAAGAGATCTGCTTACAGGGGGACATCATCATCGCTGCACTCGGCAGACCTGAATTCCTCAAGGTTGATATGGTCAAGGACGGGGCTGTGGTAGTTGACGTAGGCATCACCCGCGTGAAAGATGAAAGCAAGAAATCAGGCTTCGCCATCAAGGGCGATGTAGCTTTCAACGAAGTAGCTCCCAAATGCAGTTACATCACGCCCGTGCCAGGTGGTGTTGGGCCGATGACGATTGCGGCCTTGTTGATGAACACATTTAACTCCGCAAATAGCAAATAGCTAATAGCTAATGGCAAAATCATATCCAGTCATGGAACATTTCTACACCATCCAGGGTGAAGGTTATCACCAGGGAAGGGCCGCCTATTTTGTGCGGCTCGGTGGCTGTGATGTGGGCTGTGTTTGGTGCGATGTCAAAGACAGTTGGGACGCCTCCGTTCATCCACAAATGACCGTGGAAGAAATCTTGCAACCCATCTATCAAACATCGGCACCAATGGTGGTCATCACCGGTGGTGAACCGTTGATGCATGACCTTGAACCGTTGATCAATGCGTTGCAGGATAAAGGCTACGCAGTGAATATTGAAACCTCTGGCGCGCATCGTTTAACGGGTCATCCCGACTGGATCTGTCTATCGCCCAAAAAATTTAAAGCGCCCCTGCCCGAGGTGCTCCCGCTGGCACATGAACTGAAGGTAGTGGTGTACAACAAATCGGATTTCGCCTGGGCCGAAGAACATGCCGCCAAAGTATCTCCCTATTGCCGTCTCTATCTCCAGCCGGAATGGAGCAGGGCCGCCGAGATGACTCCGCTGATCATTGACTATGTGAAGACTAATCCCAAATGGGAGATCTCGCTGCAGATCCACAAATACATCAATGTTCCCTAGGATTTAACGTTCTATCTAGCATCACAGCGCACCCTAAGCGCTAATTTTGAATGAAGCGATGCGTGCGGTAATAAATGACCGTCCAAAACGTTGAATAACAAGCATGAAATCCTTTTTACTTGCAGTGGCAACCCTCGTGATGGTCAATTTCGGTTATGCGCAGGGGTATAATCCGGATAAGGTCAACAAACAGGCTCGCACCATCTATGATCTGGCACTTGAAAGAGCTGCCGATGCCAAATACTACGAAGCCATTCAAATGCTGGACAAAGCGATCAGTCTCGACAGCAAGTTTGTGGAAGCCTATCTCTCCCGTGCCGGCATCAACGGTCAATTGCGTCAGCATCCGAAAGCCGTTGCTGATTATGAAAAAGCATTTGCACTGGATTCTGCTTTTACGCATGACTACCGGCTTCCCTATTCCATCAACCTCGCGGGTACAGGTGCTTTTGATAAAGCGTTGGTGGCAGTGGATCAATTTACACAAGACAAAACCCTGGGTGAGAAAAGTAAAAAGGCAGCTGAGTACCGGAGAAACACCTACCAGTTTGCGATCGATTATCCTAAAACACATTCCGTCAAAGACTATGTATTTGCGCCGAAGAATCTTGGCGATAGCGTGAACACGAAATACCCAGAATACTTTCCTTCGCTCACCATCGATGGCAATCAACTGATCTTCACGAGGCAAGTAAATTACATGAATGAAGATTTCATTGGGACTTTCAGAAAAGCAGATGGTTCATGGTCGGCGGCAACTCCTCTTCCCGGTGAGATCAACACAGATCGTAATGAAGGGGCACAGAATATTTCACAGGATGGCAAATTGCTGGTGTTCACCAGCTGTGATGCACCCGGTGGTTTTGGCGGATGCGATTTATTCTATTCTGCACTCACCAAAAAAGGATGGAGCAGTCCGCTCAACATGGGCCAGGTAGTAAACTCAGAATTCTGGGAATCTCAACCATCTTTGTCGCCCGATAAACGCGCGCTATATTTCACCGCAAGAGAGCCAAATGGATTCGGCGGATCAGACCTCTATGTTTCTTATGTGATGCCCGATGGGAAATGGGGTCCACCGATGAATATGGGTCCTGAGATCAACACGCCCGGTGATGAAACATCGCCCTTTATTCATGCGGATAACCAGACCTTGTATTTTGCTTCCTCTGGATTACAGGGCTACGGAAAAATGGACCTCTTCCTCGTGCGCAAAGACAGCACAGGCCATTGGGGCAAGCCTGAGAACCTCGGCTATCCCATCAACACCATTGATGATGAAGCTACTTTGTTTGTGACGGCCGATGGCAGTAC
>JBASZQ010000090.1:0-58405 GCA_049661025.1 Chitinophagaceae bacterium | reverse complement strand
CCTTCAACCTTCTTAAGAGACTAGAATATCACTCAACCGCACCAACTCCTCCTTCTTATACGCATTCGGTGCGTCATCAAAGCACTTCGCATATTCATTCAGGAGGAAGTGAACGATCTTGCGTGTGTTCATGGGTTTGAAATGAGACGCTGTGGGCGTTACATTGATGCGCGCAAAATAATTGTCTACATCTTTTTGCGTGTATACCTGGCCCGTCATGGGATCAATAAAGAAATGAATTTTATGTTCCGGTGTAGTGGTCCGGAAATAGTCTGGTGAGTTGTCGTAGTACGCCAATATATACTGCCTCGGAATATTTACCACTTTTACCGGGATGTCAAGCATCTGGCAAAGGTATTGGTAGAGAATCCCATTGGTGATAGAATTGCCGCGTCTGGTTTCAACCACTTTATTCAAAAGAAACTCTTCCTGGTGGGTGTATGAAATTTCAACGCCTTTTAACTTATGATAGGAGAAGAGGATCTTATTCACCACATTCACCTGCTCCAGTGCGGTTAAGTAACTGTTGAGCTCGAGCCAGATGTTGCGCCTGAATTTTTCAATTTCAGCTATCACCGAAGCTGTCTGGAGATCCGGAAACTTATACCGGGATACCAACAGCGCTCCGTCAAGCAGGTCTGGAGTTTCTTTTCGGTGCCATTCCCTGAAATCAAGTTGTAGTTCCTCGTAATGAAGCCGGTGGATCAATAGTTCGATCCTTTCCTGAACCTCTTCTGCGGGTGTATTTTCCCAGAGGTTCTCCAGGTTGGGGATAATCTCCTTGCCTAATGAAACGATCCTTTCACTCACCGTCGAGAACACTTCCTCATCGGGGTCGTCGATCAGGTGAAGGAGGGCCGATATTTCCTTGTTCTCTTCCATAAGGTGGTCAGGGGTTTACATATCCTTCTCAGATATGACGTTTGGAGGGGTTAATTTATTGTTAACCAATTCCAAAATAAATATCGGGGGAAAGAAGCGGCGAGCAAGAGGGTAATTATCCACAATGCCCAGGATAATGTGGAAATGCGGTAAACAATAGCTAGTAGCTACTAGCTATTAGCTACTAGCGATTAGCCTTTCTTCTTCTTAGGAATCTTCCGCTTTGGCGGATTGGCAATGGCATCATCGATCATCTTTTTCACTTCCTCAATGGTTAGATCAACTGCTTTTTCCTGTTGCTCTTTTGGAATGGGGAAGTTGCGAAGTCCTTTTTTAATGTAGATGCCATATGGACCTTTTAGCAACTGGATCTTTTCTTTTTCGAAGACTTTTACGGTTCGCTCGGATTTAGCCTGACGCTTTTCAACAATCATCGGTATGGCTTCATCCAATGTCACTTCATATGGATCAAATTCTTTATTCAGGGAGTAGAATAATTTATTGTGCGCAATGTACGGACCAAACCTTCCGATGTTCACCTGCACCTCACTGCCTTCAAACTCACCAAGGATACGGGGAAGCTTGAACAATTCCATCGCTTCTTCATAGTTGATGGTCTCAATGCTTTGGTTAGGCTTAAGTTTTGCAAACTTTGGTTTTTCTTCATCACTCACATCGCCGATTTGAACCATCGGCCCAAACCTACCCATCCGGGCTATGACTTTTTTGCCGGTTGCGGCATCCACACCCAGTTCTCTTTCACCACTGATGCGTTGCGCATTCTCCATCGTGTCCACCACTTCCTTCTTAAAAGGCTGGTAGAAATCATCTACCATCTTGTTCCACTTCACCTTGCCTTCGGCAATTTCATCGAACTCATTTTCAATCCGAGCCGTGAATCCGAAGTCCATCACATTGTCAAAATGCTGCAACAGAAAATCAGTTACTACAAGCCCAAGATCCGTTGGGAACAACTTAGCTTTTTCTGCACCCGTGGTCTCCTGATCAACTTTTTTAGTGATTTGATCACTCACAAGCGTGAGTACCCGAAAATCCCTCAACACACCTTCTTTATCGCGCTTCTCCACATACCCGCGTTTGATGACGGTGGAGATGGTTGGTGCATAAGTAGACGGTCTTCCAATACCCAGTTCTTCCAGTTTTTTTACGAGCGACGCTTCGGTATACCTCGGCGAGGGCCTGGAAAAACGCTCCGTTGCACGAAGTTCTTTCAGCTGCAAATCCTGTCCCACAGCCAGTTGCGGCAACATGCTGCTGTTCTCTTCATCATCTTCTTCATCGTCCCTTCCTTCCATATACACTTTCAGGAAGCCATCAAATTTCAATACTTCACCTTGCGCTGAAAGGGTTTCACCATTGGAGCTGATGTTGATCTTCGCTGTCGTTTTTTCCAATTCTGCGTCCGCCATCTGCGATGCCATGGTACGCTTCCAGATCAGTTCATATAGTTTCTGCGCATCGGCAATGTCAACCTTCTGGCGATCCATATACGTTGGGCGAATCGCCTCGTGTGCCTCTTGTGCATTTTCGTTCTTATTCTTGAACCGACGCGGTTGCGAGTATTGGTTACCGTACGTCGTTTTAATATGCCCACTGATGTCCTGCATCGCGGTATCACTTAATGCTACACTGTCTGTACGCATATAGGTGATGTAACCTGCTTCGTAAAGTTTCTGTGCAAGAAGCATGGTTCTGCTTACCCCATAACTCAGTTTACGTCCCGCTTCCTGTTGAAGGGTGGAAGTGGTGAACGGCGGAGCTGGCGATTTTTTACCTGGCTTCACCTGGATGTCGGCCACGGTATAGTTGGCACCCTTGCAGCTCTCCAGGAATTTTTCGGCGTCTTGCTCCGCGTTGATGCGTGAACCTTCTGCTTTAAAGGAAACTGACTTATCGTTGATATCTTTTCCTGTAAACTGCGCGTCAATCTTGAATGAACTGGTTGCCGTAAACTGGTTGATCTCCCGTTCTCTTTCCACGATGATCCGGACTGCCACACTCTGCACCCGACCTGCACTGAGGTTATTGCGCATACTCATTTTACGCCACAGCACAGGCGATAACTCAAAACCCACGATCCTGTCCAATACCCGGCGCGCCTGCTGGGCATTCACCAGATCAAGGTTCAAGGTTCTGGGTGATTTTACGGCTTTCTCGATCGCCGGCTTAGTGATCTCATGAAAGACGATCCGTTTGGTTTCTTTTGGATCCAGATCTAACACCTCGCATAAATGCCAACTGATGGCTTCCCCCTCTCGGTCCTCATCCGTTGCCAGCCAAACCTCTTCAGATTTCTTGGCCAGCTGCTTCAGTTCCTTCACTACCTTTTCCTTGTCTTCCGGAACAATATAACGGGGCTTATAATTATTATTAACATCGATCCCCATATCATCCTTCTCCAGGTCCCGGATATGCCCAAAACAACTCTTCACCTCGAAGTCTGATCCGAGGATCTTTTCGATGGTTTTGGCCTTAGCCGGAGACTCAACAATCAATAGGTTCTTCGCCATAGTGGGTGGTTATTGGTTATAAGTAATTGGTTATTAACGAATTACCTAATAACTTGCTTACATTCAGCCTTGCAATAATACATTAATGTCGTAAATATCAAAAAAGAGTGGGACCCAGGGATCAGTGAAATTACCGGCTTATAGAAAGGAAAATATCTTCTTTTTAACCTCATTATCCCGGTAAATCCGGTTGTGTCCCAGCCCCTTGGTGATCAGAAACTCAACATTTGCGGGTTGCTGGCGCATCAGCTTTTCTACGTCTTTTAACGGCGTAACCTGGTCCTCTTCATCATGCACCCACAATACCGACGCCTTGATATGCTTCATGGCGCGGGGGATGGAATAGTGTGTGGGAAAATGACCGGACAGGTCCTTGATCTTCTGGTCAAAGGCCTTCCTTACCTTATCGTTCAGTTGTAAGAACTTGAAAAAACCATCGATGGCCGTGGTATTCTCCGTAGCCGGAGCGATCAGTACTACTTTGGTTTCTTTGGTATGCGGCGCTTTTTCCAGGTAATGGCAGACGGACATTCCGCCGAAAGAGTGGGCCAGGTAGGCATCCATCTTCCCATACAATTCTTCCACAGTGCGGATCATCTCCACATAATTAAGCATATGGATGCGCTTGCCTTCGCTGTTGCCATGCGCCGGCGCGTCGAATGCATATACGCCGTAGCCCTTTTTAATGGCCCGGGAAATATGATGATCGAATTTCCGGACGGAACTTTCATAGCCGTGGAGGATCAACAACTTTTTCTCAGCACGTTCATTCCATCGCCATCCCTTGACTTTTTTGTTGTGGAGGACAAACTGCATGCGTTCGCCCTTCGTGAAGATTTCAGGCGGTGTTTTTTTGGATCGATGTTGCGGCGTCGTAAACAAATCAAAGGCTTTGTCGGCCGCCATAGCCGGTGACACCACTGCCAGCATATTCAGTTTTGCCCTCAAATAATTCACCGCGATTTTTTGTGCCAGCTTCATCTTGTATCTTGGACAAAGATACAGTTCAAATTCTTTTAACATGGACATTGTTATCATCGGTTCCGGGAATATGGCTGCTGTGCTCGGCCGTAAGGCATTTGATGCGGGCCACGTGATTTTACAGGTTGCAGGGAGGAATAGGTTGGAGGTTGAAGCATTGGCGAAAACCTTGCAGGCATCTGCAGGTGATCTTGAACACATTGATATGCGCGCCATGTTGTACATCCTTTGTATTTCAGACAAGGCTCTGCCATCGGTGCATCAATGGTTTCAGCATCCGAAAGCCATTGTAGTGCATACCGCAGGGTCTGTATCGATGGAGGTGCTTGCGCCGGTAGCTAAAAACTACGGCGTGCTCTGGCCCTTGCAAAGTATCCGCAAAGAAGCCGATCCCATCCCGCCTTTTCCATTGATTATTGATGCCAACACACCTGAGTGTTTGACCATTTTGCAAGACTTCGGATCCACCATTTCTTCAGACCTGCAGCAGATGAACGATGAAACCCGAAGCAAGATGCATCTGGCAGCCGTGGCGGCCGGTAATTTTTCCAATCATCTTTTTGGCTTGGTGAAGGACTACTGTGATGCAGAACAGCTCAACATGAATCTTTTGTTGCCCCTGCTGCGGGAAACGGTGGACCGCATCAGTTATGCCCATCCCCGGGAGATGCAGACAGGTCCCGCCATCCGCGGAGACCAGGCCACGATGGATAAACATTTGAAAATGCTGGAAGGCAACCCCGCTTTAAAGAATCTGTATGCGTATTTTTCACAATTGATAAAAGCTAATGGCTAATAGCTATTGGCTAATCGCAAAAAATAGCTATTAGCTACTAGCGAATAGTTATTTTTATACTATGGACATCTTGCCCCAATTCTCCCGCATCACCACTTTTGTTTTTGATATGGACGGCGTGTTAACCGATGGTACGGTTTGGGTAATGCCCGATGGAGAATGGGTGCGGCGCATGCACATCAGGGATGGCTATGTGTTACAACTCGCCATCAAAAGGGGTTATAAAGTGTGGATGATAACAGGATCTTCTTCAACACCCGTGGAGCAACGCCTGCGTAAGCTGGGGTTAACAGAGGTGCACCAACAGATTAAAGACAAGTCAACCCTCCTGAAACAATTGATGCAAAACCATGGAGTTGCACCAGAACAGGTATTGTATATGGGAGACGATATGCCTGACCTCACCGCCATGCAGCTTGTTGGGCTGAGTGCCTGCCCCAAAGATGCTGCCCGTGATATCCTCGAAACGGCTGATTACATCTCACCCTGGAACGGGGGACAGGGCTGTGTCCGCGATGTTATAGAAAAAGTCATGCGCATCCAGGGGAATTGGTCCGAAGATATTTCGGTGGCCAGTACCTGAGTATTATCTTCACACCATGAGACTGGCAGCGGCATTTTTCAGGCTGATAAGATTTCCTAACCTATTCTTCATCGCGCTTACCCAGCTGCTGTTTTACTATGCCATCATTCTCCCCAGTTTTCAGGCATATCAATTAACATCTCCGTTGCAGTGGATAGATCTGTTGGTGCTGATAGGCGCGTCCATCTGTATTGCAGCGGCGGGTTATATCATCAATGATTATTTCGATCAAAACATCGATATCGTCAATAAGCCCAACAGACTTGTTGTGGGCAGTATCATTAAAAGGCGATGGGCCATCCTTTGGCATCTTGGCTTTTCTGTTGCCGGTGTGTTGCTGAGTGCATGGGTGTCTTACCGATTGCGCAATCCCATTCCTGCCGTGTTTAATCTGATCACCGTACTGCTGCTGTGGTTTTATTCTACCACTTTCAAAAGACAATTGCTCATCGGCAACGTCGTCATTTCATTGCTCACGGGTTGGGTGGTGCTCGTTTTATATGCAGCCATCAGTCATGTCGGCATTTCAAGGCCTCCTGGCGATGCGCAGAAAGTGGTGGCGAGAATTTACAAGTTTGCAGTCCTCTATGGTGGTTTTGCTTTTATCATCTCTCTTGTTAGGGAAGTGGTAAAAGACATTGAAGATATGGAAGGTGACGCTAGATATGGTTGCAGAACCATGCCGATTGTTTGGGGTGTTCCCGTATCTAAAATGTTTGTGACCGTGTGGCTGATCGTGTTGATCGCATCACTTGTTATCCTCCAGATCTACGCATTGCAACTGGGATGGTGGTGGTCCGTCTTGTATAGTTTTGTTGCGATCATCGTCCCCTCGTTCTATATTTTAAGAAAAATGATGCCGGCACAAACACCTGCACAGTTTCATGAGATCAGCACCCTGATCAAACTGGTCATGCTGACAGGTATTTTATCGATGGTATTCATAAACTGGTATTCCTGATGCAGAAGATCGTACTTGCTTCCCAATCTCCCCGCCGCAAACAATTGTTGGAATGGGCCGAAGTGGATTTTGATGTGATGGCCATGGAGACCGATGAAACCTGGCCGGAAGGTATGGCTATTGAAGAGATCCCTATCCACATCGCAAAGCAAAAAGCCGATGCTATCATGAGGCAGGAGATCTACAAACGTTACGAGCAACATGTTCCCGTACTTGCAGCGGATACGGTGGTGGTATTGCAGGATCAAGTCATCGGTAAACCTGCTGATCGGGAAGATGCGATCCGCATGCTGACAGCACTTCAAGGGAACACACATCGGGTAATTACAGGCGTTGTGATCCGTAATCATCGTAAAGAAATCTCGTTCGCTGATATTACTGAAGTGGATTTTCATCCGATTGATGCAGCGGATATCGCATATTATGTTGATCAATACAAGCCCTACGACAAAGCCGGATCATACGCCATCCAGGAATGGATCGGGGTCATCGGCATCAAGGCGGTACGCGGCGATTTTTACAATGTGATGGGTCTACCCGTCAGCAGGGTAGTGCGTGCGCTTCACGATCATTTTTGATTATTTTCTATTGATTTACTGTTGGTTTCACCTTTGAAATAGGCCTCCCTGCAATGTAGTTTGCAGGGATGAATGAGATGTTGCTACAATTCATCTGGCACCAGCAACTGTTCAATGTATGGCAATTGGTTACCACCAAAGGAGAGGAGATCATTGTAATAGATCCAGGGCTCTGGAACCGGAACCAGGGACCTGATTTCCTGCATGCCAAACTGACTATTGGTGGGCAGGCCTGGGCCGGACATGTTGAAATGCATCTACGCACAAGTGAATGGCAGCTACATGGGCATCATCTTGATCCTAACTATGACAATGTGATCCTGCATGTGGTTTGGGAAGATGATGAGACTGATGAAGGTGCCTGTGCAGTAGCAGTGTTGAAGAATATTGTCCCCGAGTTGATCTTGCGGAAATATCATCAATGGACCTGGAAGCAGCAACTGATCCCTTGTGAAGAAGATCTGGTAAAGGTGGATTCAGTTCAGGTTATGCAATTTGTTCATGTTTTGGCAGAGCAGCGGATGATGCAAAAAGCAGCGTTGGTGAACGAAAAGGTATCTGCTTTGGGGATGGATTGGCAGGAAGCTTTTTGGCAAAGCTTATGCAGAAGTTTCGGGCATAAGGTCAATGCCGATGCCTTTGAAAGTATTGCAGGTTCTGTACCATACCAGATACTCCTGAAGTTGAGAAGCCAGCCCTCGCTGGTAGAGGCTTTGCTGATGGGACAGGGTGGATTGCTTCGGCCAGATACTGGTGATGCCTACGCGAAGCAGCTATTTACGGACTATAATTTTCTTCGAAAAAAATACCGACTCGCGAAGTCTTATGTGCCCGTACATTTTCTGCGTATGCGTCCTGTTAATTTCCCAACCATTCGGTTAGCACAACTGGCCATGCTGATCCACGACCTGCCGGACCTATTCCGAATGGTCAAGGAATGGAAAGATCCACAAATGATCAGACAGATTCTGCGGGTGGGTACATCTGCTTATTGGGAAGATCACTATAGATTCAATGAACCTTCGGTGCATCAGCCTAAACTGGTTGGCGATCAATTGGTCAATGTGGTGATGGTAAACACCATCATCCCTTTCATCGTTGCATATCACCAGCATATTGGACACACAGAGCAGGTGCACCATGCGTTGCAGTGGACGGCATCTTTGCCCGCCGAAGCCAACAGCATCGTACATGCATTCAGCAAGGCCGGCGTTAAGGTTAGGCATATGAAAGACGCACAGGGATTGCTGGCCCTCCACAAGATGTATTGCGAAAAATCTGCATGTGCGGAATGTGCGATCGGGAAATGGCACCTTAAAAAAATCTGTGAGGGCCATTCGTCAGTAGCTGTGGAGATCAACGGGATTTAACTACCTTTCGCTGGCAACCCAAACACAGATACATGAGTACAGTACCTCCGCAAACACAGAAGCATTTTCTGGAGAATGTTGTAGCGCTGATCTTGTTTTTGCTTTTTCTTGCTGCAGCATTTTATACCCTAAGTGTATTCCTCGGCATATTTACATTTGCGGTGATTTTTACAGTGCCTTTTGCGCCATTGTTTGAAAAGCTGGTGAAAAAATTGGGAGGAAACCGTAAGCTGACAGCATTTCTATACGGGCTCGTCATGGTCACTTTTATTGCGGTGCCACTGTTGTATGTGATCTCTGCACTCACCAACTATGGTCATCAATTACAGGTGTTGGCAGGAGAGATCCGAAACCACCAGATCCCGGCTATGCCTGCATGGGTAACCAGTATTCCTTATGCCGGAGCCAAGATTCAGGATTTCTGGACTGCCTTGGAATCAGATCCTGAAGGTACACTGGCTACATATAGTCCGCAATTGAAGGAATTGATCCCGAAGCTTCTTCATGCAGGTGGAAGTTTTATTTCCACGGCACTTGAGCTGATCCTAGGGATCATCATATCTGCGATAATGCTATTTCACGGGAAAAAACTCCTTGAGCCTTTGCAGACATTTTTTGGAAAGATCCTCAGCCCGCAAACAGGGTCTTCCCTTGTTTCTGCAACGGGCAAAGCCATCAACGGTGTAGCCGTGGGCGTGATGGGAACGGCGTTATTGGCTACCCTCGTTTCTTGGATCGGTTTTACTATTGCCGGTATACCTATAGCAGGGGGCCTTGCAGCACTGGTTTTCCTGTTGACGGTTATTCAAGTGGGTCCTGTACTCGTGATGCTACCCGTTACCATCTGGATGTTTTCCCAGGGACACACAGGCTGGGGTATATTCCTTACCGTCTGGACCCTACTGCTATTGGTGATCGATAATGTGGTGAAGCCCGTTCTCATTGGCAAGAGCGGCAAGCTGCCCGTCCTGGTCCTCTTCCTTGGTGTAGTTGGTGGTATGGCTGCATGGGGATTCACGGGCATGTTCAAGGGCGCGATTGTCCTCGCCATTGCATATACCGTTTTCACCAACTGGAGCCGGGAGGAAGCTACTAGCTATTAGCTATTAGCTAGTAGCTACTTTGGCCAGTTAAAGTCAACATTCAAAACGATATCCGGATGAATACTCTCCTTCACCGGGCAGGTCCAGGCGATTTCCTCCAGTTTGGCCTTTTGTGCCGCATCAGCCACAAAACCATCGGGATAATGAAATGTTAAATTAATCTGGCTAACCCGCCTTGGACTGGCCTGCATAATCTTCTCAACATCTATTTTTACCTGGCGAAGGATATGTTCTAATTCCTTGGCACGTATAGCCATGGTAGTGAGTATGCAAGAGGCGAGGGAGGTAGCCAGCAGATCAGTGGGAGAAAACCTTTCACCCTTTCCCTGGTTATCCGTAGGAGCATCGGTCTCAAATGACGAGCCTGATCTCAGGTGAATGCAGGTGGTCCTTAAGTCGCTTTCATATATAACAGAAGACGTCATTGCCATAATTTTTAATAAATTTACAAAGAAGTAAAATCTGTCGAGTGAAATCTATAACCATATTGTTCATAAGCTGTCTTGTTGCATTGGGAGTATCTGCACAGGAAAGGGTATCTGAAAAGGAGAAGAAGAAGCAGGCAAAAAGAGACAAAGTCAACCAGGCGATCCGTTTGGAGGAAGAAGGGGAGTCGGCGTTTAAAAAACACAGTTTACTGGGATTCAAATTCAGCACAGATGGTTATGGTATTTCCTATGAAAAAGGAAAGATTAAATCGCCATACAAAACCACCCTTTACCAAATAGAACTCAACGAGAAAAAGCATCGGAAAGAATCAAAGCAGTCCAGAAGCGATGGTGCGGTGGTCTTTGGCAATCCTTTTATTTACGGCAAACAGAACAATTTCTACCAACTGAAACTGGGCATTGGTCAACAGTATATGCTGGGCGGCAAGGCCAATAAAAATGGGGTGGCAGTGTATGTAGTGATGGCAGGAGGTCTGTCCATCGGATTACTTAAACCTTATTTTCTGGATGTTGAATCGCCACCCAATTCAGGACAGGTGAAAACGATTAAATATTCACAAGAAGACAGCGCAACATTCATGGGCAACAGCATACTTGGAGCGGCAGGCTTTTTCACGGGCTGGGGTGATGTCAAAATTGCGCCTGGTGCCCATGCCAAAACCGCCCTGCGCTTTGATTGGGGCCGGTTCAACAACACCATTTCCGCTGCGGAAGTAGGCTTTAACCTGGAGTATTATCCAGGTAAAATCGAACAGATGGTAGGTCTGCAAGCCAACACCCTGTTTTTCAATGGCTATATCACCTTTCTGTTTGGTAGCAGAAAGTAGTTAATTTTGCCTCCCGGAGCATTTAATCATGAAAGAACTTCCTATAGTGGACCCTGTTGTGGAGCAGAAGCCCAAGAAGCCAGATTGGCTGCGGGTAAGGCTGCCCATTGGTGAAGGATATAAGTCCGTCAGAAGCCTCGTTGATTCCCATAAACTGCATACCATCTGCGAAAGCGGCAACTGTCCCAATATGGGCGAATGCTGGGGTGCAGGTACGGCCACCTTTATGATCCTGGGTAATATTTGCACCCGGAGTTGCGGATTTTGTGCGGTAGCAACGGGCAGGCCCACGGAATTGGATTGGGACGAGCCGCAGCGGGTGGCCGAAGCGATTTTCCTGATGAAGGTGAAGCACGCAGTCATCACTTCTGTAGACCGTGATGAACTGAAAGATGGTGGCAGTACCATTTGGCACAATACCATCAAGGCTGTTCGCAACCTGAGCCCGGGTACAACGCTGGAAACCCTGATCCCCGATTTCAAGGGCGAGAAGGAAAACATCCAGCGCGTCATTGATGCCGCTCCTGAAGTAGTGTCCCACAATATTGAAACCGTTGAACGCATGACCCGCCAGGTGCGGATCCAGGCCAAATATTGGCGGAGCATGGAAGTGCTTCGCATCCTCAAAGAAGGAGGGATGCGTACAAAATCGGGCATCATGATGGGGCTTGGTGAAAGCTTCGACGAAGTGGTGCAGACCATGAAAGATCTTCGGAACAGTGATGTTGACGTGATCACCCTCGGACAATACCTGCAGCCCACCCGCAAACATTTGCCTGTGGTGCGGTTTGTGCATCCGGATGAGTTCAAGGAACTGGAAAGGATCGGGTATGAGTTGGGCTTCGACTACGTAGAGAGCGGACCGCTGGTGCGTTCATCCTATCATAGTGAGAAGCACGTGTTCCCCGGCATCGGCAGGAAAGAATGGGAAGCAAAACAGCTGCAGCAACTTGCATAAAGGCATCATCGCATTAATCTTCTTTTTTGTAAGCACGGCGTCCATGGCGCAGCTGCGATGGACCAATATGGATGAAGCATTCGGACTTCGCCAATCGGGCATCCATGTGTTTCATTCTGCTGACAGCCTCGGTGGTATGCCATCGATCGCCTACTATGTGGTGGCGGATCTGTCCGACAAATCCTTGCGCATCAATACAGACACAACCCTGCTTCGGCGCATCACGCCATCGGCATATTTTGAACGCAACAACCAGCCGCTGGTGGTAGTAAACGGTACTTTTTTCGATCTCAAAACTTCTCAGAACCTTGATGTGGTGATGACCCGCGGTAAATTGGTGTCATACAATGTCAACAGCACCGCACTCAAGGGGAAGGATACATTTTTATATCGATATACTACCCGAGCAGCCATCGGCATTAATAAAAAAGGCCGGGCGGATGCAGCATGGCTGTACTCAGATAGCTCCGCGCGATACCCCATTGCCTACCAGGGCAAGCCACCGATGTGGAAAGGTAACGGCAACGAATACACGAAGAAACAATTTGATGCACATGCCGGTGCTAAAGGCAAGCGATGGAAAATGTACACGGCCATTGGAGGCGGGCCGATGCTGGTACAAGATGGCAAGATCCGCATCACCAACAACGAAGAAGTAATGTTTACCGGCAAAGCCATTGATGATCGTCATCCGCGCACGGTGATTGGTTATACGCGTGATCAGAAACTCATCATCCTCGCTGTGGAAGGGCGAAATAAAGGCGTTGCCGAAGGTGCAACACTCACGCAGCTTGCTGAAATTATGATCAGTCTGGGATGTGTAGAAGCGCTTAACCTGGACGGAGGTGGGAGTAGTTGTTTGCTGGTGAATGGTCGTGAGACGATTAAGCCTTCGGATAAGACTGGGCAGCGGCCGGTTCCAGCAGTGCTAATGATTGGAAAACAGTAATACTGTCATACTGTAATACAGACATTCAGAAGTTGGAATTCTGGAAGCCTGGAATCTTGGAAGCCTGGAATCCAGGAATATGGAATCCTGAAATTCTCTCGCGGTTACCAAGTGCCGAATGGAGAAATCAGAAATGCAGGATCGTCTAAATACTCCCCAGGTGTAAGCCAATTATAACCAGTTTTGACATGGGTGATGATCTCCACCATGTGCTCATAAGAAGATGTTGTCAACGCACAAACGAATAACTCATCGTTGCCTACTGGCAAGATCCCATCATCTTTATCAGCAATTACCAGTTTAACTTTGCAATTGATCGCATCAATAAACGGCAATTCATTGAGCCAAACATCATTTTTTGAAGAAATAAGCCGTTGAATAGAGCCAATCAATAACGCAACTTGCTCCTCGTTAAATTGACTTAATCTCACAAGACGCGCCGGGCTCGCGTTAGGAAACGCTCCATTTCCAGTGGCATCTAAATATTCAAGTTTCATGGTTAGGATGAGATTGTAAAAAGCTCGCTTCAAGGACGGTAAATAACTACCTGCAACCTGCCGGATCAATGACGGAGTGTTACGCCCTCAATCCCTTAATCTCCCAATCTCTAATCCCTCCCAATGCCCCGTGCCTAATGCCCAATGCCTAACAGGCCTACCTCGTCTCCCACACCAATGCACTCGCACCCAAAATCGCAGCATCCGCTTCTTTGAGTTCGGAGAAAATGATCTTGACTTTATTCTGGAAAATAGGCAGCAGGTTTTTCTCCATGTGCTCGCGGGTAGGCTTGAGGATGAGATCGCCAGCCTTGGACATGCCACCGAAAAGGATGATGGCTTCCGGGCTGCTGAACATCACGAAATTTGCAAAGGCAAGTCCCAGGATCTTTCCTGTGAATGCATACACTTCTAAAGCCATTTTATCGCCTTGTACGGCACAATCATACACCACCCGGGCATCGATCTCTTCCTTGGCATAATTGCGCATGAGGCTGTCTTCCTTTGGTCTTTGTTCCAGGAATTCAAGAGCAGTGCGCGCTACGCCAGTAGCTGATGCATATGCTTCGAGCGATCCTTTGATGCCCGTGCCGGGATGGTTACGGCCATCGGGGATGATGATGGTATGGCCGAGTTCGCCGGCAAAACCATCGTGCCCATAAATAAGTTGTCCGTTCGCTACAATACCACTGCCCACACCAGTACCCAGGGTAATCATGATGAAGTCTTTCATGCCCTTTGCAGAGCCGTACATCATTTCACCTACTGCTGCAGCGTTGGCGTCATTGGTGAGCCGCGCTGGAATATTGAATTTATTGGTCACTAATTCTGCCAGGGGTACAATGCCTTTCCAACGCAGGTTGGGGGCGTATTCAATGGTTCCGTTATAAATGTTACCATTGGGCGCTCCGATGCCGATGCCCCGGATATACTCAGGGCCGCCAGCTTCCATAATGGCGGGTTGTAGCGCTTCAAACAATTCATCGATAAACTCATTGACCTTCTCATGTTTATGCGTGAGAATGGCGCCATGGTAAGAAATATCGCCTCGATGATTAACCAACCCAAACTTGGTGTTGGTGCCGCCAATATCTATGCCAATGGCATACTGCTGTGAAATAGGAATGCTCATAATCGTTGATTAATGTCCACCACCAATTTGTTGGTCGAAGTCGAGGCCTTGTTTCTGCAACACGCTCCTCAACTTAAGTGCTAGGAATGCCAGGATTACAAAGCAGGCTGCTGCAATGAGATAGCTCTTATGCAGGCCCATCGCGCCATCGCCAAAAGCACCTTGCAAAGGCGGGATCACTGCGCCACCGAGGATCATCATGATCAGCAGGGCAGATCCTTCGCTGGTATATTTGCCTAGACCACCTACACCGAGGGAGAAGATACAGGGCCACATGATGGAGCAGCAAAGACCGCCTGCGATAAATGCATATACAGACACGATGCCTGTGGTAAAGGAACCGATTACCATTGCGATGGCTGCAAGAATAGACAGTGTCAACAGGGTCTTCACCGGTTTTTCCTGGCCATAGAAAAATGCAGCTATAGCTATGGCGATGCAGATGGCATATGGAAACAGGTTGGTGACATCGGAGCCATTGATAGCATTTGCACCCAATACAATCGCAAAGGCTACGAAGGGTACTATGATGGTGGCAATCTTCTTTGCACTTGCTGAGAGATTGAAAACTGATATAGCGCCCGTCCATCGGCCAATCATCAGACTTCCCCAATACAAGGAAATATATTGTGAGATCTGGCTTTCATCAAGACCCGTCTCATTAAAATAACCAGGTTGTTTGAGCAGTGCACCGAAGTTATTATCGATGGTTACTTCCACACCTACGTACACAAAGATGCCGATCATCCCGTAGATCAGTTGAGGGTATTTCATCGCACCCCAGCCCTGGCTGTTTTTCTCCGCCTGGCTGTTGCTGTAGAACAGAACGGCAACCACCACTACGATCATCGCAATCAGCAGGGTGAGTTTGGAAACCTCAGTGAACTGACCAATCGCACTGAGGGCTAGGATCAAGAGGGTCATCACAGACAGAGAACTGGAAGCCTTGCCTGCTTTTTCAAAAGGCTCTTTGTTTTTCCCGTCTGGCAGTCCGGAAAACTGGAAGAACAGGGCCACGGCGGCAAACACCGCCGCAACAATCATATATAATGTATTGATGTTCTTAACCGTCACATTCGCCGGATCAGGGTTGGCCACTGAACCGAAAAGGAAAAAACTTACAATGATGGGACCGAGGGTGGTACCAAAAGAATTCACGCTACCGCCGAGGTTGAGACGGTGCGAACCTGTTGCAGGATCACCCAGTGCAATGGCAAAAGGTTGGGCGCAGGTCTGTTGTACAGAAAAACCGAGTGCCACTATAAATAATGACCCCAGGATCGCATAAAAGGACTCCGCATTTGCAGATGGGATGATCAATAAGGCACCAACTACCGAAATAGCCAGACCGTAAATGATTCCCTTTTTGTAGCCAATATGGTTGATGATATCATAACCCAAAGCATTGGATAAGATGAAAAGAATCAGGGAACCAATGAAGTAGGCACCGTAAAACGCGGAACCGATCAGTTGGGACTCCAGCTGAGTCAGTGAGAAATGCGTTTTGCAAAAGGGAATCAGGATACTATTGGAAGCAGCGATGAATCCCCAGAAGAAGAAGACCAATACCAATGTGCTCAGGGCGCTATAATTGGTAGGCTGTTTGGGTTGGGACATAAGCAGTCAGTTGTTTAAACGTTGAAGTGCTGAAAATAGCAAGAATTTTCAAGCAGAAAAATTATTTGTCGCCGCACCCGAATCGGAAAAACATCATTATTTTCAGTTGTACTAAACCCCTATCATGGAAATCGTCCACGTTACTGCTGAATGTTACCCAATGGCTAAGGCCGGCGGACTTGGTGACGTTTTGGGAGCCCTGCCCAAATATCAAGTTGAACAGGGCAATGTTGCTAAAGTAGTCATGCCCATGTACCGTACCAAGTTCCTGTATAACAACCAATGGGAAGTGGTGCATAAGGGCGGTACCAACCTCGGGAACCGGTGGTTTGATTATACCATTATTAAAGAACTCACCAATAAACTGGGTTTCGATCTATACCTGGTAGACATCAACGGGCTGCTGGACCGTGAGAAAGTGTATGGATATAATGATGATACCGAGCGGTTTATCAGCTTCCAGATCGCTATGCTGGACTGGATGACGAAATGGGAGCATCGGCCAGACGTAGTGCATGTACATGATCACCATACGGCACTGATCCCGTTCATGATGATGAACTGCTACGCGTTCAGGTCGCTCTCCGGCGTGCCTACCGTACTGACCATCCATAATGCACAGTACCAGGGACAGTTCAGTTGGGACAAGAGCAATTACATCCCTGCCTGGGACAGCTGGAAAAGCGGTATGCTGGAGTGGGACAATGCCATCAACCCGCTCGCGGCGGGCATAAAGGCTGCGTGGAAGGTGACCACCGTGAGTCCCAACTATATGAATGAGCTGCGCTTCATGAGCAATGGCCTGGAGCCCATTTTTGAATACGAAAAAGGAAAGTGTACGGGTATTCTCAATGGTATTGATACCAAGGTCTGGGACCCTGAATCTGATAGTTACATCAACCATCACTATTCTTCCCTTACGGTTCAAAAAGGGAAAAGAGAAAGTAAGAAGGGTTTAGCCGAAGTATTTGGTTTGGATATCGATAAGCCTTTGTTCGTTTTTATCGGCAGGCTGGTGGGGGAGAAGGCGGCAGACCTTTTGCCACAGGTCATCGGCGATAGTTTTTATTACATCGGAAGAAAAATGAATTTCCTTATCCTTGGCAGTGGAGATCCGGAAGTGGAGAAACAACTGGAGGGTATGAAGAATGTTTCTACGGGCGACTATAATTGCTATATTGGGTACAATGAGCAGTTGAGTCACCAGATGTATGCTGGTGCTGATTTTCTGTTGATGCCCTCACGTGTGGAACCCTGCGGGCTGAACCAGATGTATGCTATGCGTTACGGAACCGTTCCCTTAGTAAGGAATACCGGAGGCCTCAGTGATACGGTGAAGGATATCGGAGAGACGGGGGGATATGGACTCACGTTCAATTATGCGGCGGTGGGAGATATCACCCAGGCTATTTATCGGGCCGTAGAATTGTATGCCGATGAGAAAAAGTTCCACAAGGTGAGGCAAGTCATGATGGGACTTGATTTTAGCTGGGACAGGAGTGCCATTGAATACATTAACTTGTACAAATCTTTAAAGTAAATTGACATTATAAATACCCAACTATGAATAAAGAGGTTGTTGCCATTATCCTGGGCGGAGGTGCCGGATCAAGACTTAAGCCATTGACGGCTACCAGAAGTAAGCCGGCAGTTCCTATTGCTGGTAAGTATCGATTGGTGGATATTCCCATTTCCAATTGCCTGAACTCAGACATCGGAAGAATGTACGTGCTGACGCAGTTCAACTCGGCGTCTCTGAACAAGCATATCAAGAACACTTATCATTTCAGTGCATTCAGTTCTGCGTTTGTTGACATCATCGCGGCGGAACAAACAACTGATAATCCCAATTGGTTTCAGGGTACGGCCGATGCGGTGAGGCAAAGTCTTCGCCATATTGAACAGCAGGATTTTGATTATGTGCTGATCCTTTCAGGGGATCAATTGTACCAAATGGATTTCAAAGCCATGGTTGACAACCATGTAAAATCCGGTGCACAGATTTCCATTGCTACGATTCCTGTTCATGAGCGGGAGGCAACAGAATTCGGGATTCTCAAGGCAGATGAAGACAATTATATCACATCATTCATCGAAAAACCCAAACACGAAGTGTTGGGCGATTGGGTGAGTGATACAGGTGATGAGATGCGAAGCGCAGGCAGGATCTACCTGGCCAGCATGGGCATCTATATTTTCAATAGGAAATTGTTGTTTGATCTTTTACTGGATGATGCTAACAAGGACACCACCGACTTCGGTAAAGAGATCATTCCATCTTCTATTGAGAACCACAAAGTGGTGAGCTATCAGTATGAAGGATATTGGACCGATATCGGAAATATCTATTCATTCTTTGAGGCCAATCTGGCGCTCTGTCAGGATATTCCACCCTTCAATTTGTTTGACAACAGGAACATTGTGTACACCCGTGCGCGGATGCTGCCCCCGGCCAAGATCAGCGGCACCACCCTGGAGAAAACGATCATTGCAGACGGTAGTATTATCAATGCCTCCCGTATAGAGAACAGTGTGATAGGTATCCGGACCAGGATCGGTTATGGGACTACCGTAGTGAATACGTATATCATGGGTTGTGATTATTATGAGACCCTGGAAGATATGAACAAAGCCGCGGCCTCCGGATTGCCGAAACTTGGCATTGGTGAGCGCACGTATATCCGAAATGCGATCATTGACAAGAACTGCCGTATTGGTGACGATGTGCGCATAAATGGTGGTCCGCATCTCACGCCTACGGATCATTCACTGTACACGGTGAAAGATGGGATTGTGGTGGTGAAGAAAGGCGCGATCCTTCCGAATGGGTTTGTGATTTAAAAATTTAGCAATTGGGCAGTTGAGCATTTGTACCATTGTACAATTGCACAAATGCCCAATTGTACATTTGTCAAATTAGTTTATGGCGGTTACTACTTCTCATGGATTGGGCAAAGGTCTTAAGCCAAAGCCGAGACTTTCCACGGCCAATATTTTCAACATGAGTTTTGGTTTTCTGGGGATTCAATTTGGATTTGCCTTACAGAATTCCAATGCTTCCGGCATTTTACGCAACTACGGTGCAGATGTAGAACATCTCAGTTGGTTCTGGCTTGCCGCGCCTGTGGTGGGACTCATTGTACAGCCAATCGTTGGTCACTATTCTGATCGTACATGGAACCGGCTTGGTAGAAGGAAACCTTATTTTCTTGCCGGTGCTATTTTATCGGCCAGTGCGCTTGCCCTGATGCCTAACGCTAATATTCTAGGAGCGATAGCGCCACTGTTGTTGATTGCTGCCGGGTTCCTGATGATCATGGATGCTTGTTTTAACCTGGCTATGGAGCCCTTCCGGGCTTTGGTGGCAGATAACCTTCCGGATTCACAACGCACCCAAGGCTTCGGTATCCAGACCTTTTTGATCGGGGTAGGTGCCGTGCTTGGATCATGGCTTCCTGCGATCCTCAATTATTTTGGAGTGCCGAAGGAAGCACCCGAGGGAGTGGTAGGGCAGAATGTAAAGTGGAGTTTCTATATCGGTGCCATTATTTTCATCCTCTCCATTTTATGGACCGTTTTAAAAACCAGGGAGTATCCTCCAAAAGAATACGCGGAGTATCATGGCCAGAATGAAGAAGAACACAAAGGCCTCTCATCGATCTTCACTGATTTTAAAAACATGCCCAAAACGATGCGTCAATTGGGCCTGGTGCAATTTTTTTCCTGGTTCGCGCTGTTTGGCATGTGGGTGTTTACTACAGACACCATCGCTTCACATATTTTTGGTTTGTCAATTGACGATAAGAGTTCAGAGCGTTATCGCGAAGCACAACAATGGACTGGCGTGATCTTCGGGGTCTACAACGGTGTATCTGCTTTGTACGCTTTGCTATTGCCCACCATCGCTAACAAATTAGGAAGAAAGAAAACGCATGCACTCAGCCTGTTGATCGGTGGAATAGGATTGATTTCGGTTTTCTTTGCACCCAATAAAGAGTTCCTGATATTTTCCATGGCATTGGTAGGTATTGCCTGGGCAAGTATTCTGGCGATGCCTTATGTGATCCTAAGCAGTTCTATTCCTGCCGGAAAGATGGGTATCTATATGGGTATCTTTAACTTCTTCATTACCATTCCGCAGATCCTTAATGGAATTACAGGTGGTCCCATGGTCAAACATTTTTACAATAACCAGCCGGTATATGCCATTGTCATGGCTGGTGTCTTCATGATCTGTGCGGCTATTTCGGTGATCTACGTTTATGACCCTGCCGCTATTTCTGTGAAGGAAGAAACAAAATAATTGTCTATGAAAAAGATGATAAAGGCATTGCTTTGCCTTTTGCTGACCATACCTGCGTGGGCACAAACAGATCTTTATCCCACCCATTGGTTCACGGGAATGAAAGACTCAAGCCTGCAGATCATGATCCATCGGAAAGATATCGGCAAGGCAACGGTGAGTTTGCAGAATTATACCGGCGTGAAAATGGTGAAGACATACGTGCCGGAGAACAAGAATTATTTGTTTATCGATCTCACCATCAGCAAAACAACCAAGCCTGGAAAACTGCAATTCAGGGTAAAGGAAGGCAGCAACACAAGCACTATTCCCTACTCCCTAAACCCTAGAAATTCGGATAATGGCAAATCAAGGGTCAAGGGCGTTAGTTCCGCAGACCTCGTATATCTCATCATGCCGGATCGTTTTACCAATGGCGATCCTTCCAATGATGCTATCGCTACACTTCGTGATACACAAGCGGATCGCAACAATCCTTTTTCACGGCACGGCGGCGATATTAAAGGTGTGGAAGAAAGATTGGACTACCTGAAAGATCTCGGTGTAACAGCAGTTTGGATGACGCCGGTGATAGAAAACAATATGCCGCTGGAGCCCGAGTGGGGCGGCAAGGTTGCCGGTTACCATGGCTACTGGTTCACGGATCATTATAAGATTGATCCGCGCATGGGTGGTGAAGCCGCATACAAAAACCTTATTGAATCTGCTCACCGGAAAGGCATGAAGATCATCCAGGATGCAGTGTACAACCATGTGGGTGAAACCCATTTTTTTGTACAGGACCTGCCGATGAAAGACTGGATTAACCAATGGCCCAGTTACCAGGGCGCTAACCATAAAGAAGAAGTGTTCTATGACCCCAATGGCAGTAAGATCGATAAGGAGATCATGCTCGGCGGATGGTTCATCGGGCACCTGCCGGATCTGAACCTGCGCAATCCCTGGCTCGCCAAATTTTTGATTCAGCATGCAGTGTGGACCACCGAAGAGTTTGGGATCGATGGCTGGCGCGTAGATACTTACAAGTATTGTGATGAGCAGTTTATGAACAATGTGAACGCCGCCCTTGAGCGTGAGTTCCCATCGATCACCATTTTTGGCGAAGCCTGGTGCGGTACGCCGATGGCCAGTGCCTACTTTGTTCGCAACAATATGGACCTGCCCTTCAAGCACAACCTGCAGGGCGTAACAGAATTTCCAACAGCCTATGCCATGAAAGATGCGGCGCTTGGAAACACCAATGCGTTGTATAGTATTTTATCACAGGATGGTTTGTATAAGGATCCCCTACGCAATTGTATTTTCCTCGAGAATCATGATATGAACAGGATCCTGTCTGAGGTTGGCGACGATGTGACCAAGCTCAAACTCGCCACAGGACTGTTGCTGACGCTCAGAGGTATCCCGCAAATTTATTACGGGACCGAGGTGTTGATGAAGAATTTCAAGAACCCAAGTGATGCGGAAGTGCGTCGGGATTTTCCCGGCGGTTTTTCCGGTGACCCGGTTAATAAATTTATGGCGGCAGGCAGGAGCGCGCAGGAGAATGATTACTTCGGTTACTTGCGCAATCTTGCGAACTATCGGCAACGCACACCCGCTTTGCAGACAGGCAAGACTTTGCAGTTCCAACCAAGAGAAAACGTCTACGTCTACTTTCGATACAATGGCAGCCAACGCATCATGTGCGTGCTGAATCCTAACGACGATGCCAAGTCCATTCCCATGGCGCCATACCAGGACGGACTGGCTGGAAAGACTTCCGGTAAGGACATCATTACCGGGGCTTACGTACCGCTAACTGGAAGTCTTCAGGTGAAAGGCAAGACTTTTATGGTGGTGGAGATGGAGTGATCAGAAGGTTAGCGGAGAGGAATTGAATGACTTATCAGTAAAATCCAAGGGCTATTCACTTTATTTCTGCCTTAAAATAGCACTTTCTGAATAGGAAAATACTGATTGACTTTACGGTCAGATGCCATCTTTTTGAGGAGTAAACCGGATAGTGCTATGGCAGCAAGTTCGATGAGGTCATTGATTGAAGATCAGAAAGTATTGAGCCGCATTTATGTAGTTCGAGGAAAAAAAATAATGCTGGACAAAGATCTTGCGGAGATGTATGGTGTAGAAACAAGAGCGTTGAAGCAAGCGGTAAGGCGCAATAGAACCAGGTTTCCAGCTGATTTTATGTTTGTATTGACTGATAAAGAAATCAACAGCATGGTATCACAAAATGTGATACCATCAAAAAAGTACTTTGGTGGTGCAAAGCCTTTTTGTTTTACAGAGCAAGGTGTAACGATGTTATCGTGTATCCTAAACAGTTCTACTGCCGTGAAGGTTAACATTAGGATTATTCGTGTGTTTACCAAATTGCGGGAGTATGCGCTTACGCATAAAGAAATTTTGTTAAAGCTGACCAAACTAGAAAAAGAAGTGAACGCAAATAATACGGACATTGCCAATATCTTTTCTGTACTCCGTGAGTTACTGGAAAAAGATCAACGTCCATCTCCTAGAAAGCGAATCGGCTTTAGGCGTAGTGATGAAGTGGATTGAATTCACTCAATTGTTCAGCAACGGAATTGGATTCACATAAAACATTTTCTTCCAGCCTTGCGGACCTTTGTCAGCTTTCCAGAGAAAGGGAATCATCCTTCGGATGGCATAGTGAAGATGGGGTGGTTTGCCCTGGGCGTTGCCCGTAGTACCCACTGTGCCAATTAATGAAGAGTGTGAAACAGGCTTCATCCATCCTGCTGCAATGCTATCCAAATGCGCATAATAATGCAGCTGCCATTTGGGGCCCAGCACCAGTACAACATTTCCCCCTCTTGAAATTTGCCCTTTGTAAACAACAATTCCCGGCGTCGCGGAATGAACGAATGTGCCCTTGCGTGCGAAAATATCAACGCCTTTATGCGTAATGGATTTACCCCAGGGATAGAACCAGAAAGAATTTTGGGCGTAGCTTTTTGACGTGGCTCCATCAACCGGCATCATGAACATCTCCGGAAGTAAATATCCAATGAAGATCAGAATTGCAAGTGCAATCAGTGTTTTTCGTATTCTTTTTCGCACAGGAAAATTTGTGCTATAAAAATCAAGAACTCCGCACAGCTTTCCAAGTGCCTTATCAACTTTTAACTTTTCCCTCCCAATGCCCAGTGCCCACTGCCAAATGCCTAGATCGTCATCTGCCAAGCGATTTTCTTCAACCACTCATTCCGTTCCATGAAATTCTTCATTTCACTTTTATACTGATCGCCGGTATATTTCTTTCCTTCCTTCGGTGCAATGATCTGTCCGCTCACGTCAATCAATTCCAGTTTGGTGGCGTACCAGGTGGTGTGCAATCTTGGAATCGCTAGTCCCAGAATCATACCCGGCAGCCCGCCGAAACTTTCCGGCCCACTGGATGGCATGATCTCGTCGGTATAAAAAGCAATGACCACTACGGAATCAAAGATCCTTGCTACAGCTTTCCGGCATTCAAAACCCGCAATGGTACGAGGTTCACTGGTGATCTTCCAATCAATCTTCATAGTACTATCAGCCACCAGATAACTGGAACCAAACAAATTCCTTTGCGTTAGCCTGGCGCCGCTATTCAGATCGCGATAAACAATATTGGTGAGGTAGTTGATGGACCAGTGAATGCGTTTGTTCTCTGGCTCGCGACCTTCTTTATACAAACTCTTCCCTTCGTCGAACAACAAATCATAGTAAGTGATCGCAAACTGTGGCAGCTGTTCCTTGATCATATTGTCCCACATATTCTCATCTTCCAACATGCTGTGCTGGTTCGTGCGCCGCTCAAACTCGATCTTTCCGGATTTGATGAATTGCTGCGCCTGAACCCCAAGCCCAACAATAACCAATAACCCAATAACCAATAACTTTTTCATAAATGTCTTTTTAATGCCAAGTGCCCAATGCCCAATGCCTCGTTTTGCGTGTAGCGCAAAACGTTACCATTCCATCGGCTTTCCGTTCTTCGAGAAATTCCAGATCACCGATAACATCAAATACCTGTTAAACGTATTGAATGTTCTTTCATTAATATAGTTGCTGTTGATCGTCCGCTGGAAGCCGATGTTCTGATCCAGGATATCAAATGCATACAAGCGCAGCTTCAGGTTGTTATTCTTCGTAAACTTCCTATCCAACCATGAGTTCCATAAAATGGCATTGGTATTGGTGTTGAATGCCTCAGTCTGCTGACGGAAGTTTGCATTAACCTCGCCACCCAAATCCCATTTCTTGCCCAAATGGAAGGTGTAGTTGAAGTTGTAATTCTGCAGCCAGTAGTTGGTGTTGATCGATGTATTGATCGATGAATTGGAGAAATTATAACTCGGATTGGCACTGATGCTGAGTTCATAGAGCTTCTCCTTACTATGGCTGATCCGGAAATTGATGCCCGCACTACCATTGAGGATCTTGTTCTCCTGGTTATTTACAATATTCACATTCCTGCCAAAATTGATCTCAGGCCCCATACTCAGCTGCACATTCTTCGGTTTCTTCAATTTGAAATTATAATCGAAATACAACCGGTTATTGAATACGCCGTTTACATTCACCGTCTGGTAAACCCTTCTGCCAATACTATCTGTAAAGGTCCTGCTGGAGAAGGCATTCTGCGTCAGGTTGAAAGAGTAGTTCAAGAAGAAGCCTGTCTCATTCAACATATCGTATTTGTTCAGCCACAGGTATAAGCTGTGGTTGATCGCAAGGTCCAGATCCGGATTGCCAATGGACACGTTCAATGGATCTGAGTTGTCCAACACGGGCTGCAGCATATTAATGGTAGGTTGCTGCGTGCTTCCCCGGTAGTTCATGTATAGATTCGTGTTTTTCTTCATCGTCAGGTTGAGGTTGGCCTGGGGGAAGAAGTTGACGAAATTGTATTTGATCACCGTATCCCTTTTCAGGTCTTTCTGTGTGAATGAAGTATAGGAAGCAGAACCTCCCACGGTGAAATTGTATTTTTTGTTCTTGCTGATCCTGTAGTTAACACCTCCCTGATTCACCCATGAAGTGAAATCGAATTCGTTGCTCAACGCATCCACCACCTGGTCATATTTACCACTCCCCGGTACTGCTTCTTCCAATGTCTGGCGAAGCTGGTAATTCATTGCATTTGACAATGAGTAGTTAAACTCCAGGAAACTTTTCTTATTCAGCGGCTGGGTATAGGACGCGCGGCCTGAGTACGACTGCTTCTGCGTCTTGTTCAGCTTTTCCTGATCAATGAGATCGTTCCTAACAATTTGCCCCTTACTATCGAAAAAGGTATTGTTGGCTCTTAGAAATCCGTCGGATTCTGTATTCCGGTAGTTCTGCCTGAATGTAAAGGAGAATGTGTTCCCAGGTTTTTTAAATTTCTTTCGGTAGGTGAGCGTACTATTAAATCCCTGGTTTTCATTGGTGCTGGTAGTACGCCTTGTGCCTTTGTTTACCGTATCTCCTGTGGGTGTCAGCGCTTCCGTAGCCAAGTCCATAAAGTTATTTCCCTCTCCATATGTTCCGCCAACAAATACTTTAATAGAAGAGGTAGAGTCTAACTTAACATTATAAGTACCGTCCACGGAATGACTCATCTTGCTGGTGGATACCCTGCTGCGTTCATTTTGGAAAAAAGATGTATCTGGCAGGATATTCTGGCTTCGCTGTTCGGTGATCGCATCGTTGTTCACTTTTCTATATCGGTAGTTACCGTTGATACTCTGTTTGTCTTTATCCCATTTGTTGGAATAATGCATACCCGCACTCCAGCTCCTCGGCAAGCCCTCGCCATTGTATCGGCCACCCCAATCGAAATCATCATCGCCGCTTTCAATGGAAATCATCATCCCGCCATCGTCATTCATTTCTGTCTCCATATTGCCACCCATGCCGCCATAGTTCATCATCTCGTTCCAATTCAGTCCCGTTCTGCCGTCACTGGCCATGATGCCATACCCGGCGAATTTCTTCTTGCCCTTGAAGTAGTTGAGCATCGCATTGTTGGACCAGTATTTATCGAAATCACTTCCGGCTTCTATCTTACCGAAATACCCATTCTTTTTGTCTTCCTTGATCTTTAGATTAATGGT
Source organism: Chitinophagaceae bacterium (assembly GCA_049661025.1). Taxonomy (GTDB): domain Bacteria; phylum Bacteroidota; class Bacteroidia; order Chitinophagales; family Chitinophagaceae; genus Pollutibacter. The sequence continues at coordinate 31,787 of JBASZQ010000090.1, read as the reverse complement.
CTTCGTGCGTTGCCCGTCATCGATCCCCGTGAACTCTGCCTGATCAGATTTTTTGTCAAAGATCTCCAGCTCATCCACCATCGCACTCTGCAGATTCTTGGTGGCAATGGTTGGATCATCGCTGAAAAACTCTTCCCCATCCACCAATATTTTCCGAACCCGCTCACCCTGTGCGGTAATATTACCATTCTTATCTACCGTGATACCCGGCAGCTTTTTCAAGAGGTCTTCTACTGTAGCACCGGGTGCCACCCTGAAACTATCGGCCTTATACACCACCGTATCGCCTTTCATTCGGATGGCCGGAATGGTTTTGCGGATGATGATTTCCTGTAATAGTTTACTTTTCGCTGTGAGGTACACATTACCCATATCAACCGGCTTATCGCTTAGGTCAATACTATCGCCATAGTCCACAAAACCTGGGGAGGTAACCATCATCCAGTATTTGCCGGGATTGGCCTGGAGACTGAACTGGCCCTGTGCATTGGCCCGTCCAAAGGTCACAAGGACAGAGTCCTGTCGCTTTAACAATAGAATAGAAGCGTTGACCAACTGCTTCTTGTTAGAGGTGTCTGAGACCGAGCCGGTCACGGTTAGCTTTTGGCTGTACGCCGAGGCCATGGTCAGCAACAACCACAGCGCAAGAATTATTTTTCTCATAAGCGGTTTAAAACTAATGCTAATTCTCAAAGAGTTATATTGAGTATTGTTTAAAGGTTGTTAAACTCCATATATGGCAACGAAAAGCAAGACCCCAACGAAGAAGCCTGCTGAAGCCTCTGATGGCGCCCCGAAACGCTACGAAGAGGAGCATTTTGTGGACACGCAGCAACCAGTCTGGAACTATTCGCTGCTGAATGAGGAGGTGATCCGCAATTTTCAGAATGGCACTTTGTATAACGCCTATGACTATTTCGGAAATAAACAACGCACGGTACTTGATAAAGAAGGAACCTATTTTGCAGTATGGGCGCCTAATGCTACGCGCGTTACCGTGAAGGGGAACTTTAATAGTTGGAACAACGATACCCATCCCTTGTTTGTGCGGCTGGATAACAGTGGGATCTGGGAAGGATTCATTCCCGGTGTCAAACGCGGTGAAGTATACAAGTATCACATTGATGGGTACAAAGGCGCTAAGCTCGATAAAGGAGATCCCTATGCGCATTTTTGGGAACTGAAGCCACTGACGGCTTCTATTACATGGAACTTTGAATACAGTTGGAACGATGGGGAATGGATGAAACATCGAAAAGGCAATAATGCCCTCGATGCACCTTTCTCTGCGTATGAAGTGCACCTGCCCAGCTGGCGCAGGCCCGATAAAAATGACGAGGGCTCTTATTTTACCTACTGGCAGATTGCAGAACAACTCGTGCCTTATGTGAAGGACATGGGATTCACGCACGTAGAACTGATGCCCGTGATGGAGTATCCGTTCGACGGCTCCTGGGGTTACCAGGGCACCGGCTATTTCGCACCTACCTCTCGTTTTGGCCATCCCGAAGAGTTTATGGCGATGATCGATTATTTTCATCGGGAAGGGATCGGCGTAATATTAGATTGGGTTCCCTCACATTTTCCATATGATGCGCACGGATTATTTATGTTCGATGGGACGCATACCTACGAATATGCGGATATGCGTAAGGGCTACCACCCGGATTGGAACAGTTATATTTTTAATTATAAACGAGGGGAAGTCAAGTCCTTCCTGATCTCCAACGCCAGGTATTGGTTTGATAAATTTCATATCGATGGGATCCGTGTGGATGCGGTGTCATCCATGTTGCGCCTGGATTATTCCCGAAAAGCAGGGGAGTGGGAGCCCAATGAATTCGGGGGCAATGGAAACCTTGAAGCCATCGCGTTTATCAAAGACCTCAATGAAACCATCTTCCGCGATTTTCCCGATGTGCAGACCATCGCAGAAGAGGCCACGGACTGGCCCGGCATATCACGGCCCACCTGGCAGGATGGCCTGGGCTTTGGGATGAAGTGGATGATGGGCTGGATGCATGACACCCTAAAGTATTTTAAGCAGGATCCCTTATACCGTCAACACCAGCAGGACCAGTTTACCTTCTCGATGATGTATTTCTATGACGAGAATTTTATGCTGCCCCTGAGCCACGATGAAGTGGTGCACGGCAAAAGTCCGATGTTGTATAAGATGCCGGGCGATGAATGGCAGAAATTCGCCAACCTGCGTTTGATGTATCTCTATATGTTCACGCATCCAGGAGCAAAGTTGTTGTTCATGGGCAACGAACTAGGGCAAACATCAGAATGGAATTATAAGAGCGAGCTGGATTGGCATCTCCTGCAATTTGAGCCCCACGCCAAGATGCGGGAATGTGTGAAGGCGCTTTGTCACCTGTATAAAAATGAACCTGCGCTGTACGAAAACCAGTTCAATCAGAACGGTTTTGAATGGACCAACCTGGATCATCGTGCTGAATCCGTTGTGGTTTATCGTCGCAAAGGAAAAGATCCAAAAGATGACGTACTGATCATTCTGAACATGACGCCCGTAGTGCGCAACGATTGGTACCTTGAAGTGAAGGGAAAATCCTCATGGAAAGAAATCCTCAACACAGACAGCAAGGATTTTTACGGAACGGGAGATGTGTTTAACCCAGAGATCAAGGTTGAGTTACTGGATAAGAAAGAAAAGAAATGTTCTTTGAAAGTGCATTTGCCAGCATTGGGTGGAGTTGTGTTGAAGTAGAAGTTTTCCCAAAAAGAGAGGGTCATAGACATGACCCTCGTTGCTGAGTAAACACAATATCCAAAATCTAACTTTTTTGCTTTTTAGCTTTGTTCATTGTACCGGCAGTAATACCGAGAAAATTTGCGACATCTTTTGTTTTAAATGACTGAAGAATGTTTGGGTAACTTTGCTGTATTTCCTGGTATTTTTCTTTTGCGGACCTAAGCATGATAATGGACTTCCAGATTTTTTCACGCATCACGATCTCGTCCATCATTACAGCATAGATTCTGTTTAATTCGTAATTTCTTAATAGGTAGTCGTTTATTTTTAAGTGTCTAATTATGGCAATTGTTGATGGTTTTGTAGCAATCAATTGAAATTTGCCTTCTGGTATTTTATCATGATTTTCAACGTTAAGGAAGAACATCCCTTCTGTCAACAAATGCAGAGTTGTAGTAATCTCACTGTCACATTCTGTAAACTTCAAAGCTCCAACTTCAACAAACACTATATCATGTTGTTCCAGCCAGTTTGCAATGTTTTTTCCCTGATTGACCTCATAGCTTTCTGTGCAACGAGAGAGGACTTGTAACGTACCATCACTTATTTCGCCAAGCTTTTTTTCCAATGATGTATGTAGTAAACCTTTCATTGAATTGGAATTAAAGGGGTTGGAGAATTCTGCTCAGTGACTCTGGCCTTAAGCATATAAAACTTGCAATTTGCTTCAAGGTGAAAATCTTATCAACATTCGGTATCATTGACTTGAGCGCTGTGAATCTCTCTTTACCATCGAAACTGTTGAGCAGACGTCGATGCTGGATATCTTGCAGTACTTTCGTTGACACCAAATGATTGAACAAGCTCAGCATAAATGCAGATTTAGCGCTTGCTTCAACAAGGTCGTCATAGTCTATTTCGTAATAGAATGTTTTTGCAGTTGCGAGGATCTCCTGGCCATTGGCAACGCTGGATTGATTGTTTGAAACATCAAAAACGAAATGGTCTTTAGTTGCCAGGTTTGTAATTCTTTTCTCCTCGCCGATATTCTGAAGAACAACTAAAGCTCCTGATTCGATGAAGATAATGGTCCTCCCTAATCTTCTTTTAAAGGATATCTTGTTTCCTTTTTCAACTACTCTGTAATCTGTTATTTGCGTTAGTGTTTTCCAGTCAGGTTCGGAAATCGAGAAGTGTACAGTCTGAGCGAATCTTCTTAGGGTGTTGAACATGGGTTTAGTTTGTGGGTTCGTTGAAATTGATTTGAAAAGAAAAACGCCAGTCTCCAAGGATAGCTGGATTGGTTCTTCACAGTTATATCATGGTTTTTCAATCGATATTGGAGATCTGACGTTTTCTGTTTTTGACCTGAGTAAAACGCAAAAGCAATTCAGGTGCCCATCTATTACGCTAAATGCTGTGCAAAATTGTAGTAGTTGACTAAAGAATTACGATATCTTGATGTATGTTAAGTAATTACAAAAACTAGTGAGCGTCTTATCACTAGCATTGCATGTAGAGTATTGATATATGCTAATAAAAATGCAGTAAACAATACCGTTCACTGCATTTTATTTTTTACTTTTTGAAGTTTACTGTGTGCAATGTCTGCGTTACATTCTTTCCGGAACAGCTATCCCTAATAAACGCATTGCAGATTTGACCACATTTGCTGTTAGTAAAGAAAGTTGCAAACGCAAGGCCTTCTTCTCTTCACTCTCCGCATTGGTTACACTGTGTTCCGTATAGAATGAATTGTAGGTCTTCGCCAGATTGTAGACATAGATGGCGATGAGGGATGGATTGTGATCTGTGACCGACTGCTGGATCATTGATCCATACTGCTCAAGCGTGACCAATAACTTCTTCTCCAATGGAAGAAGGGGAGATGTGGCCTTTGTATTGGGTACTTCGCCCACTTTCCGAAGAATAGACCGGATCCGCGCATGCGTATATTGAATGAATGGACCGGTGAAGCCATGGAAGTCTATTGACTCCTCCGGATTAAAGATCATTTTCTTTTTGGGATCCACACGCAGCAAGAAAAATTTTAACGCGCCGAGACCAAGCGTTTCGTAAAGTTCTGCCAGCTCTTCTTCAGTGAAATCTTTCACCTTGCCGAGTTCCTGCGTGTGTTGCGCAGATATGTTCACCATCTCTTGTACAATATCATCGGCATCTACCACCGTACCTTCCCGACTTTTCATCTTTCCGGTTGGTAGTTCCACCATGCCATATGATAAATGATAAATGCCTGAAGCGGAAGGCAGACCAAGTTTTTCACAGATCAGTTTCAGCACTTTGAAATGGTAGTTCTGCTCATCGCCCACCACATAAATGCTTTCATCACATCTATACTCATTGTATTTATCGATGGCCAGTCCGATGTCTTGCGTGATGTATACTGCCGTACCATCCCTTCGCTGTACAATCTTTTCATCCAGTCCATCGGCCGTGAGATCGATCCATACAGATCCATCATCTTTTTGTATAAATACGCCTTTAGCAAGTCCTTCGTCCACCATCTTCTTACCCAGCAAGTAAGTCTGGCTTTCATAATACACCCGTTCAAAATCTGAGCCGATGCGTTTGTAGGTTTCATCAAAGCCGGCATACACCCAGCTGTTCATCATGTTCCAAATGCGAAGCACTTCAGGATCACCTGCTTCCCAATCCACCAGCATCTGTTGTGCCGCTTTCATAATCGGGGCCTCCCTTTCCGCTTCTTCCTTCATCTTTCCACTTGACACAAGAGCCTCAACTTCTTTTTTATATTCATCGTTGAAACGCACATAGTAGTCTCCCACCAGATGGTCGCCCTTGATTCCCGTGGACTCCGGCGTGGCACCATTGCCAAACATTTGCCAGGCGATCATACTTTTGCAAATATGGATCCCGCGATCGTTTACCACACAGCTCTTCACTACCTCATGCCCGCCTGCCTTTAAAATCTCCGCAATGCTCCATCCCAGGAAATTGTTCCGAAGATGACCCAGGTGCAGGGGTTTGTTGGTATTGGGCGATGAATATTCCACCATCACTTTTTTTCCGGATGGTTTGTGTTTGCCATAATTTAGATCCGGATATCCAAGAGCCAGCACCTCTAACCAGAATGTATCGGCCACGGTGAGATTGAGAAATCCTTTGATCACATTGAAGGCGGTATAGAATTCGGGATGCGCAGCCACCAGATCGGCGCCGAGTTCCTGGCCGAGCTGATCAGGGCTTTTGCGGAGCGATTTCACCAGGGCAAAAAGCACCACCGTATAATCCCCTTCAAACTCTGGCTTGGTCTCGTTCACCTGAAATGCAGACGCATCTGCGTCTACCCCATACAAGCGTTTCAATGCCCCATTTACTGTTTCCCTTATCTTATCTGTGATCATGCCGAATGATGTATCTTGTTTCCTGAAATAGTTGGCAAATGTACAACAGAACGCGCTTATACCCACTGTTGATCCTTTGGTTCACTCTTGCCTGTAAAACCCCGCAACATACCGTGCAACTACCCATTTTTGACACCCAGGGCCACCGCGGCGCCCGCGGACTGATGCCGGAAAACACTATTCCTGCTATGATCCGCGCACTGGATCTCGGCGTGACTACCCTGGAAATGGATGTGGTGATCAGCAAAGACAAACAGGTAGTAGTGTCCCATGATCCGTATTTTTCTTCGGAAATAAGCACCAGACCAGATGGCAGCAACTTTGCCGCCGCGGAACAATTAAAATATAATCTGTATGCAATGGACTACGCCGAGATCCGTAAATGGGATGTTGGACTCAAGCCCGTAGCCAGGTTTCCGCAACAGCAGAAAATGGCCACATATAAACCGCTGCTTTCTGCACTGATCGATAGCGCCGAACACCATGCCCGCGTGAGTAAGCGAAGTTTACCATTCTATAATATAGAAACCAAATCTGATACCCGTGCGGAAACGGCAGGCTTCCAGCCAGATCCCGAGACCTTTACAGATCTGCTGATGTCTGTGGTCAACAATAAAGGGATCGTCCAACGCACCATCATCCAGAGCTTCGATGAGCGCACGCTTCAGGTCATGCACCGAAAATATCCCAAGGTGGCCACTGCTTACTTAATTGAAGGGACTGAAAAGAACACCATCGAACAAAATATTGCGAAACTCGGATTCACTCCATCGATCTATTCTCCGGAGCATACCCTTGTGACGGCCGAAATGGTGAAATATTGTAAGGAACACAAGATCCGGTTGATCCCCTGGACGGTGAATACCAAAGCGAGGATAGAGGAGCTGAAAGCCCTGGGCGTAGATGGGATCATATCAGACTATCCCAACCTGTTCTAGCATTGTTGTATTTTTGCAACTGAAATTGCCTGCATGCACGTTATTGAAGTAACAGACAAGTCTACCCGAAAAGCCTTCCTGGATGTTCCCCGTGTATTATACGCCAAAGACACCTTATGGGTTTGTCCTTTGGATAACGATGTGGAATCAGTCTTTGATCCCGCAAGAAATAACTTCCACCAGTTTGGGGTCTGCACCCGTTGGATCCTGAAGAGTGCGGATGGAAAACTGATTGGCCGGATAGCCGCGTTTGTAAATAAAAAGAAGGCGTACAACTACGAACAACCCACAGGTGGTTGTGGCTTTTTTGAATGTATCGATAATCAACAGGCTGCAGATATCTTATTTGATACCGCACAAACCTGGTTGAAAGGTCAGGGTATGCAAGCGATGGACGGACCGATCAATTTCGGGGAAAACGATATGTGGTGGGGACTGTTGGTGGAGGGGTTTACCGTTCCCTATTATGGGATGAACTATAACCCTCCGTATTATAAGCGACTGTTTGAACACTACGGATTCACTAAACTATACGAACAGATCTCAAACAAACTGTATCCGCAGAAACCTTTTCCAGAACGCTTTGCCAAGATCGCCAATTGGGTGGCCAAGAAGAAAGGGTTTGGGTTTCAGCATTTGGTGATTAAAGAGTTAGACAAGTATGCAGCGCATTTTAAAGAGATCTATAATGATGCGTGGCAGGACTTTGAAAATTTTACACCCATCACCGATGCTACCATTCAGGAAAGCTTTGAAAAGATGAAGCCCATCATCGATGAAAACCTGGTCTGGTTTGCGTATGTGGACGATGAACCGGCCGCATTTGTGCTGATCCTTCCGGATACCAATGAACTGATCAGGGGCCTCAACGGGAAGTTGAATCTGCTGGGCAAACTCCGTTTCCTTTACAACAAACACATTGTTAAAAATAAGAAGATGCGTGCGGTGATCATGGGCACCAAAAAGAAGTTCCAGCGCCTGGGCCTGGAATCGGCCCTCTTCATTAAACTCAAGGAATACGTAGTGCCAGACACGCCTTACCAGGAACTGGAACTCTCCTGGGTGGGGGATTTTAACTCCCCGATGATCTCCATCCACGAGGCCACGGGTGCCGTTTTTGCGAAGCGACATATCACCTATCGATACATATTTTCCTGATTGAATTACCTTTGCCGCTATTCATGAAGGACAGCATCACCACATTTATTGATTTTTTTCATCCGCCTTTCAGGAAGTTTATCGATACCAAAACCTTTCGATACCTGGCCTGTGGTAGTGCGAATACGGGGCTGGACATCCTTCTCTACTTTATTAGTTACAATTTTATATTGCACAAAGAGATTGTTTATCTGCCATTTGGCCTTGCGATGGAGCCGCATATTGCTGCCTTCCTGATGGCCTTTGTTGTAACCTTCCCTTTCGGATTTATGCTGATGCGTCATGTGGTATTCACGGATTCTATTCTCAGGGGTCGCGTGCAACTGGCGCGCTATTTTACCTTGGTGATGATCAACCTCTTACTCAATTATGTTTTTCTGAAATTATTTGTAGAGCATCTGCATATCTATCCTACTCCAGCGAAGATCATCACCACGGTGATCATCGTGATCTTCAGTTATCTCATGCAGCGCCACTTTACTTTCAAATCTTCACCTGTTTCTAAAGACTAAGTTCCTTAACAAGAATTTCAAGATCACCCCTGGAAGAAAATCGGATCACCAGCTGATCCACAAAAGGATATATTTTTTCGATACTTACATTTTGAACGGAACCATTCATCAATACACCCTTGTACACTTCCCTGTTGAATTGCGCATTGATTTTATCCAGTAACATTTTCTCATACGCTGTCACATCAAAGCGAGTCGATTTTTCCAGTTCATGCAGGATCCGCTTATTGAACATCCACTCACCCGCTTTAACCACAACACTCTGTGAGCGGATATCGTAGTTCAGATTCTCCATCCTGAGTTGCTTCGTTGCAGCGTCATATACTGGTTTGCCACTCAGGTAAAAAGTCCCTGAAACAGATCCGGAGAACTGCATCTTCAGGTTCAACATCGCACTATTACTACCATAGACCTGCACCTTCTCCACGATGATATATTTATTGCTTCCCTCGGCATCAATTCTTTTTTTGTACATCGATGCCTGTAACAAATTGGAGAGCGAATCATAGTTCAGCAACGCATCGGTATAAATCGAAAATCCCCTTCTGTTCTGACCTACGGCAAGATCAGGGATCACCGTTCTGATCTCAGCAGGTTTGGCTTGCACCACGCGCGGACGGGCAGAGATGCCCACACTCAATTGCAGGGTATCTTTCTCCACGCGGATATTGCTCACCCGAAGTTGCTGTGGATTAATCTGCAGGTATCCATAATTACTCACGGGTTGGATGGCATTCAGCATGTCCCATACTTTTTGGAACTGGGGTCGCAGATCCATTTTCATGATGGTATCCTGCATGCTTTTGCGTGAATCTTCCAGCTGCGCTTTCAGCCTGTCCATGATGGTTTGGGTGATATCCTGGCCCCAGAAACAGACCGTGCATTTATCCAACGGTTTTGGTTCATTGGTTTTAATGGTGGGAACGATGTGGTACGATGGGGTGATCTGCATGCCCGCAGTGAAACTGACATTCACACGCCGTTCCCCTTCGCTGAGTCCACAAGTACAGGTGGGGCTCCACGGTGTTACGGATACGCGGTTACTTCCCGAGCCCGAGCAGATGCGCTGTCCGCCTGCAATGATGTAATAACCCGTAAAACCAAACTGAAGTTGATTGCCCTGTGTACTGAATTGCAGTGGGCCTCTGCGAAACCGGTACATATACCGTGTATCACAATTCTCCACCACAAAATCATGCGGATAGTTGGGCGTGGTATATTCCTTCTCCACCTGTTTCTCCGCGATGGCATAAAAAGGTTTCAGGTTGATCTTAATAGGAATATCAATGTCTGACAGTGGGAGGGTATCCAGGGCAATGCTGCTGTTGACGATCACCGGTTTTTCAGCGATCGGCTTCTTACTACAGGCAGCTACCAAAATCAAAAGGATGATCGGAAATAGTTTTTCAGGACGCATTGCGATAAATTTAGGTCGAAATGCTGAAAATGGAAACGGAAAACTACGATGTGGTGATCATTGGGGCCGGACCGATAGGTCTTGCTTGTGCGATAGCCTGTACAAAAAGGAAATTGAGTTATGTGGTTATTGAGAAAGGAGCGCTCGTGAATTCGCTGTTCAACTACCCCTTGAACATGACTTTTTTCTCCACCTCTGAGCGGCTGGAGATCGGGGACGTACCCTTTATCTCCCACAACCCCAAACCAACACGTGATGAGGCGCTGGAGTATTACCGGCGCGTAGCGCTGCACTGGCGGGTTAATCTTAGGCTGTTCGAGCGAGTATTATCCGTTAGTCCTTTTGAAAAGGTGGAAGTTGGAGGGTGGAAGTTGGAAGACTCACTAACTTCCACCTTCCACCTTCCAACTTCCACCTTTCAAGTCAAGACGGACAAATCAACATACAAGGCCAACAACATAGTGATCTCCACAGGTTTCTACGACATCCCCAACCTCCTCAACATCCCCGGCGAGGATCTTCCCAAGGTTCATCATTACTACAAAGAGCCGCACCTGTATTTTGGCCAGAAGATCGTGGTGGTGGGTGCTGCCAACTCAGCCGTTGACGTGGCCCTGGAATGTTACCGCAAAGGCGCTGAAGTCACCATGGTGATCCGTGAACTGGCGATCGGCGACAATGTCAAATACTGGGTGAAACCGGACATTGAGAACCGGATCAAGTCAGGCGAAGTGAAAGCTTATTTTAACGCGAACCTTGTTGAGATTACACAGCAAACCGTACATATCAGGTGGAAGTTGGAAGGTGGAAGTTGGCAGCATTCAGCGTCTTCCAACTTCCAACCTCCACCTTCCAACTATACAGACGGAGTAGGGGAGATTACTTTGGAAAACGACTTCGTCCTCGCCATGACCGGCTACCAACCGGATTTCACCTTCCTCCGCTCCATGGGCGTGGAGCTGGACCCTACAGACGGCCTCAACATCCCCGTCCACAACCGGGAGACCATGGAAACCAATGTTCCGGGCGTATTCCTGGCAGGCGTCATTTGCGGAGGCATGCAAACCAATAAATGGTTCATCGAGAACTCCCGGGTTCATGCTGATATGGTGGCAGAAACCATCGCTGGCAGGCGACAAAACAGCCTGTAAATCAATGCTAAAACGGGGGTAACTGACAATTTAGCACCCGGGGACGCCTCGGCATATAAGTTGCATCCCTGTATTTACATAAAATTCATAGTAATCATGGGAAAAATCATCGGAATCGACCTCGGAACCACTAACTCCTGTGTGGCAGTTATGGAAGGTAATGAGCCTGTGGTGATCGCTAACGACGAAGGCCGCAGAACCACCCCCTCCGTGGTGGCATTCCTGAAAAACGGTGAACGCAAAGTGGGTGACCCCGCTAAACGTCAGGCAATTACGAACCCTATCAACACCATTACTTCTGTTAAGCGGTTTATGGGTCGCAGGTTCGACGAAGTATCAGAAGAAATGCAACACTGGAGCTATAAAGTAGCGAAAGGTGACAATAATACCGTGCGTATTGACATTGATGGCAGGCTGTACACTCCCCAGGAGATCAGCGCCATGGTGCTCCAGAAAATGAAGAAAGTGGCCGAAGACTATCTGGGTCAGGAAGTGACTGAAGCGGTGGTTACCGTTCCGGCCTACTTCAATGACGCCCAGCGTCAGGCTACCAAAGAAGCAGGTGAAATCGCCGGTCTGAATGTGCGCAGGATCATCAACGAGCCTACTGCAGCAGCCCTGGCTTATGGCCTGGATAAGAAAATGCACGACAGCAAGATCGCCGTGTTTGACCTTGGTGGTGGTACTTTCGATATCTCCGTTCTTGAATTGGGCGATGGGGTATTTGAAGTAAAATCAACCAATGGTGATACCCACCTCGGTGGTGATGACTTTGATAAGGTGATCATGGACTGGCTGGCGGATGAATTCAAGAAAGAAGAAAACGTTGACCTCCGCAAAGATCCTATGGCCCTGCAGCGCTTGAAAGAAGCGTCTGAAAAAGCCAAGGTGGAACTGTCTTCCGCTTCAGAAACGGAGATCAATCTTCCTTATATCACGGCAGTGGATGGCGTGCCCAAGCACCTCGTGAAAAAGTTGAGCAGGTCTAAATTTGAAAGCCTGGCAGACAGTCTGTTTGAGCGTTGCCTGAAACCTTGCGAAGCCGCATTGAAAGATGCAGGTTTGAATGCCTCACAGATCGATGAAGTGATCCTCGTGGGTGGTTCAACCAGGATTCCGAAGGTGCAGGAGATCGTTGAGAAATTCTTTGGCAAGAAACCCAATAAGAGCGTGAATCCGGATGAAGCGGTAGCCATTGGAGCTTCCGTTCAGGGTGGCGTATTAACGGGTGAAGTGAAGGATGTATTGTTGCTCGATGTTACGCCGCTGAATCTCGGTATTGAAACGATGGGTGGCGTGATGACTACGATGATCAGTGCCAACACAACCATTCCTTCCAAGAAGAGCGAAATATACTCTACAGCTTCAGACAACCAACCTGGTGTACAGATCCATGTGTTGCAGGGCGACAGGCCGATGGCTGGTCAGAACAAGAGCCTGGGTATTTTTAATCTCGATGGCATTCCGCCAGCACCTCGTGGTGTTCCCCAGATCGAAGTGACTTTTGATATCGATGCCAATGGTATTCTGAACGTAAGTGCGAAAGATAAAGGCACCGGCAAAGAGCAGAAGATCAGGATCGAAGCAGGTAGCGGTTTGACGAAAGAGGAGATCGAAAAAATGAAAGCCGAAGCCAAAGCCAACGAGGCAACGGATAAGGCTGAACGCGAGCGCGTGGATAAACTCAACGCTGCAGACGGATTGATCTTCCAGACCGAGAAGCAACTGAAAGAGTTTGGTGATAAAGTGCCTGCAGATAAAAAAGGTGCAATTGAAACTGCGCTGAACAACCTGAAAGAAGCGCACAAGTCTCAGAACCTCGATGCGGTGGAAGCCGGTACCAAAGCGCTGAACGATGCGTGGATGGCAGCGAGCTCAGAAATGTATAATGCTACCAATCAAACTGGAGCACCCGGTGGTCAACAGGGAGAAGGTGGAAGTGCGAAGGGAGAAGCATCTGGTGAGAATGTTACGGATGCGGAGTTTGAAGAAGTAAAGTAGCAATTTGCTACTAGCTAATAGCTATTAGGAGCCCGGTGAGTGATCACCGGGCTTTTTGTATTTTAAAGAAATAATGTTGATTGTAATCTTTTTGAACCAGGTATTCCACCCACCTTCAAGGGCTACCCAGGAATAGTCCTGGTAATTGACGGTAGCCGACTTTGGGAAAAACACTGCATCGAGTCTTTTAGGAAAAACTATGGTGGTAAGATAGAGATTGTTATCTGGGCACAGGTTGAAAAATACACCGATCTGGAATAGTATCGTTTTGTACTATCGCAAGAGATTTTACGTAATATGGTACCGTTCGGAAATCAAATGGTTGAACGAAGTTATGGTGTAACATTCACTATGAGAGATCGTATAAGCAACCTTGATTATACTACTAAGCCCAATAAAAGTTCACCCAAACTTTTAAAAAAATATACAAAGGCACTTGAGGTTGAAAGAACGAAAGTGGATTCATCGGTGAATGACAGATAATTGCCGATACGATTCGTTATATCGTCTTTGCTTTGTGAAATACTTCTTACAGCAAATGTTGGGTGTGTTGGCCCGTCCACTAACCAAAGACGTACACTTGAGAACTGCGAATCCTCAAGTGTACGTCATGTAAAAGAATGTGGATCCTTAGAAACTGTGGCTTAATAATCTTGACTGGATACGTCCCGAAGCAGGCGCGGTTAAGGTGTCTTGCGCGCGCTGAACCCCACCGGTTTTTAATATGGCAAAGACTTTCTGCCCGCTTGTTCCCGGTGTTATTGTGGTATCCGTGCTGGCAATCAAAGAGACTGTTCTGACTGTATCGGCAACAATGATTTCAGTAGTCCAGGGCGTAGACACTGATTTTGCCGTATCGCGTTGTCCCCGAGTGTTGATGTAGATGATGTTGAGTTTGCCACTGTAGTTTCCTGTGACAGAGTAACTCACTTTCCTGGTGGGAATGGAATCGTTCTTTTCGCATGAAACTGAGATAACAACAAGAACAAAAATGGACAACAGTTTTCTCATAATGTGTTTTTAAAGCCTACTTTTTGATACGGTGTTCAGCATGTCCGTTTCGCATCTGACCCACTATCAATTCATGCCGTTGCACAGATTTCTTTTGAATCACGTTTCTTAACATTTATCATGTGAGGCAATAATGTCAGCCCTTCCAGCCAACATCCAATTTCAATTTTCCGTTTACTGTTACATTTTGTAGCTTTCTCCGTATAATAGGTATGCTTAAGAAAATTTGGCGTGTTTGTAAAATTTTACTGATCAGTTTATTCAGTCTGATTAGCCTTTTGCTTATCCTTTGGTGGATCAACAGTCCGGGCACCGCCGAGCCAATTAAAAATTCTACCGGAAAGGATTTGCCCAAAAGCATTTCGGTTATTGACACTGTGATCCTTGGCGGATTGAAGCAATATCTGATCATTCGTGGCTCGGATTCCACTAAGCCCATCATGCTTTTTGTTCATGGAGGTCCCGGCGGTCCGGAAGCGGTAATGATGAAAGAGATGAACCCTGGTATCGAAGAGGATTTTGTGATGGTTTATTGGGAGCAACGGGGCTCCGGAAAATCATTTAGCAAAAGCATACCGATTGAGACGATGAATTTGGATCAGTTTGTACAAGACGCCAATGAACTCAGTAAAATACTGATTCAGCGATATCGAAGGGATAAGATTTTTATCATGGGCCATTCCTGGGGCTCGCTCCTGGGATTGCTTACCGCATATAGGCATCCTGAGAATTTCCATGCATACTTTGGAATTGGCCAGATCGCCGCACAATACAGGGGAGAGTATGTGTCCTATCAATGGGCTATGGATCAGGCAAAACAAAGAAATGATACCATGGGTGTCAGGGAACTAAGCAATATGAAATTTCCCGATTCGCCAGCTACCAATAAAGACTGGGATGATTTTCTGGGTATGGAACGGAACTATGTCATGAAGTATGGCGGCGGCGCAACCCATCAAATGACATCCATCATACCTTTTGTAAAAATGGTGTTTCTCGCACATGAGTATACGATCCAGGAGAAACTGAATTATGTGAAAGCTGCTGACTATTCTATGCCATTCCTCTGGCCCGAAGTGATCAAAAGTAATTTGTTTGCAGGAATAGATAGCATGGGGGTGCCGGTTTATGTATTGCAAGGACGGTTTGACTACCAGACTCCATATCCGGTTGCAAAGGATTTTGTGCATCAGCTAAAGGCACCGGATAAAACGTTTATTACTTTCGAGCAATCGGCTCACAGTCCAAATATGGAAGAACCAATGTTTTTTAATACTACTGTGAGGTCACTGGCTGAGAAAGCCCTTCACCGTTAGTGCTGCTACTCCTTTGATTTTCCAAAGAGGTTATCTATTTGTCCGTACGTCACAAAAAAAGAATGCCGATTCTTTTGCTGTGGGTAAAAGTAAACTGCACGGACAAGGATATTGTACGTAGACAGTACAAGTGTTGTATTCCCAAGCACAATGGTATTACGCGTCCCGTTGGGCATATCCGCCATTTTTTTGACCAGCTGATAAAAGCGTTGCATATCGTCTTCCGTGGCTTTGAAATCCAGCGTGCTGAAATAGGTTTGGTCTGAATCACTGTACGGATAGATCAGGTTATACCAGGAACTATCGCCCATGGACGTTTTCTTCAATTGAACAGCATTAAGGAGCGCACCATTTGTTTTGCCAACAAGAACGGCATCGGAAATCAGGATTTGACCCTGGCCAGATGAATAGGCAAAGAGAACTGCGAGCAAAAGTAAATGTGTTTTCATGCAGCAGGTTTTTCTTAAAGCTAGTGCATGTGCAATCCGCTTTTTCCTGCTGAATTGTTAAGATTGGAATATATAGTATGATTGCTGTAAGTATATCTCAGACGCAATTTTAAACCCTATAACCATTGCTGGAAAGTCCATTTTCCAGAATGCCCCAAATCGCCTAACTTTGCAAAAAATGCTAATGTGCTGAGGGGATTATTTGCAATAATATGTCTATTGGCGTTTGCCGGGCAAACGTTTAGTCAGGCTTTGGTTGTTGCTGATTATTACTTTAATACCGACGCATACAAGGCAAGTTGCGAAAACAAGGCTAAGCCACAGATGAAATGCCATGGCAAGTGTCAGATGGCAAAAAAGATAACGCAGCAGGAAAAGAAAGAAAGTCAGCAATCCAGCGGTAAGTACCCCCAGAAAGGGATTTCAATTCTTTCTTCTCGTTCATTTTTCCCTGTTGTTCCTTCCATTAGTATTTCCGTTTCACGCACATTTGGTTCAGTGGCATTGATTCAGTTACTTGACATGCCAAGATCTCTGCTACGTCCACCAGATAGGGTTCATGCCGTACTGTTTTAGTCAATTCATTTATTGATGTTAAGGGTATGCGCATGCATACTGGAGTCTGCTATTACGTCCATTCATCAATGATGATTGGAGTGTTATCTATTCATTCTTTAATTACAAATGATCATGAATCGTATCGTATATATTGCTGCGATAATCGTAGCACTTTCTTCTTGCAAAAAAGATGAACCCGCTTATAATCCTGCACTGAAGGGCGAGCTTACTGTTGAGTTTGACAATGTTGTTGGCTCTTCAGATCTTCAAATGAACACTGGTTCCTATACAAATGGCGTTGGCCAGAGTTTTAACGTGACCAAACTCAAATATTACGTCAGTAATTTCAAGTTTACAAACGCTGACGGTAGCGAGTTTGTAGTACCGCAGAATGATAGCTATTTCCTCATTGATGAGTCGGTGGCTTCTTCCCTCATTCCCAAGTTCTCTGTGCCTGAGGGCGAATACACTAAAGTGAGTTTCATCCTAGGTGTTGACAGCCTACGAAATACGATGGATGTGAGCCAACGCACGGGTGTATTGGATGTCAGTACTACCGCGGCAGACATGTATTGGAGCTGGAACAGCGGATATATCTTTTTTAAGTTTGAAGGTACATCACCTGGAGTGGCTCCGTTCAAATACCATGTTGGCGGATTTGGTGGATATTCCGCGTCTACAGCCAATAACCTTCGGTCATATTCACTTGACCTGACATCCAGAGGTTCCGCAAAGGTAAAGGCTACAAAACCTGCAAACGTTCATCTGTTCGTAGATGTGCTGCAGTCTATCAAAGGTACAACCAACATGACTTTTGGCTCACCCGCTGAGGTGCACTCACCCGCTGCAGGTGCTGCATTGGCCAATAACTATGTGAACATGATTAAACACGATCACACTGAAAACTAGTCATCGATGAGCCAAAAATTCATCGCCATTCTTTTCATCTTTATTGCAGGCATTCTTGCCTGCAATAAAGATGAATTGCAATTGGTATTCCAAGGGTTTCAGCAGCCATCTCATTTTCCTGCGCCAGCCTATCGAATGGCCAATAACCCTGTTACAGAAGAAGGATTTGAATTGGGCAGGAAACTTTTTTACGAAACAAAGCTATCGGCAGATAATACCATCAGCTGCGGTACTTGTCATATCCAGACTTCGGCATTTACCCACCATGGCCACAGCGTAAGCCACGGCATATTTGACCGCCTGGGTACCCGAAATTCCCCACCCATCATGAACCTTGCCTGGAACACTAGCTTTATGTGGGATGGCGGTATTGTAGACCTGGATTTACAGTCTGTAGCACCCATCACAAACCATTTGGAGATGGACGAGACCTTGGAGAATGTTCTGAACAAGTTGCGCAATTCAAGTGAGTATCCTGCGCTGTTCAAGCGTGCCTATGGTTCTTCTGAGATAACTACAAGCGGATTCTTGAAAGCCCTATCGCAGTTTATGGTGATGTGTGTGAGTGCCAAAAGCAAGTACGACAGTGTTGTCAATAAGTTAGGGCCGGTTTTTACTGCCGATGAGGCTGAAGGGTATGCTATCGTGAAACAAAAATGTACGCCCTGTCATGTGGAGCCACTGTTTACGGATCACAGTTTTCGCAACAATGGAATCAGTGTCAGCAATGTCAACGACCAGGGCAGATACCTGATCACTCAACGGGACACTGACATGTACAAGTTTAAAGTTCCCAGTTTAAGAAACCTTGCTTTTACCAAGCCGTATATGCACGATGGAAGGTTTCTGGAACTTGATGCGGTACTGGATCATTATTCCAGCCAGGTTCAGCAAACACCTAATCTGGATCCGATGCTTTCTAAGGGAATCCCTTTGACGCAGGATGAACGCCGAAAAGTATCAGCCTTCCTGAATACGTTGAACGACCGGTCATTTATATTCGATAAGCGCTTTTCTGAGCAGTAAAAAAAATATTTGCATGAAAAGAAAATGGTTGTGGATGGTGTTGTGGTCGCTCATCGTTTCTACGAAAGTAAATGCCTGTGATATCTGTGGATGTGGTGTCGGGAACAACTATATCGGAATTCTTCCTGAATTTCGCAAGCACATTGTTGGTTTAAGATACCGATCTAACTCAATGTGGACCCATCTGGGCGTGGGCGGCGCGAATACTTATCTTACTACCAGGGAACGATATCGGACATTTGAAGCCTGGGGAGGCTGGACTATCAATGATAAGTTTCGAGTGATGGCAACCATTCCTTACCACTTTATTGACAAAGAAAACCAGGGCACAACGGTCAGTAAGGCCGGTATAGGTGACGTTTCAATTTCGGGTTTCTACCAATTGGTCAATAATCGGCATATGCTTACTTCCTCGTCATTGATCGTCCAAAGCCTATGGTTAGGCGGAGGTGTCAAGTTGCCTACCGGTAAGTATAATCCTGATGACAACAGGAATACTGCCAAAAATTCCAATCTTTTTCAATTGGGAACCGGGAGCGTTGACCTGAACCTTAGCGGTATGTATGATTTGAGGATTCAGGATATGGGTGTGAACATTGCCGCAAACTATCGAATGACCACGGCTAATCGGTACAACTATAAGTACGGGAACAAAGTCAATGTAAATGCCCAGTTGTACTATAAGTTCAGGCCTTCCATGCAGTTCTCTATTGCACCCAATGCCGGAATTCAGTTTGAAAATGCCTCGCTTGATACAGATAAAGGCTTTAAGGTGACCGTTTCCGGTGGTAACCTGACGCTGGGAACCATCGGCCTGGAAGGCGGAATCGGCAGCATAGCATTTGGCGCCAACTACCAGTTTCCCCTCAGCCAGAACCTGGCCAGCGGAATCGTAAAGGCAAACGACCGCCTGATGATCCATGTAGGGTTTACATTCTGATTTATAATTTGATGAATGGACAATAATCCATAATTTGCAACATAGTTGCAAATTATGGATTATTGATTGCTGCTTTGATGGACTTCAATTCATCAGCCAGTATCATTGTTTCGCGTTTGCAGCGGCAAAAATTCTACAAATGAAAAGACGTGGGTTTATTCAGGATACTGCTATTGCGCTTTTTGGAGGTTCCATTTTTACTTCCTTAGATGCTTCTTCAAAACAATCCAATGCGGATGGTCTAAAGAAAAGGAAAGAGGCAAAGAACATTATTTTCCTGGTTAGTGATGGAATGAGCATCGGGACCCTAGTGATGGCCGATCTTTTACTACAGCGCAAAGAAGGAAAGCGATCTGCCTGGCTGAAACTGTACGAAACCGGGCAAGCAAAGCGTGCATTGATGGACACTGCTTCAGCAAGTTCTCTGGTGACCGATTCTGCAGCTGCCAGTTCATCCTGGGGCTGTGGGGTGAGGGTCAATAACGGATCCCTCAATGTTGACCCCAACGGGGAATGGCATAGACCCATCTGGCAAAAGTTTAAAGCCAAGGGTAAAAAAATAGGTGTGGTCACAACCGTGCCAGTAGCCCACGCAACCCCGGCAGGATTTTGCATCAACAATAACAAACGTGGGGATATGGATGACATAGCCCTTCAGTATTTGTCTGTTGACATCGATGTTATTATGGGTGGCGGCAGAAACAATTTTCTTGAATCCACCAGAACGGACAAGGCTGATCTGATTGCCAAATTCAATGCTCGTCAATATGATGTGGCACTGGACCGAGAACAGATGCGAGATCTTCTTGTTTCTGGCAGATCCGTCCTTGGTTTGTTTGATGAAGCCGCGCTTCCTTACGCGCTCGACAGGATGAATGATCCTGTGAAAAACAAAGCTGTTCCCAGTCTTGCTGAAATGGCCATGAAAAGTATTGATCTGATGAAGGGACATCCAAAAGGGTTTGTATTGCAAATTGAAGCAGGAAAAGTTGATTGGGCAGCACATGCTAACGATATAGGCGGTTTGTTATATGATCAGATTGAATTTGATGATGCTGTAAATGCGGTTTTGAATTTTGCAGCAAAGGACGGTGAAACGCTCGTGATCATTACTACGGATCATGGCAATGCGAATCCTGGGCTTTTTTATGGAGGCAATGCCAATAAGAACTTTGACCGGATTCAGCAATTTAAACACACCAACGACTGGATGCTTCAGGCCATTAATAAGTCGTCTACACCACTGCAGGTGAGGGAGCTATTTCATTCCGAGCAAGGCCTTGTTCTGAAAGAAGAGGACGCGAAATCAATTGTACAGCATTACCAGAATCTTGACGAGACGGGAGTATACAATCCACGCAAACTGCCATTCAAAATGCTTAGTCAACTGCAATTTGAGCATACTTCAGTTGGTTGGGGATCTATGGATCACTCTGCGGATTTTGTAGAACTTACAATGGTGGGTCCAGGAAGTGAATTGCTTTCCCCATTTGTAAGAAACACCGATTTACATAACCTGATGCTTAAGGCTGCAGGTGTCATGGAACATATCAGTTAACATGTTACAGACCAACGATATTTCGTTTGCCTATCCGGGTCTTTCCTTCTATTTTCCTGATATTACCTGTGAAAGTAAAGAAGCACTTGTTGTATCAGGATCATCTGGTAAGGGTAAAACAACTCTCCTGCATTTACTTGCAGGGATATTAAAGCCAACCAAAGGCTCAATCTATATCAACGGTGAGGACATTACTTCATTGTCGACGGCTAAGTTAGATGCATTCAGGGGCAGGAACATCGGGTTAATCACCCAAAAACCTCATTTGATCTACTCCCTATCTATAGTTGACAACCTGTTACTCCCAGGCTACATGGGTTCAAAGAAAATCGGAAAAGAAAGGATCGTTGCATTGCTCGATCAGTTGAATATTCTTGACCAAATGCATAAAAGACCCCACCAGCTTAGTCTTGGTCAATTGCAAAGGGTATGTATAGCCCGGGCATTCCTGCATGATCCAGCTTTGGTATTGGCAGATGAACCTACGTCAAGCCTTGATGATGATCATTGCTTACTGGTTTGCAAACTGATACAAAAATACATGACTTCCGGAAATGCTGCCGTTGTTATTGTTACACATGACCAAAGGGTACGCACGCAGTTTTCCAAATCCATCACTTTAACATGATCTTGAAAATTGCCATATCGAATCTGATTTATCGCCCTCTTTCCTCTTTGCTGTGTTGGTTGCTGATCATGATGAGTGTTGCCATTATTTCGGCCTTGGTAATTATTAAAGAACAAGTTCAACAACAGTTTATTAATTCTGCACAGGGGTTCGACTTAGTTCTAGGCGCCAAAGGAAGTCCATTGCAACTCATATTGTCTGCCATTTATCATATTGACGCGCCTACGGGTAATATTAAAGTAGAAGAAGCTGAAAAATGGATGAAGCATCCATATGTTGGTGAAGCCATTCCTCTGGCTTTCGGCGATTCCTACAAACAACATAGTATCATCGGTACAGACAGTTCATATGTCCACCACTACCAGGGTAAACTTTCAGCTGGAAGAATATTTTTGAAGCCCTATGAATTGGTGATCGGTGCAAAGGCAGCACAAGATCTTGGTTTGAAGGTTGGCGACAAGATCTTCAGTACGCATGGGAGCGATGAGCATGGTGAAGTTCATGAGGAAAAGCCCTATGTCGTCACCGGTATACTTGCTCAAACACAAACTGTTATTGATAACCTACTGATTGGCGATATCAAAACTGTTTGGCAGTTGCATGAGCATCACGATGAACATTCAGGTGAACATTCAGATGAACATGAGGCGGAGGAAGCAGATCATTCAGAAAACTACTATACAGCAGTATTGGTTCGGTTTCGAAACCCGGTTGGAAAGATCAGCCTGCCTCGTACGATCAATGAGCGTTCAGCGATGATGGCCGCAGTGCCTGCTATAGAACTTAATCGCCTTTTTTCTTTGTTTGATACCGCTGCAAACATGTTGAAAAGCATTGCGTTTGTGATCATGGTCCTGGCTGGGTTAAGTGTCTTTGTGACCTTGTTCAATTCCTTAAAAGACAGAAACTATGAAATGGCATTGCTCAGAACCATGGGAGCCCAAAGAACTACACTTGCCCTAATGATTCTGGCAGAAGGCACTATTTTGGCGTTATTTGGTCTGGTGTCAGGTTTGCTCGTTGGCCGATTAATTGTACATTTTTCGCAGCAGGCATTTCAAGCTGACTACAATATTCAACTTTCTGCCTGGCGTTTCTATGGAAGCGATGAAGGGACGCTCATCTTGATCACTATATTGATTTCTTTGCTTGCAAGCTTTATTCCCGCTGTGAGGGCATCAAAGACAAATATTCATAAAACCTTCAGCCATGCTTAAACTCAGGCATTGTTTAATTTGGATTTGTTCCCTGACCATTTTGGCTTGTTCAAATTTGTCAAACTTCTGCGTACACAAGGGTTCATATCCATTTTTTCCTGCCGATAAGGTTGATGCTGATCAATTCTCTGAAAATTTTGTCGCAGATCAAGTTTCAATGACGCAGACCCCTCAGCCGGGGCCCGTCACTAAACTGTCCTGGAAACTGCTGGAGGATGTCACCTATATACTCAAATGGAACGATACATACAACCTGAATATCAACTACCCCATATTTGGTGATAAAGTGAAGAAAGTGCGGGGCAAGACCTGTTCAATATCTGGTTACATGATCCCATTGGATGTACAATCCGGACTCTATGCAGTCTCAAGATATAATTACGCGTCTTGTTTTTTTTGTGGGCAGAGTGGTCCCGAATCAGTGGTCTCTATTAAATTCAAAGGAAAACCCAAGCGATACAGGACGGATCAGTTTGTGACTATTCAGGGGTTATTTCAATTGAATGGAACAAACCTTGATGAGTTTATGTACATTCTTGCACAAGCAGAGGAAGTAGCAAAATAGCGCTTATTTGCAGCTATTCCTGCTACAGGCCGTATAATGTAAATTCATGACATGCGCAGAGATCATAAACAAAGACGCGCAGGGTATCAATATCAAGACCCATTTTTCTGCGTAAATCTGGTTAAGGATCAATGCTATGAATCCAAGAATAAAAAGTACAATGGGTAGTTTTCTTTGATGATGATGTTTGAATGCATGCCAAAGGGATACAACGCCCAGCCACAAAGCTGATCCTATAAATAACCATTCAATCACCGGGTGATCAAGAAAATCAATACCAAACAGCGACAAACTGCTAAGAAACATGGGCAAAATTGTGCAGTGCACCGCACAAGCTAAAGATGCAAGGATTCCCAATTTGTCCGAATGATTTGAAGTATAAGTCTTTGAAAGTGACATCATACAAAGCTATATTATTTGCAACAATGTTGCAAATAATATGAATGTTTTTTTGAACTCATTTATTCAGTTGCTTTACGATCTTTCCATCCTTCATAATAACAATGAATTTTATTGCCGGTTGAGCAATCAGGTTCAGGTCCGCCAGTGGATTTCCATCTACCAGAATGAGATCAGCCATTGCGCCTTCTTCCACCACGCCTAACTTCCCCGGATAGGGGCTTCGTAACCCTGACAGCTGAAGCAATTGTGCATTGTCGTGCGTGACCATTTTCAGGATCTCGGCGTTGGTAAACCATTTTTGCAATCGGAGAATATAAGCGTTTTGCTCATTATTGAGTTCCGGCTCAAAAAGGAAATCAGTGCCCCAGGCCAGTTTCACTTTCAATTTCTTTGCTAATGGCCATACTTTAGCCTGACCATCAATGACAGGTTTTCTTTTTTCACGCCGCAGCGGATCCATATCTGGTGTGTCTTCAACAAGATTTTGCAAGCTTAGCCACACTTTCTTTTTGGCCATCAGACGGAGTGTTTTTTCATCCAACATCTGGCCATGCTCTACGCATTTAACACCAGCTTCAATGGCGCGCTGCACGGCCCTGGGGGTATACGCATGAACAGTTACATAGGTTCCCCAGTCTTCCGCAGCTTCAACAGCGGCCTTCATTTCGTCAAGGGTGTATTGTGTAACGTCAACGGGATCATAGGCCGATGAGGTGCCGCCGCCTGCCATCAGCTTGATCTGGCTGGCACCAAACCTCAGGTTCTCCCTGGTGGCCGTTAACACTTCGTCCCGCCCATCAGCGATAAAAGTGGCCCCATATAATTCAGCGCGTGCAGGTTGACCGAAAAATCGCCTTGATTTTTCATTCGGCGCTCTGAAATCACCGTGACCTGCGGTTTGGCTGATCACCGCACCGGAGGGCCAGATCCTCGGGCCATCAATCTTGCCTGCGTCAATGGCCAGCTTCAATGGGAAGATGGGGCCGCCTACATCGCGGACACTGGTAAATCCTCGCATCAGGGTCTGCGTGGCTGAAGCACCTACTTTCTGCATCAACAACTGCTCTGAAAATTCCGAACTCATCATCTCCTGCTGCGTCAATGCACCAAAGGTGAGATGAACATGCACGTCAATTAAGCCAGGCATCAGTGTTTTACCGGCGCCATTGATCCTGGTGACTCCATTTTCTACAGCAATAGTTGTTGCACTTATTTTTTTAATCAGATTTCCTTCCACCAACACATGCAGGGGAGAAGTGAGGGTTGCCGACTTCCCATCAAAGACCCTTACATTTTCAAAAACAATCTGTGCGGAAACCTGTTCCTCAAAAAACAGGAACGAAATGATCAAAACTTTACGAAAAATGGTGTGAAAGAAGAATGAGCTGAAAAGCATGCGTATGCTGCAGTTGTTGAACATGTAAGTTAAGATGGGTGTTAGAGAAATCGATGGCTACCTTGAATTTGAGACACTTTAAATCAATAGCCGGTTGTTGTAACATGTGGGAAAATAAATTTTGAGGTCAGGAAAATCCTGCTAACTTTATTGGGTCAGAATGACACATTACACCTTTTTCCCCTTGGGAGAAGGTTTTTTATTACAGCACTGATCCAACATTACACACATGAAAAAAATGCTCTTTTTCTGCGCAAGCTTGTTCCTGATTCTTACCTCTTATAGCACGAAGGCACAGGGAACTTCATCTGCCGATTATTTTGCAGGCAAATGGAACGTAGTGATCAAGGGTACACCGCAGGGTGATGCCAAACTGGTTTTTTCATTTGAAAAAGATGGTGCCAGCCTGAAAGGAGTGATCCTTGATTCAACCGGTAAGGAGCAATCAAAGATTGATAAAATTGAACTTGCTGAGAACGGTGGAATGTTTTATTTCAATCTGATGGGTTATGACTTGAACATGGAATTGAAGAAGAAGGACGATGATAAGGCAACGGGCTCCATGATGGGGATGTTTGATGTTGAGGCAGACCGTGTGAAAACACCAAAACAGTTAAAGTAATTCGTTCATGATATCAACTACTGCAACGATCCAACGCAACTGGCGCTGGCTGTTGATTCCTTTTTTTGCCATCGCCATATTTTTCGCATTCAGTGCGTACAAACCCAACAGACCCGAAGGAGCCCCGCCAGATGCAAACCGGTTTACACAGGTTGCGCTGACGGCAGACGGTAAATTAGATGAACCCATGGAGATGACTTTTCTGCCAGACGGAAGAGCATTGATTGTGGAACGGAAGGGCGGATTGAAATCGGTTGATTTGAAAACCGGCGATGTAAAGCTACTGGCTACCATACCTGTTAATACGAAGTACAAAAACAAAGCTGGTCAGGTGAGGGAAGCCGAGGAAGGACTGATGGGTGTGATTATGCATCCTAAGTTCAGTGAGAACCACTGGATCTATATGTATTATGCAGATCCCACGGACACCAAACATGTTTTGGCAAGATGGGAGTTGAAAGGCGATGAACTCGTTGCCTCAAGCAAGAAAATAGTATTGGAAGTTCCTACCCAAAGAGAAGAGTGTTGCCATACAGGCGGTGGGATGGTGTTTGATAAACAGGGAAATCTTTTCCTCACCGTAGGAAATAATACCGTGAACCCCCGGGAGGGAACCTCAAACCTTGACGATCGTCCGGGCAAGGAAAACAACGATGATCAACGTGCGCCGGGCAATACCAATGACCTGCGGGGCAAGATCCTTAGGATTCACCCGGAAAACGATGGTAGCTATACCATCCCCGAAGGAAACCTCTTTCCTAAAGGGACACCGCAAACACGGCCTGAAATCTATACGATGGGACATCGGAATCCCTGGCGGCCAACCCTGGATACCAAAACAGGTTATCTATATTGGGGTGAGGTAGGGCCAGATGCTTCCGAGGATACAAAACGCGGACCTCGCGGCTATGATGAATTCAACCAGGCCAAGGGCCCGGGCTTTTTTGGATGGCCTTATTTTATTGGCGACAATCAGGCCTATGTAGCTTTTAATTTCGATGATTCTACGTTTGGAAAACCATTTGATCCCCAGCATCCGGTGAACAATTCCCGGAATAACACCGGACTAAAAGAACTACCGCCTGCACTGCCTGCAATGATCTGGTATCCTTACGGACTGTCGGATAAATTCCCTTTACTCGGCGCGGCCGGAAGGAGTGCAACCGGCGGCCCGGTATTTCATAAAACCGATTTTCCGAATGCCAAAAGGGTTTTTCCCGATTATTATGAAGGCAAATGGCTGATCGTAGATTTCATGCGCGGCTGGATCATGGCGGTGACGATGGACGAGAAAGGCGATTATCAGTCCATGGAGCGTTTCCTTCCCGATATGAATTTCTCTTCTGCTATTGATATGGACTTCGGACCTGAAGGAGATTTATATGTATTGGAATACGGCTCTGCATGGTTCCGGGGGAATGAGAATGCCCGATTGGTGCGTTTGGAGTACAATGCCGGTAACCGCAAGCCCATTGCTGAAGCATCGGCCACCAAAACCAAGGGTGCACTTCCTTTCAAGACGCAGTTGCTGTCTGAAGGGACAAAAGACTATGATGGCGATGCACTGAAATATGAATGGAAACTGACCGGAGGCGGCACAACCAAAACATTTACCGAACCAAATCCCTCTGTATCCATTGCAAAAGCTGGCAACTATAAGGCAACACTAACGGTTACGGATACCCGCGGAGAGAAGAGTAGTAAGACAGTTGATATTAAAGTGGGTAACGAACCTCCGGTGGTCAACTTTGACCTGGGTGGAGCCAACCGGACCTTTTATTTCCCGGGAACGGCGCTCAACTATGCAGTAAAGGTGCAGGATAAGGAAGACGGTTCCCTGCAGAATGGGAAGATTTTACCTGCGCAGGTAGCGGTGAGCACAGATTATCTGCCGCTGGGATATGATAAGATCGATGCGTCAGTTACCCATCGTGGAACGGATGCGTCTGCATTCACTTCTACTGGTCAGATCCTAATCAATAAGAATGATTGTAAGAGTTGTCATATGGCCAACAAGCGTTCTGTGGGCCCCAGTTACCAGGAAGTGGCGGTGAAGTACAAGGGTAAGCCCGCTGCTGTGGAGTCCCTAGCGCAGAAGATCATCAAAGGTGGTGCAGGCGTTTGGGGTGATCACGCCATGAGTGCGCATCCGCAGTTGAGTGTGGCAGATAGCAGAGCCATGGTTGAATACATTCTTTCATTGGCAGAGAAGAAAGCTGCAGTAAAATCTGCGCCAGTTAAAGGGGAATATGTAATCAAGAAAGCAGATGAGCAGAAAGAAAAAGGCACTTATATTCTTCGCGCAGCATATAGGGATAAAGGCACGGCAACCATGACGCCTATGATCGGGGAAGATGTGGTAGTGTTGCGTTACCCGATGCTGGATCCTGAATATGCTGATGAAACAAAAGGTTTCAATAAAATGATCACGCCGGCCAAGGCGATGCTGATGGAAGGTAATGGTGCATACCTGATGTTCAAGGATATTGACCTTACCGGAGTTGGTGGATTCGCATTAAGGGTTGCTGCCAATGGACGCATTGCTGCTGCAGGCGGTACGGTGGAGATCAGACTGGATAGTCCTGACGGTACATTGGTTGGGGCAGCACAAACCATCGAAGTAAAGAATGGTAGCCAGAATTTCACCATTCCTGCAATAGGGGTCAGTGGAATGCACAAAGTTTACCTCGTTTTCAAAAACGACAAGGCTAGTGCAAACCAAACCATCGCGCAGATATATACGATTGATGTGCAACCAGTGAAAAAATAACTGGCAACAAATTGGGTTAAGGCCTAAGTATAGGCTCGTTTATATAGGGTTCCGGGATTTCCCGGAACCTTTTTTATTCAAAGGGAAATACTTTTTTCCAGTCGGTCTTCATGTTCACCACTAGCCAGTTCTTTTGGGATGCTTCCTGCAACGCTGTTTCCAGGTGCCCACTCAGCGTCTTGAGATCATAAGCATATTCTCTTTTTTCATCTGTATGATGAACGATGAGGCAAAAACTTTTATACGGTGAGCCGTGCGTGTATTGCATCATCGCCTGATCGCCATCACTGTTCCCTGCGCAGAATACAGGTGTCTTTCCAATGAAGCGATGAATGGCAACAGGTTTACCTGCTTTATCGTCCATATAAAAATCTCCGGCTAGTTTTGTTAATACTGGCTTATCGTTCTTCACTTCATATTTCACTTCGCCATAACTGCCAATGACCTGGTAAGGTGGTATGCCATATACTTCTTCGGTCCAGGGCCGCATGAAATCTGCGCCGCCACCACTAACGATATAGGTTTTGAACTGATGGCTGCGAAGATATTCAAGCAATTCAAGCATCGGTTGATACACCAGCTCTTTATAACGTTTTCCAAATCTTTGATCCCTTGCCGTATCGATCCATTGCTTAACTGCATAGGTGAAACTGTCTGTGGACATACCGCTATGTGTCATTGCCATTACCTTTCCCAATCCTTTCATGCCTGCTTTTTTCATGGGTTCATAGTCATTATTCAGCAGACCGTTTATGACGGGATCTTTTTTCCATTCCGGATGTGAAGGTGCAAGTGCTTTCAAATAGTTGAAGGCAAATTGCAACTGATTGGGATAGGGCTGCTCGGGCCACAATGTGCCATCGTTATCAAACACAGCGATCCTGTCTGCCACAGGAATAAAGGAAGGGCTGGCGGTATCTGTTGCTGCGCTTACCCATTGGGAGATACGTTGTGCTGTGGCTTCGTTCCAGGAGGGCAGGGGACTGGAAACAGCTGATGTGCCGGCAGCTGTGGATGTTTCTTTTTTTTCTGCGGTTCTGCAATGGGTTAATGATAAACCCAGCAATAGTAAGGCGCCAAGTGCTAATGTTTTCATATTGATAAGTTAGTGGAAGTTTGAAATGAAAAGGCCGGAGTATGCCCCGGCCTTTAATATATTAAACAAGCTTATTTTGTTTGCGTCATGTTCTCAATTTGTTTCTGCACCTTACTCAGGTTCCAGTTACCAGCGGTCTGGCTTGGTGGGTAGTCTTTAAATGTGGTCAGGAAGTTCAATGCATATTGCTGAATGGGTGGGATCACAAATCCTGCACGGTCAATATACCAATCATAGTAGGTATTTGCTCCTTCCAGTGCTTTTTCAAATGGATCCCTACGCAGGTTAAACAGATAAGGCGCGCGCAGCTCTACAAACGGTTCCAACCAGATCTGCAGTTGCTTGGCCCTGTTTTCAAGGAACATCACTTTCCAATCATTGTAACGGATCGCCGCAACTTCTCCTGCATCATTGACATAGATAAACCCTTGTCGGGGTGACTCTGTCACTTTTCCAGCCAGGTAGTCCAGCTGATTTACGCCATCAATATAGTTCTTGTAGGCTCTTCCGTTCAGGGTCACGCCTTTTTTCAATTGATCGGCTATATTGGGATTTCCCGCTACGGCAGCAAATGTGGGCAACCAATCTTCATGTGAGATAATTCCATTCAACGTAACACCTGCAGGAAATTTGCCTGGCCATTTGATAAAGGTAGGTACGCGATAAGCACCTTCCCAGCTACTGTTCTTTTCCCCATGAAAAGGTGTGGTGCCTGCATCTGGCCAAGTGTTATAGTGCGGTCCGTTGTCGGTTGAATATTGTACGATGGTGTTGTTGGCAATTCCAAGATCATCTAACAGTTTCAACAATTCACCAACATGCATATCATGTTCAATCATGCCATCGGTATACTCATCATTGCCTTTGTGTCTTCTGTCAGACTTAACATGCGTACGAAAATGCATGCGCGTACCGTTCCACCAGCAAAAGAATGGTTTGCCTGCTTTCACCTGGCGAGTGATATAGTCTTTTGCAGCAGCAATGGTTTCGTCGTCAATAGTCTCCATCCTTTTCTTAGTCAATGGTCCGGTGTTCTCGATCTTTTGGCCTCCTTTGCCATCCGCCCAGCTGTGAATTACACCACGTGGACCAAAAGACTGCCTGAATGTTTTGCCATTGGCCATTTTCATTTCGCCTGGATAGTCTTCATTTTCTGGCTCTTCTTCCGCATTCAGGTGGTATAGGTTCCCCAGAAATTCATCGAATCCATGCATCGTAGGCAGGTGTTCGTCCAGATCACCTTGATGATTCTTTCCGAATTGTCCTGTGGAATAGCCAAGGCTCTTCATGACGGTAGCGATAGTGACGTCAGACTTCTGCCAGCCTTCTTTCGCGCCTGGCAGGCCAACCTTTGTCATGCCGGTCCGAACGGGTACATTACCACCCAGAAACGCAGCTCTGCCAGCCGTACAGCTCTGTTGTGCATAATAGTCGGTAAACCCGATACCTTCTTTGGCAATACGATCAATGTTTGGGGTCCGATAGCCCATCATGCCTCTGTTATTATGGCTGATGTTCCAGGTTCCGATGTCATCGCCCCAGATGACAAGAATATTGGGTTTCTGCTGTGCAGAAACAGATGCTGCTACTACGCCCAGCAGCAAAGAAAAAACAAGCTTTCTCATAATGGTTATTATTTTGACTTACGGAATGGTAGTGATAAGTATTCTCAAAGGGGGGATTTCAACCGAAGCAGCTTTTGCGCCGTAAATGTATTCTTAAATTACTGCCAGGCCAAGCCGGGTAATCAAATTGAACGGTGTTATTTGTATTAAATTCTGAATGATCTACAAGGTTTTAATGCTAAAGCCTGACTATTGAGCCTGAAAAATCTGCTTACCTTTAGTATACTATGTTTCTGCGATTAATGACTGGCAATGCATTTCTCCTTCTTGTGGTATTGTTGTTATCGGTTTTCAGTCTGTCTGCCCAGGAGAAGAATCGATCATTTTCCGTTCTGGCTTTTTACACCGGGAAACATGATGCGGCACATATCAGTTTTGTAGAGGAAGCGAATACGTGGTTTGCAGCAAGGGGTACGG
>JBASZQ010000089.1:0-38307 GCA_049661025.1 Chitinophagaceae bacterium | reverse complement strand
TTCTCCCTTTATATTCTCCCTTGAACTACATACCGTATACACTCAGAAACTTGATCCGCATGATCTTCAACTGTTCCAATTCCAGGCTAAGGTCAGCGAGTTCTTCCTGTGCAACTTGCAGGCTGCTGGTTTCGCAGCTCTTGAAATAATCGAGAATATCCTGCTGGTCGTCTTCGTCAACCAACTGGTCAATAGCATAGTCCAGGTTAAGTTTGGTGCCAGATGCTACAATGGTTTCCATTTCTTCCAGCAATTGTTCCAGCCGCATATCTTTTGATTTCGCGATGGTTTCCAGCGGCATCTTTTTATCTACTTGCTGAATGATAAAAACTTTGTTACTGCTCTTGTTCACCACGCTTTTCATCACAAAGTCATCGGGCTTCACCACATCATTCTCTGCAACATATTGACTGATCAGGTCAATGAATTGTTTTCCGTACCGCAACGCCTTGCCTTTGCTGACGCCACTGATTTTTTCAAGCTCTTCCATGCTGGTAGGATACTGCGTGGCCATATCTTCCAAAGAACTTTCCAGGAAGATCACAAAAGGCGGCAGTTTCTTTTCCTTAGACACCCTTTGGCGCAGGGCCTTCAGCATGTCAAACAAAGCAGGGTCGGCAGATACCGGGCTGCTACTGTCTACCACTTCATCGTCGTCTTCATTGGCATCTTCGTAGAGGTTGTTGAGGATGATTTTGAAGGCCGATGGCTTCTTGAGGAAGGCTTCACCTTTCTTTGTGAGCTTCAACACGCCATAATCTTCTATATCTTTTTTTAGCATCCCTTCCAGCAATAATTGCCTGATCAGAGAGTTCCAGTAATGATCCGGCTGGTCGTTGCCAGAAGCAAATACATCCAGTTGGTCATGACGATACATCTGGATCTGCGGTGTAAGCTTACCCGTAACAATAGAGATCACATATTCTGCGGCAAAACGTTCGTCCAGTGTTTTGATGACCTTAAGCATCTGTTGTGCTTCTGTCTTAGCCTCCACCTGCTCTTTAGGATTAAGGCAGTTGTCGCAGTTCTTACAGTCTTTTTCTTTGTACTCCTCACCAAAATAGCTCATCAGGATTTTGCGCCTGCACACACCGCTTTCTGCATAAGCCACAGTTTCATTAATGAGTTGTGCGCCCACTTCCCTTTCACTAAGGGGTTTGTCACGCATGAGGTGTTCCAGTTTAGAAACATCTTTATGGGAATAGTATAACAAGCATTTCCCTTCCATTCCGTCTCTTCCTGCCCTTCCGGTTTCCTGATAATAATTTTCGATGCTTTTAGGAATATTGAAATGGATTACAAAACGGATATCCGGTTTATCGATCCCCATGCCAAAAGCGATGGTTGCCACAATCACCTGTACATCCTCGTTCATGAACTGGTCCTGCCTGTCTGCCCGTATCTTACTGTCCATACCCGCGTGATAAGCCACTGCCTTGATGTTGTTGGCCATCAGCATATCTGCAAGTTCTTCGGTGGTCTTACGGTTGAGGGTGTAAATGATCCCGCTTTTGCCGCGGTTATCATGTATGAATTTGACGATGCTCTTGATGGTATTCTCCTTATTGACTTTGGGCCTGATCTCGTAATAAAGATTGGGCCTGTTGAAAGAAGAAATGAAAATCTCCGGCTTACGAAGACCTAAATTTTCAACAATATCCTGCTGAACTTTTGGGGTAGCCGTTGCTGTTAGTGCGATCATCGGCACTTTAGGCGCGATTTCTTCCATCATATCCCTGAGTCTCCTGTATTCCGGACGGAAATCATGTCCCCATTCTGAAATACAGTGTGCTTCGTCAACCGCGAAAAATGAGATCTTCAGGTCTGAGAATATCTCCAGGTTTTCTGCCTTGGTCAGGGTCTCAGGTGCTACATAGAGCATTTTTGTTTTTCCAGTGATGAGGTCGTCATGCACCTCTCTGATCTCTTTTTTTGTGAGGGTTGAATTGAGGAAATGGGCCACATCGTCCTTAGAGCTATAGCTTCTGACCAGATCAACCTGGTTTTTCATGAGTGCGATGAGGGGTGAAACAATGATGGCGCACCCTTCGCTGATTATAGCGGGCAGCTGGTAGCAGAGGCTTTTGCCCCCACCGGTGGGCATGATTACAAAGGTATCATTGCCGGCCAGCAGGTTTTCGATCACGGCGCGCTGGTTGCCTTTAAACTTGGAAAATCCGAACTGTTCCTGCAAGGCGCTGTCCAGATCTATGGGGTGAGCGGGCTGTATTTTGGGTTTAGATGTCTTTTTTGCGCTTGATTTTTTCGCGGTTGTCATTATAAATATTTCTTTTATACGCCGGGCAATGCCTAGTGCCCAATGCCTAATGCCTCATTGCCTGGCCGTTGCCTCTTGTCTATCTACTTTAATGTAATACTTTTGCGGGAATTTCCATGGAAAAAGAAAGTATCAAAACCATTGCCCGAAAGACCGTTGAACTGGAGGCGGCCTCTATTAAGCAGCTTTCGGCGTATATCGACAACCATTTTGTAGCTGTAGTTGAACGGTTGCAGACAATGAAAGGCAGGCTGGTAGTGAGTGGAATCGGAAAAAGTGCCATCATCGGTCAAAAAATCGTTGCCACCCTGAACAGTACGGGAACGCCGGCTATTTTCATGCATGCCGCTGATGCCATCCATGGAGATTTGGGTATGATTCAGGAGGGCGATGTTGTTCTGGTGATCTCCAAAAGTGGGGAAAGTCCCGAAATAAAGGTGTTGGTACCCCTGATCAAGAATATGGGAAGTTTGTTGATCGGGATGGTTGGAAACATGGGTTCATACCTTGCACTACAGGCGGATCAGGTCCTAAACACTACCGTGGACCAGGAAGCTTGTCCAAACAACCTGGCACCCACTACAAGCACAACGGCACAAATGGTGATGGGTGATGCATTGGCGGTTTGCCTGATGGAGGTTCGTGGGTTTACCAGCAGTGATTTTGCTAAGTTCCACCCTGGTGGCGCGCTCGGCAAGAAGTTATACTTACACGTGTCTGATCTTTATCCGCAGAATGCCAAACCTCAGGTGGGGCCAGATACTCCGCTGAGGGATGTGATCATAGAGATCTCATCTAAACGACTGGGCATGGCGGCCGTTTTAACTGAAACTGGTGAGCTGCTTGGCGTGATTACTGATGGTGACCTTCGGCGAATGCTGCAAACGGGTGGTGATATCCACCAGATGACGGCAACCCAGATCATGACCAAAACGCCGAGGACGGTTGACGCATCAACCCTTGCAGTAGGTGCGCTTGACCTGATGCGAAAGAACAATATCACCCAGTTGCCTGTCATTGATGAAGGTAAATATGTTGGCGTGATCCATTTACATGATCTTATTAAAGAAGGATTGATCTGATGAATAAAAATCATTACGTGGCCATCATGGCTGGAGGAATTGGCTCGCGTTTTTGGCCGATGAGCAGGACTGATTTCCCCAAACAGTTTTTGGACATCCTTGGTACGGGAAGAACATTGATTCAGACAACCTATGATCGCTTCGCTAAATTTATTCCAAAAGAAAATATCTACGTTGTCACTTCAGCTGAATACGCTGATATTGTAAAAGCACAGTTGCCGGATATTGAAGTGAACAATATTCTCCGAGAGCCTTCCAGAAAAAACACAGCACCTTGTATTGCTTATATCGCCTATAAATTGAAGGGGTTGAATCCAGACGGACTGCTGATTTGCGCACCTGCGGATCACCTCATTCTGGATCAGACAGATTTCAACAAGGTTTGTCTGGAAGCCATGAACTTTGTGACGAAGCATAAGGCATTAATCACCTTAGGTATAAAGCCAACACATCCCAATACTGGATACGGATACATTCAGTATGAACAACAGGGCGTTTCAGACAACGTGTATAAGGTAAAGACCTTTACTGAAAAGCCTAATTTAGAAATCGCGAGGTCTTTCCTGGCTTCCGGTGATTTTCTTTGGAACGCCGGCATTTTTGTTTGGCAGGTTAAAAATATTGTTGCTGCATTCAACCAATACCTGCCTGAAATGGCTGAGGTATTTATTTCGGAGGCTGATGCTTTCAACACCCCCGAAGAAATTGCAGCTATTCAAAGAATCTATCCGCAGTGCACCAACATCTCTATTGACTATGGGATCATGGAGAAGGCCGATAACGTATATGTGATCCCATCAAGCTTTGGCTGGAGTGATCTGGGTACCTGGAATTCCGCTTACGAGAATATGGAAAAAGACTATCTCGGAAATGCAGTCTCCGGTGAAAATGTGATGGTGATTGATGCCACCCGTTGTATGGTGCACGGCAAGGATGAGAAGCTCTATCTCTTGCAGGGCATGGATGACTATATATTGGTGGATACGGAAGATGTGCTGCTGATCTGTAAAAAGGAGAAAGAACAAGAGATCAAGGAATATGTGGCAGAGGTGAGGCGGAATAAGGGCGACCAGTATCTTTAGCAGGTTGGAGGTTGAAGGTTGGAGGTTGAAACGTAACTATCGATTAGCCATTACGGATACCATTTGTAAACAGTGTAATGCAAGTGTTTTGTCGCCGCTTACTTCAACCAGTTGTTGCGCTTCTTCAATGCTCATGCCTTTCGTGAATAGTTTCCAAGCTGTGGATGGGGACATTTTTATTTCTCCTGATAAAATTGTTTCTGGCTTCTCTAGTAATTTCCATCCTGATGTGAGCATCTTTAATTGCCAAATGCCCCCGGCTTCGCCGCTAACAACAATTTGGACAATGTTTCCTTCATTCGCTTTCACTTCGCGATAGGTATGCGGAAGCCCTTGAATCAGGGTATCCATGAAAGGAAGGAAAAGGGTTTTGGTGATCAGTACTTCTGTACAACCCAATGCTTCGCGGATCTGCAACTGGTGATGAAACTTCTCCGTATATTCCCTGGCGATGTGAAATGCATTGGTTGACTGTTCTTCCCCAGCCCAGGCAACCGAGAACATGGATGGATTTGCAGGATCGAGTTTTTGATATTGCTCATATTGAACAGCTGATGTGCTTTCGAGAAGATCGATGAGCTGCAAAGGACTAACCCTTTTAAACGCGGAAACCCAATCAGCATTGAGCTTGTTGAGGTAGTTTACAAGGTCATCATAACTGGAAATTCCCTCCGGCTTTTCTCCGAAATATTGATCCCTGTACATTCCAACGGTGCGCATTGCAGTGTCCAACAGATGAGCAGCGACGTCTTTTACCGTCCATGAGCCGGCAATGGTTGGCTTAGTCCAGTCTTTATCATTCAGCGAACGCAGTAATTGGATAAGGTGTTGATCAATAACTGGAAAAAGATGAAGCGTTGGCATCATAGCGGGTGGATTGAATACAGTTTCAACACCTGTGTTTCGTTGGGCATAGAAATATCTTTTCGGTAGACCATTCCCAGTTTGGAGAGGATCTTAATGGACGGAGTGTTTTCTGGTTCAGATATGCCCAACAGATTTTCAACTGTATAATTTGCAAATAGATAATCCCGGGAGCCGATGGCAGCTTCAGTAGCGTAGCCATTTCCTTCAAACTCGGGAAGCAGAGCATAGCCAATATCGGGATGATCAAATATGTCTCGTTTAAAACACCCACAAATACCAATATCTTTCCTTGTATCAGTAAGGGTCAGTTTCCACAGCCCATACCCTGTAGTTGCATAACTTTTCAGTGGACCTTTTTGCAAGTAAGCAATGGCACCAGCTTCCGTATTTGTATACCGATCGCCAATATTTCTCAGCCAGCCTTCCGTATTGGTGAGTTTGATGATGAAGGATGTATCTGTCAGGGAGAATTCTGACAAGCTTAAGCGATCTGTCTGGAAAACAGGCACGATATGAACGGGATTAAACAGTGTCTACCAAAGGTAAAAGATTAAGAGCCCCTCACTGCCATGAAAGCTGAAAAAAACTTGCTGCAAATCTTATGTCATTTCCTACCCAGAGCGGGCGGCCTATTCATCCGATTTATAGCCGGAACGGAAATCCAAAATTGAAATAAGTTCTAAGCCCTTGTGTTTTATTGCTGAACATCATGGTGAATTCAATGGGGCCGATGGGGAGATCATACGCAACCGTAATGCCGGTTCCCCAGGCGGAAGCCGTGGGTCCACTGCCCACATTCTTGTTCACGAAATTGTACGTCAGGTAGCCAATCTGTGCCGTGGCATAGAATGAGGCAAATGGATTGTAACGCAACCCTGTTTGTACTGCGGCCATACTCTCTGCGTCTACCTCCCCTTCCTGAAGACCCACAAACATGATCTGGTTCCTGAAAGTAGGATTCATACCTCCTGCATAGAATCCATTCAGCAGACTGGAATTTTCAGAAAAATTGGCTCCTCCCTGGATGCGGTTGATCCATGCCCATCGTTTGTGAATGGGTGTTATACTATGAAAATTGGCCGTGGCACGGGCGTAGTTGCCCCAGGGGATGAGTTGTTTATCGATCTCCCCAACGAGTGTGCCATCTTCATACACTTGAAAGTTTGGATTGACGCCTAATACAGCACCTCCTTTGAGTTCAACCACCATGCCTTTGTGCGCATACTGTGGTTTGTTCAGTGTATTCCTTTGCCAGAAGCCATACAAGTGAAAATAGTTGTTGTGTCCACTGAAATAAGTCCCCGTAAGGATCTGTGGTTTTGCGGCAATGTTCTCCCATTGCACCCCTATACCTCCGGCAGATCGCTGCTTGGAGGAAATCTGAAAGCGGTTATCAATGGTGATGTATTTGAGTTTGTATTGCCCCGTACGCACAAAATTGGTATACACCGGAACATCCTGGAATTCAGTGTATACCTGCAGTTTATTGCTCCAGGGGCGTGAGTAGCCGAACATTTGCAGGTGCTCTGCCATCGCCCGGAAGTTTTCTCCAAGATTCACCGTAGCCATGGTCCGGGAAAACTTACTCAGCATGTTCCTCGCGGTAACATTCAGGTGCACCCCGAAGCCGGTGAAGTTATTCTGCGAGATACCCACCTTCATCACTACAGGAGATTCCGGCTTGATCTTGTAAAGCAATTCATGCGCGCCGGTACTATCATCTCTTACCTCATATGAAACCGATTTATACATTCTGTAGGCAAAGGCCTGGCGGGATTCCCTTTCAAGCTTGTCTGACAGATATACTTTGCTGGTATCAACACCTGCCTGCTCCAGGAATGCTTTTTTTGTTTTGTTATCGATGCCCTCTACCGTAATTTTTTTGAACTGAAATCCATTGAACTCCTGCAAACGATTTTTCCGAAAAACATAATTGGGATCGTTTGCCTTGAGGGAATCTGCCAGGTGTTTGAAATAAGGATAAAATTTTCTCCCTTCCGCAATGCCGAGTTCAATGATGGCATCACCATCGTCAAAACTTGCTGAGGTGAAATCACCCATCGGAACATTGATCAACAAATCTGTAATGGCTGATTCAAGGATCCTGTCGTTATTTTCATTCAGGAAAATCACCTGGCTTAGTACCGTTGCTACATTATCCAATTCTTCCACATTTTTAATGGGCGTGCTAACAGATACGCCGATGGTGTAAGTTGCGCCCATTTCCTTAAGGTCCTTCACCGGAAAGTTTCTGGTAACACCACCGTCCACCAGTCTTCTGCCTTCCCATTCCACAGGTGAAAACGCACCGGGGATCGCCATGCTTGATCTGATGGCCCGCACGAGAGAGCCTCTGTTAAGCACCACCGATTCGCCTGTTGCCAGATCCGTGCCGATGCAGACATAAGGAATAGACAATTTGGAAAAGTCTGAAATATTAGAGACGGGGTAGAAGTACTTCTCCAGGGTCAGCCACAGTTCCTGGCTTTCCAGAAAACCGGATGGCAGCGAAACCTTGCCCCCCTTGATCGGAAGCTCCACAGCATATTTCCCATACTCGGTTTTCTCTTCCATAATATAGCTGGTCATGGGAATGGAGTTGCTCAACAAAGTACCCCAGTTGATATGTCTTGCAATGTATTCAATAGAATCCCCGGAATACCCCGCTGCGTACAAGCCGCCCACAATACTGCCCATACTGGTGCCCGTGAGATAATTGATGTTTAATTCAGCAGAGTCAATCGCTTTCAGGATACCGATATGTGCGAGACCTTTCGCGCCTCCCCCTGCAAGGGCAAGACCAATCCCGCCTTTAGGTTTCTGGGCAAACAACTGTACGCTGAACAAGAGTGCAGCAACAAAGAACCAATGGAATCTTCTCATAGCGGGAATTGCTTAACGAAAATACGTACAGAAGCCTATCCAACGCAGCCGCTTGTGCTACACCGGGTTTACTTTTTACTTTTTTTATGTACCAAATGATAGGAATGCTGTATCCATTCCTTCAACATTGCATTTTTTACGGAACCATCTACGATGATGGTGTTCCAATGCTTTTTGTTCATGTGGTAGCCCGGAATGACACAGGTGTAATTTTCTCTCAGTTCTTCTGCAAGCACGGGATCACATTTCACATTGAATTGCACGGGGTCAGCATCCAGCGATAACAGCAAAAAAATCTTGCCCTGCACCTTAAACACCAGCGTGTCAGGACCAAAAGGAAGGGTCTCCTCTACTTCAGGAAGTGCAATACAGTAATCCCGGATCTCATCAACATGCATCATGATTCAAAGATGTAAAAGTCCGGCCTTAAATAAACCGTTCACCGGCTTGTTATCCCAGAATAGTTCAAAATCTTCGAGGCCTTTGGCTTCGTAGTCTGCCTGCAGCATCTGCACCGTTTTAAGGGGAGCTGACCCTATGCGCAGCGAAGGCAGGATTTCCATCAGCCATTTCCCTTTTGCAGGATCCACCTGGATCACCAACTCATTTTTTTGCGTCAGGAACCTGATCTCTAACATTTCCCAGCTGTTTCCTTTTTTAGACCTAGTGATGGTTTGTGCCGATGGGTCCCGACCAAGCCACACTAGTTTTCGAGTTTTGCCCTGCATGTATTCATCTCCATCTACGGCTTGCTGAATGAAATCAGGTGATACTGTTGTTTTGGGCACCCGATGATCAAACCATTTCTGCAATGGCCAATCAAAGCACATTCCATGCATATAATTGTGCAGGGCTTTCTTGAGTCCAAAACTAAACTGCAGGTGATCGGCACCGGTAGGATCGATGTGATCTATATCGTTGTTTGCAAAACTTCCAACGGTCTCTGTTTGCTTTTGCACTTTAAATTTCGCCGGCTCAAGTCCTACAGGACTATGTGCAGTCATGGTGAACAAATGCCAGAAAGCGGATTGCAGCACGCCTGTGGCAAACATCTGCCGAACCATCTCGAGCGAATCAATGGTTTCCTGTTCCGTTTGTGTGGGGAAACCATACATCAAGTAAGCGTGCACCATGATTCCCGCATCCGTAAAGGATTTACTGACCCTCGCCACTTGCGCTACCGTGATTCCTTTCTGAATGAGCGTGAGTAACCGATCTGATGCCACTTCAAGGCCTCCACTCACTGCAATACATCCGGAACGTTTGAGCAACAAACACAGGTCTCTTGTAAAACTTTTTTCAAACCGGATATTGGCCCACCAACTGACTACCATTTTTCTACGGATGATTTCCAGTGCCAGTGCCCGCATCAACGCAGGTGGTGCTGCTTCATCAACAAAATGAAATCCCGTTTGGCCCGTCTGCGCAACCATGGCCTCCATTCGGTCTGCCAGTAATGAAGCCGTTACGGGTTCATAGATTTTGATATAATCAAGTGAGATGTCACAGAATGTACACTTTCCCCAATAGCATCCATGTGCCATGGTTAGTTTGTTCCAACGGCCATCACTCCAAAGGCTATGCATCGGATTCACAACCTCAATGGCAGATATATATTGATCCAGTAATAGGTCACTGTAATCAGGCGTGCCCACCTCAGCAAAGGAATAATCCTTGCATAAACTGTTGTTCTGGTAAATTACTTTATTGTCTTCCCGGTAAAAACATCGTTTCAAAGATGCGAGATCCGTTTCTCCCTGTACATATTTGATCAGCTGCTCCACAGGCGCTTCGCCATCATCAAGGGTAATAAAATCCACATAGTCAAATACACGCGGATCAGAGAGCGACCTCAGCTCGGTATTCGCAAAACCGCCACCCATGGCCACTTTGGCGTTAGGATGATTGTTGCGGATCCATTGTCCGCAACGCAGTGCCGCGTAAAGATTTCCCGGAAAGGGCACTGAAATAGCTACCAGTAATGGATCAGCGGATGCCATCTGTTTTTGGAGTAGATGGATCATGATCTCATCTATAAATGTATATGGCTGCTGAAGGTGTTCATGTAGTTCATCAAAACGAGCCGCAGAGCGTCCCAGCTTTTCTGCGTACCTGGAAAATCCAAAATGCGGATCCACAGCTTCCTGGATAAAATCGCTAAGGTCTTCCAGGTACATAGTGGCCACGTGTTTCGCACGGTCCTGTGTACCCATCGTTCCGAAGGCCCAATGCAGGTCATCAATTTGTGAAAACCTGGAGGCTTCAGGAAGAAAATGCCTGCCCGCAATTTGCTGGGCAAGGGTTGGCATTTTCCCTTGCAGGAACTGAATCACAGGTTCAACCGTTAGCACATAGTCTTCCCTGAATGCCATGATCCTGCGCGCATTGGCGCTGAGGACGATGCCTTTCTCCGCTACTCTATTGAACAATTTTTGCAAGCCCTCCCTGGAGAAAAGCGCAAGCGTGACTTCAATGCCGAGATCCGCCTGGAATGCCGATATCCCTTTCGTTTGTAGGAATCCCTTTAGGTACGCAGTTGCCGGATAAGGCGTATTGAGTTGCGTGAACGGGGGAGTAAACAAATAGACGGTGGCGCTCAAAGAAAAAAATTGAAGTGTAAAAGTACTACAAGTCTTGAACTAAGGCCTTGTTTCATCGATTTCACCCATCGGTCCCAAATCGAGTATCTTTAAATAGCAAAATCAATACCCATGCGCATTGCAGTGTTCAGTACCAAGTCTTACGACAGGGATTATTTTTCCCGATACAATACAAATCCTTCGCAGGAGCTTGTTTTTTTTGAAGCACCCCTGAATACACAGACCGCTAACCTTACACAGGGGTTTGGCGGAGTATGTGTTTTCGTAAATGATAAACTAGATGCCGAAACCATTGCAGCCATTGCAACCAATGGTGTAAAGTTGATTGTTTTGCGATGTGCCGGCTTCAACAATGTGGACCTGCCTGCCGCTAAGGCACATGGGATCAGCGTGCGCAGGGTTCCGGCTTATTCTCCTGAAGCAGTTGCAGAACACGCCGTGGCCCTGATGCTCACCCTTGCACGGAAAACCCACAAGGCATATAACCGTGTCAGGGAACAGAATTTTTCACTCGAACGTTTGAATGGCTTCAATATTCACGGACGCACCATCGGAATAATTGGAACCGGAAAGATCGGTCAGGCCTTTGCAAGAATCATGCTGGGCTTTGGAGCCAAAGTGCTTGCCTTTGATCTTTATCCGTCTGACGCTCTAAAGGCTTTGGGAATAGCATATGTTGAACTTGAGCAACTGATGGCTGAAGCTGATATCGTTTCATTACACTGCCCGCTTACGCCGGAAACCAAATACATCATTAACAGAGATCGACTGCAACACATGAAGCAGGGAGTGATGATCATCAACACCAGCAGGGGTGCGCTGATCAATACCAAAGACGTATTGGTGGCACTCAAACAAGGTAAGATCGGGTATTTGGGTATCGATGTGTATGAACAGGAAGAGAAATTATTTTTCAAAGATCTTTCAGAGAGTATTGTTCAGGATGATATGATCGGCAGGTTGATGTCGTTCCCGAATGTATTAATCACTGCGCACCAGGGATTTTTTACGCACGAAGCTTTGGAGCAGATTTCCCTGGTTACACTTACAAACATTCGCGATTTTGAAGCCGGTGTAGTAAATAGCAATGAAGTGAGTTGATTATTTTTTTTCGTAGCATAAAGCGATCTCCCCGTTGGGAAATGTTTCCTGCCTGACCAGCGTAAATTTTTTCAGGTCGCTCCCCTTGGGATAGAGTTGAATACCTTTTCCAAATATCACCGGGTTGATGAAGATCCAATATTGATCAATCAGGTCTACTTCCATAAGATGTTGCGCGAGAGAAGGGCTTCCGAAAATCAGGATGTCTTTGCCAGGCATTGATTTGATCTTTTCAACCGAGTCCTTCAGGTTTTCGCGAATGATGATCACCGAGGAATCGGGTAGATCCAAAGATTTACTGATGATGATTTTTTGGGCAGCGGCATACCAGGTACTGTATTGCTTAGCTGCCGGGCTTGCATCGGGCTGGTCTTTCACAAAGGGCCAATGCGCTTCCAGTAATTCATAGGATACCCTGCCAAACATTGCAGCATCGGCAGTTTCAGTGAGGGAAGCCACGAAAGCGAGATTCTCTTCTCCCGGATCGAAATCACTTAGCTCTCCTTGTGGACCAGCCACAAATCCATCCAGGGATGTATGTACGATGAGGACCAGTTTTCGCATACATGGGAATTAAAAAGCCCCAT
The DNA here is from genome assembly GCA_049661025.1 of Chitinophagaceae bacterium. Classification (GTDB taxonomy): domain Bacteria; phylum Bacteroidota; class Bacteroidia; order Chitinophagales; family Chitinophagaceae; genus Pollutibacter. The sequence continues at coordinate 25,827 of JBASZQ010000089.1, read as the reverse complement.
CCTGCGATGGGGCTTGAAAAACGGTTGTATCGCTTAGAGGAGTGCTGCATTCAAACTGATCTCTGTGTTGAGCAGTTTGCTGATGGGGCAATTCAGTTTTGCATCTGTGGCGCATTCCTGAAATTTTGCAGCATCAATGCCGGGTACCTTAGCCTTCAGATCAAGCACGGATGAAGTGATGGCTCCATTGTCTAGCGTGATAGTGCAGGTTGTTTCGATGGATTCAGGCGTGAACCCTGCAGCACCGAGTACAAATGCGAGTTTCATGCTAAAGCAGCCTGAATGTGCAGCAGCTACCAATTCTTCAGGATTAGTGCCGATGCCCTGTTCAAATCTGGAGAGATATGAATATTGCGTGTTGGCTAAAACGCCGGATTGTGAGCTGAGGTGACCACCACCTTCCTTACCAGAGCCGTTCCAGACGGCTGTTGCTGTTCTTTTCATGTGTTGAAAATGATACGTGAATGTTATTGATTCGATAAACTAAAATTAAAGCATAACTTGATTAAATTGCTCTCATGAGCAGAATCAATTATTCTTCAGGAGCAAAATGGGAAGCCATCGTTGGTTATTCAAGGGCGGTAAAGGTTGGGGACATCATAGAAGTTACCGGAACGGTAGCTGTTGACGACCAAAGCCGGTTACAGGGAGGGGATTCTGCGTATTTGCAAACCCGCTTCATTCTGGAGAAAATTGCCGCTATCCTTGACAAGGCAGGCGCGGGAATGAAGGATGTTGTACGTACGCGCATGTTTGTAACAGATATTTCAAGATGGGAGGAGTTTGGAAAGGCGCACGGTGAATTTTTTGGGGAGATCAGACCTTGTACCACAATGGTGGAAGTTTCAAAACTGATTGCGCCAGAGTACTTGATCGAAATTGAAGCCACTGCCATCATACAAAACCAATAGTTATGATGAATGCCATTGTAAAAAAACAGCAGTACAAACTACAATCGCTTGTGTTGATTACGCAAGCGCCAGAGACTTTTGCCGATGTGATGAAAGCATTTGCTGCAACCGCAGAAATACATACAGAACATCGTAAAGGCACATGTTATGCTTTTGTCATCCATTTTGTGCAAAAGCCTGCAGATGTGCAAAAGGCTGCAAAGGTGGTCAACAGTATTTTGGAGGCCGATGGCGTGTTGTGGATGGTCTATCCCAAGAAAACATCGAAAAAATACAAAGCAGAGATCACAAGAGACGATGGATGGCAGGCTTTGGGAGATCATGGATATGAACCCGTATCACTCGTTTCTATTGATGACGACTGGAGTGCGCTTCGGTTCCGAAAAGTAGACTTTATTAAAACGATGACCCGGCGTTCAGAAATGACCCTGAGTAAGGAGGGTAAGCAAAAGACTTCCGGCAAAAAATAAGGATGCCCGGCCTTTGCCTTAATTTTACGTTTTATCCAATCATGCAGATCAGTTCCCCCCTCCCCAAAGTAGGCACCAATATATTCACCATCATGTCTGGCCTGGCCGCAGAAACCGGCGCTATTAATCTCGGTCAGGGTTTCCCCGATTATCCGATGGACCAGGAATTGCACCAGCTTGTGGCAAAAGCCATGGCATCGGGTCACAACCAATACGCACCCATGCCCGGTTTGCCCTCACTAAGGGATGCCATCGCCGCAAAGATAGAGCGCATCTACGGTGCAAAGGTTGACCCTGCAAACGAGATCACCATCACACCCGGTGGTACCTACGCGATCTATACCGCGTTCACCACTATTCTTGCAGAAGGAGACGAAGTGATTGTACTGGAGCCTTCGTATGATAGCTATGTGCCCAACATCGAGATCAATAAAGCGAAAGCAATACTGATCCCATTGAAAGTGCCAGGATATGGGATGGATTGGCAGGCGGTAGAGAAGGCCATCACACCTAAGACAAAAGCTATTATCATTAATAGTCCACACAATCCTACCGGTGCTGTTTTGTCAAAAGCCGATATGCTTGAGCTGGAGCGGATCACCAATGGTACCAATATTTTCATTGTGTCAGATGAAGTGTATGAGCACTTGATCTTTGACGGCATCGAACATCAATCTGTGCTTCGATATCCGAAACTTTTGGAAAGAAGCTTTGTCTGCTTTTCATTTGGCAAGGTATACAACTGTACCGGATGGAAGCAAGGATACTGTGTGGCTCCTGCTGCATTAATGAAGGAGTTCAGGAAAGTTCATCAGTTCAATGCTTTCAGTTGCTTTACCCCTACGCAGGTAGCCCTTGCGGAATATCTGTTCAATGAGCAAGCCTATCTTCGGTTGGCCGGTGAGTTGCAGGCCAAGCGCGATTATTTCATCTCCCTGATGAAACAAACCAAGTTCAGTCTTCAACCTTCTTACGGAAGCTATTTCATTTGTGGCACTTACGAAAAGATTTCAGATGAGGGCGATAAAGACTTTGCCATCAGACTCACCAAAGAAATAGGTGTTGCCACAATTCCGGTTTCTGCATTTTATCAGGATGGGAAAGATGATAAGGTACTTCGCTTTTGTTTTTCCAAAAAGGAAGAAACCCTTGAGAAAGCGGTGGAGCGCCTTGTGAAGCTTTAGCCCGGAGGGACCACCTTGAATTGTATACCTTCGTTTAGGCTATGCAAAAAAAATACGCCGGCATTTATTTCATGCTTCTGGCTGCACTGGGTTTCTCTACCATGGGTGCCGCAGCCAAACTATTGAAAGGTGATTTCAATGCAGGTCAGTTGGTGTTTTACCGAAACGCGGTAGGACTGGTTTTTCTGATGATTGGTTTGCTGTTTAAGCCGCCCGTTCAAACCGGCGGGAAACTGGGCTGGCTGGCTTTCCGCGGACTGATGGGCACTACGGCTTTGTACACCTTATTGTATTGCATCCTCCATATGCCGTTGGGTACGGCCATGACCTACAACCTCACCTCGGCATTATTCATTGCAGTTTTTGGGTTTTTGTTTTTTGGCGACTATCACGGACATCGGGTGACCCTTGCCGTTATCCTTGGCTTTCTGGGGATGCTCATGATCTACAAACCCGGTTTCAGCAGCTCACCGTGGTATGATCATTTTGCAGGATTGATCTCGGGCATCACATCGGCCATCGCCTATCTCACCGTTGGAAGACTTTCTAAATACTATGACAGCAGGATCATTGTGTTGAGTTTCTTGTTGTCGGGAGTGATCCTTCCGTCTATTTCGCTTTGGGTACATCACGGTTTAGGCGTTCCTGCAAATGACCTTTTTGTGATTGCCTGGAAGTGGCCAGACAATATCCAGCAATGGATCATCATTCTAGTATTAGGGGTCACCGCTTTATTTGGTCAATACTTTGTTACCAGGGCATATGGTTCAGACAAGCCCGGACTTGTGTCTGCCATCGGATACAGTAATATTGTCTTTTCGCTCATCTTCGGATTGATACTTGGAGATGCTTTCCCAGACTGGCTTTCCTTCATTGGTATTCTATGTATCATCTCCAGTGGTATCATTATTTCTGTGCTGAAGAAGAAATCCTGAACCAGACAAGATCCTTCAACCGCATGGATTGCTTAAATTGGCGTATAGAAACCAAACTGCACATGCGTATTTTTCTGACATCTGTTTTTCTCTGCTGTACTTTTTTTGTGAATGCCCAGATCCTCAGCCCACGGGAACAGGCAGTTGTGATCGATGAGATCCTTGCGGACCGTGTGAACAATCTTCTGCCACAATTGATGGAGAAAGCCGGAATTGATATGTGGGTAATCGTTTCCCGGGAGTACAATGAAGATCCGATCATTAAAACCTTTTTACCCGCCACATGGCTATCGGCCAGAAGGCGCACCATCATTGTGTTTTACAATGATCCTGCTAAAAAGCAATTTGATAAACTGGCCATAGCCAGGTACAATGTGGGCGAGACGATCAAGGCTTCATGGGATATGCAGAAATTCCCTGATCAATGGGATGCGCTCATCGATATCATCAAAACAAGAAACCCGAAAAAGATCGGCGTCAATACATCCGTTGATTTCGGCCATGCAGATGGCATTGATTATACAGAGTACCAGGAGTTGGCCAAGCGGCTGGGTGGAGATGCAAAAAAGCTTGTATCCGCTGAGAAACTTGGTGTAAGTTGGCTGGAGACAAGGACGGAGCGAGAAATGGCGATCTATCCTCAGCTGGTGCAGATCACACATGATCTTATTGCCGAGGCATTTTCGGAAAAGGTGATCACGCCTGGCATCACTACAACTGATGATGTGGTGTGGTGGTTCCGTTCAAAATATCGTGAACTGGGACTGGATACATGGTTCCATCCATCCGTGGATGTGCAGCGAAATGACCCGCAGAACTTTGAACATCTGCGTAGTTTTTCCAACAGACCTAAAGATCAGGTGATCATGCCCGGGGATCTTTTGCATTGTGATGTGGGGATCACGTATCTGAGATTGAATACAGACATACAGCAACATGCGTATGTGTTGTTGCCTGGAGAAACAAGTATGCCGCAGAGCCTTAAGAAGGCATTCAGTAATGGTAACCGGCTTCAGGACCTGCTGACTAGTCAGTTTAAAGAGGGCACCACTGGAAACAAAATGCTGGCGGCGGCATTGGCCCAGGCGAAGGCTGAAGGTATTGTGCCAAGCATCTATACACATCCGTTAGGAACGCATGGCCATGCGGCTGGACCAACCATAGGAATGTGGGATATGCAGAATGGTGTTCCAGGAAGTGGCGACTACCCGCTTTATCCTTTTACGGCATATTCCATTGAATTGAATGCGGCAACCATGGTGCCTGAATGGAAAAAAGAAGTGCGCATCATGCTGGAAGAAGATGGATACTGGGATGGGAAGTCATTCCGTTACATTAATGGACGGCAGAAAGATGTTTACCTGATTCCGCGCGTCAATCAGCAACTTGGAAACTGATCATTTGTTTAACACGCTTAAACGAAGATCTATGAAACACTTATCATTCTTATTGGCAGCATGTATTTTGCTGAGCTGCCAAGGCAATCCTGAAACAAATACTGAAGGTGATCGGGTGCATTTGGTTGTTAACACTGGCACCATAGAGAATGGTAGTTGGCAAAAGATATCGGCACCGATGACCTGGTGGATCGATATTCATGGTGATGAAGAGTTGTATCAAAAAGATGCTAAAGGATTCACGCGTGAGCAGCTCATCAGTTTTGCTGCGAGCGCTTATCTCAGTGACGTTGTAAAAGAAGGGCACCAGTGGTTTTTTTTAAATACAGCCAGTACTATTCGGAATGATGTTCTTGAAGGATTGAAGGCTGCTGGTTTACTGAAACATGCTGATATCTATCAGCAGTCGCTAGTAAAATTTGAAAAAACCAAGGACCGTGAGGCTGATTTTACAGAGGAAGATACCGGTATCATTCTCCTGAGGGAGAACGAAGATATCGATGGCGTTTTCCGAAACTATGCCAAAGCAAATTCACGTTCTTTTCTATTTGATCAGTGGGTTAATAAACCCGATTAATATTTCGCAAGAATCGGGTTGTGGCAGCGTACTCATTTTTGTTGTTTTGTATAAAACAGGGGATTATGGACAACCAGGAAAAGGTGGATTTTGAACGTATTGCCAAGGCCATCGATTACATTACAAAACACTACAAGTTACAGCCTGATCTGGATACACTCGCATCCGAAGTGCATATGAGTCCGTATCATTTTCAACGCATGTTTCACGCATGGGCGGGAACAACGCCCAAGAAATTTCTGCAGTATGTTAGTATTGAGCGGGCAAAGCAGGTTTTGCAGGGCCCTTTTGCACGGTTGACGGATGCCACGGATGAGGCGGGTCTTTCAGGGACAAGCAGGTTGCATGATCTTTTTATGCAGATTGAAGGAATGACGCCAGCGGAATACCGCGACGGAGGAAGAGCATTGCACATTCGATATAGTTTTGCCGAAAGCCCCTTTGGTCATGTGTTGGTGGCTTCCACCGGTAAGGGCATATGTTATCTGGCATTTCATGCAACGGAAGCGGAAGGGGTTGAAGTACTCCGGAAAAAATTCCCCAATGCTCGACTAGAGCAAATGCTTGACATGTTGCAGCAAGAGGCTTTATTCATTTTTCAAAAGGATTGGTCGAGGCTTTCCGAAATTAAACTCCATCTAAAGGGAACACCCTTTCAATTAAAAGTATGGGAAGCACTGTTAAGAATTCCACTTGGTTCTTTAGCAACCTATGGGCAGATAGCGGCATACATCAACCAGCCAACCGCCTCCCGTGCTGTAGGGTCTGCCGTTGGGGATAATCCTGTAGCCTTCCTGATCCCCTGTCATCGTGTGATTCAGTCCACCGGCGTGTTTGGTCATTACCATTGGGGCGCAGAGAGAAAGGCCGCCATCATTGGATGGGAGGCTGTGCAGTCGGAGTGATTGTCGATAGCAGGCATTGCATGGATTTTTGCAAATTGATGTGTATATTCAGTAACAATTTGCTGTTATGAAATACACATTCCTGATGGGCATCCTTTTCATGTCTGCAGAAGTTTTTTCCCAGGAAGTCAGGGTAGTGCCAATAAAACCTTCAAAACAAATTCCATACCTCCAATATAAGGACTCGCTTTCTGCAAAACAATTGCTCAGTGAGATCAGACGCAATGGTTCATGGAAAGGAGTGGCGATTGATTCCGTGGATGGGTTTGTGGTTCATCAATTGCCGATAGACAGAATGAAATGCCTGGTACCTTCCAGGAATAATCCTGCCATGAGCAGTCAGATGGTGTTGCCGATGCGGAAACCAGATGCAGCACCTATTCCCAATGCCATTCAGCCCCAAAGATGATGAATAAAAATTTTCATTCTTTCCTTCTATTCTTTTTTTTCAGCATGGTTCTGGTCATCTCTTCCGTTAAAGCCCAGAAAAAACCGGAACTGGTGCAATATGTCAATCCTTCGGTGGTATCACAACCAACGGGGTATTCACATGTGGCTGTGGTGGATCTTGGCAATAGTAAAATGCTGATCATTTCAGGTCAGGTGCCGTTGAATGCCAAGGGCCAGTTGATTGGTGAAAATGATTTTGCAAAGCAAACAGAACAGGTGTTTTTGAATCTACAGCAGATCCTTCAATCTTTTGGAGGGGGTATGCAACATGTGGTTAAGACGGGAATATTTGTAACGGATGCCTCCAACGTTCCGTTGTTCCGTGAGATCCGGAGTAAATATGTGAACATGAAAAATCCTCCTGCAAGCACCCTAGTGGAAGTAAAAGGATTGTTCCGTAAGGATATCCTGATTGAGATTGAAGCCACGGCAATTATCCCCAAATAGTTTCTGGAAGGATTTGGAAACAAGCCGGTGAACATCGAGATTTAACCATGCAAATCGGCGTCGCATTTTTAAGAGGGATCAATGTCAGCGGACAGAAACTGATCAAGATGGAGGCGCTTCGGGCGCTTTGCGAAGAGATTGGTTTGAAGGAAGTCCGCACCTATATTCAAAGTGGCAATGTGGTTTTTAAAGCGAAGTCTTTAAAGGAACTGGAATCGAAATTGTCTGCTGCCATCAAAGCAAGTTTTGGATTTGAGGTATCGGTGATCGTGAAGAGTCAGGAGTCTCTCACCAAAATCGTAGGTGCAAATCCGTTTATCGCGATGCCAGGTAGAGATCCTGCCAAGTGCTATGTCACTATTTTTTCCAGTGTTCCGGATTTTTCCAGACTTACAGAAAATATTCCTGAAAGCGGAAAGGACGAGTTTACAGTTGTGGAGGGTTCAGTCTACCTTTACTTTCCAGAACGATTTGGCGATACCAAGTATTCCAATGCTTTTTTTGAAAAGCGACTGGCATCTGCGGCAACTACCCGTAACTGGAAAACGATGACAACCCTGCTGGGCATGTGCGATGAGTATAATGATAAACCCTCTAAAAAATCATAGTCATGCGAGTACTCCTTTTTATTGTATTGTTAGCGATCGGCTGCACGGCATCCATTAAGCAAGAGCCGGAGTCTCTTCCAATTGTGGGTACCTGGAAACTAATTCGGGGAACACTCATTGAAAAGGGTGATACCTTAGTCACAGACTATACAAAGGACCGGTCCTTCATTAAAATGATTAATGCAACGCATTTTTCGTTTATCACACACGATCTTAATCACGGTAAGGATAGTGCCGCAAGTTTTGGTGCAGGCGCAGGAAGGTATTCCCTGAAAGGAGACCAGTACACAGAGCAGCTTGAATACTGCAATGCCAGGGAATGGGAAGGCCATGATTTTTCATTTACGGTAACCATTCGCCAGGACACGCTGGTTCAGCGGGGAGTTGAAAAGATAGAGAGTGCTGGAATTGACAGGCTGAATATAGAAGAGTATGTGAGGGTAAAATAACATTCATGATGATTCAGCGTTTATTGACCTATGTTATCGCGACTGTCTGGCTGGTCAATGGACTCTATTGTAAAATACTGAACGGTGTTCCACGTCATCAGGAGATCGTAGGTAGAATATTAGGATTTCAATACAGTGCATTGTTGACGAAATGGATAGGTGTTGGTGAAGTGTTTATGGCTTTATGGGTAGTGTCAGGATATTGGCGCAGGCAGAATGCCATTGTACAAATTGGACTGGTGGTTGTTATGAATATATTGGAGTTTACCTTGGTTCCTGATCTGTTGTTGTGGGGAAGGCTTAACCTAGTTTTTGCTTTGTTGTTTGCAGTCGTGATCTGGTGGTGGGCATTCAGAAAAATATCCGACTAAATATTTTTTCGTGTTTGACCTTTTGAAAAATCATCCTTTTGCAGTAGAAGCTTTCTTCAAGAAGTCTCTGGTAATCACCATTGCCGTACCTAAGGATGAAATCATCCGGTTTTTACCCCCTTGCCTGACCTTGGATCTGTTTGATGACCATTGGGCGTTTCTAGCTGTTGCTGTTGTGCAAACTCAATCATTGCGGCCAAAAGGACTTCCGAGGTTTTTCGGAAACAATTTCATTTTGACCGGCTACAGGATATTCACTCGTTTTACAATGCCTGATGGACGGAGACTTCGCGGATTATATATCTTACGTTCAGAGACCAACTTGAGGAAAATGGAATTATTGGGATCGATATTTACCCGATATCGTTACCAAACCACAGATATCATCTTCTCTCAAGAGGGAAATGCATTGACTGTACATTCGGAATCCTCGTCTCTTCATATCACAGCAAATGAACTTCCGGTTGCCGATCTTCCGGAAGGTTCACCTTTCAGTTCCTGGAAGGAAGCAAGGCGTTTTGCCGGTCCTCTGCCATTTACTTTTTCCTGGATTCCGGATGAACGCAAGGTGTTGGTGATTGAAGGTGTTCGGGAAGATTGGGATCCTATTCCTGTAGAGGTTGATGCCTTCCATAGCGGAGTCATTGACCAACTCGGATGTAAGGGTATGGTGGTTGCCAGCGGATTTCTCGTTCGTGATATACCATACTATTGGAAGAAAGGAAAACTTGTGCCATGGGAACAAAAAGAAAAATAGGGTCCGGTATTTACAAGGTGGTGCGTTTTAACTGGCATTTTTATGTGATTGCAGTTGTTGTTCTCGGGTTGCTAATTTTCTTTTTATCAAATACTTCAGGGTGGTTGAATATTGGGGGGTGGATTTTGGTTTTGATGGCAATGCTTTCCGTGCTGATTTCCTTGTTGGTTACTTTCTATGTGTATGATTTGTCTGGCCTATATGATTTGTCATGGCTTAAACATCCTGCGCTGGGAAGTCATGCCAGCATCATCAATATTCATGCAGGGTATGATGAAACAACGGAACTCATCGTATCCAAATTTCCTAATGCCGAGGTAGAGGTTTTCGATTTCTTTGATCCCAAGAAACATACAGAGGTTTCTATCCAGAGGGCCAGAATCCTTTATCCTTCGTTCCCCGGAACACGAAACATCAGCACTGAACATATTCCTTTAGCGAATAAAACCGCAGATCTCATTTTGCTCATATTTGCTGCGCATGAGATCAGGGATGACGAAGAACGTAGAAGATTCTTTGTAGAATGTGGTCGTATTCTTAAGTCCCAAGGGCATATCGTGGTTGTTGAACACTTGCGCGATCTTCCTAATGCGCTTGCTTATAATATTGGCTTTTTTCATTTTCATTCCAGTCATACTTGGGAAGAGACATTTAAAACTGCTGGTTTGTCCGTACTAGAGAAAAGAAAAATTAACACATTTGTTAACCTATATATTTTAGGCAAGTATGATCCTGCATTTTCAAATTATCGGTAGTTTACTGATATTGTTGGCTCTCGTTCATGTCAGATTCCCAGGCTACTTTAAGTGGAAAGAAGAATTCAGTTCGGTCGGCCTTATTAACCGGCAGATGATGTATATACATACGTTATTCATCGCCGTTGTGGTCTTTTTAATGGGTGTATTGTGCGTCAGCAGTGCTGAGGAATTAATAACATCGCCATTAGGCAAACGCATTTGTTTTGGCCTGGGAACATTCTGGTTGTTGAGACTCATCGTTCAGTTCTGGGGCTACTCATCTGTTTTGTGGCGGGGAAAAAAATTTGAGACAAGTGTACATTTGCTGTTTTCCGGACTTTGGCTATACTTCACTGTAGTATTTTTTAGTGGAGCCCTACTGGATTGAACGGCCTCACTTGAATCCCGAGGATTAACTAAATTACAATATGAGTCATGTGAATGTACAAAAGCCGCTCTGGCGAGAACTTTTGCCTCCAGTCTTAGCCTGGCTCGTGTTTTTCGTTCATCACTATACTGACATTCCATTTTTCAATATTCTTGTGTTAGCGGCATTGTTATGGGCAACCATGCAGGCGGTTCACCATGCAGAAGTGGTTGCGCATAGGGTTGGACAGCCTTTCGGAAGTTTGATCCTGGCACTTTCGGTAACAGCGATTGAAGCAGCGTTAATCATTTCTATGATGTTGGCGAGCGGCGAGGAAGGCAAAACCATTGCACGGGATACGGTATTTGCCGCTGTGATGATCATTCTGAACGGTATGGTGGGCATCAGCATCTTTGCAGGTAGCGTTCGTTTCAGGGAACAGAAATTTATCCTGGGAGGTGTGAACGCTGCAGTGATCACGCTTATCGCAATATCTATCCTCACTCTGGTGTTGCCAAACTACACCGTCAGCGTGCCGGGTCCGTTCTACTCAGATAAGCAGTTGATCTTTGTAGCTATTGTATCGCTCATCCTGTATGCCAGTTTTGTGTTTGTCCAGAATTTTCAGCACCGGGATCATTTTATCGAGCTCCAGGATCAGGAACATGCTGATGAAGATAAACCTACCCGTAGACAGACCATTATCAGCAGTTTATTACTGCTGACTTGCCTTGGGGCGGTAGTCATGTTGGCCGAGGCCATGGCACCGGACCTCCATCACCTGCTGGATAGATATCAGCTTCCGCATAGCCTGGTTGGGGTAGTTATTGCTTGTATTGTGCTGCTCCCGGAGGGACTCACAGCCTATCAGGCTGCTAAGAACAATGAGCTGCAACAGAGCCTGAATCTTTCCCTGGGTTCTGCGCTGGCCAGTATCGGCCTAACCATTCCGATTGTATCCATCGTATCCATCGCTACTGGTACCCAGATCACCCTGGGTATTGAAGCCGTTCCAACGATTTTATTTTTGCTTACCTTACTGATCATTATCCTATCCCTCAGCATTGGCCGAACAACGGTATTGCATGGAATCACTTTATTGATTATTTTTCTGACGTATATTTTTACGATCATTTTTCCCTGAACAACTAACCCATGCGAAAGGAGCTAACCTGGATTGCTTTCGCAATCCTCGCATCATTTTTTGTTGTTTTCATTCTGCTGGGCAACAATACCCTGGATCTCCGCATTCAGGATCAGACCGTCATTTTCCCGAGCTGGACCTGGGCCATACCCGTTTTTTTCTTCCTGTCGTTTATGATCCTTTTTATTCAGATCAGAAGAGATCAGTTCAAAGGCAGAAAACGGCCATGGATCTTTCTTGCGCTTGGAACAGCCATGCTTTTCATCCTTCATTTCTTGCGTGCATATTTTGTAAAACTCGACGATTATCTGGACAAAGGGAAGCTTCTCGGATTTCCCGTGGGTACAAGAGACTTATGGTATTCCCGAAACACACTTAGTGTGTTGACTTTTTTGCAACTGGGAATGCTGGCATGCATGATATATGTTATATATTTTTGCTGGATCAGAACCAGAAGAAGCCATGTTAACCATTATCAGAACTAACTCAGACCATCCTGATTTTAAGGGCCTCGTACATTTATTGGATAAAGATCTTGCCATTAGAGATGGCGATGATCATGCGTTTTACAACCAGTTCAACAGCATAGCCAGTATCAGGCATGTACTGGTAGCCTATGAAGAGGATGTTCCGGTGGGCTGTGGTGCCATCAAAAGTTTTGATCCGCAGTCAATGGAAGTAAAGCGCATGTACACGCATCCAGACTACAGAAAAAAAGGAATTGCATCTGCAGTGCTGTCAGAGTTGGAGCAGTGGGCCGTTGAATTAGGTATTTCGAGATGTGTACTGGAGACGGGTAAAAATCAACCGGAAGCCATCGCCATGTACCAGCACTGCGGTTACCAGCGCATTCCAAACTATGGGCAATATGAAGGGATAGAGAACAGTTTGTGTTTCGAGAAGAATGTTCGTTAGTTCCTTGTTTCTGTTTATGACCTGAAATGGCTATCTTTTGGGTAACCCTTTTCAACATGAAGAAAATAGTAGTTCCCATCACACTGGCAACAGTCTGGATCGGTATTTCTGAGTTTATTCGAAACGAATTCTGGCTTAAACCCTACTGGCATGATCATTACCAAGCCAAAGGATTATTGTTCCCGGATGCACCGGTGAATGGAGCCACCTGGGGTGTTTGGTCCTTTCTGTTTGCGGCAGGCATGTACATGATTTCTAATGGCTCCAGTTTTCGAAAGACCATTATCGTATCATGGTTGATGGGCTTCTTGTTGATGTGGGTGGTTATTGGAAATTTGGGCGTTCTCCCCTTCGGTATACTACCTTACGCACTACCACTAAGTATCGTTGAGGTTCTTGGCGCTACATGGATCATATTTAAGTTTAAATGAGAAGAGATGGATGAAAGACCAAAATGGCGGCCGGAGTGGACGCCTATCGATAAAACCGTTGAGATGCTATCATGGTTATTCATCCTAGCGATGTGGGGTATCGTTGGCGCTAATTTTTTCTCACTGCCTGATACCATACCAACGCATTTCAATGCAGAGGGCAAGGTTGATGGATATGGAGAAAAATATACGATTCTTTTGTTCCCTGCTGTTATTACAATCGTTTTTTTCTTATTGAGTGAAGTGGCTAAAAGGCCATGGCATTTTAACTATGTTGTGGCGCCAACACCGGAGAATTATCAGGAGTTATATCGGCTCAATATTCGTATGCTACGAATCATCCGACTGGTTGTAGCAGCAATGGGCACTTATGTTGCTTATGCCATCATCAGGGGTGCAAAAGAAGGCGGTTATGATCTTTCCTTCTGGGCCTTGCCCGTTTTTCTGGCTGGGATGATAGTGCCTGCTGTTGTAGCCATCGTTAAATCGTTTAAACTGAAGTCATGAGAGTCTTTTCCCTTGCATTTTTATTCTTGCTGGTCTTGCAAGCCTGCAATCGCCCTGACCATTACAATGTGATCATCAGGAACGGCATCGTGTATGATGGAAATGGAGGTGAACCCTTTCTCGCAGATATCGGAATCAAGGGAGATACCATTGCATTCATTGGAGATCTTAAAGCCGCTGAGGCGGATTCCATTGTGGATGCATCAGGGAAAGCCGTAGCACCGGGTTTCATCAATATGCTCAGCTGGGCCACAGAATCGTTGATTGAGGATGGTAGATCGCAAGGCGATATCCGCCAGGGTGTTACACTGGAAGTAATGGGCGAAGGCATGAGTATGGGTCCGTTGACACCGCAATTGAAAACATTGATGGAGAAAGACCAGGGGGATATCCGTTTCCCGGTTAGCTGGAACAGTTTGGGTGAATACCTGCAATTTTTAGAGACAAAAGGGATCAGCTGTAACGTAGCCTCGTTCATTGGTGCAACAACCTGCAGGATGTACGTTATAGGAGAAGATAACCGTAAGGCAACCGATGCAGAACTGGACAGTATGAAACAGCTGGTGCGGTTTGCTATGCGTGAAGGTGCGATGGGTGTTGGTTCTTCCCTGATCTACCCGCCCGCGAGTTTTTCTGATACCCGTGAACTCATTGAACTTTGTAAAGCTGCATCAGAATACAAGGGAATGTATATTTCCCATATGCGTAGTGAGGGGAACAAAATACACGAAGCCATTGATGAGCTGATCACCATTGCCAGGGAAGCAAAACTTCCTGCAGAAATCTATCATCTTAAAATGAGCGGGAAAGACAACTGGGGAAAACTGGACAGTGTGATCAGGCAGGTGGAATTGGCAAGGGCGGCGGGGCTGAAGATCACAGCAGATATGTATACTTATACTGCAGGGGCAACGGGACTTACATCGGCCTTTCCGCCAACGCTTCAGGATGGTGGATTCGGGAAATTATGGGAGCGTCTGCATGATCCCAAGGTGAGGGCCGAAATGAAAAAAGCGATGAACACCAATGCCAAAGATTGGGAGAATTTATATTACGGTTGTGGGACGCCGGATAATGTGATCCTGCTGCAGTTTAATCAGGATTCTTTGAAAAAATTCAACGGCAAAACCCTCGCTGAAGTGGCACGCATCAGGGGAACCTCGCCGGAGGAAACGGCGATGGATCTCATCATCCAGGACAGCACAAGGGTTGGTGTGGCATATTTCCTGATGAAAGAAGAAAACCTGCAAAAACAGGTCAGCCTTCCCTGGGTGAGTTTTGGGTCAGATGCCTTCAGCGCGGCACCTGAAGGCGTATTCCTGAAATCCAGCACACACCCAAGGGCGTATGGAAACTTTGCACGCGTACTTGCTAAATATGTTCGGGAAGAAAAACGCATGCCATTACAGACAGCCATTTATAAGCTTTCCAAACTTCCTGCCACCAACCTGAAAATCAGTAAACGCGGGTCGTTGGCTGTAGGCAACTTTGCAGACATTGTAGTTTTTGATCCTGCTGCTATTCAGGATCACGCTACCTATCAACAGCCGCAACAGTTTGCAACAGGTGTCATGGATGTTATAGTGAATGGAACGCTAGTGCTTCGCAATGGACAACACACAGGGGCTAAGCCGGGCAGGTTTGTAAAAGGACCAGGCTTCGGCAAAAACTGATTCAATTATCTCCTGAACAGCTCCATCAATCCCACCGCACCAATAGCTGTTCCCAAAGGGATTGCTGAAAGATCAACCTTATAGTTTCCGTTGTGGTTGAAGTAAGGTCCTTTTTTGCCTTCTTTAATAGCTTTCGTGTACTCATCTACGTTAGCAGTACCCACCTGGATATAGTCGTATACGGTTGCGCTTCCTTTTTTCACCAGGTGCTGAAAGTCTTCCGATCCCATCACACTTGGCGCATTGCTGATGATGTTGCGAATGCCGCCAAGAGATTGCAGTGATTGGTTAACCCGGTTGACCATTGCCGTATCATTAACCAGTGGCGTAACGGTACTCTTGAAATTGATCACGGGATACAAGTCCTTTGGGAGGCCATTGGCTACGGCCACGGCCTCATTGATCCTTTGAATACCATCAATGAGCGTCTGCCGGGTTTTGTCGTTAAACCACCTCAGGTTCAGTTTTACCGTTGCTGAAGCAGGGATCACGTTGTTGTCAACGCCTGAATGAATCGCACCAACTGTGAGCACTGCAGCTTCTTGCGCCGCAACATTCCTGCTGATGATGGTTTGGTATTGCATGATCGCATTAGCGGCCATAACAATGGGATCCTTGGTGACCTCCGGTGATGATCCGTGGCCACCCACACCCTGAAAGGTTACATCCAGCTGATCGCTTCCCGCAAAACGCACATTGTAGCCGTTGTTGATGGATCCCACCGGGATGGGCCAGGTATGTAATCCAAACATATGATCAGGTATGGGAACACCTTTGCCATACATCTCTCCTTCCATGGCTTTAGCACCTGTCATCGGTTCCTCCGCTGGCTGTCCGATAAACACAAGGGTACCTTTCCAAAGGTCTTTTTTCGCTGCCATGATTTTGGCGATTCCGATCAGCCAGGTCACGTGCGCATCATGCCCACAGGCATGCATAACCGGGGTTTCTGTGCCGTCTTCTTTTTTCATGGTCTGCGTACTGGCATATGGTAGTCCGGTCACTTCTTTGACCGAATTACAATCCATATCCGCGCGATACATGATCACTGGCCCGTTTCCATTACGCATGATACCGGCCACACCTGTTTTGGCAAGACCAGTGATGACTTCATAACCCAGTGATTGTAGCTCCTTCGCCAGGATCCCTGAGGTACGGACTTCCTGGAAACCCAACTCGGGATGCTGGTGTAGGTCTTTGTAAATCTCTACCAGCCTGCCTGAATCTGCATAGGCCAGCTGCGAAATGATTTGCTGCCCGCTGAATATGGTGTTGTTCTTTTTCTGCGCAATGCAAGAAAATATGCTGATGAATAGGGACAAACCAGTTAACGATAAGTATCTCATTTCTGTGCGCTTTACACGGAAAATAGGTAATTTTCAGACAACCTTGAATCAGCATGAAAATCCTATCTCAGTCAGAATACTTCGCCTCTTTCCCCGCTTCCACGCAAAAGCTTTTGCAACAAATGCGAACCCTCGTACTCAAATCGGCACCTGGAAGTGTGGAAACCATGAAATATGGAATGCCAACCATTCAATTGTATGGAAAGAATGTGGTGCATTATGCGGCTTATGCCAATCATATCGGATTTTATCCGGCTCCTTCAGGTTTGGATGCATTCAAAGTAGAAATATCCAAATACAAACATTCCAAAGGGGCCGTTCAATTCCCTTTAGATAAACCGCTTCCCAAAGCGCTTGTCACAAAGATCACCTTGTTCCGGGTTGCGGAAACGCATGATAAGTATGGCACAAAAAATCCGTTCTCTTCACTTGGTGCGCCGGCACAACGTGCATTGAAAGAGGCAGGCATTACAGACTTGAAAAAGCTTTCTAAATACACAGAAGATGAATTACTTCATTTGCATGGACTCGGACCTGCATCGATCCCCAAATTGAAAAAAGCACTGGCATCGGCAAAATTATCTTTTACGAAAGGATAGCTGCTGCACAATCAAAAACCCGGAAAGTCATCTCATCTATTAAATCCTTTTTATGACCGCTATTTCACGCAGACAATTCCTCTCGCAAACTTCTCTTGCCGGCGCAGGCATTTTATTTGCAAGCGATCTCTTTGCCACACCTTCAAAGATCAACGGTGTTGAAGTAGGTGCCATCACCTATTCCTTCAGAAGTATGCCCGGTAGCATCGATGACATCATTACATACTGCAAAGCCTGTGGGATCACAGCCATTGAACTCATGGGTGACCCCGCAGAAGCATGGTGTGGAAGTCCTGCTGGCTTACCAGAGCCGATGAAGCCTTTCCCTCCCGGTCAGCGTCCACAGTTCACACCTGAAATGCGCGCCCAGTTTGAGGAACGCAATAAAAAAGCAAAGGCATGGCGGGAAACAGCACCTATAGAAAAATTCGCCGCGCTTAAAAAACATCTTGCTGCTTCCGGCATCAGTGTATATGCATATAAGCCCGATGCTTTGCGTGAGACCAGTTCTGATGCGGAGATCGATTATGCAATGAATGCCGCTAAGGCCCTCGGCGCAAAATCTGTTACGGTTGAACTTCCCGGTAAGCCGGAGCAGTCTAAACGACTTGGCGACTTTGCCACCAAGCATAAAGTATATGTTGGTTACCATGCGCATACCCAGGCAACAGACACCGCTTGGGATGTTGCACTGGCGCAAAGTCCATACAACTCTATGAACCTTGACTGCGGACACTACATTGCCGCAGGCGGTGCAAATACATCAGCTACCCTGCTGGCATTGATAGAAGCAAAGCACGATAGAATCACGTCCATGCACCTGAAAGACAGGAAGACAAAGGACAATGGCGCAGCAAATGTAGAGTGGGGTAAAGGAGATACGCCGATTAAAGATATCTTGCAGTTGCTAAAGAAGAAGAAATATGCCATCCCTGTTTCTGTGGAATTGGAGTATGATGTTCCTGAAGGGTCCGATGCAGTGAAGGAGGTGGCGAAATGTGTGGCTTATGCAAAAGCCGCACTTGAATAAAAACAATGGAGTACACCACACTTGGAAGATCGGAACTGAAGGTCAGCAGGATCGGACTGGGTTGCATGAGCTTGCAACCATCAGATGCCGGAAGTATACAGCTTATCCATGATGCCATTGATCATGGCGTCAACTATCTGGATACCGCCGATCTTTATGACCGGGGATTTAATGAGGAGATGGTGGGCAAAGCCATTCAGGGGAAACGCAGTGAACTGGTGCTGGCTACAAAAGTGGGTAACCGTTTGAATGCTGATGGAAAAAGTTGGGATTGGGATGCGTCAAAAGCCTATATCATCAAAGCCGTTGAAGACAGTCTACGCAGATTACAAACAGACTACATCGATTTATATCAATTACACGGCGGCACCATTGATGATCCCATTGATGAAACGATTTCCGCATTTGAGACCTTGCAACAACAAGGGAAAATCAGATGTTACGGTATTTCGTCTATTCGTCCCAATGTTATCAAGGCCTGGCTTCAGAAGTCTTCCATCGTGAGTGTTATGATGCAGTATAGCTTGCTGGATCAGCGGCCCGCGGAGGAATGCCTTGACCTTATCCAGGCATCGGGCGTAAGTGTGGTTGCACGCGGTTCCATTGCGCAGGGATTGCTGGTGAATAAATCGCCACGCGCGTATTTGCAAAGAACACTCAATGAAGTAGAACTGGCGCGTAACCTCGTACACAGGTACAATGGACAGGGCAGAACGGCTGCACAAACCGCAATGTGGTATGTGTTACATCATCCTGCAGTTTCAGCCGTAGTGGCTGGAGTGAGCTCCGATGAGCAATTGCTAGAAGCGGCACAACTTTTTGATACGCCCGCTTTAACGGATGAGGAGTATGAAGCGTTGCAATCACACATATCGGCAAATCAATATACCGATCACAGATAAGTTTTGAAAGATGATTCATGATGTAAAGATTTTAGAGACCACGTTATTGTCTGACAACTGGTATTTTCTGCGCAAGTACCGATATGGATATACCAAATCAAATGGTGAAGTGGCTGAGCAAACGCGGGAGGTGTATGACCGGGGCAATGGTGCTACCATCCTGCTATACAATGTTGCACAACAAACAGTAATCCTCACGAGGCAATTCAGGATTCCAACCTATGTCAACGGAAATGAAACAGGCATGTTGATTGAGACCTGCGCCGGACTCCTGGATAAGGACGATCCGGAAAACTGTATCAGGAGAGAGGCAGAGGAAGAAACTGGTTATCGAATTGCCAATCCAGTCAAGGTTTTTGAAGCGTATATGTCGCCCGGATCTGTTTCTGAGCTGGTGCATTTTTTCATCGCTCCTTATGAGAAGAACATGAAAGTAAACGATGGCGGCGGGGTGGATCATGAGGAAGAGAACATTGAAGTGTTGGAGATTCCTTTCAACAAGGCCTTGTCGATGGTGGCCAGTGGGGAGATCAGGGATGGTAAAACAATTATGTTGTTACAACATCTGCAGATTAAAGGGCTGATGGCTTCATGATCAACCGATAGACTCTATGTTATGACAAATAAACTCAGGCTATGGTTGGGCTTGATCGTTGCATTCCTCGGTGGCCTGTTCATTGGGTGGATCGATGAGTCCATGCGTTGGAGCGACAACGCTCGGGTTGGATTTTGCCTCGTTGTTTTTGCAGCAGCAGGTGTTTTCATTGCGCGGCAGAAGCCATGGCTGGTGGCACTGCTGGTAGCCATCTGGGTCCCGTTGATGCCAACTTCTGAGATCCTTCACTGGAAGTCCTGGCTTGCATTCATTCCTGCTTTGATCAGTGCATATATTACACACCTCGCTATTGATCGATCTGATTTGGTAGTATAGGTTATCTTCGGCTTCATGTTGTCACTGGAAGGTATTGGTAAATTCAAAGATGGGAAGTCTATTCTTCACGGAATAAATTTTGTGCAGGAACCCTTTCAGCACATAGCGATTGCCGGTGAAACCGGTTCCGGAAAAAGCACTTTGCTGAAGATCATTGCCGGGCTGGTTCAGCCTGATGAGGGAGTTGCATTCTTGAATGGAGAGAAGATCAAAGGCCCGGATGACCAGTTGGTCCCCGGCCATAAAGGTGTGGGCTATCTTTCACAACATTTTGAACTGCGGAATAATTATTGGGTACATGAGATCCTCAGCTATGCCAACCGACTTACCAAAGCTGAGGCTGAAAAGATTTATGCGATTTGCCAGATTGATCATTTGATGGGCCGGCGCACCCATGAGCTGTCCGGCGGTGAGAAACAACGTATTGCTACGGCAAGATTGCTGATCAATGATCCGGTACTTTTATTGCTGGATGAACCTTTCTCCAATCTTGACCTCATACATCGCAGCTTGATGAAGACCGTGATCGCGGATATTACTGATCAGCTGAAGATCACTACTATCCTGGTTTCGCACGAACCGGCAGATATATTGCCCTGGGCCAATCAACTCATGTTGTTGAAAGACGGGCGGATGATTCAACAGGGGAAGCCGAAGGATGTGTACCGATGTCCTGTTGACCAGTATTGCGCGGGGCTGCTTGGTGCGTATAATCTACTGTCTGCAGAAGAAGCGCAAAACTTGTCGGGCGCCAAAAGGACAATTTGGAAAAACACGCCCCTCATGATCAGGCCGGAAGACCTGCATGTTACCGACGGAGGTGTAGAGATGACCATCCTGCGGTATGATTTTATGGGTGCGCAGCATCTGTATCACCTGGACTGGGAAGGGAAACGAATGATGATGTTGATGGATACCGATTTATACTCCGCCGGGGAAAAAATTAAAGTTGGCGCATCTTCATCGTCCATCTGGTCCTTCATTGCGGACAATTAGTACCTTGTATCTTTCTTTTTTTACAAAATTCATGTTGTGGGTCAAACATTTGCCATGATGGCGCTGGTTGTGAAAGACTATGATGAAGCCATCGATTTTTACACAAAGAAACTAGGCTTTCAATTGTTGGAGGATACTGCACTTTCAGAAGTAAAGCGTTGGGTGAGGGTTCAACCATCCGGGGGTGGTGCCGAGATCTTACTGGCGAAAGCAGCCAATGCCCACCAGGAAAGCCGTGTGGGTGACCAAACAGGTGGTAGGGTTTTTCTTTTTATGCATACCGATGATTTTGATGGGTACTATGCACAACTTCTGGCAAATGATGTAACCATCATTCGTCAACCTACTATAGAACCGTACGGAAAAGTTTGTGTGTTCGCGGACCTGTACGGGAATCTTTGGGACCTCATCGGCAAATAATCATTTATGTTGGAACAGCTGCAGTTGCGAGAAGCCCAATGGCAGGATCTTCCTGAGATGCTGGTGCTGTTTCGCGAAACAATATTGCAAGTGAATATCGCGCATTATTCTGCAGAGCAATTGCAAGTGTGGGCTTCAGCTGCAGACCATGGAGATCGATGGGCGAAGAAAATGGAGGAGCAATACGTATTGGTGGCTACCCTTGATGAGCGGGTAGTTGGCTTTGGGTCATTGCGGCAGGATTATATTGATCTGTTGTATGTTCATAAGGATCACCAGGGACAGGGCATAGCAGGCAGAATTTATGAAGTGCTGGAATCCAGGGCCCGGTACCTGGGTATGCAGGCCCTTGCCACAGACGCCAGTGCATCGGCCAAACCATTTTTTGAATCCAAAGGATTTGTGTTTGTGGCCACCCGGAATTATCTTTTACATGATGTTGCCATCAGCAACAGCCGAATGATCAAATCATTGCATTAGGTTCATGCGTAGCAGAAAACAAATATTCATCCTTGTTTTATGTTGTCTATCGTTTACTGTCTTGTATGCGCAATCTACTGTTGGCATACAAGGCATACTACAGTATCATCGCGCATTCAAAGGTGAGGGACTGATAGACAGGGATGTGGTGGTTTGGTTGCCTCCAGGTTATGATGCATCAAAGGAGAGATATCCTGTGCTCTATCTGCAGGATGGCCAGAATATTTTTAATCCGGCCACTTCAGCATTTGGTAAAGAGTGGCGCGCAGATGAAACGGCAGACAGCCTCATTCGTGCTGGGAAACTGAGGCCCGTGATTATTGTAGGTATTTACAACACGGCAGACCGAAGTGATGAATACCTGCCCTGGAAAAAGAATGCAGTGTACCAACAGTTCATCATCAACACCCTAAAGCCTTTCATCGATCAACAATACAGAACCCGCAAAGAGGCGAAGTACAATTTCATTGGTGGTGCATCTGCAGGTGCCACCATTGCATTCATGATGGTATGGGAACACCCGGATGTATTTTCAAGGGCGATATGTATGTCGCCCGCATTCAAGAATCCCGAAGGATTTAAAGACGCATTTAATTATATCCCGGAAGTAAAGGAAGGTCCCAGGCATCCGCGTAAGATTTTCATTTATATGGACAATGGCGGTAAGGACCTCGACCAGCTTTTACAGCCCGGTGTGGATGAGATGATCAGGGCACTGGCGAGTAAGAAATTCAGGGCCGGCCGTGATTTTGTTTTTCTCAAAGATGAGCCAGCCTCGCACAATGAGGAGGCCTGGGCGAGCCGGCTGCCATTTGCCTTGCAGCGGGTCATTGGCACTAAGTAGCCAGATCAGGTCAAAACCAGCCCCAATTCATCACCACTCATCCTCATTTTACGCCGTCCTGCACAAGCACTATTTCAGCTAAATTCCGTAAATAACTGATAACCAATAACATAGTAAGTTTTTACTACTAGGCGGTGGGGACTACTAAAAAAAATCATGTACTATGTATTGCATAATACTAAATAATACTTAGTTTTACATCGGAATTGATCATCAACCCGGTTTCGGGCGAACGAAGAACCAAAAGAAAGGCATTAAAAGTTTACGCAGGTGGCAGGTGGGTAGTTGCAGGTTGCAGGAGAAGTTCCTGAAGCCTGCAACTGGTGCCTGAAGCCTAAACAACAGACAGGAAATATTTCAAACAGCAAAAAATGAAAAAGGCATGAACATCGAGAATACCCAAAGCCAGATGCGGAAAGGCGTGCTTGAGTTTTGTATTCTCTCTATCATCAAGAGAGGCGAGGCCTATCCCAGTGATATCATTGAGGAGATGAAGAAGGCCAACCTGAACATTCTGGAGGGTACCCTTTACCCCCTGTTGACCAGGTTGAAAAATTCAGACCTTTTGACCTACCGATGGGTTGAAAGCACAGGAGGTCCTCCCAGGAAGTATTTTTCACTGACAGATAAAGGAGCAGACTTTTATAAGGAACTGGAATCAACCTGGCAGGAGATGGCAAATGCCGTGCATCAGATCACACAGAATGGACATTACACAGCAGAACAAACACAAACCAACTAATTTAAATCGCGGATAATGAAAAAGGTAATCAACATAAATTTTCAGGGCAGGGTGATCCCTATTGAGGAAGCCGCCTATGAAATATTGAAAGGGTATACCGACAGTCTTAGGCGATATTTCGCGAATGAGGAAGGCAGGGACGAGATCATCAATGACATCGAGAATAGAATTGCGGAGTTATTTTCTGAAGATCTGAAGAAAAATCCTACCGGTTGTATCACTGAGGCAGACGTGCAGAGAGTCATCAGCAGTATCGGCAGACCCGAAGAATTTGATGGCGATGGCGCAAGCGAATCAGCATCTACTGCAGGTTCTTCAGCAAATTACAGGACGCAAGCTGAGCCAGATGCCTCCTTCTACAGAAACGCGAATGATAAAGTGTTGGGTGGTGTATGTAGCGGTATAGCGCACAGGTTGAAGGTTGACCCTACCATTGTAAGGATCATCTTCGCTTTGTTCTTCTTTGGTTTTGGAACAGGCTTCCTGATCTATATCCTCTTGTGGATCATTCTTCCTGTAAAAGGGATTGAAGGGTCAGCAGTCCGCAAGCGCGTGTACCGGAATCCGGATCAGAAAGTGATTGGTGGTGTAGCGTCAGGCCTTGCAGCATATTTCAATATCGCTGTGTGGATTCCCAGGTTGGTATTTGCTTTTCCACTGGTCATCGGTGTGTTAAACAAGGTGTTCTCCCGCATTTTCTGGTGGGACAATGATTGGGGTTTTCCTCATTTCGTTTTCAATGGTTTCGGAGGAACATTGTTCCTTACCTATATCATCCTTTGGATAGTGATCCCTGAAGCGAAAACGGCTTCGGAGAAACTTGAAATGCGCGGTGAAAAAGTTGATCTGGAGAGCATCAAGAATTCCGTTCAGGAAGAATTGAAAGATGTGAAGGTGAGAGCGGAGAAATTTGGAACAGAGTTCAGCAAGAAAGCAGAATCATGGGGCGAAGAAGTAAAAGACTGGGGAAAGGAAGCCTCTGACCGCGGCCAGCATTTTGCATCAGAAGTGGCACCAGTGGCTCGTAATGCCGGAAACGGTATCGCTCACATCATCGGCGTATTGTTCAAAGCATTCTTCCTTTTCATTGCAGGCATCATCGTATTTGCTTTATTCATTGCCTTGATGAGTATCCTGTTTTCCGGTGGAATGGTATATGGTTTGAAAGATTATGTCCTCTCCGGATTCTGGCAGAACCTGATGGCGTTCAATACCATCGCACTTCTGCTGGGTGTACCCATCATTGCCGCAGTGGTTTGGCTGATCAGGAGGATCTCCGGAGCGCGTTCTAACAATAGCTATCTCGGATGGACCTTCGGCTCACTTTGGACCATCGGCCTCATCTCTGCCATCATCCTTGTGGCACAGATCACTCGTCAATTCAAACGGGTAGAATCTTCACGTGAAGATATTCAGGTGCAGAACCCAAGTAACGGCAGGATGCTGGTGAATGTGAAACCCGTGGATGGGAAGTACTATAACATGGTATGGTTTGATGACGATGAGTTTGATAACGATAAATTCCCTGCACTCACCGCAGATGAAGACAGTATGCTGTTGAATACGGTTCGTGTAAAAGTGGTGGCCAGCAACGACTCGTCTTACCACACTTACCTGATGAAGTTTGCAAGGGGTAATGATCCCGTGGCGGCGGAATCCAATGCGGAGCGCATCAGCTTCCCGATGGAACAGCGTGATTCATTGTTGTTGCTTCCTGCAGGTTTCGCTATTTCCAAGGAAACCAAATTCAGGAACCAGCAGGTACTGGTGATCATTGAAGTTCCTGTTGGCAAGCAGATCAGGATCGATCACAATACCGATCGTTACGATTGGTTCAATGTGAGCACCAGGTATCGTGGTCGTAACAGGGGCTTGGTGATTGATTGGGACGATAACCGCAACTTTGACTATAGCACAGATGTTTGGTATACCATGACCTCTACCGGACTGCAAAGGAACGATGGCGGCACAGACTGGAACAGTGATGACAACAGGAAGGACGAAGAAACGCCCAATACGGAAGAGGACAATAATGGCGGATACCGATACAAAGGCGACAGGAATATCAAGATCGATAGCGCGGAAATCAAGCTGAAAGGGAAAGACACTACTATCAATATCAAATTGAATACTTCCGTTTTGCCATCATCACCTGATGAGGAGGACCTGAGTGAAGAAGAAACCAGAAGCGTTGCTAAATCAAGTGTAAAGCTCAAGGCATATGACCGGCTGATATCCGTATTTAACTTGATGAAACTGTAAAAATGATTGCTTAGAAAGGGAGAAGATAAAGGGAGAAGTG
>JBASZQ010000088.1:0-45755 GCA_049661025.1 Chitinophagaceae bacterium | reverse complement strand
AAGTGAGACCATAAAGGGAGAAGTGCGAAGCCTTCGCACTTCTCCCTTCATCTTCTCCCTTTCTTAAAACTACCCTGCAACCTCCAACCTGCCATCGGCAACTTGCTTGTAAAGGGTTTCGTACTCAGGAATGATGTTGTGGATATCAAACTGTTTGGCCTTTGCACGTGCCGCTTCTTTGAACTGGTTGAGGCGGTTGTCGTGCATGAGGATATCCAATGCGTAGTTGGCCATCGATTCCACATCGCCTACATCAGCCATAAAGCCGCAGACGCCCTGTTCAATGATCTCGGGTAAGCCACCGGCATTGGTGGATACAACGGGTGCACCGGCAGCCATGGCTTCTAAGGCGGCGAGGCCAAAGCTTTCATATTCTGAAGGGAGTAAGAAGAGATCGGCAACGGCCATAATCTCTTCCATATCTTGTTGCTTTCCTACAAAACGCACATCGTCACAGATCCCCATTTCCCTGCACATCTCTTCTGCGCCCGGACGTTCTGGTCCATCGCCCACCAGCAGCAACTTTGAAGGTTTTTGCTTGTTGACGGCCTGGAATACTTTGATGACATCCTGTACGCGTTTTACTTTCCGGAAGTTGGAAGCATGCAAGATGATTCTTTCACCGTTGGGTGCAATGACTTTACGGAATGCATCGATGGGTTTGCGGGTGAATCTTTCCACATCCACAAAGTTGTGGATCACCTGGATATCTTTTTCGATGCGGAAGGTGCGGAAGGTTTCCTGGCGAAGGTTATCTGATACCGCGGTGATGGCATCGCTCTGGTTAATGGAAAAAGCCACCACGGGCGCGTATGTTTTGTCTTTACCTACGAGGGTAATGTCCGTACCATGCAGGGTAGTGATCACGGGGATATCCCGTCCCTCTTCCTGAAGGATTTTCTTGGCCATATAGGCCGCAGCGGCATGCGGAATGGCATAATGTACATGCAACAGATCCAGGTTATGATTTCTGATCACGTCTACCATTGTGCTGGCCAAAGCCGTTTCATAAGGAGGGTAATCAAACAAAGGATAGGTTGGAACCCGCACTTCATGGTAAAAGATATTTGCGCTGAAGCCGGTGAGCCGCACCGGTTGCTGGTAAGTGATAAAGTGAATGTTATGACCTTTATCGGCGAGAGCCTTACCTAATTCTGTGGCTAAAACGCCACTGCCGCCAAAGGTTGGATAGCAAACAATGCCAATATTCATGAGCGAGTTATTCGGTACGAAGTTAACCATTGTGTTATTGATAACATTCCTTATTTTTCAGGCCTAATTTTAACATATGGGACGGATTGTTACTTGGGTTTTCCTGCTGTTGCTCATTGTTGGTGGGGCGTTCATCTACTGGAAATTCTATTTCGTGTTGGGCGAAGGGGCCCGGGATGGGGAGCTGAACTACGTGGTCAAAAAAGGCTATGTTTTCAAGACCTGGGAAGGGAAAATCATCCAGTCTGGCCTGCGGTCCAGATCAGCCAATACAGTACAATCCTACGACTTCGATTTTTCTGTAGCCAACGAGGAACTTGCGCAGAAGCTGCTGGCCAACCAGGGTAAGATTTTCAATCTTCATTATAAGGAGTATCAGGGCGCGTTGCCATGGCGTGGTTACAGCAGGTATATTGTAGACAGTATTATTTCCATTACTGAAATATCCAGATAGTTTTATGACGACTAAAAAATCATTTGCAGTCCTGGGTGGACTGCTTTTTTCTTTGGGGTTGACTGCACAGTCTGACTCGCTGATGATGAAAAAGATCTCTGACGATATCCTCACTCGTGGTGCGGCATATGAGAACCTGCGCTTTCTGTGTAAAAAGGTGGGGCCCCGGCTGTCTGGTTCAGCCGGAGGTGCAAAAGCCGTGACGGAAACGGCGCGTATGATGCGTGAGATGGGTGCAGATACGGTATATCTGCAGGAGTGTATGGTGCCGAAATGGGAGCGTGGCGAAAAGGAAAAGGCCGAGTTGATCATGGCCAATGGCAAGCGGATGCCTTTGAACATTGCCGCCTTGGGAAATTCCGAAGGTACCCCTGCTGGCGGGATCAAGGCTGAGGTAATTGAAGTAAAGAATTTTGATGAGCTGGAGCAGATGAAAGATAAGGTGAAGGGAAAAATTGTGTTTTACAACTACCCGATGAATCCAACTTTCGTTCGTACGTTCATGGCTTATGGCGATGCGGGCCGATATCGTGGACAAGGTCCTTCACGTGCTGCCAAGTACGGAGCCATCGGCGTGATCGTCCGTTCACTCGCATCCAATCCGGATGATTTTCCCCACACCGGTGCGATGAATTATAACGATAGCTTTCCCAAAATTCCTGCGGTAGCCATATCTACCAACGATGCGGACAAGCTGAGCAAAGCGTTGATGCTCCGCATGTCTCCTTCGCAGGTGTATATTAAAACCAACTGTGGAATGAAAGGCGAGGTGCTTTCGCATAACGTGGTGGGCGAGATCAGAGGATCGGAGTTTCCCGATGAGATCCTGACGGTAGGCGGTCACATCGACAGCTGGGATCTTGCAGAAGGCGCGCACGATGATGGTGCCGGATGTGTGCAGAGTATGGAAGTGATTCGCGTTTTCAAAGCGCTGGGCATCCGGCCTAAGCGCACGATCCGTGCGGTGATGTTCCAAAATGAAGAGAATGGACTTCGCGGAGGTACCAAATATGCAGAATTGGCGAAGAAAGATGGCAAGAAATATTTGTTTGCTTTGGAATCAGATGCCGGTGGATTTACGCCTCGGAGTCTTGGAATATCCGGCACTGCAGATCAGAAAGCCAAAGCCTTTGCATGGTCTCGTTTGTTTGAGCCATATGATGTGAAACTTGCCGATGGCGGCGGCGGCGCGGATATTGGACCGCTCCGACCTCTTGGTACGGTGTTGGCCGGCCTCAGTCCGGATTCACAGCGGTATTTTGATATTCATCATGCGGCTACAGATGTTTTTGAAGCGGTGAGTAGGAGAGAGTTGCATTTAGGAGCGGTGGTGATGAGTCAGTTGATGTGGTTGGTGAGTGAATATGGGCTTTAGTTGGAATTCTGGAATCTGGGAATTCTGGAATCCTGACAATCTGGAGTTGGAATCCTGAAAACCGGGAGATGGAATCTCAGAGATAGCCAATACCCTTTTTATTCGATCATTTTCCAGGAAGAATAACGGAAAACACGAGCCTTGTCTACTGATTGTTCGCTTTTTTCGTATTTTTTCGGGTATCCTTGTTCGTTATAAAATTTGCCGGTGCATTCAACCACATGAAGATTCCAGCTCAATGTATCTGGCATTCTTTTCGATTGATCTTCAGGCTCCAGGAAAATGTATTCACTTTCTTTTTTGTTTGTAATTAGTTTGGGTTTGCTTTTCAAGACCAACCAATTTGCACATTCGCATCCGAAAACTACATATTGAACTTGAATGGTTCTTACTGTATCCTCTAGGGTTTTTGTAAGTGGTACGTAATATATTTTGCCATCTTCTCCCCTGTATAGTTGCGTGCAGGCTGATAAGAATATGCATGCGATCAAGATGTGTTTTCTTAGGTTCATTTTTTGGATTTTTACAATAGAAAAATATCAGGCCGAAAGTGTGTTTAAACGGATAGTCCTCTGTGAAAATACGGATTGAAGAACAGATGAGTGGTGTTAAAATTGGGGTATGAGTAAACCCATTTTTAAAGATATTGCTATATCATTTTCTAATCATGTCATCAAGGTTTGTCATGAGCTTGAATTCCGAAAACTGAGAGCGATATCCAATCAACTGATCAGAAGTGGCACATCAGTAGGTGCGATGGTAGCCGAAGCCTCGGAAGCGGAAAGTGCTGATGATTTCATTCATTAAATGAAAATTGCGGCAAAAGAAGCTAAAGAGTCGAGGTATTGGCTAGACATTGCTGCAACAAAGATTGTTCTGCCTCCTGAAATGTTTGAAGAGCTAACCTCCATGCAAAAGATCATTGTTAAAAGTATACAAACAGCCACAAAGAACCGCGACGAGAAAAAAGCTCGGCACCGTAAGTCATGATCGCGCTCCGGTATTCCGGATTCCAATCTCCCGGATTCCAGGATTCCCAGATTCCAGTCTTCCAGGCTTCCAATGGGTTACTTGCCTATCAGAAATATCGCAGTCATTTTATGGATGTTGATTTCTTCTTTCTTCCAAGTTGCAATTTCCTTTGTCCGGATAGATTCTTCCGTACCCGTAACATCAACCGCAATACAAAGCCGAGTATTAGGATCAAGTGTGCGAATGATCGTTTGAATCAGCGCATTATTCCGGTATGGTGTTTCAATGAAAATCTGCGTAGTACCAGATTTCACCACCTCGGCCTCCAGTTTTTTCAGCGCTTTTTGTCGGTCTTGCTCCTGAATGGGCAGATAGCCGTGAAACTGGAACTGCTGACCATTCAGCCCACTGGCCATCAAGGCAAGGAGAATGGAGCTGGGCCCCACAAGCGGGTGGATGGTGAGCTGCATCTCTTGGGCAATAGCGATGAGATCTTGCCCGGGATCGGCAACGCCGGGGCAGCCCGCATCGCTGATGATACCGATGTTTTTTCCAGAGAGAGCCTGTGTGCGGAATTGCGCTGCCGCGCCTTCGTCCTGGATCACAAACCAGGAATAGTCATCGATCACCATCTCTTTCCAGATCTTTTTCAGGAATCGGCGTGCGCTTCTTTCGTTCTCAACAAAAAATACCTGGCATTGCTGAACGGCGGTGAGTACTTCCGGGCTCAGCGTGTGCACGGCATCTTCGGCAATGGGACAGGGAATGAGAAATAGTTTATTGTTCATTGACCACGGCGATCTGGCTTTTTTGATCCATGATGCTAATGGTGGCAGCGATCACGGCATAGGCAGGGGCCAGCACCCAACCGATGATGGGGACGATATGCATGAGATAGAAGATCATTCCATTGCCGATGGCAAGGCCTTTGTGCTGACCGATGATGGAAATGCTTTGCTGCGGAGAAATTTTTCTGCGTTCAAAGCTGTAGTCCAGCATAGAGAAGCCATAGTAATAACACTCCACAAACATCGCCAGGATCGGCGTTGCCCATCCCACCACAGGAATGAAGGAGATGATCATGATGGAGATTGTATAGACCGTTTGCCAGATGGTATTTCTTGCCGCGAGTTTCACCCCACGGATGGCATCTTTCACCAGTTGCTGCATCGTGAATGGATATTCCCGGCCTTCCAAAGTTGCCTCGGTCTTTTCACTGAGGTAGGCGAAGATGGGGGAGCCAAGGATCAGCCATAAATATTTGAACAAGGAAAAGTAGAAGAACATGAGGATGATCCAGAGGATGATCCCGCCGAGGGTGAACAAAAAGCCGAGCCAGGAATTCTGGAAGGTCTGGATCCAATCGCTCAACCCAATCGCTTTTGTGAAATACTCGATCACATTGGTGGCTGTTTTGCCGAAGAAGTACATGCTCAACATGAACAGCAACGCGTAAATGATCCCGGGAATGATGATCCATTTCCAAAGATGATTTTTGCGGATAAACTGATGCGCTTTTCCGTAGGATTGAATGGCTATGACGATCTCTTTAAGCAATCATTATCGTATTTTACTTCCCGATTCCAAACTTAACGATTTTGATCCGCAATTACACGAAACTGCCCGCTTCCTTTTATGAAGGTGATGATGTGGTGAAGCTGGCCAGGCAGCTGATCGGTAAGTTGTTGATTACAGATCGTGACGGAGGCAGGTGCTCAGGTAGGATCATCGAAACGGAGGCATATAATGGAATCACAGACAAGGCTTCGCATGCATTTGGCGGACGCAGAACTGCAAGAACAGAGATTATGTATGCACATGGTGGTGTGGCTTATGTATATCTTTGTTATGGCATACATCATTTGTTTAATGTGGTCACCAATAGTAGAGATATACCGCATGCCATCCTCGTCAGGGCCATTGAACCGATAGAAGGAATGAACATTATGATGCAGAGGCTTGGCGCCAGCACCCTTAAATTCAGTGCAGGAAGTGGACCCGGTAAGGTGACGAAAGCGTTAGGGATTAGTGTTAAGGATTCAGGGTTTAGTTTATCATCGGACCAATTGTTTATTGCGGATGATGGATTTGTGCCGATGAATATCATCGCTACGCCGAGGATTGGGGTAGACTATGCAGGTGCGGACGCAGCCTTGCCCTATCGGTTTGTTGTTGCTGATCATCCTGCCATTTCCGCAAAGTCATTCACGAAAAAATTCATCGCTTGAGCATATCCAGAAATACGATTTCCATTGCAGCGGGGCTTATTTTTTTCTTCGTGCTTTTTTTCTTCAACCCGTTTGGACTGGAAGAAAAGGCTGCCCGAGTGATTGCGGTGGCCGCCCTGATGATCACCTGGTGGATCACGGAAGCCTTTCCCATGCCGGCGGTGGCACTGGTGCCCATCGTGCTTTTCCCTTTGCTAAATATCGCAACCACCAATGCCGCCGCAGCGCCTTATGGTAATGAGGTGATCTTCCTGTTTATGGGTGGCTTCATGATCGGGCTGGCGATTGAAAAATGGAACTTGCATAAACGCATCGCATTATCTATCGTAAAAGTCACCGGCACCAGCGGAAACCGCATCGTGTTGGGATTTGTCATGGCTACGGGTCTGATCTCCATGTGGCTGAGCAATACGGCCACTACCATGATGATGTTCCCAATTGCGGTATCTGTGATCAAGGTGATTGGTGAGGGCCGCAGTGAAAAGGATATGCGGAATTTTTCGCTTTGCCTGATGCTGGCCATAGCGTATTCGTCCAATTTTGGCGGCGTGGCTACCATTATCGGTACACCACCTAATGTGGCTTATGTATCATACATGAACAAGCGTTTTGGACAGGAGATCTCGTTTTTTGATTGGATGATTGTTTGTCTGCCCATCGCGCTGTTGTTGATGCTAAGTCTTTACCTGGTCACCGTGAAAGTCCTTTTTCGCAACCAGATCGCTTCCAGTGCAGAAACAAAACAGTTGATCAACAACGAGCTGCAGCAACTCGGTCCCATGCGCATACCTGAAAAGCGCGTGCTGGTGATCTTTCTTTGCACGGCATTGCTTTGGATCACAAGGGATCTCATCAATCAGTTGGGGATCGTGAAGATTGATGATAACATGATTGCGATATTTGGTGCGCTGTTGTTGTTTATCCTTCCCGCGGGTGAAGCCAAAGGAAAGTTGCTGGAATGGAGCGATACTAAAAATATGCAGTGGGGCATCTTGCTCCTTTTCGGCGGAGGAATCTCCCTGGCCAATGCAATGGAGAAGGCCGGACTGATGGATATGCTCGGTAAGTGGATCTCCGGTTTTTCAGGAACCGATACTCTGACGCTCTTACTGGTTGTAGTGACAGTGTCTATTTTCATCAGTGAAGTGATGAGCAATATAGCCCAGGTGATTGTGTTTGCGCCGGTGGTAACGGGCATTGCTGTGGCGGCAGGCATCAATCCTTATGTGCTGGGTGTGGGGATGACGCTGGCTGCAAGTTGTGCGTCTATGATGCCGATGGGTACACCGCCAAATGCCATCGTCTTTGCTTCCGGTCACATCCGTATGAAGGATATGATGAAGGCAGGGTTGGTGATGAACATCATCGCAATAATTGTTATTGGGTTATTTTGTTACTTGTTATTGCCGAAGATGATTGGTGTACTGACTACTTAGAACTTGGGGCAGTTCAGTTTCTTCAGGTTCGGATCACCTGGCTTGTTGATGTAGATCAGCGAAAACTCAGCACCGCCTCTTCCATTAGATGCTGTTTTCAGGGATGAAGTGTTGAGGTCATAGGTAAATCCTGCCCTGATATTGGCCACTTCAATGCCGATGTAAGGGATGGCTGCATCGTTCCATCGGTACCAAAGTCCGGCATAAATTTCTGTGGGTCTTTCTTCTTCACCGTTTACATTCATAGATATCGCACCGCCGAGTACCGTTTCAGTGGCACCTGCCTGCCGTTGATGAATGATGCTACCATGTAAGGTTTTGTTTTCACCCATCGGCATATATCCTCCACCATGGATGGTCATACGAGGCTGCAGATAATAATTTCCACCGATGAAACTCTCCTTTGGTTTGTTAATATGGTACAATGAAACGCCGGCGTAAAAATTGTTTTCACCGTTGGTGCTTCCGGTGTAGAGGATGCCGGTGTTAATATCAACGTAATTGATATTGACTTGTTGATTGGAAAATACTTCTGAAGTGACGCCCGTGAATCCAAGCGCCGTGAGTTCGTCTTCAAAATCAGCCATAGATACATCGAGCCTTTTGCTCGCGTATACGCCCTGAAAGCCTACGGAGAGTTGATGAAAACCATCTTCATCCAGACCTTTGGAGTAGGCAGTGGAGATACCAACAAAATTGTTGCGCAGGATCTTATTTCCACTTTGGTCAGACAATCCGATGATCCCCACACCCCAGGTGTCAAACTCGGGAATCTTACTGCCAAGGATGCCAAAATCGGCCGATGCCGTGGCGGTCGTAAAAGCATTATTGATGGTGGGCCACTGGTTTCTGTAATTGGCTGCAAACCTGAACGTTCCGTCAAACCTTCCCGTGAGCGCAGGGTTTAAGGTTAAGGGGGAAGCGTAAAATTGTGAGAAGTGTGGGTCCTGAGCGTTGGCAAGGGTTAGCGTGAAACAGCACAATATCAATAGCAGAAAATTCTTCATCACTTGGTATTCGGAAGGGGTAAAATACGACATTAACTCAAAAGTCAAAACTCGAAACTCAAAAAATAAAGTTGAGCCTTCACCCAACCCATTTTGAATGTTGACATTTTATTTTTGAATTAACCTTATTGCTGCTGCTTGGTTCCGAAGGCGAGATCGCCTGCATCGCCGAGGCCCGGTACGATGTATCCCTTAGCGGTAAGTTCTTCATCGATGTCTCCACACCAGATCGTCACCTGGGGTTGTTCTCTCCTAACGTATTCAATACCAACGGTGCAGGCAATAGCGCAGACTACATGAATGGCTTTGGGTGTGCCTTCATCCTTGAGGTATTGGATCGTTTTAACGAGGGAGGAGCCTGTGGCGAGCATGGGGTCACAAAGGATAAGTGTGCGATCCGTAAGGTCAGGGCAGGAGACATAATCAAGACTTATCTCAAAGCTTCCGTCCCGGTGATGTTTACGGTAAGCGGAGATGAATGCATTGTCTGCTTTATCAAAATAGTTCAGCATGCCCTGGTGGAGTGGCATACCTGCGCGCAGGATGGTAGCCAGAACCGGCTGTTCTTCCAATACTTTGCAAACTGAGGTGCCCAATGGTGTTTGGACCTCTTTGTCTGTAAATGCCAGGGTTTTACTGATCTCGTATGCCGCGATCTCACCGATCCTTTCCAGGTTACGGCGGAAACGCATGCGATCTTGTTGAACAGTTATATCCCGGATCTCGCTGATCCAGGTATTTACCAGTGAATTTTTCTCGCAGAGATTGATGACCATGGGAAATTGATAATTTCGGCGCCTAAAACGGTACGCCGGCTCCTGCGAAGATAGGATTTGCCCGGCAGCCACAAAAAACAGGGCATATGATATATCGGGCGATGGGCATCATGAGTGGCAGTTCATTGGATGGGTTGGATATGGTTTGTGTGCAGTTGGAAGAACAGCAGCGCAAGTGGCAGATGGAAGTGCTGGCCGCGGAGTGCATGCCTTTTGAAGGAGAATGGGCAGATCGGCTGCAGCGGGCCACGGAACTTTCAGCAAAGGATCATGCTTTACTGGATGCCGACTTCGGACATTATATAGGACAGCAGGCCAATGCATTCATTGCAAAACACGATCTGCATTATAAGATTGCGTTGATCTCCTCTCACGGGCATACGAGCTTTCATTTGCCGCCGCATGCAACGGTGCAACTGGGACATGGTGCGGCTATTGCGGCGGAAACAGGATTGCCTGTGGTGACGGACCTGCGTGCCGTGGATGTGGCACTGGGTGGACAAGGAGCACCGATTGTGCCGATGGGAGAAAAATTGTTGTGGAGCCAGGTGCCCGTTTTGCTGAATATCGGAGGCATCGCTAATGTTTCCGTGAGACAAGAGGACGAATATTTTGCGTACGATGTTTGTCCGGCCAACCGCGTCCTGAACATGCTGGCGTTGAAAACCGGAAAGCCATATGATGAAGGAGGACAGATGGCTGCTTCAGGCAGGATCATACCGGATCTTTTGATTACGCTGAACGAACTTCCTTACTACGGTCAGCCCTACCCGAAAAGCCTCGCCAATGATTTTGGGACGGATGTGGTGTTTCCGATGTTGGAAGGTGGAGGGTGGAAGGTGGAAGATGTACTGCGAACTTATGTTGAACATATTGCGGTGCAGGTGGCGAAGGCGGTGGAGCAGCACGCGCATCATTTGGACGCGCAGCCTGTGATGATGATCACCGGTGGCGGGGCCCTCAATGCATTTCTGGTGGGCCGGATCCGGTCTTTGTTGGAGCCGATGCGCGTGTCGGTGGAAGTGCCGGATGCTGATATTGTGAATTACAAAGAAGCCATTATCATGGCGCTGTTGGGTGTGCTCCGGTGGAGGGAAGAACCGACGGTGATGGCATCGGTTACAGGGGCGAGTAGGGATAGTGTTGGTGGGGCGGTGTGGAGGAGTTAGGGATGAAATGTTTTGGAAACCTGGAAACCTGGAATCCGGAAATCCGGGATCTTGGAATTTCGGAATCCTGGATTCCGAGATCCCGGATTCCCGAGTTTCAGGCTTCCTGGTTTCCTGGATTCCAATAAGTATTTGCCAACCCTCGTCATAGAAAACAGTTCCAATATCTCCTACCTTGTCAGCAAACCTCACGCGTGCAATTTCATTCAACTGCTTTTCCGTTTCCTGCAGGATCGCAGGAAGAACTCGCCACATTTAAACGG
Organism: Chitinophagaceae bacterium; assembly: GCA_049661025.1. Lineage (GTDB taxonomy): Bacteria > Bacteroidota > Bacteroidia > Chitinophagales > Chitinophagaceae > Pollutibacter. The sequence goes on along the minus strand of JBASZQ010000088.1, from coordinate 34,863 downwards.
CTGCAGGCAAATTTTGCGCCGCAGTTTGAAGCGGTATTCCCACAACATCATGCAGAGAAAACAGTGGTGGTGGTTCCCAGTCTTACCTTAGATCAGGAGATCCTTTCCAAAGTGAAAGGCCATGTGTATTATGAAGAGCGATTGTTGTGCCTGATGTTGTTGTTGAGAATGCCAAACACCCGTCTGGTCTACATTACATCCATGCCGGTGGATCCGGTGATCATTGATTATTATCTTCATCTTCTTCCCGGTATCACGAGTTATCATGCGCGTCAAAGACTTACTTTACTCAGTTGTTATGATGCTTCTCCCAGGTCACTCACGGAAAAGATCATTGAACGGCCAAGGCTTTTACATCGCATACGGCAATGCATACCCGAAAATCATACGGCCCACCTGGCCTGCTTCAATGTGACGTCATTGGAACGTACCCTGGCGGTTCAGCTCGGGATTCCTGTGTACGGTACAGATCCTGATCTTTGTCATCTCGGAAGCAAAAGCCGAAGCCGGGAGATCTTCCGGGAATGTGGCATTCCTGTGCCCGATGGAATGGAGAACCTGCGGGATGAGCAAGACGTTATCCAGGCGCTTGCTGCGTTGAAAAGGCGAAACCCGGACTTGCCAAAAGCCGTGATCAAAATGGATGAAGGCTTCAGTGGGGAAGGCAATGCAATCTTCTCTTTTCAACAGTCGCCGGTGAACAGTAATCTCGAGAGCTGGATCCGCTCATCGATCCACACCCTTCGGTGTGTAGCTGACGATTTGAAGTATGAACAGTTCATGGAAAAATTCACCTCCATGAAAGGGATAGTGGAAGCATTTTTGGACGGTACTGTAAAGACCTCCCCATCGGTTCAATGCCGCATCAATCCTCTGGGGCGGGTGGATGTTTTGTCAACCCACGACCAGGCCTTGGGTGGCGAGTCTGGGCAGGTATTTCTGGGTGCACGGTTTCCAGCTACTGATGCATACTGCAAAGACATTGGTGTGATGGGACAAACCATCGCGCACCGGTTGGCGGATCTCGGTGCTTTGGGTAGATTTTCGATCGATTTCTTATCGATCAAAGAACAAGATACCTGGAAGCATTATGCCATCGAGATCAACTTAAGAAAAGGTGGCACCACCCATCCCTATCTTATGTTGCAGTTTTTAACGGACGGAGAATATAATGCAGGAACAGGCAGGTATGAAATGCCGAACGGACAAACGCGCTGCTATTATGCCACCGATAATCTCAAAAGTGAGCGTTATCGGGGGTTGACGCCCCATGACCTGATCGAGATCGCGATTTGCAACGACCTCCATTATGATTCTGCCACGCAGGAAGGAGTGATGTTCCACCTCATTGGGGCGCTATCTCAGTATGGCAAATTGGGAGTGGTTTGCATCGGGAAGGATCACGAGACGGTAGACAGGATCTATGACCGCACGGTTCGGGTGTTGGAAGAAAGTGTGGTGTAAAGGTGTGTCAGCGTCATTCTAAAAACTGTTTTAGGTCATTTTTTCCGGGTAAGGCTGAGGCTACCTTGTATGGTGATATTTCTTTCTTCACCATAAAACGATCAGCCATGAAAAATTTATTATTCATTTTTCTGCTGCCGATGGTCATTCCGGCATTCGCTCAAAAATGGGCCAAGGATTTTGATTTTGTAGACAATCCTTCTAACGGACTGTCCCTGGTTAAAAAAGACGGTAAATATGGCTTTGTGGATTTGAATGGTAAAGTGGTTGTTCCAATCGAGTTTCAAGAAGCGGTTGCGTACAGCGAAGGATTTGCGCCCGTGAGAAAAGGATCTCTTTGGGGATTCTATGACAGCACTGGCAAGGTGTTGGTTCAACCTGTGTATCTCGACGCGCTTTGTTTTCATGAAGGGTTGGCGGCTGTTGCCACCAAAGAAGGATGGGGATTTATCAATTACCAGAATGAAATGGTGATCAAGCCGCAATATGAAGCTGCAAAAGGTTTCCACGAAGGACTTGCCGCTGTTCAAAATAAGAAAGGGCTATGGGGATATATTGATAAAGATGCGAAACAGGTGATTGCATTTCAGTACAGCTATGCCGAGAATTTTGAAAACGGGGAAGCGCGTGTGATGAAGGGAGATAAAGTGATGAATATTGGGAAAGACAATGTTGCTAAAAACTGATTGACATACCAGGCATACAGTAATACAGACATTCAGGAATACAGAAGTTGGCAAGCGCGCATTCAGGCTGCCAACTTCAGATTTCCTGAATGTTTGTATTACTGTATGCCTGGCTTGCCATCACTGCTTTCTAGTAATGTGAATTTTTTCCCATCAAACAATCCAAGATCTGAAAGCTTTAGCGCAGGTATCACTAACAGTGCCATAAACGACAAAGTCATGAATGGAGAGCGAAGGTTGCTGCCTGCTTTTTTTACTTCTTCATCAATGATCGCATATAGTTCAGCAACTTTATATCCGTCATCATCACTCATCAATCCTGCTACCGGCAGGGGAACCACCATATCCAGGTTGTGTTTGACGCAGCTCACACCGCCCTGGTGATCAATCACCAGGTTAATGGCTTTGCAAAGGCTTTCATCGTCTGCGCCCACAGCAACGATATTGTGCGAATCATGTGCTACCGAAGAAGCGATAGCGCCTTGTTTGATTCTAAAGTTCTTGATGAAGGCCTTTGCGATGGGCGCATTTGTGTATCTGTTCACCACCACAATCTTGAGTAGGTCCCGTGATGGATCCGAAACAAAATGCCCTTGCTCAATGGCAGGTTGCTCTTCGATGGCGTTGGTGATGAGTTGTCCGTCCAAGGCTTCAATGACCGGGAAGGGATAGGGACCATTGGCGGGTATACCAAGAGCCGATGGTTCAATGCGGGTTCGGTTAAATGCATTAGGACGTTCTGTGGATACGGTGCGTGGAATTTTGGTGACGCCATTTTCTGCAACGAGTTGTCCATCAATATAAGTGGCCTGTACATCAAACTCACGTAAGTTGTTGACCAGGACAAAGTCTGCTGCATCTCCTTCGCGCAAGCGTCCCACCTTCATGTTATAGTGAAGGATCGGATTGATGCAAGCGGCCTGCAGCACATGGAATACATCGATCCCTTTTGCCACTGCTCTTGCGCAAAGTTTATTGATATGCCAGGCGGCTAGTTCATCGGGATGTTTATCATCGCTCCCAAACATGATCATATCCGGGTACTGGTGCAGCAGGGGAATCAATGCTTCAAAATTTTTAGCAGCACTGCCTTCACGGATGATGATCTTCATGCCATATTGCAGTTTTTCATGCGCTTCATCGTAAGTAAAGCATTCATGATCCGTGCTGATGCCACGGGCGATGTAGTTTTTGGCGTCATCGCCGCGCAGGCCGGGCGCATGTCCGTCCACCGGTTTGCCGAGTGCATGGGCCGATGCAATTTTTTTTAATACCTCAGGGTCTCCGTGCAACGCGCCAGGGAAATTCATCATCTCACTGAGATAATAAATGGCGGGGTCCTCGAGCAGGGTTTTAACATCATCACTGTTGATGACGGCTCCGGCCGTTTCAAATTGGGTAGCCGGTACGCAACTCGGCGCGCCAAAATGAAATTTGAAAGGTACAGACCGGCCGTTGCGGATCATGAAATACACACCATTCATCCCACAGACATTGGCGATTTCGTGGGGATCGCTGATGGTAGCCACGGTGCCGTGGGTAACCGCGAGCCGGGCGAATTCTGAAGGGATGAGCATGGAGCTTTCCACGTGAACATGGGCATCAATAAAGCCGGGCAGCAGGTAGGGCAGGGATGGGTTTTCACCCGCTGAAATATGCTCAATTCGGGTGACCGTATCCGTGAAATGAACCCGTGCAAGGAAAATATTCCTGTTGGTTATATCCACATAATTGGCGGTAATACCATCCATATAAAAAAATGATGATTTAATTAAGAAGTTTGGACGCTTAGCTTACATTCGCAAACGGCAAATAACAGATAACAATTTACAAATAACCATTTTTATGAAACGTTTACAAGTGATCGGTCTTTTTGTGGCTACTTTCCTGTTCAGTGCGGCGAAGGCACAGACGGCTGATGAGATCATCAATAAGCACATTACTGCGATTGGTGGTAAGGAAGCATGGTTGAAAGTTAATTCGATGAAGATGGAAGCTGGATTAAGTGTCCAGGGTATGGATATCCCAGTTACCATCTACCAGGTACACAATAAAGGTCAAAGGCAGGAGTTTACGGCAATGAATATGACGGGTTACACAATCATCACAACAGAAGGTGGCTGGAATTTTAATCCACTAGGTGGACAAACCAAGCCTGAGCCCATGACGGCCGATGAACTCAACGCGGCAAAAGATGGTCTGGACATTCAAGGTGACTTGTTGGATTATGCTGCAAAGGGCCACAAAGTTGAACTCCAGGGCAAGGAGGATGTAGACGGAACCGAAGCATTTAAAATTAAGTTGACTCGTAAAAGTGGTAATGAAGTGGTTTATTTTATTGACCCAACAACATATTACATTATCAGGTCAATTAATAAATTGAAAGTAAATGGCCAGGAGGTTGAACAAAAAGTTAACATAGGTAATTATCAGAAACTTCCCGAAGGAATTGTGATACCATTTACAATCGAGTCACCCGGCGCTCCTGCACCGATTAATATCAAAAAGGCAGAAGTTAACCCTACTATTGATCCTGCATTGTTTAAACCAGCTCAATAATTTAAATCTCATAAGAAAAAACCCCGCTTGCGGGGTTTTTCCATTTATACCAAAACTGTTAAAGATGAAGAATATCCTGTCTATTTTACTGATTTGCATTTCGGGCTATGCCTCAGCCCAGTCCGTCAGTTCCGCCACCTTTGGCACTTTGGAAGCACGATGGTTAGGTCCGGGTACCAACTCTGGAAGGATCACTGCCATTGAAGGCGTGAATGATGAAAATGGAAAAATCATTTACGTGGGCACTGCCGGTGGCGGGGTCTGGAAAACCAACAATGCAACGGTGAGCTTCAAGCCTATTTTCGATAAGCATTGTCAGTCGATAGGTGCATTGGCCATCGACCAAAAAAATCCCAAGATCGTATACGTAGGAACCGGTGAGAGCAATATGCGTAACTCCGTTTCTATTGGTGATGGTTTTTATAAATCAACGGATGCTGGTGACAACTGGCAACGTATGGGAGGTCTCGACAGTACGGAACATATTTCACGTATTGTCATCGATCCGCAGAATCCGAATGTATTGTATGTAGCGGCTCCTGGCCCATTGTGGAGCGACAGCAAGCATCGCGGATTGTATAAATCTTTGGATGGCGGAAAGACCTTTGAAAAGATCCTTTACATCAACGAAAAAGCAGGCTGTTCTGAAGTGGCGGTAGATCCGAAGAATCCAAATGTTGTTTATGCTACTACCTGGGAGTTCCGCCGTGCACCTTATTTGTTCAACTCAGGTGGTCAGGGCTCAGCGATGTGGAAGAGCAGCGATGGCGGTAAAACATGGAAGGAATTGAAGAATGGTTTGCCTGCAAAACCCTTTGGACGTATCGCTTTTGCGCTTGCGCCTTCAGCACCAGAAAATCTGCTTGCCATTGTGGAATCTGCGAATACAGGATTGTATATCTCCAGCGATGGTGGTGAAAACTGGAAGCAACAAAGTGCAACACTGAATGTAATTTCAAGGCCATTCTATTTCAGCACTCTGGTGGTTGATCCTTTTGATGCCAAGCGGGTATACAGGCCAGCGTATTCATTTTCTTATTCTGTGGATGGCGGCTATTCATTTACAGACGCTTCTACGCCCGTGCATGCGGATCACCATGCGCTTTGGATCAATCCAAAAAATCCAACGCAACTGGTATTGGGAACAGATGGCGGTGTGTATATGAGCCTGGATAAAGGCAACAACTGGCGGTTTATAGATAATCTTCCCGTAGGGCAGTTTTATCATGTGGCTGTAGATGATCGCAAACCTTATCATGTATATGGCGGCTTGCAGGACAATGGTTCATGGGGTGCGCCGTCTTCTGCTCCAGGTGGTGTGAAGAACAGCGACTGGCTTGAGTTTTATGGTGGTGATGGATTCTGGGTTGTACCTGATCCTTCGGACAATAACTATGTATATGCAGAGTCCCAGGGCGGGGATGTGAACAGGATCGATGTAAATACATTCAAGGCAACATCCATCCGTCCGCAACCGGGTAAAGGCGATGAGAAACACCGCTGGAACTGGAATACACCCATTGTAACGGGAACGGCTAACCGAAAGAACCTGTATGTAGGTGCGCAGTATCTGTTCAAGAGTAGCGATAAGGGACAGAGCTGGACCAAGATCTCGCCTGACCTGACCACCAATGATAAAAAGAAACAAGAGCAAGAGAAGAGCGGTGGACTATCTGCCGATGTAACGTCTGCTGAAAACCATTGTACCATCTTCACGATTGCTGAATCTCCGCTGGATGAAAATACCGTTTGGGTGGGTACGGATGATGGCAACCTTCAATACACCACGGATGGTGGTAAGAGCTGGACGAATGTGGCGAAGAATGTAGCCACTACCGGCATTCCTGCACAAACCTGGGTGAGCAGTATTGAGCCATCACGTTTTGATAAGCGCACAGTTTACGCCAGCTTTGATAACCACATGTATGGGGATCATAGAACCTATGTGGCAAAGTCTACCGATATGGGCCAGACCTGGACCATGTTGAAAAGCGATGAGTTCACTGGTTTCGCGCATAAGATCCGTGAGGATCTGAAGAACAAAGACCTGTTGTTCCTTGGGACGGAGATGGGATTATTTGGAAGTATCGATGGTGGTGCCAGCTGGTTCAGGATGAAAAATAATATTCCTTGGTATGCGCTGGTGCGTGATATCCAGATCCACCCTGAGACGAATGATTTGATTCTGGCAACGCATGGACGTGGCATCATGGTGGTGGACGATATCTCTCCGATCCGTGGCCTGACCAAAGACATTCTTGCCAAGGATGTACATTTTTATGATATGAAGCCGATGGTACTTACCACGGGAAGCTTTGGTTACGGTGGTACCAACTCCCAGGGTTCATGGGCATCGGGCAATGCGCCATCGATTCCACCATTCACTTACTACCTGAAAGACAGGATCTCTTCAGGCGAAGTGAAACTGGAGATCTATGATGCGGCAGGTGAGCTATTACAGTCAATGCCCGGAACTAACCGCAAAGGCGTGAACCGGATCTTCTGGAATCAGCGTACCAAAACGCCAAAGACGGCGCAAGGCACCAAGCCTGACTACGGAGCGTTTGTGTCGCCACAGGCTTTGCCTGGTACCTACACTGCAAAGTTGAAAGCGGGCGGTAAGGAATATATACAGCAAGTGGTTTTACAGCATGATGAAAGCAATAAGACCTTCACTGTTGCGGACCGTCAGTTGCAGTACAAGACGGCGATGGAGTTGTTTACATTGCACGGTGAGTTGGCGAAGCTTGTAACGAATATCACCGATAAGCAAAAGGTTCTGAAAGACAGCATTGCGAAGGTCACCAATGTGAAAACCAAGAAGAAGCTTCAAACTACTTACGATCAGTTGGAGACCCTTCGTGCCGAGTTAGTACCCACTAAGCCCAACAGTGCATTTGCCGATGAGAAGCGCTTGCGTGATGATATCAGTGATGTATATCGCGCGATCTGTGGAAATGAATCTGCGCCTAGTAATTTACAGATTGAGCAGGTGGCATTGTTGAAGCAGAGAGTGGCGGATGCGGGGACGAAGTATGCTGGGATAAAATAGTGAACAATAGGACATTTGGGCCATTGAGCACATGAACATTTGAGTAAAGGGATTAAGGTGCATCAGTAATGGTGCGCCTTTTTTTTGGCCGGTTTACATGGAAGGGAAAAGGAAGATTTTCAGATTCTGGTATTTATTTAAATTCAAGTATGATTTACACCATTTTTTTCTTAGTTGGCGCGATCTCTCTGTTGGTTGTCATTGATTTTTTATTTTTCATATTTGCGAATCGAACTGTTTACGAGAGTGGCTTCTTTAAAATTTTGGAAGTGGTTGTTATGGTTTTGTATCCAGCCATTTACCTTTGGGTTGTTGATGGATCTGTTAACGATTGTTGTTCTCCCAGCGCCAGCTTTTCGCCGCCACATCGTCTTACGATATACGTTTGGGTCTCACTAGTTGTTAGTGCCTATTTTTTCCTTAGTTATCGTAAATGTATAGGAGGTCCATTGCTGGAGGTTTTGCTTAGTGTCATCTTACTTAGTGGTTTCATTTTGAACATATTTGTAGCTATACAAGTTGGTGAGATTTTGTGGGCCGTAGGATGCTTGCCTATTGGAATGTTGTTGTTAAGAAAGTTGATCATACTTCAGCGTGAACTTGTGGAAACATTTAATAGCGAAGATGTAGCGGAGGGCCAAGATTGGCAGCGTTGGTGTCTTGCATTGTTGAAGTTTACCGTCTTACTGAGATTTCCAGTTTTATTCGTTCTCATAGCCCCTCTATATGTGGTGGTAAGTTCGTTGTTGATGTTGTTTGGACAAAAGCCTGATTCCATTGTTCGAGCTTTTACGGAGACTTATCACCATGGATTTTCACAGCTCGATTATTTGTGCGATAACGTGAATTGTGGTGGTCATTTTCTATGTTCGGTTGCAGCCAATGGCCACCCTAATTTGGTGAAACCAATTAGGTATGGCGAGAGAAATGGTGATCCGATTATCTGCAATCGCCAATTACTGGTGTCTAATGCATTTGAAGAATTGATCCAGGTGCATTTTCCGGGTTTCCACGCATGGGTAAGGAATAAATACAATCGAGTAGGTGATATGGTGCATAAGCACTATCACTTTTTTAATAGAAAGTGGGTGTCAAATCTGGTTTATGTGGCCATGAAACCCTTGGAATGGATCTTTGTTTTGATCTTGTATTTTTTTGACCACAAGCCTGAAAACAGGATTGCGCAACAATACTTACATCCTGACGACCGGAGAAGGTTAACTGCTACCTAGGCAGTGCCAAGTGCCCTATGCCCATTATCCATACTTGAGGTTTGCTTCTCTCTCCGTTGTATAGTGCAAGATTTTTTTGTGCAAGTCCTCAGGTCGGAAAGGCTTGGTGATGAAGTCTGTGAATCCTTTATTCTTCAGGTCTTCGGCCATGTTTTCATAGACCGCAGCGGTGAAGGCAATGATCGGAATCTGCATGTCTCTTTTGCGGACATCGGCGGCAACGCCTACGCCGTCCATTTCGGGCATTTCGAGGTCAACGAGTAGGAGATCGTAGCTGTTCTTTTTATATAGTTCGATGGCTTCTACACCATTTACGGCTTCATCAACCGTCATCTTCCATTTATGCAGGAACTTCTTGGCCACCAGCATATTCACCGGATTATCTTCTGCAAGTAGAATACGAATGCCGTCCAGGCCGATGAGCTGTTTTAACTTGGCTTCATTGACATAAGCTTTTGTGCCATTGAATCGGAACTTCAGGGTGAAGAAGAAAGTGCTGCCTTTACCAGGTTCACTTTCTACCTCCAGTTCGCCGCCCATTTTTTCAACGATGTATTTGCTGATCGCCAGTCCGAGCCCTGTGCCGCCATATTTACGGGTGGTTTCGGTGTCTGCCTGGGTAAAGCTTTCGAAGATCTGTTTTTGTTTATTGCCGGGGATACCAATACCGGTATCAGACACGGAAAAGTTGATGGCCACAATATCACTGTTGCGATTCCTGGTTTTCACACGCAGGGTTACCGCTCCGGTGGGCGTGAACTTGTGTGCGTTAGACAAGAGGTTGTTCAGGATCTGTTGCAGCCTTGTTTCATCACTGATGATTTCCAGGTCAAGGCTTTCATCCATTTCAATATTGATCTGGATATTATTCTTTGCCGATTTCACAAATGGCGCAGCAACCTTATGAATAAATTCTTTCAGGTTAAATGGTTTTTCTTCCAGCTCCATCTTGCCTGCTTCCAGCTTGGAGAGGTCAAGTATATCATTTACGAGCTGAAGCATGTGTTCTGAGGAATTCTTTAGTACATCCAGACTGTCGCGCTGTGTGTCCAGGTAATCTTCCTGTAAGAGAATATTTGTTGTGCCGATGATGCCGTTCAAAGGTGTCCGGAGTTCATGGCTCATATTGCTTAGGAATCGCGTTTTAACCTTCGCTGCTTTTTCTGCTCTTTCCTTAGCCTGTAGTATTTCAAATTCAGCGATACGGATTTCAGTGATATCAAGGATGCTGATCTTGCAGAAATCGGTGTATTGGTGATTGAACGGAACGATATTTACGTAAGCGTAGAATACCTCTTCATCGATATTCGCAAAATCCATATTGCCATACCAGGGTGATGCCTTGGTTACTTCATTTGAATTCAGGTTTTGGATCGATTCCAGCATCTGGCTGCCGAGGATCATCTGCACGGGTTTGCGGATGAGCTGGGATTTGTTATCGTACCCAAATTGTATCACTGCCCTTGAGTTGCAATCAGTGATCATCAGATCATGCATGTTCACGATGAATACGGCATCGAGGGAGGTATCATAAATGGTGTTGGCCAGGTTCTTTTCCTCGAGGATTTTCTCCTCGTGTTTTTCAATGGTCCTGAGGATCAGATAGGAAAACAGTGTGGTCAGCAAAAGCGATAGCGACAAATTGGTGCTGAACAGGCTTGTATAGAGCGTCTGCGGGATATGCTGCAGGTCTTTGTTTTGGTATGGGGCAATGATGAAAATAAAAGCCGTGGTCATCAGTGTGAGCACGCCGGAGAGGATAAGTTCGTTGATATTGTTCTTAACATCAATAATGAAGATGAGGGCCAGGATCAAGGGGAAGAACAAAAGGTATTGTCCGGACCGGAAACCTTCCACATAGCTTAATCCGAACAGGTAGAGGTTGATGGTGACGATACCGAGGATCTTGGACCAGAGGTATTTACCGTCTTTATTCAGGTAATACGCCGCAATCAGGGAAATGGTGCCCGCGAGATTCACGGAGGCGCTGAACAGCAACTCGTTAGCTACACTGAGCAAGAGATTGATGATGCTTACTACGAGACCAAAGGAGAGGAAAAGGTTGAGCCTTACGATATGCTTTTCAGACTCAAGGGATGTGTTTTCGTTCACACCGCTCCTTAAAATAACTGTAGGAAGGGATACTATTTGATCAGTGATATTCGTTCTCATATTCAAGCCCGTTGCGGGATGTATAGTGTAAACGACAACCTTAGCCTAAAATTGTAAGCCATGAGCCACAATAATTTGCGATACATTTTTTCGGGTAGATTTGATACAGACTACCTGCAGGAACTGTATGATAACGACCTGGATACCATCATGGATATCTTTGAATCATCCGTTACGGCAATCACGGCAGAGGTGGGTCATGCGGTACATCATTACCATAATGGCGATCTGGATTCTCTGCGCAGGGTGTTTCATAAGATCAAGCCTCTGTTTGGTTATGTGGGCTTGCCTTCTTTACAGGAATACGTACATGATGTAGAGAATAAATGTGCACATGTAAACAGTGTTGAACAAATCACTTCGGATTACGAAAGAATAATTGGTATAGTTTCTGATACAGTGAATGTGTTGACGCAGGAACTGGCGAGAATGAAAATGTACTCAAACCTGAAAGTCTCATGAAGTTCACTAGCCTGATCGTAGAAGACCTTAAGCCTGCAGCGGACCATCTGTCTAAGCTATGCGAACGCAGTGGCATGATAGAGCTGAAAGGACATTACCTGAATGCAGAAGACGCACTGGAGTATCTTTCGGAGAACCTGGTTGACCTGATCTTCCTTGATGTGGAGATGCCCGGCAAATCAGGGTTTGAAATGCTTGACCAATTGGCCTACCAACCCCAGGTGATCCTGACCACTTCCAAAACAGAGTATGCTTATGATGCTTTTGAATATAAGGTTTGCGATTTCCTGAAGAAGCCATTCACCTATCAGCGTTTTGTGGAAGCATTACAAAAAGTTGAGGTTAGGAAGAAACAGTCTGAAGGAGAGGAGAATGACCAGATCTTTATCAAGGTGAACGGTAAGCTTGTTCGGTTGAAATATGATGAGATCCTCTTCATGGAGAGCATGGGTGACTATGTAAAATTTGTTACCGCTGAAAAGAAATTTATCACGCACAATACAATGAAGAACCTGGAAGTAAAATTTACTGGCCAAAGTTTCCTCAAAGTACATCGTTCATATATTGTTAACCTGGCAGCTATTGATGATATACAGGAGAATACCTTGTATATCAAAGGCAACCAGATTCCTGTCAGTAAGGCCAACCGGTCTTCAGTGATGGAGCGTATCAATGTGTTATAGTCAATTGCGGACAGTTCCTCGCAACTCGTCGCCAATTCTTTATCATTCATCGAAAACATTTGCACTACAAGATTCCAATGAGCATCTTTGTATGGTTGTAACGATGAATGTTTCAACTCTTTCCCTGATGGGAAATATGTGCCCGATTTTTAATCGTACCCTGAAACTGAAACTGTGATGAAGTAACCCTACGAAAACAACGCTCTGAGCAGTTTCAACACATTCAAAAAAGCCCCGTGAGGGGCTTTTTTAATGCGGCAATGTGGCAGTGCGGCAGTGCGGCAATGAAGGGTGAAGGTGTTGGGTGGCAGGCTCGCGTTCCCCTGGCTCAAATGCCCCAGTGTCCAACGGTTCAAATGTTCATTTGCTAAGTTCTCAACTTGTTCCCCAATTCACTACATTAGCGGTCCAACTACTCTGTTTATGCGTCAATTAATTATGGCAATTCTGATGCTGGTCATGGCATGGCCGGCTGTAGCACAAAAGAAAAAGCAGGCTGCTGCGCAATCAAATCCGGTTGATCTCAGCATGCCGGACTCGGCAACCCTCAAGAAGGTAAAATACCGCCTGGTAGGTCCTTTCCGTGGCGGCAGGAGCGGTGCCGCTGCTGGCAGTTACAAGAACAAGAACACCTTTTATTTCGGTGCCACGGGTGGCGGTGTCTGGAAAACCACCGATGCGGGCAGCAACTGGACCAATATTTCTGATAAGTACTTCGGGTCAACCATCGGTTCCGTAGCCGTGGCGCCATCGGATGAATCCATCATTTATGTGGGCGAAGGCGAGAATACCATGCGAGGTAATGTGAGTGAAGGACTTGGGGGCATGTGGCGTTCAGAAGACGGTGGAAAAACCTGGAAGAATCTCGGTCTTAAGGAAGGTCGGCATATCATTCGCATCGTCATCCATCCCAGAAATCCTGATGTGGTTTGGGTTGCAGTGGTGGGACACCTGTTTGGGCCCAACCCGGAAAGGGGTGTGTTTAAGACTACGGATGGTGGAAAGACCTGGAGAAAAGTATTGTATGTAAATGAGCAAACCGGCGCTTCAGACCTCGTGATGGAGCCAGGCAATCCAAGTGTTTTTTATGCTGGTACCTGGAGAGTAATCCGTACACCCTATAGCCTGGAGAGTGGTGGTGAAGGAAGCGGTCTTTGGAAGTCCACTGATGGTGGTGAAACCTGGAAGAATATTTCTGCAAACAAGGGCATGCCGAAAGGCGTGTGGGGTATTGTTGGTGTGGCCGTGGCGCCCTCTAACACAGACAAAGTATATGCGATCATGGAGAACGCCAACGGCGGTTTGTATACGAGCAATGATGGTGGTGAATCATGGAGCCTGACCAACAGCGACAATAATATCCGTCAGCGGGCATGGTATTATACTAAGGTGTTTGTGGATCCGAAGAATGAGAACCTTGTGTATTGCCCTAATGTAAACTTCATGGTGAGCAGGGATGGTGGACGCAACTTTACAAGTTTACGTACCCCGCATGGAGATCATCATGATCTCTGGATTGATCCGGAAGATGGTAGACGCATGGTGGTTGCAGATGATGGTGGTGCACAGGTGAGTTTTGACGCAGGCATGAATTGGAGCACCTACGAAAACCAGCCCACGGCTCAGTTCTACAGGGTGAGCACAGACAATTCATTCCCTTACAGGATTCTTGGTGCACAACAGGATAACTCCACCGTTCGCATCAAATCAACCTCATATGGTAATGCCATCACTACTGATGACTGGGATGTTACCGCAGGAAGTGAAAGCGGATATGTTGTAGCCGATCCTTTGAATCCTGATATCGTTTATGGAGGTAACTACGGTGGATATTTATCTCGATTGGATCACCGCACCGGCGAGAACCGCGCGATTTCGGTATGGCCGGATAACCCGATGGGCGCGGGTGCTGATGTACAGAAGTTCAGGTTCCAATGGAACTTCCCGATCTTCTTCTCGCCACACAATCCTAAACGATTGTATACAGCGGGCAATGCCCTTTTTGTGACGGAGAACGAAGGCGCAAGCTGGGAGCAGATCTCGCCCGATCTTACGACGAATGATAAGGCGAAGCAGGTATCTTCCGGAGGGCCCATTACAAAGGATAACACATCGGTAGAATACTACTGTACGATTTTCACAGCAGCGGAAAGTGTGTTGGAGAAAGATCTGTTGTGGACAGGCAGTGATGATGGACTGGTGAATGTGAGCAGGGATGGCGGAAAGAGCTGGGAGAATGTTACACCGAAAGACGCACCGAAGTGGGTGATGTGGAACTGTATTGAAACCGATCCTTTCACAAAAGGCAAAGCATATATTATCGGTACAAGATATAAGCTCGATGACTTTACGCCATACATCTATAAGACGGAAGATTATGGCAAGACCTGGAAGCTGATCACAGCAGGTATTGACAAACTGCATTTCACCAGGGCCATGCGCGCGGATAAAAAACGACCCGGCCTGCTCTATGCCGGTACCGAGTACGGGATGTACATCAGTTACAATGATGGTGCGAGCTGGAAGCCTTTCCAACTCAATCTTCCCGTTGTTCCTATTACGGACATGACCATTAAGAACAATGACCTGATTGTGGCAACGCAGGGGCGTGCGTTCTGGGCCATTGATGACTTGTCTGTACTGCAACAGTGGAAGCCTGAGATCGCTGGCAAATCCCTGCATGTATACAATGTGAATCCCGCATACCGTATGATGGTAAGTCCTTTCGCTGCATTTATGCCTGCGCCAAAAAATGCGGGCAGTAATCCTGCCAAAGGTGTGGTAATCCAGTACTATGCGCCCAATGCAACAGATAGCACCAAAGGATCAGTAGCGGTCATGGATAAGGATAAGAAAACGATCAAAACCTATTCCACATCGTCCAAAGAAAATAAGCTTGATCTGAATAAAGGACTGAACCAGTTTGTTTGGGATCTCAGGTATCCTGAAGCGGAAAAAGCAGACGGGATGATTTTGTGGAACGGAGTGCCATCGCCCATAACAGCGCCTCCCGGCAACTATTACGCTCGTGTAAAAGTTGGAACCGATTCTGCAGAAGTTCCTTTTACTGTTCTTGCGGATCCCAACTATAAAATCTCACAAGCAGATTACGATGCGCAATTTGCATTCCTGCAGCAGGTGCAGAACAAGTACAATGAAGTCCAGCGCGGTGTGAAAGATATCCGCACAGTGCGTTCACAGATCAATGATTTTACAGCAAGGCAGGGAAAGGATATGCCGAAGGAAGTGAAGCAACAGGCAGACACTATTTTATCTCAGTTAACGGCTATTGAGGAGAAATTTCACCAGACCAAGGCGAAAAGTGGCCAGGATGTGCTGAATTATCCTATTCGCCTGAACGACAAGCTGAGCGGCCTCTACGATGCGGCTAACAGCGGTAATATGGCGCCAAGCAAGCAGGTAAAAGATGTGTATGCAGACCTTGCAGCGCAGGCAGATGCAGAACTCGCGAAGCTTAAGCGGTTGATGGACAATGATGTAAAACAACTCAATCAGCTGATCCGGGAGAAATCACTGCCCGTGATCGGTGTAAAAAGAGAGAACTGATAAATCAAAGTTTGGCACAATTTTAAAGGCTGAATGTATGTCATTCAGCCTTTTTTCATTTAATCCATGTTTTATGAAAAAAACAATTGCCGTTGATTTCGTTTTTTACGTAGCGATGATTTTGTTGTTTTATGTGTTCTTTATTTATGTCAGCTAATAGCTATTAGCTAGTAGCTATTTGCCTGACTTTGGTATTGCCACCGCCATCCAGCGTCAGGCTCACAGGTTTGTTGGATTTCCAATTGCCTCTCGTGAAGTCAGGGATATCGATGGATTTGGATCGAGACGATACAGACTGTTCACTGAGCAACCCTACTGCGGTCCATGATGCAGCGTCATAAACATCCTGATCCAGGGGAAGGCCGTTTCTGAGACAATCAATCAGTCTCCAGTCCATAATGAAATCCATACCGCCATGCCCGCCCACTTCCTTAGCGATGGTGCCAATGTGTTTGATGATGGGGGGTGAATAGGTATCGTACAATTTTTTAAGGTCTTCCGGTTTAATGGTGTCATGACCAAACGCAATGCGTTCCGGGCCCGGCCATTTTGAAGCAAATCCTTTAGTACCACTGAGCAGATGAATGCGTGAATAAGGGCGGGGTGTAGACACATCGTGTTGGATCATCAATGTTTTTCCTTTCACTGTTTTCACCGTTGTAGTGTTCATGTTTCCACGATAGGGTTTGCCAACATAGTCTTTGAAGAAAGGATCTGTTTTAGCGTATTCTGCAGCCATCGCTCCAAGTGAAAAATCGTTGGAACTCACGCTGACGAGATAATCCATCCTGTCGCCACGATTTACATCTAAACACTGTGCGATAGGACCAAGACCATGGGTGGGATAAAGGCTGCCATTTCTTTTGGCATTCTCTTTCAACCTCCACATATCAGCATAAGCGTTTTTATTGAACAGCCAGTCTTTAGAGAGGTCATGGATATAAGCGCCTTCAGCATGTACGAGTTCGCCAAACATCCCATTGCGGGCCATGTTGAGGGTAAGCATTTCAAAGAAGTCATAGCAGCAGTTTTCCAGCATCATGCAATGCTTCTTTGTTTTCTCCGAGGTTTCCACCAGGGCCCAGGTTTCTTCCATGGTAACGGCAGCAGGTACTTCCACTGCGGCATGTTTACCATTGTTCATAGCGCGGAGGGCGATGGGTGTATGCAGATACCATGGGGTGGGCGTATATACGAGATCGATATCATTGGCATCACAAACCGCTTTCCATCCATCTTCACCGCTGTAGGATTTGGCCCGAGGGCGTTTCATTTTCTCCAGGGTTTTCTGCGCGGCTTCCACACGGTCAGGAAACTTATCACAGAGGGCCACAATTTCCACACCATCGATATAACTGAGACGCTCAACCGCACCTGAGCCCCGCTGGCCCAGGCCAATCACCGCGATCCTGACGGTGTCTATCTTCGGTGCCGCATAACCGCACATATTGAAAGCGGAGGTACTGGTCTGTTGTGGGATAACCTGTTTCTCTTCTGACCTCACTTCCACGCCCGTGGCCAGTGCACCAGCACCCAGTGTGATGTTGCGTATAAATTTCCTGCGGTTATTGTTCATGTTGAATTGTTTGGTGCTGGCAAGATAAGTATTTATTATATTCGGCTTCTGCTGTACTATCTCGCAAAATTGATCATGGGGCCTGCACTGGCCTGCTACTTCAGGAAAAGTTGGTACCTGGGTAAAGACCGTCTACCAGCCTCCGGACCGGTGGTGGTGATCTCCAATCATGCGGCTTCTTTTCTGGATGCGATGTTGATGGGTGTGATGCTGAACAGGCCGATCCATTTTTTTGCTCGAGGGGATATTTTCCGAAATAAATGGGCAAGGAATATTTTTCGTCGCCTGCATATGGTCCCCTTGTTTAGTGCGGACCTGGCTAAAGATCAGTTACATCGCAATGCAGACAGCTTCAGCAGAGGCGAAGAGGTGCTTAAAGAAAATGGACTACTATTAATTTTTCCTGAAGGACTCAGCAGGATGGAGCGCAACATGTTGCCGTTCAGAAAAGGTACTTCGCGGATCATCCTGCAAACGCTTGCCAGTGCACCGAATATAACCGTTCAGGTGGTACCCATCGGCATACATTATCGGAAGCATGAGGTCTTGTCTGATGTGCAACTCACTACTGGAAAAGTGATAGCGGTAGGCAAGCAGTACCGAGAGATGTATGCAGCGCAAGCATCAAGAACGGTGAACGAGTTGACACGCGAGCTAGAAATGGCGATGCGGGAAGTGGTGTTGTATGTAGAGCAGGATCAGCGTTCCGCAATAGTGGAAAAGCAGTTAGAGCTGTTTGATAACAATTGCGGAGGCCGTTTCAGTTACGAGGACTTTAATGCGCAAAAGCGGTTATGCGAACGCGTGAGTAGTCTGGATGATGATTCGGCTTCAAAACTGGCCTCGGATCAGCAAGCATATTTTGGACTGTTAAGCCAGTATACATTAAATGACGAAGTGATGGTTCAGCGGATGAATCCTGCAGTAACCGTATTGTTGTTACTGATCGGGTTGCCATTGTTCATCATCGGACTCATTAATCTTCCTCCTTATCTTTTTGGTAAGTATATGGCAGATACCAAGGTGAGCCGGCAGGATTTTTATACCAGTGTGATATCCGCCGTATCTGCTTTCAGTTATGTGATTTGGCTTGCACTTTGGTGGATGATGGCATTGCTGAGCGGCAACGTACTGTTGATCGGACTAGTGGTGTTGATGCCGATGCTGGGTTGGTTGGCCCTTGGCTGGTGGCAAAGATTTAAGCAATGGAAGATCCATCGCAACTTGAAAAAGACCCCAGAAGGAATTAAAGCAAGACTCTTAATCATGCGTGACGCTTTACTAGCTAATAGCTATTAGCTAATAGCTATTTTAGAAGGTCAGGCCGCCGCTGCTCTGTACGTTCCACCGCTTGATCATGCCGCCAGTCTTCAATTTTTTTAGGATCCCCGCTGAGGAGGATATCTGGTACTTTCATGCCTCTCCAATCAGACGGTCGCGTATACACGGGAGGCGCGAGGAGATTATCCTGAAAGGAATCAAAAAGGGCCGAGGTTTCATCGTTCAATACACCCGGAATAATCCGTCCAATGGCATCGATGAGAACTGCTGCAGCGAGTTCGCCGCCACTCAGCACATAATCTCCAATGGAAATTTCCCGCGTGACATATTTCTGCCGGATGCGCTCATCGATCCCCTTATAGTGGCCGCAGATCATGAGGATATTTTCTTTCAGCGAAAGCTGATTCGCCATGGACTGGTTGAGTGTTTTACCATCCGGTGTGAGATAGATGATCTCGTCAAAAGGCTTGTCTTTGCCGAGGTCTTCTATAGCATTGGCGAGGGGTTCAGGCATCATCACCATGCCTGCACCGCCACCAAATTGGTAGTCGTCTATTTGTCCGTATTCATTCACGGCCCATTTGCGTAAATGATGCACCTGCACCGTCAGCATTCCTTTGTCTTGCGCACGTTTCATGATGGAATGTTGCAAAGGGCTTTCCAACAACTCAGGAAGAACAGACAGAACATGGATATGCATGAAGCTTTGGTTAGTCGTTAACGAAATCGTCCAGGTCCCGACGCTCTTTTTTAGTGGGCCTGCCTATTTTGCTTTGGCGTTTACCAGTGAAGAAAGCTGCAGCCTGGTATTCAAGTCTTTGTTTTTCTTCTTCGGGTGTAAGGTCAACGTAATATTTGATGGCTTCCAGGTATTGCACGCGATGGTCAAGTAAAGCGGCCACGCGGATTACCCATTTTCGTTTTTCTGCCTTCACCTCATATTCATCCCCAACCGCAACATTACGGGCTGCTTTTACCGCGCTGCCCTGAAGTTTGACCTTTCCTTTGTCGCAGGCATCGGCGGCCTGTGAACGGGTTTTAAAGAGGCGGATAGCCCAGAGGTATTTATCTATGCGCAGTTTCTCTGCCATTTCCAAAATTAGCTAATAGCTACTAGCTAGTAGCTATTTTTTAGTGGATGATATATCTCTCAAAGAATTCATAGGTGCGCAGCATCTGGTCCATCCGCTGGCGATTATTACCACTGCGGGTGATCTCATGCGTGGCGCCGGGATGACGCACATACTCCACGGGCCTGCCCAGCACTTTCAAACTCTTATAAAACTGTTCACTGGAGATCACACCGGTTCGTAAATCATTCTCCCCATGGAACATGATGAGTGGCGTCCTTACATTTTGTACATAGTTGATCGGTGATTCCCTTTCGATGATGTCATAAGTGGTTTTTTCCCAGGGATAACCGCTGAAATAACTTGGTACCAAGCGCCATGCGTTTCCTTCACCGAAGAAGGTGCGCAGGTCATACACTCCTCTTTGTGCACAGGCTGCCTTAAAACGGTGGTCGTTACCTACCAACCATGCCACCAGGTAGCCCGCATAGGAGCCGCCGGTTACACAGAGCTTTGAGGTATCTGCCCAGCCTTCAGCAACCGTTTTATCTAATGCGGTGAGCACATCTGATGCGGGCCCGCGCGACCAGTCGTTCACATTTGCACGAAGAAAGGCTTCGGTGTATCCTCCACTGCCCCGGGGGTTGGAATAAACTACGCCGTATCCCTTTGCACAGAAGAACTGGAACTCATGCCACATAGAACTTTCACCGGGACCCCACATTGCAGATGGACCGCCGTGGATCTCCAACAAAAGGGGATATTTTTTGCCAGGTGTATAGTTGGCGGGTTTCATCACCCAATATTCCACTTCCTGCCCTGCGTTGTTTGTGAAAACATGCTTTTCCGGCATCACCAGTTTCTTGGATTTCAGCCAGCTGCTGTTCAGCTCGGTAATCACCTTCACATTTTTCATAGCCGCATCGCCTGCATACACTTCATAAGGACTTTCTACCGATATCTTAACGAAAGCCATTTTATCTTCCTTAATATCAAAACTGCTGATGCCTTCATTTAGGCTACCCATTACCGTTACCTGCTTTGTGAGTGGATCGATGCGTTGAATAACGGTTCCTCCGTTAGACGGTGTAGAAACGTAGAGGTATTTATCACCTTTACCCCAAACCATATCTGATTTGTTTCGATCAATATTAATCTCAACGGGCGGCTGTTTTCCATCCATGGACATGATGACAAGACCGGGCGTGGTATTGAACTGTGCACGGCCCTTAAGGTAGGCCAGAAATTTTTTATTGTTAGACAAGGCGCCGTTGAAATGTCTTGCGTCTTTTGCACCGGTTAATTTGGTCAGGTTTGAGCCATTGGTGTTCACGGTATAGATGGCCTGTTCCTGTGATTTGTCCGGAGTATTGAAAGAATCTAGGTTGGCTTGTACCATCATCAGTGTTGGCGAGATGAATTGTGGATTGCTATATGAGAAGAATCCTTTGGTTACCGGCAAGGCTTTACTGTCAGGGGTGATGTCTGTGATATATACGTGGGAGATGCTCCACTCGCCGCTGGTGCTGGCCTCGCCTTGAAATTGAAGCCGGTTAATGACCTTGGCTTTTTTATCGGCCTCATTTTTGGCCAGCCAAGCCCTGATCTGATTGATATCACCATCAGGATCTGCTTTGGCACCGTTTGATACCAATGCATCGTTTCCCCGTCCTGGCTTTTCCAATGGAAAGGGAGTGCCTGATTTCCCTGGATTCAGGGTACTGTCGTTTGCGTATTCTTTGGCATTGAAAGAAGTGGTAAAAGCAATTTGTTTGCCATCGGGGCTCCACACGGGATTGGATGCGCCGGATTTAATCTTCGTCAGCTGCATAGCATCTCCGCCATCAAATCCCATCAAAAAGATCTGCGGTCTTTCATTAACGATCCGCACAAATGCGAGCGTCTTTCCATCCGGACTCCAGGCAGGTTGCGCGGAAGATTCTTTGGCCCAGGTGATCTGTCTTGCTGAACCGGGCACATCCGTCTGTGCGATCCATATCTGAGAGAAGTATTGATCTTCTTCACCCGTACGATCGTCTTTCTGGATATTGGTCACTACAAAGGCCAGTTTTTTCCCATCGTCAGTGAGGGTGATACTGCTGGCCTGCTTCACTTTGAGGAGATCGCTTAGCTTGATCAGTTCGGTACCGTTCTGGGCATTCGCGATGAATGGAAGGCCAGACAGGATAAGGAGAAGAAGGCGCAAGTGACGCATGGGAATCCGGTTTTGTGTTAGACGCCGAATATAAAGTTTTCTTTACTTTGGGTCAAATCAACAGCAACATGGGACAACGGGTATGGTTAGTTGTTTTTTTGGTCTCGATGGGTTTGGGCACATCAGCGCAGCGTGGGAGCGATATTCATTGGACCAGTGATGGTAAAGGGTTTACGTTCCTGAAGAATGGGAGTATCGTTCGTATGCAGGTGGGGAATGACCGGGAGGAAATCCTGTTGGGCAGGGACCAACTGAAAGTGAATGGCCAGTCGCTTGACATTGAGTCTTATCAATTCAGTGAAGATGGTAAGCAGGTGATGCTGTTCACGAATTCTGCGAAAGTGTGGCGTTACAATACCCGAGGTGACTACTGGGTGTATGCTTTCCAGGGTAAAACACTCCGGCAATTGGGAAAGGGGCGGCCATCGCAAAGCCTGATGTTTGCCAAGTTTTCTCCGGACGGCAAGAAAGCTGCATATGTAAGCATGAAGAACATCTATGTGGAGGATCTGGCAACAGGCACAGTGAAAGCGTTAACCACTGATGGCAAAGACAAGATGATCAATGGAACATTCGATTGGGTATATGAGGAAGAGTTTTTTTGCAGGGATGGTTTTCGATGGAGTCCAGATAGCAGACGTATTGCTTATTGGCAGGTGAATGCCAAGGGCACAAGAGATTACTATATGATCAACAATACGGATTCCATTTACCCCACTATCATTCCGGTTGAATATCCGAAAGTAGGGCAGCCCATTTCAAAGGTCAGGATTGGAGTGGTGGATATTGGTACTGCAAAGACAAATTGGATGAATATTCCTGGTGAGGCAGATAAAAACTATCTCGTGCGGATGGAGTGGATGAAGAACGGCAACGGTGTAATTGCACAGCAGTTGGATCGCAAGCAACAGGTGTCAACATTATATACCTGCGATGCCACTACTGGTGCGGCGCGCAACATCTACCAGGAAAAAGATGCAGCATGGGTTGATATCCTTGCCGCTTGGGATCAGGATTATGCGGATGGTGGATGGGATTGGCTCAATAAAGGGAACGAATTTATCTGGAGCACAGAGAAAGATGGATGGAGGCATTTGTACAAACTGGGACTGGATGGCAAAGAACAATTGATCACTACCGGCAACTTTGATGTGATGGATATCGTGAACGTAGATGAGCGAAACAATAAAGTATATTTTCTCGCTTCGCCGCAGGATGCCACTTCTCTTTACTTGTATAGTGCAACACTGGACGGGAAAAAGGTGGAGCGGATGAGTCCGGCAAATCAGTATGGCTCTCACAAGTACAAGGTTTCACCTGGTGGATTGTTTGCCTACCATAGTTTCTCCAATTATTACACGCCACCCGTCAACGAATTTATATCCCTGCCGGATCATAAAGGTGTTGGTGGGAACAATCGTGTAGACGATGCATTGAAACGCGCAGACAGTACGCAGTCTGATATCAAATTCTTCACCATCAAAACGGTTGATGGTGTGGAGATGGATGGCTGGATGCGTAAACCAAAGCAAATGGATCCAGGCAAAAAATATCCTATCGTATTCTACGTGTATACGGAACCGTGGGGGCAAACCGTAAAGAACAGTTTCGGGGCGGCAGACAATTTTTTATACAATGGAGATATGATGGCCGATGGATATATCTATGTGAGTCTTGACAACCGTGGCACTCCGGTTCCCAAAGGACGCGATTGGCGCAAGTCTGTATATCGAAAAATAGGATTGGTGAATATCCGTGACCAGGCGATGGCTGCCAAAGAACTACTCAAGCTTCCTTACGTGGATACTTCGCGTGTTGCCGTCTGGGGCTGGAGTGGTGGCGGGTCAGCAACCCTCAACCTGATGTTCCAGTATCCTGAGATCTACAAGACCGGGATTTCCATAGCGGCGGTGGGCAATCAACTTACTTATGATAATATTTATCAGGAGCGATATATGGGGCCGCCTTCAGAAACACGGGAAGACTATATCAAAGGTTCACCGATCACCTATGCCAAAAATCTCAGGGGAAATCTGCTGTACATACATGGCACTGCTGACGATAATGTGCATTACCAGAATGCCGAGTTGTTACTGAATGAGTTGATCAAATACAACAAACAGTTTCAGTTCATGCCATATCCCAACAGAACGCACAGCATTAGTGAAGGGGAAGGTACCTTGGTTCATTTGCAGACATTGTATACGAATTATCTGAAGATGTATTGTCCTCCCGGGGGACGCTAGAATGGAATACTGGAATACTGTAATACGGACATTCAATCATTCAGAAGTTGGCATTCCGAAATCCGGGATACCACTCCTGATTGCCAGTATTACTGTATTCCTGTATGATTGATTTACAAACTAATGCCTCTCCATTTCCGCAAAATGCTTATGAAAATACGGAATGGTCTCAATGCCTTTATAAAAATTGAAGAGATCGTATTTCTCATTAGGCGAATGCAGGTTATCGCTATCCAGGCCAAAGCCCATGAATACGATCTTCACGCCCAGTTCTTTTTCAAACAAAGCACAGATGGGAATCGAGCCACCGCCGCGTACGGGAATAGGTTCTTTTCCAAAAGTATCTTTGATGGCTGCTGAAGCAGCTTTGTAAGCATTGGAATCGATAGGCGTCATGTAAGGTTCACCACCGTGATGTTCCATGACTTTCACGGTAACGCCTGCAGGTGCGATCTTGGAAAAATGCTCCATCAATAAGGTTGTGATCTTGCCAGATTGCTGGTTAGGGACCAGCCTTGCCGAGATCTTTGCTGTAGCTTTTGACGGCAGCACCGTTTTAGATCCTTCACTGGTGTACCCGCCCCAGATACCGTTCAGTTCAAGTGTGGGCCGTATGCCCGTTCTTTCATTGGTGGTATATCCTTTCTCACCCCATAGTGCATTCACGCCAAGGTCAGCTTTGTATGCCGATTCATCAAACGGTGCAGCGGCCAGTTTTTTTCGTTCTTCAGGAGTGGCTTCCACCACATCGTCATAAAATCCGGGGATGGTAATGTGGTTGTTTTCGTCATGGCAGGAGGCGATCATCTTAGCCAGGATGGTGATGGGGTTGGCTACTGCTCCGCCATATACACCGCTGTGCAGATCGCGATCCGGACCTGTTACTTCCACTTCAATATAGCTGAGCCCGCGAACGCCTGTGTCAATGGAGGGATTCTCCATGCTCAGCATAGATGTATCACTGATGAGAATCACATCGGTCTTGAGTTGCTCCCTGTTTGCGGAGAGGAACTTCCCGAGGTTGGGTGATCCTACTTCTTCTTCGCCTTCAATGCAAAACTTGATATTGGTCATCAAGGTCTTGCTTTTCACCATGATCTCAAGGGCTTTTACATGCATGTAAAACTGTCCCTTGTCGTCACAAGATCCTCTGGCATAGATTTTCCCGTCTTTGATCACCGGATCAAATGGACCGCTTTTCCAGAGATCAAGCGGATCGGGCGGCTGCACATCATAGTGGCCGTAAACGAGTACGGTGGGTAAATTGGGATCGATGATCTTTTCGCCATACACGATGGGATGACCTTCCGTGGGAATGATCTCCGCCATATCTGCACCCGCGTCAAGCAGGCTTTGCTTCACCGCTTCGGCACATTTGACCATATCAGCTTTATGTTCGCTCCTCGCGCTCACGGAGGGGATCCTGAGCAGTGCAAGAAGTTCATCGAGAAACCTGTCTTTATTCTTTTCCTGGTAATCTTTCCAGACTTGCATAGTTGAATCTTTGTGGCGGTAAATATACTAAAAGCAGGTTGCAGGTTGGAGGTTGGGGGTTGCAGATCTTACTTTTATTGCTACAACCTTCAACCTGCGATCTTCAACCTCCTAAATAGGCTCAGCCTTTGTTAGAACCTTCCACTCATAGGGTAGTCGGACTAACAAAGGCTGATGATGACTTGCAATCGAATGCAAATATAAGAGGCGATTTGTTAGGACGTTTGTTAAAGCGGGAAAAAAATAACAACCCGTTTTTTACAAAGCGGGCGGAGGCAACTGCCTGGATGCGCTGGAGATCTTTTTGATCAGCAGGGGTAGTCCGAGTAACACAACATATAACAAGGATAATGCAAGCAAGGAAAATTTTGCCGCTGCAAAAAAAGCCGTCAGAATAGCTGTTGCATCATTGTAATATCCATAGGTTGCCACCAGCATCAGCAGGTTTTCCAGCACGTCAAACAGCGCAGCAATCAGGGAAAAGAACGCCAGCAGCACGCCGAGGGAAGCGGCTTTCCCATGATGCCTTACCGAGATGCTTCCACACAAGGTGTAAAACAATAATGCATAGAAGGGAATAAATAGAAAATCGATCAGGATATTCACTCTTACAGAACCCATTGCCGACGCCTGTTTCCATGCATCCAGCATCTGCGTTGTTTCCTTTGCTGTGCCGGCTAGTTCAAATGAGACAATACCTGCTGGTGACGCGGAGGTTTGCAGTTGTTTGCCCTGAAACCGAAGTACCAGAAAGAAAAATAGTGTTCCGGTCAGCAAAAAAAGAATGATCCTGATGTTTGTCATTTGACGGCCTGTTGGTAGTAATGGGATACCTGGTCCCAATTCACCAGTTTCCACCATGCCTCCACATAATCTGCCCGTTTATTCTGGTATTTAAGGTAGTAAGCATGTTCCCATACATCGAGACCCAGCACTGGAATGCCTTTGATCTCGGATACATCCATCAATGGGTTGTCCTGGTTAGGCGATGAGCCGATCTTCAGCTTTTTCTGTCCGTCCACAAATAGCCAGGCCCAACCACTTCCGAAACGTGTTTTGGCCGCGTCTGAAAACTGGGTTTTAAACGCATCGAAAGATCCGAAGCTTGAAGTGATGGCAGAAAGCAAAGCGCCCGTCGGTTGACCGCCACCGTTAGCCTTCATGCATTTCCAGAACAGTTCGTGATTGAAATGTCCGCCGCCGTTGTTGCGCATCTTGGCTGAGTATTTGGAAATGTTGGCCAGAATTTTTTCTACGGGTGTTGATGGATCCACATTTTCTGCTTTCACGGCATCTTTGAGGTTGGTGGAATAGGCCGCAGCATGTTTGGTATAGTGAATCTCCATGGTTCTGGCATCTATATTGGGTTCCAGCGCTGCAAAATCATATGGGAGCGGCAACTGGTCAAGACCGATGGCATAATGCATCTTTTGCGAATCCCTGGCCATCACAGCTGAGGTGGCGCCAACAGCAGTCACCAGCATACCGGCTTTGGTAACATCGGCAATAAACTTCCTTCTTTTCATATCCTTCAATTGTTACCTAAATGTAACATTATGCTTTTGAAGGACGCAGATAGGTTTTCACTTTTCTGAAAAATCTGTAATAATATTCCTGGTTGAATAGTTGGGAGTCATGCATGGCCTTGTAGGTCAGAAAAATTCCGACGGGCACCAAAACAAAGGTAGACAGCCAAACGCCTTCAAATGGCGTGAGTCCTCCTTTCTTTGCCAGCTTTTCACCAAACATATTGAGGAGGTGGAAGATCAGGAAAAAGATCACCGCAATAACGAGCGGCATACCCAATCCGCCTTTGCGGATGATGGAACCGAGCGGTGCACCAATCATGAACAGGACCAGGCAAGCCAGCGAGAGTGTGAATTTTTTATGCCATTCCACCTGGTTGGCCCAGAGGACCTCGCGCCTTTTTTTCAAATCCTCCATGATGATGTCGAGACCGGATTTCATCAAACTCGACTTCTCATTGAGCCTCGAGTAAGTTGTAGTAAGGGCACTGTCTGGAAGGAGATCGCGATAGGTTTTTATATTTGCTGCCACGCTCACTTTGCCGGATGCCCATCCGCTATCCAGATAGGTTCCGCTGCCCAGATAATTCAGTACTTCGCGGGATACACGCTGGGGAATATTGGTTCGGATATCTTTTTTGATGGAGTCAGAAGCTTTGTTCAACTGGAACACATTCAACATCATCCAGTTGTTTTTGAACAGGCTGTCCGGTGTCTTCATCACCTTAAAGCTGCTGAGATCAAAAACTTTTTTATAAGAACTGAATCCGATGCGCATGTAGTCTGTTTGAACGGAATTGTACGGTCCCCGCTCCACATAGCGCCAGCCATTTTCAAGGTAGAATTCGAGAAATTTTTTATCCGGACTGATGCTCATCTTTCCTTTCTCAGCGGTGATGATATTGTCTTGCATCTTGTAATCATTTTCATAAATGATCACATCGTAAATGCCAGTGCCATCTTTATCTTTTTTGCCCACCTTGATTGCGTAATTCGGAAGTTTGTCATAGAAGATTCCCTCTTTGATATCAAAGGCGGGTTTAGCCACGCGGATATCATAGAGCATGGTGTAGAACTTCAGGTTGGCCCGAGGCACCATGTAGTTGGCAAGGAAAAAAGCGAACAGGCAAATGATTGCAGACACAACCATCAGTGGGCGCATGAAGCGCAGCAGGGGAATACCTGAAGACTTGATGGCCACGAGTTCATAGGTCTCACCAAGATTACCGAAAGTCATGATGGAAGAGATCAATACGGCAAGCGGGAGGGCCAGGGGTACGGTATTGATGGTGACATATCCGGTGAGTTCAAGTACGGTAAAAAAATCCAACCCCTTTCCCACCAGGTCATCAATGTACTTCCAGAAGAACTGCATGACGAGGACAAACAGCAGGATAAAGAACGTAGCCACAAATGGCCCGGTAAACGCTTTAAGAATCAGTTTGTCTAGTTTCTTTAACACGATGGTTTGGTAACTTTACTTCATGCAAAACGCGAATTTAGGGCTTTCAGCAGAGGAACGAAGGCTTGTTCTTGATCCCGGTATTATTTTAACAAAGAACAGGATCATTGATAAAGTGTATTCCCTGTTTGGGGTGATGGCGGATGAACTTCGTGCTTTGCCCTGGCCGGAGGGAACGGAGCTGGCATCGCCGAAGATTGCGAGGGGCGAAAATTACCGGGGATTGCCATTTGTGATGCTGGACTTCCCGCGGTTGTTCAGTAACCAGCATGTGATGGCAGTACGAACGCATTTTTGGTGGGGGAATTACATCAGTGTGGTGCTGCATTTGAAGGGGCAGTATCAGGAACGATACATTGGGCAGGTTGGAGATGCAGGTTGGAGGTTGCAGCATTACTGGGTTGCAAGTAGTGATGATGAATGGGAATACGCAATGGTGGAACCTTTTTGGAAGCCCATCAAAGGCATGGATGCCGATGCATTTCGGGAACACATCGGGATTCACTCTTTTTTGAAAATTGGCAGAAAGTTTCCGTTGGAAACGGAGGATATGGGAAAGTCTCTAATTGACACTTACACAATGTTGAGCGACGTCCTTCAACCTTCAACCTCCAACCTTCAACCTGGGGACTAGTTTCCCAGCCGATGAAACAGATCATTCACCTGGAAATCCCAAAGGCGTTTCTGGTCTGCGATATCTTTCTTCTCGGCAAAGTCTTTGATCAGCAGAATGGTCTGGTTAGAGACTTCCGCCTTTTCAATCCTGAATTCAAAGTATTCATTCTTGGGTGCGTGCAGCCAGTGAAACCGAATGGATTTATCCAGCTCAGATTCCAGAACCTGCGCGCGATCAGTGCTCCCGCTCCAGGAGAAACTAAAGACCTGATCCCGTTCGTCAACTTTATCGGCAAACCATTCTTGTAAGCCTGCGGGAGTGGAAAGAAATTCAAAGAGTATGGAGGGAGAGCATCTCACAGCATATTCTAGCGTATATAATTGCTTGCTCATCAGCGATTTCGAAATTTTTTAGTATATTCCATGGCCATTGCAATAATAGAAAAATAATGATACCCTCAAAATATTTTTTGACCAACGGGTGTCAGTGATTTCCACAGGGTTATGCGGTTGTTCATACACTGGTACAGGGTTAAGCCCCTGAGTATAAACTGGTTAAAGAACAAATTTTTTGATACAAAGTTTAATTTCCATAAATTGCTGTAGAGCAATATAGAGGCGGCACAGGCGTTTTTGGAATAGTGGGTTCCGTTAGTAGCAAAGAACGGTAACATCCTTTAAATATTCCGCATATGAGTATGCGCCAGCTGAAGATCACGAAGTCCATTACAAACCGTGAATCTCAGAGTTTAGAAAAATACCTCCAGGAGATCGGGAAAGTAGAACTGATCACGCCTGAAGAGGAGGTACAGCTTGCAATCCGTATCAAACAGGGAGACCTGAAGGCACTGGATCGGCTGACGAAAGCTAACCTCAGATTCGTTGTTTCTGTTGCAAAACAGTATCAGAACCAGGGTTTATCCCTGCCTGACCTTATCAATGAAGGTAACCTTGGCCTCATCAAAGCGGCTCAACGCTTTGATGAAACCCGTGGCTTCAAATTCATCTCTTACGCAGTATGGTGGATCCGTCAAAGTATTCTGCAGGCCCTCGCCGAGCAGTCCAGGATCGTACGCCTACCCCTGAATAAGGTGGGGCTCACCAACCGTATCAACAAAGCGTTCCAGCAGTTGGAGCAGGAGTATGAGCGGGAGCCATCTGCCGAGGAACTGGCCGAGGTACTTGAGCTTGACACCGAAGAGGTGGCAGCAACCCTTAGCATGAGTTCCCGCCACGTAAGCATGGATTCACCCATTGCTGACGGTGAAGACAGCACCCTGATTGACATCATGTTCAACCCCAATGCGGAGTTGGCAGATGAAAATATCATCAACAAAGAGTCCCTTAAAAAAGAGATCGAAAGGTCCCTCAATACGCTGACAGAGCGTCAGCAGGAAGTTATTCGGTACTTTTTCGGTATCGGGATAGATCATCCGATGAGCCTTGAAGACATAGGCGAGCGGTTTTGTTTAACCCGGGAACGAGTAAGGCAAATCAAAGATAAAGCCATCACTAAGCTTAGAAATGCCTCCCGAAGTAAGCTTTTGAAAAGCTATCTCGGATCATAGCTAATTATTCAGTTGAGGTTTGTATTTTTGCAACCGCTTTAAAGTGAACTTCTGTTCACTTTTTTTTATTTGACAAACAGCGAATTACCATGTTTGAGAATTTAAGTGAACGGTTAGATTCGGCCTTTAAGCAGCTCAAGGGCGAAGGAAGGATCAATGAGTTGAATGTGGCCAACACGGTGAAAGAGATCCGCCGTGCGCTGGTTGATGCAGACGTGAACTTCAAGATAGCCAAGGAATTCACCGATAAGGTGAAGGAGAAAGCTCTCGGGGAGAAGGTGTTGACGGCTATCAGCCCCGGCCAGCTGATGGTAAAGATCGTTAAAGACGAGCTGGCAGAGTTGATGGGCGGTACCGAAAGCCAATTCAATGCAACCGGTAACCCGGCCGTGATCCTGATTGCAGGCCTGCAGGGTAGTGGTAAAACCACTTTCTCGGGTAAGCTGGCCAATTATCTCAAAGGAAAGGGCAAGAGCCCGCTACTGGTGGCTGGCGACGTATATCGTCCGGCGGCTGTGGACCAATTGCAGGTATTGGGTGGGCAGATCAATGTGGACGTGTATGCGGAACCGGAAAATAAAAACCCGGTAGCCATTGCCCAGGCAGCCATCAAAGAAGCCAAAGCCAAGAATAAAAATGTAGTCATTGTCGATACAGCCGGCCGCTTAGCGGTAGACGAGGCGATGATGACCGAGGTGGCCAATATCAAGGCTGCGGTGAATCCTACGGAGATCCTCTTTGTGGTAGATTCCATGACGGGTCAGGATGCGGTGAATACTGCGAAGGCCTTCAATGATCGACTTGATTTCACGGGCGTGGTACTCACAAAGCTGGACGGTGATACAAGAGGTGGTGCGGCTTTATCGATCAAATACACGGTTCAAAAACCGATCAAATTCATCAGCAGTGGTGAGAAACTGGATACCCTGGACGTGTTTTATCCGGAAAGGATGGCACAACGGATCCTCGGTATGGGTGATATCACTACCCTGGTAGAGAAAGCGCAGCAGCAGTATGATGAAGAACAGGCTAAGAAACTGGAGAAAAAAATCCGCAAGAACCAGTTCGATTTCCAGGATTTCCTTGACCAGCTCCAGCAGATCAAGAAAATGGGTAACCTGAAAGACCTGATGGGGATGATCCCCGGAGTGGGCAAAGCCATCAAAGATGTGGATATCAGTGATGATGCTTTTAAAGGCGTTGAGGCCATTATCCACTCCATGACGCCGTTTGAACGATCCAATCCGGATGTGATCGATATGAGTCGTAAGAAGCGGATTGCCAGTGGTTCAGGTAAGGATATTGCCGAAGTCAACCAGTTTATGAAGCAGTTTGAGCAGATGAAGCAGATGATGAAAATGATGAACAAAATGCCGATGGGTGGCCGGATGGGGCTCGGACGCTGATGCAATAAATCCAAAAATCATTCGTATTTTGTTTTGTAAAGTTTGCGTAGTGACCTATCTTCGCAAACCTGAAATTGAAACCTATATTTATTCACAACCCACAAAAAATTTCTATTTTTTATGTCGGTGAAGATCAGACTCCAGAGACACGGGAGTAAAAAACGACCCTTTTATTTCATTGTGGTAGCCGATGCTAGGGCTCCACGTGACGGTAAATTCATCCAGAAAATCGGTACTTACAATCCTTTGACTGTGCCTGCAACGGTACAGATCGATCGCCAGAAATCACTCGAATGGCTGCACAAGGGTGCACAACCCACAGACACGGTAAGAAGGATTCTTTCTTACAAAGGTGTATTGTACCTGAAGCACCTGCTGAGAGGTGTTGGCCTTGGATTGTTTGACGAAGCAACGGCAATGCAGAAGTTCTCTGTATGGCACGAAGAGCACGAGACAAAGATTCGTAAGCGCCAGGAAGAAGCGGCAAGGGATCGCAGGAACAACCGCCGCGGTGGTGGTGCTCCCCGTCGCCCTGAACGCAGGCCTGAATAAGATTTATCTTGTAGAGATATAAAGAACCCGGGTTGCCCCGGGTTTTTTTATTTTTACACCCGCATTACAACATCCATGACCAATTACATCAGTATCGGCAAGTTGGTGGCCACGCACGGCGTGAAAGGAACCCTTATCCTGAAACATCATTTAGGTAAGAAATCCGTCCTCAAAGGTTTGAAGACGCTATTCATTGAGGAACTGCCCGGGTCATTCCTTCCGTATTTTCCTACAGACATCAAAGCGAAATCAGAAAGCGAGATCCTTTTGGACATCGATGGAGTGCATACCAAGGAAAAAGCTGCCACGCTGATGAACAAACAGGTATGGCTAACCGAAGATGAGTTTGCGAAACATGCGGATACATCGGCACCAATTTCGTTATTGGGTTATTTGGTTTTTGACGGCAAGAAGAGTCTGGGTGAGGTGTTAGAAGTTATTGAACAGCCGCATCAGGTGATGTGCCGGATTAGCTATGAAGGGAATGACGAGATTTTGATTCCGATTAATGAAAGTAGTCTGGTAAAGATTGATAAACGCGGTAAGAAATTGTATTTGAACCTTCCCGATGGATTGATAGAAGCCCAATTGTAGCAATTGGCAATTGACAATTGGAAGTTAGCAATTGGCACTGGTTGTTGGTAGCTGGTGCCAATTGTTAATGGACCAATTACCAGTGCCAATTGCTAATTACAAATTGCCAATTGTTAATTGTTAGAAATGATCGCACATTTCGATCTTGACGCCTTCTTCGTTTCCGTGGAGATCCTCAATGATCCTTCACTGAAAGGGAAGCCATTGATAGTCGGCGGCAGCAGGGAGAGAGGCGTTGTTACTACTTGCAGTTACGAGGCGAGGAAGTTTGGGGTACGGTCCGCCATACCTATGGCAAAGGCTTTGCAGCTATGTCCGCAAGCCATTGTATTACCCGGGAGCAGGGGCGAGTACAGCAGATACAGCCGATGGGTCACGGATATCATTGCAGCCAAAGCACCGGTATTTGAAAAGGCATCCATTGATGAGTTTTACATTGACCTTTCCGGAATGGAGAAGTACCATAAGCCGTACGAGTGGACCATCGCACTCCGTGAGGAGATCATGGAGAAAACCGGACTGCCCATTTCGTTTGGAATTGCAACCAGTAAAATGGTCGCGAAAATCGCGACGGACGAAGCCAAGCCGAATGGATATCTGATCATACCGCCAGGAAAAGAAGCGGAGTTTCTTGGTCCGTTGAAGATGAGCAAGATACCTGGTGTTGGGGAGCAAACCTATCGCACCCTTCAAGAAATGGGTGTTGAATTGATCCGCGATATTTTTAATGTGCCGCCCGCATACCTTGAACAGCGGCTCGGAAAGTATGGACTGGAACTGATCCAGAAGGCGCAGGGTATATCCTCCAGCCAGTTACACAGCTACCATGAAGCCAAGTCTGTGTCCACTGAAAATACTTTTCACGAGAATACTGGCGACATGGAATTCCTGATGCGCGAATTGGTGCGCATGACGGAAAAAGTAGCACACGAGTTGCGGGAAGATAACCTCATGGCCGGCGTGATAGCAGTGAAGATCCGTTACCCCAATTTTGAAACAACGTCCCGCCAAACCACCATCCCCTATACTTTTTATGACGATGAACTGATCCCCATTGCCAAAGACCTTTTTCAGAAACTGTACCGGCCGGGAGAGAAAGTGAGGCTGATGGGCGTGCGTCTCGCAGAGCTTACCAACGAGGCCGTACAAACGAATTTATTTACAGACAAACAGAAAAAAGCCGACCTGTATAAAGCAATCGATGGAGTGAAGGACAGATTTGGGCGGAATTCCTTGGGCAAAGCAGGAAGCAAATGATAATGCGGCAATGCGGCAATGCGGTAATGCGGCAATGCGGCAATAACGCTTCGCGAGGCATAGGGCATTTGGCAATGGGCACTGCTCAAAACTACTCGGAGTGACTGCGGGCGCGCCGCTACGC
>JBASZQ010000087.1:0-3556 GCA_049661025.1 Chitinophagaceae bacterium | reverse complement strand
CTTGGACGCAGACGGTCCTTTACTGCTTAAAACAGATCTGGCTAAGGGACTTCATTATGATGCAGGTCGCGTTTGGTTTACGACGCCGGCTCCAGGACTTTCTATTTTAGTTTCCGAAAATCTCTATGTGAAAGAGTGATTTATTGGGCCAGGCGGAGTTACATAGCATTCTTGGTTAACATTGCCCAATGCTAAATGACTAAACCCAGGCTTGGCCTGGGTTTTCAGTCGGGATGACAGGATTCGAACCTGCGGCCTCTTCGTCCCGAACGAAGCGCGCTACCGGGCTGCGCTACATCCCGAATAGACTGTCCAAAATTAAAAATTCTGCATTGGAAATCACTCCAGCCTGTCGTGTTTTTGTGAATAACCACCCACCTTATATGGTAAAATGTTTCAATTTCGTTTTTTTAAACATGGGTTTCAGGCAAACACTTGCATTTGGCTATACGGATGACTAAGTTTGAACAGTTAACAACCAACCACTTATTGCTTATGTCAGTCCACAGCCAAATTTTCGCAGGTCTGTCTAATACAGACAGGTCCATGTTGCAAAAGCACCATGTTGAAGAGTACATGGTTATTCAGAAGCCCTATCTCGCACATGGGTTTTCACTACAGGAGTTATCTTCAAAAACGGGAATCAATGTGCCAACCCTTTCGGCATTGATCAATAGGGAATATCGGATGAACTTTAATGATTTCATCAACCAGCATCGGGTTGCATTCTTTAAGGAACTGCTGCTGAACGAAGATTACCATCGTTGGACTTTGGAAGCCTTAGCTTATAAAGCAGGTTTTAACTCAAGGACCACCTTCATCAGAGCATTCACCAAATTTGCATGCTGCTCCCCAAGTCAATATCTTAAAAAACTGAAATACAATTAGTTAAATACGCTATCTCAAGTGTTAATTAAGGTTATAATCGGATAGAAGCGGTAGCGCCAAAGGTCTTGGGATTGCCCAGGTGTACACCGCCAAAGTCATAACCGTAGGCGATAAAGGTGGTATTGGCGATATTTCTTATCCATACATAGAAATCGGCTTTCCCGAATTTTGCCCCAACACGTGCATGAAGGAGATTGTAGGCATCCTGACTAATGGCGTTTGCTAGATCAAAATACTGCTTCCCGAAAAAACGCGCTTCAACCCTCGCGGATAAACTGATTTTCGAAGAAAGTGGATAGGTATACTGTGCCACGCCCAGGGCAGTATAGGCAGGGGTAAAAATCTGTTTGTTCCCCGAAAAATCTACAGCTTGTCCGTCTTTTGGAATGGTTAGCTCAGTATATGTTGCATCGGTAATGCCACCATTTAGTACCAACTCAAATCCTTTAACTGGAGAGGCCGCAAATTCCAGTTCAGCTCCTTTGCTATTTAGCTGACCTGCATTTCTGATGACGGTAATGGCATCAGGGAGAATGAGCGTTGGCGTTTGAACGCTATTCACAAAAGTGTAAAACAGGTTTGCATTCAGCCTGTACCGTTGGTTGTTCCAGGACTGTTTCCATCCCAGTTCTATGTTATTATTGAACTCGGGATCATAAGGCGCTAACGGAGGCTGACTTGGATCGGAGCCTAAAGAGGTAAATCCACCTGCCCTGTAACCTCTGCTATAAATAAGATACATCATGCGGTCCGTTGTGAACGAGAACTGCAGACCCGCTTTGGGGGATATCGCTGTAAAATTCGCTGTTGCACTGGTATCTTCCTGGGTAGGAAAGCTATTGCCTGCCTTTTCATACTCACCTGAAACGGTAAGCTTACGCTGCTCATGATCGAAACGAAGTCCGCCAATCAATTCCAGTTTCTCTGTCAACGACCAGTTGAGTTGGCCATATGCTGAGGCTCCGGTGTTTTTTCCAAGGTTATTGGAGACAATGGTAAATTCTGAATCCGGCAGACCCAGAAGGGGTGCATCTTTCCCGAAATAAGTGCCTTGCCGGGTGGGATTATCCTGGTGGAAAAAAAACAGTCCGGCATTCCATCGCATTTTTTGTTCTTGCAGGTCTCTGGATTGAAACCTGAATTCCTGGGTGAATACTTTCACTTTATTGAAGTTGTTGCCATAATCATTCACAATGGCAATGGCATCAAGAGGGGAAAAATCGCCGTCAATGGGTGCATCATATATTCTGCTATTGGATTGCCAGGCACTGATGGATTGAAAACGAACAGCTCCGCTATTGTATTTCAACACCAACGAGGTGTTCAAGACATTGTCATTCATGGTAGCGATGGCATTTTGATTCAGCAGGAAAGGTTCTTCCAGTGCGGAAGTCTTATCTGCGTTTAATGGGAACGCACCTTGGTTGGCATTGTGCGAGTGTTTTACGTTAAGCGTTGCTGAAAACCTGGCTGATGGCACATAGCTCAGGTAGTAGTTACCCATGAACCGTTGCTGTGCGTCAAAATCCTGTCCATTAAACGCATTGGTATAATACCCGTCTCTTTTTTCATACAATCCTGCAGCACCTATAAAGAGTTTGTCTTTTATCAAAGGGGATTTCAGCGCGAGCATATAGCGTTGCTGGTTATAATTGCCGATGGTGGCCTCGGCATAGAGATCTGTCTTATTTGTTGGTTTTTTGGTAATAATGTTGATCACCCCTCCCATCGCATTTCTTCCATACAGCGTGCCTTGTGGGCCTCGAAGAATTTCAATTCTTTCTACATCCAGCAATTGAGGGATATAAGTATCAAGACTGAACTGGTTTACGCCATCGATATATGTTGCCACCGCTTGTTCGTAAGAAGTAGTGGTGATGCCACGCACAGAGGTCACGTTCCGGTAATCTCCGGAGTTGGCACTGTACAAGTTTGGAACGATACCGCTGATCTCACGGATGTCCCAAAGCCTGTATTCCCGGATCTGCCTGGCAGGTATGGTTGTGATGGCGGATGCAACTTTTTGTAGTTTTTCATCCTGTTTTTCTGCACTGACCAACAGCTCATCCAATACCTGCGAGGATGGGGTTAGGATGACGTTTAGTGGTATTGAAGCAGTTCCTGCTATTGCTGTAACCAGCTTTTCTGCATAGCCTATTGAACTTACAGCTAGGGTATATGTGCCAGTCTTGGGAACAAGGATGGTAAAAGCACCCGTAGCGTCCGTCACGGTTCCTTTAACGCCATTGAGCAGCACTACAGAAGCACCCTGGATGGGCTCGCCTTGCTGGTTGCTGACTTTTCCCTGAATGGAATAGGTTGATTGGGCCTGGGTAAATTGAAGCAAGACAAGGACGGATAAAAACGCTACTAAAATTCTCATGTCATCAATTGGAACACAAATGTACCTCAGTGAAGCATTTCATCGATCGATTGCTGACTGAGATCATAGAGAAAATTTCCAATGTTCTCGATTGTCCGGTTGAGGAAAATCTCGCCCTTTTGCGGGGTTGCTTTGAAAGGATCTCCGGATCCAGTGTCTTTGGTGATCTTGGACCATGGCCGCTGCGTCCAGGCCCAACCCTGTTTGAAGCCATCCAGCTTGAAAGACTTGGTGGCGCCGTCTCCGGCAGTATCCAATGGCTGTACTAAATGAGGGGCAATAACC
>JBASZQ010000086.1:0-40918 GCA_049661025.1 Chitinophagaceae bacterium | reverse complement strand
GCGCAGAACCACTCGGAGTGACTGCCGGCGCGCCGCTACGCAAAGCGCGCCTTCCTACATTGCCGCACTACCGCATTTTCAAATTGCCGCATTCATCAAGTTCTATCCTTCGCAGACAGGTAATTGTAGTCTTTAATCACATCGCGGAGAAAGTATTCCGCATCAATGATTTCCTGGATGCCAATCAGTTCCTGCACTTTGTTGGTCGTTTTAAGGAGCAGGGTATTGGATTCATGAGGTAGTTTATCGAATCGGTTCAAGACTTCCTTGATCAGGCTGATGTCCCGGTCAGACAGTTCAATGACCCTGGGATATTTCACCACATGGTGTACTTCGGTTTCCACGAAGATCGTATCATGGATCATCGTTCTCCTTTGGGTTCTTACCACAGTTGTCCCGGCCAGCATGTCGCCCAGTCGCTGTGTTTTTTCAGACAACGCTATGGTCAGCACTGCCACCAATCCTGAACTGATCATCGTATCCACAATTCTGAAGGCCCATCGGATCAAATATTGACCGATGTGTGGCTGGTTGCCATCCAGGCTGATCACCCTGATCCCCTTTGCTTTTTTTCCAATGCTCTGTCCGTTGAGAAAAATCTCGCAGAGCAACTGGTACAATAAAATGGGTAAACTCATCAGGACGAAGACTACACCACCCTCATATTTCACCAATTGTAGCAGCAGCGCCATGATGATCCAATAAGCACTATAAATGAGCACGTCTATCAAATACGCAACCAGACGGTCTCCAAGGCCTGCCAGTTCATATTCAATGTCAATATTCTGTGTGGTCTGAATGGTAATGTTTTGCATACGGTTCTAAGGTCTGATCAGATAACAATAATACGTTTTAAAGCCTTAATTTTCTCGTCATTATCCTTATATTCGTTTTCATGCGGGAGGCACTTTTCCTTAAGCAAAATGTTGAACGTTGGAAAACCTATGAAAGACCGGTAAACGACCCGGATCTCATGGCAGAGCGCTTCGTGGCACTCACGGATGATCTCGCTTATGCCAAAACTTTTTACCCCGGCAGCAAAACGGTTAAATACCTAAACAATCTCGCGGCAGATATTCACCTGGCCATTTATAAAAACCGGAAGGAAAAGAAAAATCGGTTCCTTGAGTTTTGGAAAACAGATCTTCCACTGGTTTTGGCCCGCAACAGGAAGGCGCTGTTGTATGCATTTTTGTTCTTCATGACTTTTGTGCTGATGGGCGTGCTAAGTGCCAAATATGATGATAACTTCATACGCCTGATCCTGGGAGACGGTTATGTGAACATGACCAATGAAAACATTGAAAAGGGAGATCCTTTCGGCGTGTATAAAAGTATGGATCCGGGGTACATGTTTGTGGCCATTGCACTGAACAACATCTATGTTTCTTTTCTGGTTTTTGTACAGGGTTTTTTCCTCGGCGTAGGTACCGTATATGGACTGTTCCGCAATGGGGTGATGCTTGGCGCTTTTGAATACTATTTCTTCAAACACGGATTAGGTATGCAATCTATCCTTGTGGTGTTTATTCACGGAACGCTTGAGATTTCCGCCATTGTCATTGCCGGTGCTGCAGGTATCATCCTCGGCAACAGTATTTTATTTCCCGGAACCTATTCCCGTGGCCACAGTATGCGCAGGGGTGCGATGGACGGGATCAAGATAATGATAGGATTGGTTCCTGTTTTTATTGTGGCGGCGTTTTTTGAAGGTTACGTAACCCGGCACACCGGAATGCCGCTCTGGCTCAGTGTCAGCATTCTCAGTTTGTCTGCCGCATTCATCATCTGGTATTTTGTGATCTATCCTTATATCGTTTTAAAAAAGTCTAATGAATACAACCTTGCCGCTGAGACGGATCAGGGACTTTGGAGAGAAGGTAACTGACACCATCAAGTTCATCAAGCTCAACTGGAAAAACCTGCTGGTTCTGTATGGCGTATTCGTATTGCCATTTTTACTGGTCGGTGTCTTTCTTGGTGCGGGCTATTTTATGCAGATATTTTCTGCCATGACGGCAGGGAAGGCCAATACACTATTTGGAGATTGGAAAATATGGGTAGCCATTCTGGTGATTTATATGGCCGTGAATGGCATGGCAACCTCTATTTATTTATACATGCAGGTCTGGGAAGAAGAAGACCGAAGAGCCACGCCCGGTGAACTGTTGAAGCTGATCGCCAAACCTTTTTTCAGCAATATGCTATACTCCGTGCTGATGTTTTTGGGATTAATGCTGGTGATGGTACCCGTTGTACTCATTGCCGGTGGCGCAGGAAGTGCGGGTTCTATTGCCTTGTTGGGTTTGTTTATGCTTTTTGCCATGATAGGCCTGTTGATTTTGTTTCCTTACCTGATGTTGATCTATCCGGTGAATACCATTGCCGGGAAAGAGTTTGGCAACGCTTTCAGCGGTGCCGCCATGCTTCTTAGGGGAAACTGGTGGGCCAGTTTGGGATATGTGATGGTCCTGTTCATCATTTATTATATTTTCTCGTTCCTGGTCCAAATGATGCTGACACTGATTTTTGGCGCCGGTGCGTTGATGGGAGCCGAGAACGCTGGAGAGACATTTGGAAGAGGAATGGTGGTGGTTTATGGTTTATCCATGCTGATCCAGCAGGTGTTCTATATTATCATGTTTGTGGGTGCAGGTGTTTTGTACTATTCCCTTCATGAAGAGAAAGTGGGTGGCGGTCTGGAGAAAATGATCGATGATCTCGGAACCAGTTCTTCAAAGTACGGACAACAGGAAGAGTACTGAGCATGCGTTGGATGTTGACGATATGGATATTGTTGGGTACGATGACCTTTGCCAACGCGCAAACCCGAATGGTCAAAGACAGCGCTGCAGTTGACCTTCGCATTTTACCAGATACCGAACTGGATACCTATCGGAAAAACGATGATTTCCAATACAAGATCAACGAAGAGAAAGGTAGAAGTCTTTGGAATCGTTTTTGGTCATGGTTCTGGCGTTGGATCGATGACGCCTTCAAAAACAAGGGTGTTCAAAAAGGAACCGAGTTCGTCATTTACGCTGTGGCCATCGGACTGATCCTATATGCCATTTACAAGTTTTCAGGGATGGAACGGCGCAACCTCTTCCGGTATGCTAAGTCGTCCGGAATCGTTTTTACGGAATCCAATGAAGACATCAGAGAAATGGACCTTCCGTCCGCCATTCGCCAGGCAGAGGAGGAAGGCAACTACAGGTTGGCTCTACGGCTGCAATACCTGAACAGTTTACGCAAACTGTCGGACCGTAACCTTATTAACTACGCGATCAATAAAACCAACCACGATTACGCAAGGGAACTGAGCGGCACACCATATGCGGACAGCTTCGCGAGGGTCACCATTTTGTACGAGTTTGGATGGTATGGTGAGTTTGAAGTGACCAGGGAAATGTATGATAAGATCAGGAGCATTTTTGCCGAACACCTTCAACTGATCCAATCATGAGAAGGCTACCTTGGTATATCTATTTGATTGTGGTTTTGGTCATCGGCTATAGCGTAGCCCTGTACATGAAACCACAGGAAACGGACTGGAGTCCAACACTCAGCAACAAGGATAAAATTCCCTATGGTGCATATGTCTTGTACCATGAATTGGATACCCTGATGGGCTACCAGCCAGACATGCTGCGCATTACGCCTTATGAGCAGTGTGGGGATACATCTTACATACCTAACGGTGAAGTATACATGTTCATCGCACCGTATACACCTTTTGATAAAGAAGATGTGAAAGCCTTGCTTTGGTATGTGCAAGCGGGCAATGATGTGTTTATTTCTTCCGAGTATGTTGGTAAGGAACTTTCTGACACGCTCAAACTCGAGATCAAAGGGGACATGACGATGGATTCCATCACCACCAACCTGGTGAATCCTTCGCTAGCAGCAGCAAAGCCCTATGCTATGCCGAAAGGGATTATCAATGCATACTTTGATAAGTTTGATACGGCTAAAGCCACGGTGCTCGGAATGAACAGCAAACAGAAAGTCAATTTTATCATGTATTCATTTGGTGAAGGGAGGATTTTCATCAATACGGTACCCGGCATGTACAGCAATTTTTCCTTGCTTAACCATCAGAATGCGGGATATGTGAGTGCATCCCTTTCTTACCTTCCTGAATATCCGGAAGGTTTTTATTGGGATGAGTACTTTAAGCAGGGTAGGGTAGGAGAACAAACGCCGTTGAGGATGATCCTTAAACATCCCATGCTTAAATCCGCATTATTCACAGCACTTGCTGCTATCATCCTTTTTATGATTTTTCAATCCAAACGACGCCAGCGGATCATCCCGGTTATACCACCAGTGAACAATACCAGCGTTGATTTTGTGGAGACGGTGAGCCAGGTATACTACAATCAACGTAACCATCGCAACATCGCGCTTAAGCAGATCACTTATCTTTTTGAACACATCCGATCCACTTATTACCTCGATACCTCATTGCCGGATGATGCCTTTGCAACCAAACTTGCCCATAAGACGGGTATGCCCGAAGATGAGGCTTTGCGCATGATGGC
Source organism: Chitinophagaceae bacterium (assembly GCA_049661025.1). Classification (GTDB taxonomy): domain Bacteria; phylum Bacteroidota; class Bacteroidia; order Chitinophagales; family Chitinophagaceae; genus Pollutibacter. Next base: position 36,374 of record JBASZQ010000086.1, on the reverse strand, counting down.
ATTGATCAGGACCGTGCGCAGCGAAGAGCAGATTAGTGATCAGCATTTGATTTCTCTTAATACATATATTCAGGACTTCCATAAATACGCAAACCAATGAGCGACGAACAATTATTTCAACATCGTACAGATTTATCCGGCCTTCACCGTGCAGTAGTGGCCATCCGTGAAGAAGTGGCGAAGGTGATCGTGGGGCAGCACCAGATGGTTGACCTGATGATTGCGGGACTTTTAAGCAATGGTCATATCCTGATAGAAGGTGTGCCCGGTGTTGCAAAGACGCTGACGGCAAAGTTGCTGGCCAAGTGCCTCGACATTCCCTTTTCCAGGATACAGTTTACACCAGACCTGATGCCCAGTGATGTATTGGGTACTTCGGTGTTTGATCCGCGCAGTTCAGCTTTTGAATTCAGGCCTGGTCCCATTTTCAGCAGTATGGTTTTGATCGATGAGATCAACCGTTCTCCCGCCAAAACGCAGAGCTCATTGTTTGAAGTGATGGAAGAACGCCAGGTAACCATCGATGGAAAAACACATCGGATGCAAGCGCCATTCATGGTGGTGGCAACACAAAATCCGGTGGAACATGAAGGCACTTACCGACTGCCTGAAGCACAGTTGGATCGTTTCCTGTTTAAGATCAACGTGCCGTATCCAAACCTGGAAGAAGAAGTGAATATCCTTCGCTTGAATGATAAAACACTTCAAACGGATCAGCTGGCACAGGTGCAAAAATTACTGACAGGGGCAGATATCGTTTCACTCCAGTCACAGATCCGCAGTATCCATGTCGAAGAAAAACTGGTGCGTTTTATTGCAGCAGTTGTGCAGGAAACCCGCAATAGTAAATCGGTTTTCCTTGGTGCTTCGCCGCGTGCCTCCTTGGCCATTATGATGGCATCCAAAGCCATTGCGGGTATGGCGGGAAGGGATTTTGTGACGCCCGATGATATCGTATTTGTGGTACCTGCCGTATTGCGACATCGCCTGCTACTGACCCCGGAGAAAGAAATGGAAGGCATCACTACGGATGAAGTGATCCAAGGATTTATTAAAAGCATCGAGATCCCTCGTTAATGAAATTTATCCGGCAACTATACCTGCGTAAACGACTGTTCAACATTCTGGCAGTAATCGCCAGTTTGTTTGTGATCAGTTTTTTCCTGCCCCATTTGTCGCCCTTCCCAACGGCTGGCCTGGCAGGGCTAGTCATTGCTTTGGTGGTGGATATCGCTATGTTGTATTCCCGTAACGGCGTGTTTGCTCAACGATTGACCGGAGAGCGATTCAGCAATGGCGACCAAAATCTTGTGCGGGTGTTCCTGGAAAACAGGTATGCCTTTCCTGCCCATTTTGGAGTGATCGATGAGTTGCCCATGCAGTTCCAGAAACGCGACAGCTGGTTTGAATCCAGGCTTGCACCCGGAGCAGAAACGGAGTGGCAGTATTTTTTAAGACCCGTAAAACGGGGTGAATACATTTTTGGTACGATCAATGTGTTTGCATTTACGGGCCTTGGGCTGGTGATGCGCCGCTATAAGTTTGATGCCGATAAATCCGTTCCGGTGTATCCTTCTTTTCTCCAGATGCGTAAATACCAGTTGCTGGCCATCAGCAACAGGTTGTCTGAGATTGGCGTGAAGAAGATCCGTAAGATCGGCCACAGCATGGAGTTTGAGCAGATCCGTGATTATGTGAAGGGCGATGATATCCGCACCATCAACTGGAAAGCCACGGCAAGGCGTCATCAACTTATGGTGAATGCATATACCGATGAGAAAAGCCAACAGGTGTACTGTTTGATCGATAAGAGCCGTGTGATGAAAATGCCTTTTGATGGTATGAGCTTGTTGGACTATGCCATCAATGCCAGTCTGGTTTTAACTAATACGGCTTTGTTAAAACAAGATAAAGCCGGCATCATTTCTTTTGCCGAAGAGATCGCGGGCATTGTTCCGGCGGCAAAAAAGCAAGTGCAGATGAACCTCATCCTGGAGCACTTGTACAGACAAAAAACAAGGTATCTGGAAAGTGATTTTGAGAAATTGTACGCTACGATTAGGAATAAAGTCAATCAGCGCAGCTTACTGATCCTGTTCACCAATTTTGAATCCATGCAGGCCCTGCAGCGGCAGCTGCGTTTCCTGCGCCGGATTGCTCAGCAGCACCTTTTGCTGGTGATCTTTTTTGAAAATGCCGGCCTGGATGAGATCATTCATAAACCTGCCAACAACATCGAGGATATTTACGTAAAAACCATTGCCGAGAAATTTGTTTTTGAAAAGAAACAAATTGTGCGTGAGTTGCAGCAGCATGGTATACTTTCTGTGCTAACTACGCCCCAGAACCTCACGATTGATACGGTGAACAAGTATCTTGAGATTAAGGCAAGACAGCTGTTGTAAATGCGGCAATGTGGCAATGCGGAAATGCGGCAATGTTGGAAGGCGCGCCTTGCGTTGCGGCGCGCCAGCAGTTACTCCGTGTGATTGTGCGCAGGACGGCAATGCCCGGTGCCCAATGCCCAATGCCTCGCGAAGCGTCAGCCGCATTACCGCATTGCCACATTAGTTCTTAATGAGGTAATACACGCATGTTGTCACCACGTCCCTAAACCATGGAATAGCGCTGACGACTGCTGCTTGCTTTCGCGGCTTCCAGCCAAATTTATACTGATAGATGGGATTGATGAGGTAGTGCGTTTTTAACGGTATCGTATAACCGCTTTTCAGGGCGATCCGCTCAAAACGTTCAATAGAAATTCCCGTGTCTTTGATTTCAAGCAATTCTTTGATCACGGGTTCTGATTCACCACCCAATCTAAGGATTCCACGGTACAATGGAACTGGTAACAAATGGAACCAGGGCAACACGGAGAGGAATTTATTCTGGCAAACCTGCTGGTGGCCGCCGTGTGGCATATACCAGGGTGGAAAACCAAAAAAGATATGTCCACCGGGCTTTAAGAATTTTTGGAGATAGGGTATGAATCTTTCCTGGTCAGGGATATGCTCCACCACATCCTTTAAAATAATTAGGTCAAACCTGCCCTGGTAATTGATGAGGGCCTGTTCCTCATAGATATTTTGGTTCACGATCTCGCACTGGCCCTTTGCAATGAATTCGCCCAGCATCTTTTTAGCGATCTCTGCCTTCATCAGGTCCAGTTCAATACCTGTTCCGATGCAACCTTTTTCTAGGAAAGGTACCAGTACCCCGCCATCACCACAGCCAATATCCAGCACTTGCATGCCGGGTGATAAAGGAAGGGCTTGCTCAATGAATGGCAGAACATAGTTACGTGCATTATCCAGCTGCTGCTGAAACCTCACTTGTTCATCACGATGTTGGATCAGGCTCATAGACAATAAAGCGCAAAATTAAGGTAACTTCGCCGGACGAAACGGTTATTTTAGTAACGTAGCAACGTAGCAACTCAGTAACTCAATAACCCAGTAACCCAGTAACTCAATAACATAATAAGTACCCCGTATGCATTGGCAGGAAGAGTACCTGAATGGTAAGGTTTTATTGATTGATAAGCCGCTGGAGTGGACTTCATTTGACGCGGTGAAGAAGGTCAGGAATTTAACCAGGGTCAGTAAGGTTGGCCATGCCGGGACCCTGGATCCACTCGCAACAGGGTTGCTGATCATCTGTACGGGCAAATTCACAAAGAAGATCAATGAATACATGGCCCAGGAAAAAGAATACACGGGAACCTTTACCCTGGGCGCTGTGACCCCAACTTACGACCTTGAATCTGATCCCATTGAACTGCGGCCGATAGATCATATTACGATGGATCAACTTCAGGCCGCCACCATTCCTTTCACCGGCGAGATCATGCAAGTGCCCCCCGCGCATTCTGCCATCAAGAAAGACGGTGTGCCGGTATATAAAATGGCTCGTAAAGGGATTGATGTAAAATTAGAGCCGAGGAAACTTACGATTTATACATTTGAGATCACCGCCTTTCAACCACCATTGGTTCATTTTCGGGTTGTTTGCTCAACGGGTACGTATATCCGAAGCCTGGCAAATGATTTTGGAGCACACCTTGGCTGTGGCGCTTATCTCTCTTCGCTTCGCAGAACAAAAATCGGCTCCTTCTCCGTTGACGATGCATTGACCCTCGCACAATTTGAGGAAAATCTCAAAATCACAATAGCCAATAGCTAGAAAGGGTATCCGATCGCAAATTGGAACGTAGGTTTATTCCATACGCCATCCACAAACCAACCATATTTACTGGTGGAGCTGAATCCGGTGGAAGATGCCTTTTCAGGTCCATAGCGTGGATCCTTGATTGGGAATCCCCAATCAAAGCGAAGTAAAAAATAAGTGAAGTCCATCCTTACGCCAGCTCCTGAAGCCACAGCAAGGTCCTTGTATAATTTATTCAGCTGAAGCTCCGCCCCAGGGAAATTTCCATTGACATCGTTTCTGAACCAGATGTTTCCAATGTCCGTGAACACAGCACCACGAAACCAGAATCCAAAAAGCCTGAACATATTGAAACGATATTCAAAGTTCGTTTCCAGCTGTACATCGGCATATTTATCATTGAAACTGCCATTGGCAACAGTATCCAAAAATATGTTCGAGCCAATCCCCAGTTTTCTGATCTGCCATCCCCGCATACTATTTGGACCGCCTGAAAAATAACTTTTAAAGAATGGCAAGGTAACTTCTCCCTGTCGGTCTACATTTTTTGTTGGGAAAGCAAAACCTACGCCAGCAAACGCCCTAAAGACAAAACTTGATTTTTTCCAGTTTCGATAATGCCGGAAATCAACATCCAGTTTGATGAATCTATACAGGTCAGAGAAGATCTTTCCATTTCTGGTAAGTCCTGGCGCAAGTGCTCCCAGCAAAACACCTGATTCTTCTGCGAATAGCCTAATGGTGTTGACTTTGTTTGATAATGGCTTATTGAATGTGCGGGAGTATCCAACGTTTGTTCCAACGATCAATCCATTGTTATAGGCGTATACCAACAAAGGATTTTGTAGAATGGCGTCTAGGAACAGGCTATCTACATCGATCCTCGTTAGTTCAATATTCAGCGGCTTAAATTGCCACGTGATATTACTTTTCGGTTTCCATTCATAACCAAAAAATGTGTTGATCGTCCTTAACCGATAATACTGAAAACGGTCAATCAGGGAGATGTCTGCAGCAACAATGGTTTTAGCACTTAAGAACTTTTTTTCAAACACTTCACTGAAAGGGGTCATTAGCCAGGGAATCGTCAATCGGTTGCCGAGGGTGATTTCGCCAGAAAGGATTTTCGAAAAATCATTGAATTCAATACCAGTACGGATGGTGTTTTCCAATTGTATTGCCCGCTTTCCGATATTACGGTTTCGGAGACGGAAGTTTACCGCCAGTCCAATTTTACCTGATCCCACCAACACCAACTGTGATGTGTTCAACACACTGCTGCCTTCAAGGTCAACACTGAAGAACTGTTTTTTGGCAGGAATGAGGCGGAGAATGAAATCGATATTTCTTGTGGAGTCATCAACCCTCGTGATCAGGTTCTGGCTCTGCCAGGCTCCAAGCCGATTAAAATTTGATTGTGTGCGGATAAAATTCTCCTGGCTGTACAACTCTCCCGGTCTCAATTCTATTTGCCTGACAACAAACTTCGGATTAAATGTATTCTGAAAGGAAATGACTTTATATTTATTAATAAATGTTTCTACCGTATCAAAAATATCAAGCTCATCGAGATCTGGCGGCGAGTCCGGTATAACTGTTACTTGTCCGATTTTATATTGTTGCAACCTGCTTGTATCTTTTGACCGAACCTGCCGTACATACAAATCCACCATCGGGTTATCTTTTCTTCTCGCTTCGATCTCAGCAAGCCTTCGGATGTATTCAAAGGGATCGATGGTGGGATCGATGAGCTCGGCAAAACTGGAATCTGCCTCTACCACAACCTCGTCCCTTGTAATTCGGTAGTAGCCATTATTTTTGAACAGGTTCACCAACCGGTTCAGCTCTTGGTCAACCAGGTCATAGTCAAATGGTTCACCTTTTTTCAACAATGATTTCCCATGGTTAGCCTTTACGATGGCATTCAGGTTGGAGTCCGGGAAAACAAATGCCACAGAATCTATCGTGTAAAGTTTACCGGCGTCAACCGTATAATTGACCTTAATACGGTGCTCGTCGTCTGAAATTTTTAGCGAACTGTCATAAGTAACAAAGGCCTGCCGATAGCCCTTGCTCACCATGTAATTTCGCATGTTCACCGTACTTTGCACAGAGGCAACGGAATCAAATACTGGCGGTCTCTTGATTACATTCACCGGGATCACCCATGGTGCTTTAGGCCAGGGCAGCTCGGTATTCTCATTCACTTTGGCACTGTCTTCCAACTGGGTCATGAGATCCGCGATGTAGTCAGGCTTTTTATCTTTGGGCACATCGCCCTTGATATTTACAGTATTTTCGAAGAGGAAGGGCTTGTCTTTGGGGTATTGTTTTACCACTGTGCAGGATGGATATGCGGTCAGCAACACCCCCAGGATAAGTAATATGTATACATTATGATTAAGCTTCACCAATGCTGAGTAAAACGCAGGTCAAATATATCCAATCTTTGTTCCATAAAAAATTCAGGGATGAGCATGGACGCTTCATTGTGGAAGGCCCGAAGATGGTTTCGGAAGCCATCCTTCATTCACCCAAAGATATTGAACAGATCTATGCACTGTCTTCCTGGATCACTGAAATGGATGTTTCAACCATTCCCATCACCGAGGTGCCTGCTTTTGAAATGGAGAAGATATCTTCCCTCAGTACAGCCTCTTCCGCTTTGGCCATCCTCCGAAAGCCAGTACAGCAGCGGCCTGCGCCAGTCAATGGTATAACGCTTGTGTTGGATACCATCCAGGATCCCGGAAACCTCGGAACCATCATTCGTACTGCGGAATGGTTTGGCGTACAGCAGATCATTTGTAGTGAAGGCACGGCTGATTGCTACAATCCGAAAGTGATCCAATCCACCATGGGAAGTATTTTCCGCATGCCTGTTTTTTATGAAGATATTATGGAATGGGTGGGTCAGTTGAAAGATATTCCTGTTCTTGCCACTAGCCTTGATGGTGAGCCCATGAAGCCAGGCCGCCCTGGGAAGGATCTCGTGGTGGTCATCGGCAATGAATCTGCCGGCATCCGTCCGGCATTACAGGCCATGGCAACCCAACGCTGGCTGATCCCTCGTCATGGTGATGCTGAGTCACTGAATGCCGCTGTTGCCACCGGCATCATGCTCTATGCGCTGACTACCTGAATTGAATGGCTTTGGAAGGATTGATCCGATGGCTGATGAAGGATGGGATCATCAGGATGAGGAAGCAAACTATGAATGTAACGATTGCCACCAGCGCCACCTGCCACCAGATAATGTCTACCGGCGCAACCGTCATATAGTATGCCTCTTCGTTCAGCTTGATAAAGCCCGTTTTCATTTGAAGATAACTCAGCCCCAGTCCCATCAATAGCCCAAGAAACACGCCCAAAAAGGTGATCAATGCACCCTGAGCAATAAAGATCTGCTGGATGGTCCAGTTGGTGCTTCCCAATGCTTTAAGTACACCGATCATTCTTGTTCTTTCCAGCACCAATATGATCAGGCAGGTGATGAGATTGATCACGGCCACAGCGGTCATCACTGAGATCAGGATGTATTTGTTTGTATTCTGCAGGTTCAGCCAATCAAAGATCTCGGGATAGATCTCCCGCAAAGTTCTGCTGTCCCAGCCGGTGGGCAGTTCAGCATAAATATCCTCACTCACTTTATCCATCTTGTTATAATCATGCAACACCAACTCATACCCGCCAATGGTACCGGGTTGCCAGTTGTTGAGCCTTTGGATCAAACCCATATCGCCAATGATATAGGTTCTGTCATACACTTCGATCCCCGTCTTGTAAATCCCTGAAATCGTGAGTTTTCTTGTCCTGGGCTGTTCCTGCCCTTCCTGGATGAAATAGATGATTACAGACTGACCCACATCCAGCTTTAATTGATCGGCGATGTATTGCGAGATCATGATCTCGGTGCTATAGCCACTGCTGTCACCAATCACGGGCCATTTGCCTTTCACACGGAAAGGCTCCACTCCATCAAAATGATAGTCTTTTTCCACCCCTTTAAAGAGGATGCCTTCAATGGTTTCGGTGGACCGGAGAATGGCCGATTTGGTGGCAAAGGCCTGCGCATATTTTACATTCTTATTGGCACGCATGAGCTGTTCAGCAGTATCATTCCTTCGAATTGGATATTCTTCGGCGATACTGACCTTAAAAGGTTCAAAATGCTGGACGCGCACATGCCCCCAGAAACTGAATACTTTCTCACTCACCACTTTTTGAAAGCCGTTCACAAAACTCAGGGAGATCACCATCGCGGCCACGCTAATGACGGTGGCAACCACGGAAAGACGGATAATGAACCTGGAGAACGAATGCTGTTCGTTAAAGGCAATCCTTCTGGCTATGAAATAGGGGAGGTTCAGAAATCCTGATTTAGTTAATTTGTGAAGATAAACCATTTTCGATGCGTAGCGGACTGATGGCACTCCTGTTTTTATCGATCTCCTCTTTCGTCTTTGCACAAAGAGAGCCGGATCAGACTTTCATGAAGAGTATCCGCACCATCAAACTATTCCGATTCGGTGACCAGGCCACCTATCCAATCATGGAACTGGGCACTACGCAGCAGTTAGAATTGCACTTTGATGATATGGATGCCGATGTGAAGTATTATTACTACACGTTGGAGATGCGCAACGCAGACTGGTCGCCCGTGCAAATGGGGTATTTTGACTACATCAAAGGATTCACCCAACAAAGGATCAACACCTACCGTGTGTCTTCGGCCATGCTCACCCGATATACGCATTACACCACCAGCCTGCCGGACCGGAACATGGTACCCACCAAAAGTGGTAACTACCTGCTGAAAGTTTTTCTGAATGGAGACACTACCCAGCTTGCTTTCACGCGCAGGATCCTGGTGGTAGACAATAGAATGGCTGTGGCCACACAGATCCAGCAGCCCTTTAATCAACAGGCCTTCAAAACCCATCATCGGTTACTCGTGCAGGTGAGTACGAAGGGAATTGATATCCGATACCCGCAGCAACAGGTTAAACTCTTTGCCCTGCAGAACTTCCGATGGGATAATGCCTTGCAAAATGTGCCGCCCACGTTTCTGAAACAGGATATGCTTTCTTTCATTAACGAACAGGAGATGCTGATGCCCGCGATGCGGGAATGGCGATGGTTAAACATCCGCAGCTTCCGTCTTCTCGGAGACAGGGTCAGCAGCCAACAGAACACCAACAAAACTTTTGAAGTCACTGTAATGGAGGACTTGACCAGGGTGGGAACGCCGTACTATTTCTTCCGCGATTACAATGGCATGTTTATCACAGAAACGGTGGAAAAGATCAATCCGTTTTGGGAAGCAGATTATGGTAAAGTGCATTTCAGTTATAAGCCCGCTGGTAACCAACCTTTTCGAAAAGAGCTGTACCTGTTTGGCGAGATCAGCAATTACGGAAAAGACCCGTCTGCGAAAATGGTTTACAATGCAGAGAAACAGGTGTATGAAGGTGAGATGTACCTCAAACAGGGTTACTATGATTATGTATATGGATTATATGATCCTGCCTCTAAGCGTTTCGAAATGGACGCTACAGAAGGAAATGTGTGGGAAACAGAGAATACCTATCTCGTATTGATTTACTACAGAGAACTGGGTGGTAGATACGACCAATTACTGGGATTGCAGGCGGTGAATTCTCAATTCGCAAGACCGAACTGAGTTAGAGCAGATGTTGCTTTTACGCCATCTTCCTTGCATCTTCCAGGAACTTCGCCAGTCCCAGATCAGTCAAAGGATGCTTTAGCAGTCCAAGTATGGATTCTATTGGGCAGGTACAAACGTCAGCACCCAATTCAGCTGCTTTAACGATGTGTAATGGGCTGCGGATAGAAGCAGCCAGGATTTCCGTTTTGAAACTTTGCACACTGTAGATGTGAGAGATCTGACCGATCAGTTCCATGCCATCCCAGTTGCTGTCATCGATCCTTCCAATAAAGGGAGAAACGTAGGTGGCGCCCGCTTTTGCAGCGAGGATTGCCTGACCTGCTGAAAAGACCAGGGTGCAATTGGTGCGGATACCATTATCCGTAAACCATTTGATGGCTTTGATGCCATCTTTGATCATCGGCACCTTCACCACAATATGCGGGTGAATGGCTGCCAGTTTTTTACCTTCTTCAACGATGCCGGCAAAATCGGTGCCCAGCACTTCCGCGCTCACATCTCCGTCCACGATATCGCAGATGGCCTCGTAATGTTTTGCAACGGCTTCTTCGCCTTTAATGCCTTCCTTCGCCATGAGGGAAGGATTGGTGGTTACCCCGTCCAGAACGCCAAGGTCATTGGCTTCTTTGATTTGAGCGAGATTGGCTGTGTCGATGAAGAATTTCATATAATAAGCTTGCTTGATGTAAATAAAAAAAGGCAGGTGATTTACATCGCACCGCTCAACCACTTACCCTTGCTACCTTCCGGTCCTGGGGGAGTTCAGCAGGAGCTGGTCGTGTAAGACCTGCCAGCCGCGAAGATAGTGAATTTGGAATTCTGAAAGCCAGGAATTCGGGAATTCTGGAAATCCGTAGTCGGAAAGTTGGAATCCGGAAGCGTAGGATTTCGGTTTTCCAGCTACGGAATTACAGGATTCCAGAATTACAGGATTCCAGGCTTCCAAATCAGAACAATGAATAACTCGCCGGTTCCGGAATTAATCTCCCATTAATCAACGCCGCCAACTCCGGCAAAACATCCAATTCCGTTTCCCCAGCCGGCTGTGCCGCTTTTTTCAACAGATCCTGCTGCCTGGTCACCCAATCCAACAGGATAATGCCTTTATCCCTCTCGTCCATCGCTTCAAGAGCCAGTTTTGATAACTGTTGCAAATTCACCGCGTGCGGACGAATGGCTTCCAGGGTTGGCTGTTGATAACTGTTCCACTGCAGGTAACTCCACTGTTGCAATTGTGAACGGATGGCCTTTGCAGCGTCCCTGTCCTGATTCTGCAGATAAGCAGCCACCCACATGCGAAACTGTCTCTTCGTAAAACTGTTCATCGGCAAACAATCCGCCAGCTGATGTAACGGTGCCGTGGCTTGTGTCTTGTTTTTCGGCAAGGTCATTTTCGGGATCAGCCTTTTATATCCTTTGATCGGAGTCAACACGTCCGTTAGTAAACGAAGATCATTCACATCTGTAGATCCTTTCCATGCTCTCAACGAGCGCTCATAGTTGGCGAAATGTTGCAGCCCTTGCGCATCCAACTGTAGATTGAGTTTCATCAATCTTGTATATAAATCGTTGACATCGGTTCTGGTAGCGGGCGACCACAGCCTTTCTGCGATGGCCGCAGCATTCACCCATATGCGTGATTCAATATTTTTTCCATCGGCGATCTCCGTCCACTCTGCCGCTTCTCCACCCAACACTTTGCCTTTGGCATTTGCCGGTGACTGCGTTGCATACTGACTCAACGCCTGGTTTTGATAATACATATATGCCGGAAAATGATGATCGAGATAAAATCCTGAGGAAACCAATACATCATTGCCTTGCTGAACGATAGTGCCAACGGTCAGCGGAGTACCACCCATCAGTCCTCCTTCGGGTTTCCATTTTTGCACGATCACATCCTTAGGGAGCTCCGATGTGAATCCCTCTTCCCATACGATCATCCGATATTTTTGTTTCGAGACAACGCTATACATCCGTTTGATGAAATAGTTTTCCAATGCTCTGGTGTCTGCGATCTTGTTCTTTTTCATGAACTGCTGAATCTGCGGGTTGGCCTTCCACGCGGCACCATTGTTTTCATCTGCGCCCACATGCACATAAGCATAGGGAAACAGGTTTTTCATTTCACCGAGAAACTTTTCCAGAAATTGGTACACGGACTCTTTGGTAGGATCGATCGATGGAGTAGGAGCTGTTCTGATCATGACCATCATATCCGCCATTGATTTCACATTGTCCGTGTTAAATCGGGGACCGGGTTTGTATGGTCCGGGCAGACTGGCCAATTCCGGATAACCCACGAACCAACTCTGGCTATGGCCGGGCAAATCAAACTCGGGAATGATCATGATACCCCTTTCCGCAGCATACTGGATCAACTGCTTCATTTCTTCCTGCGTGTAGTATTGACCGTTAGATCCGAGCTGATGCAGTTTCGGAAACTGTTTCGACTCGATCCGAAAGCCTTCATCATCGGTCAAATGCAAATGCAGCACATTCATCTTCACAGTGGCCATGGCATCGATGTTTCGCTTGATCACATCAAAGGGAATGAAATGCCGCGCCACATCAATCATCAGCCCGCGCCATGGAAACCTCGGTTTATCCTGGATCGTTAGCTCCGGGAAATAAAATCCTTGCTCGTCTTTGGTTAGCAATTGTAATAAGGTTTGCAATCCATGCAAGGTGCCGATGGTAGTGTTGGATTTAAGCTCGATGGATTGCGGTGTGATCGCGAGTTGATAAGATTCATCCATGCCTATCAACAAAGCTTGCGCATTACCGGGCTGGATACGCAGGGCACCGTTCAACCCCGGCGTGATGTAGTCTTGAGTGAAGTATGCCGATGTTTGCCGGTTCAGCTGTTGATAAAACCGATTGACGGCTCTAAGCAAGGATGGATCTTGTGTGGTAGTTGAAATGCTAAAACTGCTGTTGATCCTAAACTGGCCCTTACCGGTGGAAACATTTTCCGGGAAAGGGATAACCGTAATCTGTGAGATTACAAGGGAAGGGATCGAAAGCACCCAAAGCAGAAAGACAAACTTTTTCATGTGGCCATCGTTATGGCCTGCAATTTAATTCAACATCGGAAAAGACCATTCCACAAAATCTTCAGGTTTTACGCCATCAGGTCTTGCACCGGGAGTAGTGGTGATGTCTTTCCATTGCAGAGGGCCATATTGTGAATAGAGTATATATCGTACTCTTTTCTTTGAAGGTTCCACACGTATTTCCATAAAGCTTTGAAAGAACGGCGCCACATTATAATCAAAGGCGGCGGATAGCCATTCTGCACTGAAAGGCCAGCCATCAAACTTCTTCGTGTACCACCATGCCGGATACTTGTACCAGGAGGTATTCTTATTGATCTTGCTGATCAATGGATCCTTGCTGGGATAGAAAGCATAGTCTTCCGTTGGCATCGTATATGCTTTGGCCAGTGCAGTGCCGATGGAAAGATAAGCTCCGCCACCACCATTCACGAAATGGTGCATGGTATGCCCGTCATTGTTCTTAGCGAGTTCATGATAGTATTCAAAATCATGGGTGTCACCGGCCATCACAACGGGAACTTTGTGCTCGCGAAACAGTGCATGTAAGGCTTCAAACTCAGGATTCATGCTGCCCTGGTATTCACCGATGGCATAGAAGGGATGCCCGAGCAAGGCCATCACAAATTTTCCTTTGCTGTTGGCGAGTACTTTTTTCACCCAGTCTAATTGCAGGGAATCCACCTCTCTTTTTACACCTGTATCAATGCAGAGCAACACAAATTGTGCGGTGCTGACCTGGAAATACGGTGCCTGCTGATAGCCTGTGGGGACCTGGTATTCTTTCCGAAGGAATTTTGCTTCTTCCACCATCTCTTCAATATTTTCCTGCGTGGTGGAAGAAATGTTCAGGTCTTCATTGATACGTGCCTGCATGGAACGTCTCGCAGCATCTGGGGTGTAAAAGTTGGCGACGAATCCTTCCAGTGCATCGTACCAATCATGATTGCCCGGAATGGCCAACACAGGTTTGGTGACACCTTTCAGAGGCATATAGAATTTTCTTTCATAGTCTTTCATGGCACCGGAAGGATAAACCACATCCGATGAGATCACTACAAATTTTACATCCGGATGATCGGCCACTTTAATGATCTGGTCTTTGAGAACCAGTTGTGAAGCATCGCCTTCACCCGGATCTCCTACAACGATGAATGAAAAATCAGTAGTATCGTTCATGCCTTCCGGAGCAACACGAAACGCATCTGATGTGATGGGCACTCCGGTGGATCTCGTCATGGCCATGCGCCATTCATCGGAACGTTGCGCGGCCCAGGTATCCCAGATGCCCGATGCCCAGTTCTCCGTATCGAAATACCAACTCATCCCCAGTACGGGCATGATGGCGGCCAACAATGCGGACCAGGGCAGGCCCGTTTTCAATCCCATACGTATGGCCACCGGAAATGAATAACCTGCTTTGCGCATCCGCACCCTCGCCCGCATCCTGTTTTTCAATAGATAAGAAACCGCGTTTCGGAATGAAAATTGCTTGCGCGCTTCTGGTGGAACCTCCTGCACCCAGGCCCATAATTTTCTTTCCAAAGAACCACTGGCTTTGCGAAATACGCCGGAGAGCGGTGCCTGCACCACATACGCGATGATCAATGCGATAGCGATATCTCCGATCACCGCCACCAGAGGGGACAGTATTCCAAGGAAACTCCTGTCAAATCCCATCCGACCCAGGTGGATGAAAAACAAGACCAATATGAACGTTGTGATCCAATACCTGTCGATCTGCGCACGCGCCTCTTCCTCTTTCTCCATCTGCTCCGCGAGGTCCGAGATCTCTTTGTTATCACTATACTTCATCTCCAGCATCAGGTCCTCACTCACATCATTCAAGACACCGAGTTTTGCAGAGAGAATGGAAAGGGCAATACCGATCAAACGCATGGAGATCGCAATGGCAAGCGCGATGTATACGCCACGCTGCTGTAAAACGAACATCACGGCAATGACAAGGGCATTGCCAACGGCAGCGAATAAGCTTTTCTTTTTTTCATAAGGATCGGTCTGATTTTTGGCAGCACGCAGATAGTTGAAGATCTCCCACAAAAATGTACCGGCAACAAAAAGGGCCAGTGCACTATCGATGAACAGCGCTGCGTTCACGAGAAACAATCCCATCAGAATACTCTTGGCGCCGCTCTTCCAGGCCATGGATCGCAACTCTTCTGTTGCTCTCCGAAATCCATGATACATCTCCAGCAAACCCGCGATGATGCAAAGCCACCCCAGGCCGTTCTCTACTTCCCGGTCTGGCTGGAAAGCCACAAACAGTGCAACCACAGACATGATCGCCAGCGCCAATGCAAAAATTTTACTCTCCAACGGAGCCTTCGCTATCCTTGACATATGAAATTATTTTGCCTCACCCTAACGACTCACCCTCACTACTATTTTAAATATGTTTTAAGCCAGGAATCCATTTCCCACAACATGTGCAATACGTTTTCCTTCCCGCTGTATCCATGGCTTTCATAAGGGAACTGTACATAGCGTACGGTGCCACCATGTCCCTTGATCGCATTGTATAGTCGTTCACTCTGGATCGGGAAAGTACCGGAGTTGTTGTCCAGTTCACCATGCGTCAAAAGGATCGGCGTCTTGATCTTATTGGCAAAACTGAAAGGCGACATATTAAAGTACACATCTGGCGCCTGCCAGTAAGTGCGCTCTTCGGCCTGGAAACCAAAAGGCGTGAGGGTTCTGTTGTACGCCCCACTTCGTGCAATGCCTGCCTTGAACAATTTCGTGTGTGCGAGCAGGTTAGCTGTCATGAATGCTCCATAACTATGTCCGCCCACTGCAACGCGATTGCTGTCGCCCACACCCATCTGTGCGAGCTTTTGAATGGCTGCATGTGCATTCAAATACAACTGCGGAATGAAATTATCGTTGGGTTCTTTATTGCCTTCGCCAACAATCGGCATTTCGGCATTATCAAGTATGGCAAATCCCTGGGTCACCCAAAAAATCGGTGATCCCCAACTGATACGCGGGAACATGTATTTGGAGCCGCGTACCTGCGCAGCATCTGCCGCTGATTTATATTCCCTGGGGTAGGCCCAGATGAACACCGGCAGTGGCTTGTCTTTCGCAGGATCAAATCCTTTGGGCAGATAAAGATCCCCCGTCAGGTCAACACCATCTCCACGCTTGTACGTGACTTTTTGTTTCTGAACACCTTCTAAGGCTTTATATGGTGTGCCGAATGAAGTGATGGGTGTGCCGATGAGCACTTTCTTTTTCAGGTCCCTGATGTAATAATTCGGCGGTTCGTTTAGGCTTTCCCGTGAGGTGACGAAAATGAGTTTCTCCGGATCGATGGCACTCACCACGGTTTCATAATATGGAGCCTGGCAACGCCACAGCATTTTCTTCGCACCCGTGTTGATGTCCATCGTTTGAATGAAAGGCAAGTCTCCTTCGGGTGATGATCCCTGTGAGCGTAAGATCAGTTCTTTGCCATTCAGTAACACCATTACGGGCCTGCCGAATTCATTTCTTTTGGTGAAAGGGGTGCCGATATCACTATAGGCATCATTGCTGCTGCGTTCAAACAAGGAGTCCATTGCCCCGGTGCTGGGGTTGTAACGGTTCACCCGCAGTTTGCGGTCCGCAAACATATTTTCATACACCAATGCGTTGTTCTTGTCTCCCCAGATCACATTGCTGAACCTGCGTTTGGTTTTAAACAATTCCCTTGGTGCCATCTTCGTCAGCGGATTCACGGCATACACGGCGTCACGGAATTCAACCTTCGTTCTGCCCAGACCTTTGTCCAATGCCTGGGTGTAAATAACAGTTGAAGGCTCATCGGCCCTCCATTCATGATCCCTGGGGAAAGTTACCACATCGTCAAATCCAATGGGCGCGCCTTCTGCAGAAGGATTCTTTACCAATTGATTGACCACGGCACCATTCATGTCCATGATAGCAACGGTATAGGGAAATCCATTGGCAGGTACCAGATATGAATAAGGTTTATCGATGGTTTCCACCAAGAGAAATCTTTTGTCTGGTGAAACGGAATAACTTTTATACACAGCTGGCGCTCCCAGTAATTTCTCCGTACTAAGGTCATTCAACACCAGCTGACCCGTAGCCAGGTATGTAAACAACTCTTCATCATAGGGTGTTTTGATCAGGTCCTGGTAGGTGCGGGAAGCTACAGCCTTGCCCAGGTTTTCCTGTACCACGGGGCCTTTGGGAACAATAGGTCTGGTGCCGATGCTTCGCGTACCGTCAGGCACTGTTTTATAGATCAATTGGTTGCTGCCGATCCATCGGTATCCACCGGTAAGGATGGTGTTGAGTTTGCGGGTATTCACTTTGCGCGCCTTGCCATCCGAAACATTCACCACATACAAGTCAACATGATCATGCTCGGTTTGCACAAACGCAAACT
The DNA here is from genome assembly GCA_049661025.1 of Chitinophagaceae bacterium. Lineage (GTDB taxonomy): Bacteria > Bacteroidota > Bacteroidia > Chitinophagales > Chitinophagaceae > Pollutibacter. The sequence continues at coordinate 19,045 of JBASZQ010000086.1, read as the reverse complement.
TGGTTTCATCCTCACTCCATTGTATAGCCGAAGCTTTCAGTTCACTCGGTACGCCCGTAACTTTGATCCCTGCCTTGGTCTTGATGTTACGAATGGTGAGACCATGAAAGGATGACAAACGACTGGAAGCAAAATTGTCCGGATTGAGTCGAAGCCCCGCGATCCTTGCCTCTGAAGAGCCAAGCTCTTCAACCGTAGACAGCGGGCTTCTTGACGCCAGCACCATCCACTCGCCCTTGCCGTCAATGAACACAGACGGTGTAGGCTCTGCCAACACCAGGTCCATGATATCTTTCGGCGGCAACTGATAACTCACATTGTCCTGCGCAAACGCAGACAAAGAACAACAGATCGCAATAAGTGCAATTAACTTTCTCATATACAGTTTGAATTAAATAGTCTCCAACTTTCAACCTTCAACCTTCAACCTTTCTTTTGATATACTCGCACATAATCAACCTCCATCCGCTGCGGCCAGATCGTAGTATCCACACCTTTCTGTCCGCCCCAGCCACCGCCCACGGCGATGTTCATGATCAGGTAGTGTTTGTTATTAAAGGGCCATGCGTCATACCCTGTTCCTTCATTGGCAAACCGGAAATAGTAGTTGTTGTCCATCCCCACACGAATGGAATCTTTGTCCCATTCAAGTTGATAAAGATGAAATTCAGTGGACACGGTATTGGATCTTACCTGTGCTGATTTCTGGGTGTTGATGGTATGGTTATATTTTTTGCAATGCACCGTTCCATGGATCCTGCCCTGGTCAAACCCCACGTGCTCCATGATATCGATCTCCCCATCGTCTGGCCATTTCAACGGTGTAGTGGCTGCCAACATCCAGATGGCTGGCCAGGTACCTCTGCCTTGCGGGATCTTGGCCCTTACTTCCACTTTCCCATATTGCCATTCTGCAATGCCCTTGGTGACAAGTCTTGCGGAAGTGTAAGCGTTCTTTTCCATCGCTTCCCTTTTTGCCTCAATGATGAGGTGGCCTTCTTCAACCCTGGCGTTTTCTTTACGGGCCTTGGTATAATATTGCTCTTCGGCATTACCCCAGCCATGACCGCCCACATCGTAGTTCCATTTTTTTGGATCAGGTAAGCCGGTATAATTGAATTCATCGCTCCACACCAACTCGTAAGTTGGTTTATGTTGGGTTGCACTTACAAATCCAATGATGACCAAAAAGGCAAGCGTTATTTTCTTCATGACGTCTTTTTCTTTTTCGGTTTGAATGCGAGCCAGGCCAGGAATCCAACCAGAAGCACCCAAGGTAGGGAGAACAAGATGAAATACAGGGCAGATAGGAGCGGACTTTTCTTGTTGGTGGAAAAGTCTGGTTTCGGTGGGGATTTAAAGGCCGGACTGTCAAACATCATCAGGTCAAATGCATTGATTTCCTGATACAAGGCATCACTTGCCGGCAGCACTTTCTTTTCCAGTTTCATATCCGGTGCGGCGCCTTCGTACCAAATGACCAGTTCACCACCCGCAGCACCCGGAAGCCATTTCACCTGGCTCATGGTCACCTGCGCTTCACCGGAAGGCTCGATGCCCAACACATTGGTCATGGTAAGTCCCGCTTTCAACTGCACAAATACCTGTTGCACGCCAATACTTCGATAAGAATATGAAGGTATCGTATACACGAAGGCGTTGGCCTCGCGGGTATTGCCATCCTTCACGAGGATGCCCTGCTGGTTAGGCGTGATCTCGTAAGTGGTCAGGTGGGTGACGCCGGGGGCAAACCGTATCTGCGCATCCAGGGCAACCGAGTCTTTTTTGTGGAGGATCAGTTTCCTGGCTAATGAAGGAGAGTTGGCCAGTTGCTTAAACAAAGCATGTGTTGAAGTAAGACTATCGGGCCACAACAACGCACTGGTCAGCGTGTCCTTTCCCGGATTGAGGAAATCGAGCTCATTCCGCACTACCGCAAACCCGAGATAAAGATCGATGGTGGTAAGCTGTTTCTGCAGCACCAGGCTATCGGCGGCAGTGGGCGCCGGCCTGAAAGCCCGCCCCGTATTCCATAGCCCGTCGCCGATACGCTGGGCTTTGGCAGTGAATGTAGTTGCTGTCAGCATTACAATGCCCAATGCCCAATGCCTTAATGCCTTCCTCTTGCTCATCTGCCGAATTTCACGATAATTTTTTTCATTTTCGATTTTTATGTAGTTTCGCAACATGATTTTAAACCTGCATAACCACCATCATCATTACTTGCCGAATAGGTAAGCCGATGGCGTTTGATGCAGATCAAATAAAACCGAAAGGGCTTACACATGGTGTTGAGCCCTTTTTTATTTTATCTATATGAAGTTGAAAATTGCGATCCAGAAATCTGGCAGATTGTATGAAGATTCTGTAAGTCTTCTTAAAGAGTGCGGGATTGATCTCCGCAACGTGAAAGACAGGCTCAAAACGGAATCCGACAACTTTCCACTGGAAGTGTTTTTTTTGAGGGACGATGATATCCCGCAGTATGTGGAAGATGGCGTAGCGGATATCGGCATCGTGGGCGAGAATGTTTTGGTGGAGAAGAACAAAGTGGTGGAAGTGGTAGAGAAACTCGGCTTCGGTAAATGTCGGTTATCCATTGCCGTTCCGCGCAACATGAACTATCCGGGCATTGCCTCACTGGCGGGTAAGCGAATAGCTACCAGCTATCCTGTGCTGCTGAATAAATACTTGAAGGAGCAGGGCGTGCAGTGCGATATCCATGAGATCAGCGGTTCTGTGGAGATCGCTCCCGGCATAGGGTTGGCTGATGCCGTGGCGGACCTGGTGAGCAGCGGCGGTACGCTGTTTATGAATGGACTGAAAGAAGTGGAGACCATCTTCTCTTCCCAGGCCGTGCTGGTGCAATACAAGGGATTGAATGGCGATAAGAAACCGATCCTGGATAAGCTCCTGTTCCGTATCCGTGCCGTGAAAAAATCCAAACGAAACAAATACATTCTGCTCAACGCGCCCAACCATAAGCTCGATGAAATTGTTTCCATCCTGCCGGGCATGAAAAGCCCAACCATTCTTCCACTCGCGGAATCCGGATGGAGCAGTGTGCATAGTGTGGTGAGTGAAGACACGTTCTGGGATATCATCGAGCAGCTGAAAGATGCAGGTGCTCAGGGTATTCTCGTTGTTCCCATTGAAAAAATGATCCTCTGATGCAAGTGATTCAACAACCCGACCGTTCCACCTGGGCGAACCTCGTGCAAAGGCCTACGGCTTCTTTCCAGCAATTGGAGAAGCCCGTACGCAAGGTGATGGCAGCGGTGAAACTGCGTGGAGATGCGGCGGTGAAAAAATATACGCGGGAATTTGATGGTGTTACACTGCGCAAACTGGAAGTAACAGAGAAAGAGATCAATCAAGCGGTGAAAGGTCTGGATGCTGAATTGAAAGCGTCCATCCAATTGGCTGCATCAAACATCCGAAGCTTCCATGAGGCACAACACCAGGCCGGAGAAAGCATCGAGACCATGCCCGGTGTGCGATGCTGGCGCAAGGCCGTGGGGATTGAGAAAGTTGGACTTTACATTCCCGGTGGGTCGGCACCTTTGTTTTCCACTTTATTGATGTTGGCTATTCCTGCTACGATTGCTGGCTGCAATGAAATCATTCTTTGCACGCCGCCGCAGAAAGACGGAACCGTGCATCCGGCCATCCTCTTTGCTGCGCATATGGCGGGGGTGAAAAGGATTTTTAAAGTGGGCGGTGTTCAAGCCATCGCGGCCATGGCTTATGGCACCGAGAGCGTCCCGCAAGTATATAAGATTTTTGGTCCCGGCAATCAATATGTGACGGTGGCCAAACAGCTGGCCCAACAGGAAGGCGTGGCCATTGATATGCCCGCAGGGCCATCGGAAGTTTGTGTATTGGCTGATGATACGGCAGTACCTGCGTTCATCGCAGCGGACCTGCTGAGCCAGGCAGAGCATGGTCCGGATTCGCAAGTGTTTTTTGTGACCACCAGTAAAACACTTGTGCCGAAAGTGCAGCAGGCATTGCAGGAACAACTTGCTCTGCTTCCTCGTAAAGCACTTGCGGAACAATCCTTGTCTAACAGCAGAGCCATTGTATTGAGTGACATGAAAGACGCCATGGAGATGGTCAATGCCTATGCTCCTGAGCACCTGATCCTCTGTTGTGCGGAAGCAGAAGCTTTGGCGGAGCAGGTGGTGAATGCAGGATCGGTATTCATCGGTAATTATTCGCCGGAGTCAGTAGGCGATTATGCCAGTGGTACCAACCATACCTTGCCCACCAATGGATTTGCGAGAGCATATAGCGGCGTGAGTGTAGATAGTTTTGTGAAAAAGATCACTTTTCAGCAGCTGACCAGAGAAGGGCTTATGGGGATTGGAAAAGCGGTGATGACGATGGCGGAAGCGGAAGGATTGTCTGGGCATGCGAGAGCCGTTTCTGTGCGGATACGAAATTAGAATTCTGGAATCTGGGAAACCTGGAAATCTGGAATCCAAAAAATTGGAATCCGGAAAATCAGGAGCCGGAATTCAGAAGGGTTGCTCCAACTACAGGATTACTGGATTTTCGGATTCCCAGATTCCAGGATTCCAAAAAAATATAACCATGTTCAATTTAAATACGCTTGTAAGACCAAATATCCAATCACTCGTTCCCTATTCATCCGCCCGTGATGAATTCAAAGGAAACGCCGATGTATTTCTCGATGCCAATGAAAACAGCCTGGGTTCTCCTTTGCTGAAATGGTATAACAGATATCCCGATCCGCTGGCGATGAAGGTGAAAGAAAAAATCACGGCCATCAAAGGTGTGCCGACACAACATATTTTTCTTGGGAATGGGAGCGATGAAGCCATCGATATTATTTACCGCGTCTTTTGCGAGCCGGGCGTGGATAATGTGATCACCACACCGCCCACCTATGGCATGTATGAAGTAAGCGCGAAGATCAACAACATCAAACTGAAGAAGATCAGTCTTACACCTGATTTTCAGTTGGACCTCGAAGCCATGGAAGAAGCCATCGATCCATTCACCAAGGTGATCTGGCTTTGTTCACCCAACAACCCAACCGGAAATACTTTGCGCCGTGATGATGTGGAGATGGTCCTGAATAATTTCGATGGTATTGTAGTGATTGATGAAGCCTATATTAATTTCTCCAGACACAGGAGTTTCATTCCGGACCTCGCGGATTATCCCAACCTGATCATTTTGCAGACCCTGAGCAAAGCCTGGGGGCTGGCGGCACTTCGGGTGGGCATGGCCTTTGCATCGGAAGAGATCATCAGCCTGATGAATAAGGTGAAGCCGCCGTATAATATCAGTGAGGCTGCACAAGAGTTGGCCGCCAAAGCTTTGGATAACATCGAAGATGTCAACGATATGATCCGCATCATCGTGGAAGAACGGCAACGCGTAGCCGAAGTTTTACCACAGCTAGAAGCTGTGGAAGCGGTGTATCCTTCGGATGGCAACTTTCTGTTGGTGAAAGTAAAAGGTGCTGATGTGCTGTATGATCATCTCGCTAAGGCCGGTATTGTGGTGCGGAACCGAAGCAAGGTGCCTTTGTGTGAAGAATGCCTTCGGATCACCATCGGTACCCCATCGGAAAACGATAAAATGGTGGAGATCATCCGGGAATTTAAAATCAGTTAATTTTAATCCTCAACACATCGTCATGAAAATTATATCCCTCTTATGTTTTGCATTGATGTTACTAAGCGCACAGCCTTCGTTAAAAGCATCAATGGAGCGCGGTAAGGAAGTGTATACCGCCAACTGCCTGAGTTGCCATATGGAAAACGGGCAGGGTATTGCCGGTAGCTTTCCTACGCTCACCAATAAGGAGTATGTGGGTGGCGATAAGAAGAAACTGATCGGTATTGTGCTGAATGGGATGGAAGGTGAGATTAAGGTGGGCGGACAAACCTACAACAATGCCATGGTTGCGTATGACTACCTTACGGACGAGCAGATTGCGGACCTGCTGACCTATGTGCGCAACAGTTTTAACAACAAATATTCAGCGGTAACTGCTGCTGAAGTGAAAGCTGCAAGGGCTGCCAATAAGAAATAAGGGCATGAAGAAAATACTGTTTATTGACCGGGACGGAACGATGATCAAGGAGGCGCCGCCCACTTATCAAATAGATTCATTTTATAAACTTCAGTTTTATCCTGAGGTGTTTCGTTATCTGGGACTGATCGCGCGCGAAATGGATTTTGAATTGGTGTTGGTGACCAACCAAGATGGTCTCGGGACAGATGCGTATCCTGAAGAAACATTTTGGCCGGTACATAAACTGGTGATGGAAAGTTTCGCCAGTGAAGGTGTTGTGTTTGCGGCCGAACATATTGATAAAAGTTTTCCGCATGAAAACCTGCCCACCAGAAAGCCTGGGACGGGTATGTTGACGAAGTATATGGATGGCAGCTATGACCTCGCGGCGTCATATGTCATTGGTGACAGGATCACGGACGTTCAACTCGCGAAGAACCTGGGCTGCAGAGCAATCTGGCTCAACAATGATCCCGAACTGGGCGGCAAGGAAGTGAACGATGATGTCGCAGCTTTGCAGAAAGTGATTGCGCTGGAAACCAGTTCATGGGAAGAGATATACAAGTACCTTAAATTAGGCGAAAGAAAATGCGTACATGAGCGCAACACCAATGAGACCAAGATCCACATCGAACTGAATTTGGACGGATCCGGTAAATCAGATATTCATACCGGTCTTGGTTTTTTTGATCATATGCTGGATCAGGTTGCCCGCCATGGGAAATTAGATCTTAGGGTGAGGGTTGAGGGTGATTTACATATCGATGAGCATCATACGATAGAAGATACGGGGATCGTATTGGGCGAAGCCTTTGGGCAATTATTATTAGATAAGCGGGGACTTGAACGGTATGGATTTGCTTTGCCGATGGATGAAGCGGAAGCCAAAGTGCTGATTGATTTTGGCGGCAGGAACTGGATTGTGTGGAATGCCGAGTTTAAGCGAGAGAAGATAGGAGAGATGCCCACGGAAATGTTTTTCCATTTCTTCAAGAGCTTTTCCGATGCGGCGCGTTGTAATCTGAACGTTGAATGCAAAGGAGAGAATGAGCATCACAAAATTGAAGCTATTTTCAAGGCTTTTGCCAAAGCGGTTAAGATGGCGGTGAAGAGAGACGCATTTTCTAATTATCTTCCGTCAACCAAGGGCGTACTTTAAGTAAAGGTTGAAGGTTGGAGGTTGAAGGTTGGAGGGTTGCTCCAGGTTCAAATGTCCAATGGTTCAAATGTTCAATTGTTTAGATTCCAAATCATGACCGAAATTCTCCTCATCCTCTCTGGTATCGCAATTGGCGGCTTGCTGATCTACCTCTTCATGCGTGGTCGCGGACCCTCGCAAAAAGTCACTGTACACAGCAGTATTTTATTGGAAAAAGTGGAAAAAGTTTTTAAGATCGTATTGGTAGAAGGTCACTTCAGTGAGATCTACGATTACCAGCACCATGGTAAGTTTTTATATCTCTTCAATACGCAGAAGAAAGCCCTGCTCATCGTGAATGCAAAGGTGATGGTGGGCTATGATTTCAAGAAAGTAGTCATGGATGTGGATGATCGTACAAAACAAATCAGCATCGTCAGTTTCCCCGAGCCGGAAATTTTATCTGTTGATCCGGAAGTGCGGTATTATGATGTGTTTGATGGTCCGCTCAATAAATTTTCCAACGAAGACCTTACGCGCATCCAGCAGGAAGCCAAGAGCATGATCCTTGAGAAAGCAAAAGAAAGCGAGCTGCCCGGCATCGCCAGAAACCAGATCCGAAACCTGCTCTTGGAGATGGGGGAATTAAAAGGATGGAACCTGAAAGGAATTGACAAAATGTTAGCGTCTTAATAGCTATTAGCTAGTAGCTATTAGCTATTTTCGTTTCAGCAACTTAAAACCTATTTCCCTGCCCTGGCCCTGCATGGCAAGGTTGATCCAGAACCAGGCGAACTGTTCCATCAGTTGAAACTTATCGTTCCCACCGATATCGTAACATTCCCCGAAACCGGCATCCTTCGCCAATTGTATGGCCACTGCCTTCCCACGCTGGCTATCACCTGCTACAAACAAATCAATAGCCACATCATTATATATTGGGTTTTCCATGTTGTTGAATCCCGTGGTGTTGAAACATTTGACAACGTCTTTTGTGGCCGTGTTGGCGAGGATGGCTTCGGCTGTGGTATTGAATCCCATCGGTCCTTTTCCCATGATGATGTTCATGGCGTCAATGATGATCTTGCCTTCGGTATTGCCCAGGCTGATGGCCACTTCTGCGGCTGCCGTGGCGGGAGTGGCGATGAGGATCACTGATGCGCGCTGTACTGCTTCTGTGATGGATAAGGCAATTGTGTTTGGGTTTTGTAGAAGTTCCCTGCCTTTGAATTGCTGCAGGTCTTTCACGCCGAGGAAGATCTGATGACCCGCCTTTGCCCAAGCCGTGGCCAGGGCGCCGCCCACATTGCCGGTACCAATGATTGCAATATCCATATCCTTAGATTGAAGCCTAAAATTGCATGTTTCTGGCGGAATCAAGAGCGGCTTTCGCCATTCACCCTTACTTTCTTTTCGGCAAGTATGGGAAATTTGCCGTTTGCGGGTAATTGCTGTTTTTTTTTGAACCAGATTCGTTTTTTTGCGTTTTTCGATTTATTTTCAGGATGTCAACCAAAACGCACAACTGCATGCTTAAGAAGGAGCGGCAAGCCCATATCCTGCATCAGGTAAACCTGCACAACCGTGTCATGGTTGCAGATTTGTGCGGTTTTCTGCAAGTTTCGGAGGATACAATCCGGCGCGACCTGCAAGAATTATCGGATGACGGTGAACTGGTGAAGATCCACGGCGGTGCATTATCGCTTTCGTTTCAATCATCGGTCCAACAAACACCGATCTACTCGCTGGAGAAAAAGCGTCAATCCGCACGCAAGATTTTATCCTTCATCCAGCCCGGCATGTTTGTGCTGACTTCTGGCGGAACCACCATCAATGAACTGGCGAGGTTATTACCTCAGCATCTGAAAGCTACTTTTCTTACACCCAGTCTCACCTCTATGATGGAATATGTCAGGCATCCCAACATTGAAGCCATTTTTATCGGCAGTAAAGTATCCAAAGCCTCTATGATTTCGGTGGGTCTGGATACGGTGAACCAGCTGCGGAATATCCGCGCGGATCTTTGCATCCTGGGCGTGAATGCCATCGATCCGGATTATGGGATCACCGATAATGACTGGGAGGTGGTGCAAGTGAAGAAAGCGATGATAGAAGCTTCTTCAACATTGATTGCGTTGACGATTGCAGAGAAAGTAAATACCGTTTACCCTATTAAAGTTTGTGACACCAGTGATATCGATGTATTGATTACCGATGCGGATCCGATGGATCCTATGTTGGAGAAGTACCGAAGTGCAGGTGTACAGGTTATCTAGCGTTGAATTCCGATACAACATAAAGCCAAAACTCGCAAAAATGAAGAAAACGTTAATCACTCGAAAAGCAGCCAGGCTATTTTCCCTGGTTGTCTTGCTGCAGCTATGCTGCCTGGTGGCCAGTGCCCAGGCCCGGATCACCGGTCAGGTGAAGGACAAGAATGGCGCGGGCGTACCAAACATTACGGTACAGGTGCGCAATACCTCTGTAGGTACGGTCACTGACGGTAATGGTAATTTTGTATTGTCCGGCGATATTCCTTCCGGCCAGCAGGTTCTTGAATTTTCCGGTGTGGGATACAAGATTAAATCCGTTCCAGTGGATGTGTCTGGTGATAAGGCCCTTACCGTTAACACGGATCTCGAGTCTGATGTCATGGGACTTGAAGAAGTAGTGGTAACCGGTACATCAGCAGGAACCACCAGAAAACAATTGGGTAACTATGTAGCATCCGTGAAGGGCGATGCCATCAACCGTTCCGCACCACCAAACGTACTCGCAGGTCTGCAAGGTAAAACGCCCGGCGCGCAGATCATCCAGAACAGTGGTGATCCCGGTGGTGGAATGAGCGTAAGGCTTCGTGGGGTGAGCACCATCAGCTCTTCCAGTGAACCCCTGTATATCATTGATGGGGTGATCGTAAGCAATAGTGCGAGAAGGGTGACCAATACGCAGACTGATTACGACGGACAAATTTCGGTTGCGCCTAACCGTTTGGTTGACATCAACCCTGCGGACATCGAGCGCATTGAAGTGCTGAACGGCGCAGCTGCCGCAGCGATCTATGGTAGTCGTGCCAATGCCGGTGTAATCCAGATCTTCACCAAGCGTGGAAGCAGTGGCGCCCCCGTGGTCAGTGCAAGCACTTCCGTAATGGTGAGCCAGCTGAGAAAAGATCCGGGCTTCAACACTGCACCTACAAAGTTCGGTGGACCCACAGACGGACCAACCGCGCAGACCCAGGATATCCTGACACCTGCGTTGACCAATACTACAGCGGTGACGAGGTACAATTATTGGGACTATATCTTCCAGACCGGTGTAGGTACAGATAATAATGTATCCGTACGCGGTGGTAAAGACAAGACCAAATATTTTGCATCGGCCTCTTATTATTTCAACCAGGGTATCATTAAGAATACCGATTTCCGCAGGTTCAGTTTCAGGGTTAACCTGGATCAGGAACTGACGAAATGGGCAACCCTTGCCGTGGGAATGAACTACATCAATTCCGCTGCCAATGAGAAGCCTGATGGTAATACCTTCTATTCACCAATCAATAGTGTAACCATCATCGGTAACTTCCATAATATTCAGCAACGCGACCAGAATGGCAACCTGCTGGCAGTAGGTGAGCGCGGAAGGGTGAATCCGGTGTCAGTGATTGAAGACATCAAGCAAAGGCAGACTACCAATCGGATCATCTCTTCTGTGGCGCTGAAGTTGAAACCTTTCAGGGATTTCACTTTGGATTACACGATGGGTATCGATAACCTTTCACAACTCGGTACTACTTACATTCCTCCATACTCTTATAATGTGAGCCCAGGTTTCTGGGGTGGTGGATTGACCCTCGATCCAACATTGAATGGTTATGCAAGTACAGGTAACAACCAGCAGTTCCTCATCAACCACGAGATCAATGGTACACTGAACAAGCGTATCACTGAGAACCTCGTGAGCACTACGCAGATCGGTTATTCTGTGCAGTATGAAAAAGGAAACTATGCGGTATTGCAGGGACGAGGTCTGGCTCCGTTTGTACAAACCGTACAAGGTGCGAGCACGGTATTGCCCGGACTGGATCAGCGCAACGAGATCTCCATTTCCGGTGGTTATATCCAGCAGAATTTCAAATTCAAAAACAGGCTCTTCCTGACGGCTGCGGCTCGTTTGGACGGATCTTCTGTATTTGGCGAAGACCAGCGCAACCAGCTCTACCTGAAGTTTAGTGGTTCTTATGTGTTGAGTGATGAAGGTTTTTGGGAGAAGTTGGGTCTCAATAAATTCTGGGACTACATGAAGATCAGGGCAGCGTATGGTGAGAGCGGAAACCTTACTGGTATCGGCGCTTACTCACGCTTCAATATCTACAGTGCTTCACCACTGGTGGGCCGTACCGCACTGAACAGTCCTGGTCAACTGGCCAATGAAAACGTGAAGCCCGAGACGCAGAAAGAATTTGAGATCGGTACAGACATGAGCTTTCTGAAAGGAAGGATCAACCTGACCTTTAACTATTACAACAAGCGCGTGGAAGACCTGCTGATCAGCCGGTTCATCAATCCCAGCCAGGGTTATACCAGCTTGTTGGGTAATGTAGGATCTCTCTCTAATAAAGGTTTTGAAATTGCGCTGGGCCTCTTGCCGGTACGTACCAAGAACTTTTCCTGGAACCTGGATGTGATCTTTAATAAGAACAAGAATAGGGTAGAAGAGATCCCACAAGGTCTGATCCAGTTCAACAACCCTGCAGGTTCATCTTCATTATTACCTGGCTATCCAGTAGGTGTGTTCTATGGTTTCTTCTTTGCACGTGATGCGGATGGTAACGAGATCAAGAATGCATCCGGCATTCCAGTGCAGGAAAGAGGTACACAGTTAACGCCAAGCACCTACACCGTTCAACGTGATGCGAATGGTTTGCCAACAGGTACGCCACTGCGCAGGGTGATCGGTGATCCTAATCCGGATTGGACAGGAACACTGGCAAGTACATTCGCTTATAAGAAACTCAGTCTCCGTTTACAATTTGACGCGGTACAAGGCAATACGATTTGGAACGCGGATTTCCGTACCCGTCAGGGTGTGGGTAACGGCTTTGAGTTTGCAGAAAGGGAACACAATGGTGATTTGCCCCGTGGATATATCTCCAGCATCTACGCTATTGAAGAATGGAGGATGGACGATGGCAGTTTCGTGAAACTGCGTGAACTGGCGCTGAGCTATTCTTTTGGCAGGCTGAACAAAAGCATCAGTGATCTGACGCTGACCTTCGCCGGCAGGAACCTGCACAGCTGGGATAACTACAAAGGCTTTGATCCTGAGACCAATGCCGGTGGTGGTAGCACCCTGGTGCGTGGTGTGGATTTTGGTAACGTGCCTATCCCCAGAACATTTGCCTTCACTGTAAATGCCAAATTCTAATTCACCCTTTTAAAGTAAATGGATATGAAACGACTATATAAATTATCCTTTCTCATCCTCGCCAGCACTGCGCTGTTTGTGGGTTGCAAGAAAGACTATGACAATCCCAATGATGCCACGCAGGAGCAGACCCTCAGCTCACCCGTTGGATTAACCGGTGTGGCCGTGGGCCTGCAGAAAGCCTACAGCAACGGTCGCGCAGGTTCATTATACAACCTGGTTTGCGCCAACGGATTTTCTTCTTTTGAACTCAGCAATCGTAACACGGGTAACGTTGACGAAACAAACCTTTTCAACGGCGGTATTGCTGTGGATGGAAACAATGCCGTGCTTGGAAACCTCTGGGCCTCTAACCTGAAGGTGATCTACGATGCGGATAATGTGATCAACAATGCAGCCAACCTCGGAGATAAATCTTATGCATCCGGATTGATTGCATACGCTACCATTTTCAAGGCCCTGGCCTATGGAGGACTGGCCGAATTCTGGGAGCAGGTACCCGATACCGTTGGTGTGGGTCTTCAGCCTACTTTCATGACACGTAACGCGGCATATTCAAAAGCCATTGCGGCCATCGATAAAGCACAGGCAGCTATTGCAGCCAATGCCATCAGTGCAGATTTCCTGAGCCGTATTCCTGCGGGTATTGAAATTCCTAACACGCTGAATGCGCTGGAAGCCAGGTATCAGTTGTTCAATGGGAACTATCCTGCTGCACTCGCTGCTGCAAATAGTGTATCCCTGACCGTTAGGAGTGAGATGCGCTTTGATGCCATCACGCCTAACCCGATCTTCAACGTGTCAACTGCAACTAACAACGTGTTCCAGGTAAAGGACAGCACCTTCGGCTTGCCTACGGCACTGCGTCCGGTGGCTGCTGATAAACGCATCGGCTTTTACATGGTGCTAAATACGGCTGCCGCTCCCCGTTGGAGGATCAATGGATTTGGCGCTGCATTGACAACAGCATGGCCCCTTTATCTTCCCGGCGAGATCACCCTGATCAAGTCGGAGTGCCTGGCCCGAGCCAACGACCTCACCGGTGCGGTAGCGGAACTGGATAAAATCCTCACCAAGAAAGCAGCAGGCGACGTATACGGAATCGGTGCAGACCTTACGGCCTACAGTGGTGCCAATACACAGCCAGCGATCCTTGAAGAGATCTATCGCAATCGCTGCATTGAATTGTACATGCAGGGCTGGAAGATGGAAGACATGCGGAGGTTTGGCAGAAGTAACACGCCTAACGTGGAGAAGAACAGGAACTTCTATCCTTATCCTTTCCGCGAGCGGGACAACAATCCCAACACACCGCAGGATCCTTCGTTCTAATTCGTTTTTTTCATAGACAGTAGAGTTACGCGGGGTTGAGTCATTCAACCCCGTTTTTTGTAAAACCGATGCCATGCATACACAGATCAAAAAACTATATGAGATCGCAGGAAAAGAATCGCGGAACATCATCGGTCTCATGAGTGGGACTTCGATGGATGGGCTCGATATTGCCCTTTGCTCCGTCACTGGTTCGGGGAAAGAAACACAGGTAGCGTTGAAGAACTTCAGAACGGAGTCATATGCGCCTGATGTGAAATCACGCATCCTTGAAGTGTTTTCCAAAGACGAGGTGAATCTGCCCTTACTCTGCAAACTCAATCCATGGCTGGGTCTCTTGCACGCGCGCATGATCAATGATGCACTGGCTGCGTGGAACATCGATCCAAATAAAATTGATCTCATTGCGAGCCACGGCCAAACCATTTATCACGCACCAAAGTCTTTGCATCCCGATGATGAGTATGGCCCGGCCACTTTGCAGATCGGCGATGGAGATCATGTGGCCGTGGCTACAGGGATCATTACGTTTTCCGATTTTCGTCAAAAGCATATTGCCGCGGGTGGCGAAGGTGCACCTTTGGCAGTGTATGGCGATTATTTATTGTGCCATCATGCTACGGAGAATCGATTGCTGTTGAACATGGGCGGCATTGCCAACTTCACGTATTTGCCGGCGGCTTGTGCATTGCAGGAAGTGTTTTCTACGGATACCGGACCCGGCAATACATTGATGGATGCCTATATCCGTGCGCATTTCCCGCATTTGCCGTATGATGTGGACGGGCAACTTGCGCTTTCGGGTAATGTGAATCCTTTGCTCTTAGCCGCATTGAAGGCCGATGGATTTTTCCGGGTGGCATTGCCCCGCACCATCGGGCCGGAGTTGTTTAATTTGGATTATCTCTCTCGTGCACAAGATGCCTCAGGCACAAGCATGCTTTCCCATGAAGACGTCATGGCTACCTTGAATCGTTTTTCTGCCGAGACCATTGCAGATACCATTTTGGAATATGTACCATCCGGCACAAGTTTCACAGCATACGGCAGTGGAGGAGGGGTGCACAATAAAGTACTTATGGCGCATCTGCGCGAGCTATTGCCGGGCGCTTCATTCCGCAGTTCCGATGATCTCGGCATTTTGCCCGATGCCAAAGAAGCGATCCTGTTTGCGGTGCTGGCCAATGAAGCCGTTGCAGGTTCTTCCTTGTTCGCTGGTGGAGGTGCAACCCGTGTTCCACTGACGATGGGTAAGGTTTCGTTTCCGGAATGATCATTAAATTACGTACATGTTCAAAAATATCAGGTCCTTGCCGGAGACGGATATCCTGGTGATTGGCGCGGGATCTGCGGGATGCGTGGCATCCATGGCCGCTGCATCAGACCGCAGGTACAAGGTCACGCTGGTGGAACGTTATGGCTTTCCCGGCGGTACCTCCACACAGATGCTGGATACTTTCTATGGATTTTTTACACCCGGAGAAGCACCGAAAAAAATTGTTGCCGGTCTGCCCGATCTTGTCGTGAATACACTGGATGCCTATGGCGAAGTATTTCTTCGGCCAAACACCTACGGTGCAGGAACCGGCGTAAATTATCATCCGGAAAGGCTTAAGTGGGTATGGGATAAACTGTTGATCCAGTCCGGTGTGCAACTGCTTTTGCATACGGTTTTGATTGATGTGAATCGTCTGTCCGACGGCAGGTATGAATGTATATTTTGGAACAAGGGTGGTTTTTTCTCCTGTACGCCCAAACGCATCATTGACACCAGCGGTGACGCGGATTTTTGTCACCTCGCCGGATTCGCATACGAACTGGCCGGAGAACAGGAACCTGCGCAAAGCATGACCACCACTTTCAGGATGGCAAATGTGAACCTCGATGCATATGAGCAAGCAGGAGGGAAGAAAATGCTGGCCGATTTGATGTCGGCCACCGCCCATCCATTACCGCGCAAAGAGGGCTCTGCGCATGAAATGAATATTCCATCCTGCATCTCCACCGTTGCCGTAAAGGTGGCGGGGAAAAGCGGACTCAACGGTCTCGATCTTACGCATGCAGAGATCGAAGGAAGAGAGCAGGCTTTTATTTTTGAATCTTTTTTCCGAAGTGAAGTACCCGGATATGCCGATGCAAAAATCATCGGCCTGTCTAACCAGATCGGGGTTCGTGAAACGCGGCGTGTGTATGGAAAACATCGGCTCACCAGGGAAGCGTGTATGCGCGCCATGGTGCCTAATGATGTGGTGTTTCTTTGCGGCGCACCTATTGAGGATCATCGCTCCGGTCAGGATAACGAAGCCGAAACCGTGTGGGCCTATATCCCTGAGGGTGGTGTGTATGGCGTTGGGTATGGAACCCTCGTACCAGAGAAGAGCGATACGGTTTGGGTGGCCGGGCGTTGTTTTTCCGCAACCCACGATGCGCATGCCAGTTGCAGGTCCATGGCGCAGACCATGAGTATGGGCCAGGCTGTTGGTTTTGCCGCGGTGCAGTCCCTTCAGCTGGATGAATCAGCGAGTGATTTGTCAGTAGCCGCACTGCAGCAGACCTTGTTGGAGCAGGGTGCTTTGCTGGAGACACCAGATCGGGTAGCCGTAACCGTTAGAAACGGATGGCGGGCCAATGTTAAATCCAAATGAGTCATTAACGATGTCATTTTGCCGAACCATATTGGGCGATGTGCCTACTGCCAGCATGGGGATCACCTATTCCCATGAACACATCGTTATTGATGAGAGCTACGCCACGGCTTTGCATCCGGAATTTTTATTGAACAACCCTGTAAAAATTCTCACGGAACTGCAGGAGATCAAGAGCCTGGGCTGTGGCACCATGGTAGATACCATGCCAAGCAATGCCGGTAGAAATGTGTTGATGTCGGCTGCATTGTCTCGTGATTCCGGGATACACATGATTGTTCCTACAGGTATTCATTTAGAAATTTATTATCCGGTTACGCATTGGCGTTATGTATATGATGAAGAACGACTTACGCAATTATTTGTGGATGATATCCAGAAAGGGATTGATCGTTTTGACTATGCCGGTCCCATTGTGGAGCGAACGGAACACCGGGCCGGACTGATCAAGCTGGCAACGGGAGACGATACATTCACCCCGCACCAGGAAATGATTTTTAGGTCGGTCGTGAATGCCCACCGCCTCACGGGCGCACCAATCCTAACCCATACCAACAATGGATTGCAAGCGTTGGAACAAGCTGAACTGTTCAGCAAGCTGGGTGCGGATCTTCGGCATGTAGTGCTTAGCCATGTGGACCGCAACAGCGATATCGGCTATCACCATGCCTTAATGCAAACCGGCGTAAGTGTTGAATACGATAGTGCTTTCCGATGGAAGACATCCGGTTATAACCAGACATATGATTTGCTGGAGAAACTACTCCCGCTGTATCCCGATCAGTTCACCGTAGGCATGGATGCCGCGCGGCATGCTTACTGGAAGAGTTATGGTGGAAAGCCCGGCCTGTCCTATTTACTCACCACCTTTGTAGATGAGCTGCGTGAGCGCGGACTGGAGTCGTTTCAGGAAAAACTCTTTATCCAAAATCCCGCTCGGATCTTCTCATTTTTTTAGCAAGGTGGAAGTTGGAAGGTGGAAGTTGGAAGGTGGAGGTTGGAAGGTGGAGGTTGGAAGAGATCTCGCACTTCCACCTTCCAACTTCCACCTTCCACCTTGAATCAGAGTCTACGCCATAGCAGGCAACCCCATAGCCCCCCATTCCTCCTTCGCCGGTCCATACACCCCCGGCACCACCAACCCCGCCTGCCTCATCAAGACCGTCATTTGTCCGCGGTGATGTGCCTGATGCATGATCAGTACTTGCAAGGAAAATGCATTGGTCCATTCTTCACCATACATCGGGTTCTTCACATGCAGATCCGTATCGGTCCAGTTCTTGTTGACGGCGTCAATGAGTTGCGCGGAGCAGCGTTCATAGTTGCTGACGAGTTCTGCTGCCGTCGTGAAATGCGGATGTTCTTCGGTGATGCCGAGTTGTAGCTTAGATGGCATTTCTGTCAGCGTCTCAACCACGTGATTGACCAACCTTCCGAGGGTTCTTCCGCCTGGATATACTTCCTGGGCCAGGCTTTGGTCGGTGAGTTGTTGTAAAAGTTTAACGGTGGAGGCGGACTCGATGGTCCAGGTTTGGATGAACTCATGCAAGCTGTTGATCATCATGATTTTTTTAAGGAGGATAAAGATACACCTAGAATACTGTGCGAGATACCGTCGAGTGCAGTGGAGTCGCCCATGACATGAATGGTACGATGTAAATGCCTGATAGACGCACCAGGTTCCAAGGGCTTTGCAGGAGAGGAAGATTCCAGCTCGTAAAACTTGCCCAACTGTTTGCCTTCAATCGGTCCGTCGTTGTATGCATTCACAACATCACCGTCGTACGGATTTTTTTGCAACTCCCATTTTGAATTTACATAGTTCGCTTCTCCTTCTGGTAGATTATATTGAACGATGGTCAGCACTTTATTTTTTGCATCATAGCTGCCGAGAAAACCCGTGGCAACAGAGGGGCCGAGGCCAAGCTTACCGCGCTGGTTTCCGTCAGCCTTCAAGGTAAGGTAGCCTTTTTCAATGTGCAGCCTGTCTGCAGGGATCGCTCCAAAATAATCCGATGTGATACCTTCTGTGCTTTTTGCGCTATGTGGAATAATGATGGTGCTTTGACCACTGGCATTGAACATGCTGAGGATCCAAATGGAGAGTAAACCGCTTTCCGGTTTCCATGCTTCTTTGCCAGTATTGCTAATGCTATTCTCTGATTCAAATACCATAACCTTAAGGCCGGGAGCGTCAAGACCCTGAATGCCGTTGATGTTGGCTGCGTCGAGCATCTTGATCGTGCGTTGAATATGTAGCGAAAATCTGTAGCCTTGATAGTTAGTCAGTTCCACATCCCGGTGGAAGCGGACAAGATCTCTGGCCACACTATCTGTAATAAAAGGTTCTGTATCGATGGCTGGAGGCACCTGCCAATGTTCAAACGTAAATGGGTTACCCTTGGAGAAATACAGCGAGAACTGCCCGCCTTCAGGCCCCAGCCAGAAGCGGTC
>JBASZQ010000085.1:0-16297 GCA_049661025.1 Chitinophagaceae bacterium | reverse complement strand
GTGGGGTGGTATCCGCACCACAAAGAATCTGGTGAACCTCTTCCCGGATGCAAATGGAACAGCCGACAAACGTGCGCAGTTCTTTGCACAGAACCTTGAGATCGAAAAGATCAGTGAGTTTAAAGATGGTTATGCTGTGACGAAGTATCGCAACAGGACGAAATCCGGTGGCTTTGGTAAAGACCCTGAGAAAACTTTTAGCGATATCGATTTCCCAGTCTTCCGTTTGGCCGAGATGTACCTGATCTATATGGAGGCAGCTGCAAGAACAAACAGCAACGTTGCACAAGCGGTTACCTATGCAAACCTCCTGCGTGCACGTGCTTATGGCAACAACTCCGGCAATATTGGTACGCCCAATCTTACAGCTGATTTTGTATTGGATGAGCGTGCAAGGGAATTGTATTGGGAAGGTTTCCGTAGGTCAGACCTGATCCGTTACGGCAAATTCACAGATGCCACTTATCTCTGGCCCTGGAAAGGCGGTGTAAGAAATGGTACAGGTGTTGATGCCTTCCGCAGGTTGTATCCGATTCCAACAACGGAAGTTGGTTCCAACCCCAACATCAAACAGAACCCCAATTATTAATATTCAATGTCTTCAGGTATGAAATATTTTAAATCAATCCCTTTTGTTCTTGCCCTTGCTTTGATGCTGGGCAGCTGCGAGAAGCAGGAGAATAAGATCTTTTTCGAAGGAGGCACGGAACCGGCACTGACGGCTTCCAAAACCGCGGTAGCATTGAGTCCAACCAATGAATCTGCTGAAGCGATCCGGTTCAACTGGACCAATCCTGACTATCAGTTCACTACAGGCGTTAGTTCGCAGGATGTGAATTATACGCTTGAGCTGGATACCCTGGGCGGCAACTTTAAAAGTGGTGCCAAATCAAGCCAGAGCATTTCCCGGGACCTTTCCAAAAGCTTCACAGGCCTTGAACTCAACTCACTGCTGGGTAACACAATGCTTTTGCAATTCGGCAGGCAGTATACCATTAAAGCAAGGGTAATCAGTTCACTGGCCGGAAATGCTGTTCCATTGACTTCAAACAAAGTGAGCTTTACGGTTACTCCTTATGCACCACCACCCAAAGTTCCGGTACCTGATGCAGGAACCCTCTGGGTAACCGGTGATGCATTCAACTCAGGTTGGTCAAACCCGTTGGGCAATCCTTTCGATGTAAACCAGAAGTTTACAAAAGTATCCAACACGGTATATGAACTTGTTGTACAGATGAAAGGTGGAGGGGCATACAAAATGATCCAGGAGCAGGGAAACTGGGGTACTCAGTATCATATGGTGAATGGCGGTACATGGGAAGGAGGAAGCCTCGAGAAAAAGGATGCAGATCCTGCATTTCCCGGTGCACCTACAGCAGGTACCTACAAGATCACCGTGAATTTCCAGACCGGAACATTCAGCGTAGTTAAACAATAACCAGACTTAAATACATCAATATGCGTATTAAGAATCTTCTTTTATTTACTGCGGTAGCGGCGCTGGGCATTACAGCCTGCGACAAGCTGGATCCCCTGCCTCAATATGGTCTGGGTGTTGATCCTGTTGCTTCTGTATCTTCTACAACGGTTGCTCCACTTCCTGCAGACAGCCTTAAGGATGCGTTGACAGTGAGCTGGACAAATCCTGAATATGCTGCAGATACCAATACTTTAAAATACATCGTACAAATTGATTCAGCTGGAAGGAACTTCAGCAAAGCGGCTGTTCGTGAAGTGATCGGAAAGCGAAGCACTACGTACACCGCTCGGGAACTGAACAACATCATGCTGGCCTGGGGCTTTGAATTCAATAAAGCCTACGACCTGGATGTACGTGTGATCTCTTCTTATGGCAACAACAATGAGAAGCGTAATTCCAATGTGATCAAGATCAAGGGCACTCCCTACAAAATCCCACCACTGGTTGCACTTCCTACTTCAGGCAAATTGTTCCTGGTGGGTGATGCATCAGAGGGAGGTTGGAACAACCCTGTTCCGGTTCCTACGCAGGAATTTACACGTCTTGATGAAACCACTTTCGCGGGTATCTTCAATATGAAGGGTGGTAAGCAATACCTCGTTTTGCCAGTAAACGGTAACTGGGATAACAAGTACTCTGTTGTAAGCAACTCGGTGCCTGGATTAAGTGCCGGTGGTGATTTCAGGTTCAATGCTTCTGATAATTTTCCTGGCCCTGCAACGGATGGTTTGTATAAGATCACCCTCGATTTTCAGGCAGGTAAATTCAAAGTGGAGCCCTTTACACAGCAACATGGTCTTCCCAACAGTTTGCATATGGTAGGTGGGGCAACACCTGGTGGATGGGACAATCCAAACTCCAATGCAGCTATTGCCGCAGCACAAACTTTCACCAGGTTGAATTCTACTACCTGGGAGATTGCCTCACTTGCGTTGAAAGCAAATGAGAAATTCCTTCTCCTTCCTGAATCAGGAAACTGGGGTAAGAAATTTGGCGAAGGTGCAAAGTCTGGTTTGATCGTTCCGGAAGGCGCAGATATTCCTTCGCCCGGAGCTGGTAACTATAAGATCACGGTGAATTTTGCAGACAACACCATTAAATACGTGAAGCTTTAATTAGCTATTTGCAATTAGCTAGTAGCTATTGAAAGGCCGCCTCAAAAATGAGGCGGCCTTTTTTATTATGTTAACAAATGAACAATTGAACATTTGGGCAATTGGACATTTGGATGGTGACTAGAATATAGCCCTTACGAATCTTTCAAGTATGTTTACATTAGTAAAGGATCTAACCGCAATGTAAGTGAACACCAATCCAAATACGCCGCCCCAAAAGTGTGCGCTGTGCCCAATATTGTCATTGCCGCGTTTAGCCATATAAGCCGAGAATGCTAAGTATAGGATCCCGAATAACCAAGCCGGAATAGGAATGGCCAGAAACACTTTAAGTTCTTCTGATGGTGCCAAAAGAATCACTGAAAATAATACTGCACTTACTGCACCTGAAGCCCCTAGAGCTCTATAACCATACACTTCCTTATACTTGAAATAATCGGGCAGCGAAGCAATGATAATGCCTAATGCATAAAGCATGATGTATAATAGCCCAGATTTGTCCCCAAACAATGCGGGGAAAAGAAATGTTTCGATCCCTTGCCCAAATGAGTACAAAGTGATCATGTTAAATGCCAAATGCAATATGTCTGCGTGCACAAAGGCTCCAGAATAAAATCTGAAGTACTCTTTTTGGTGATTGATTCTATAGGGCCAAAACAGAACTTTTTCTTTGGCTTCATCATTGTTCATCAAAATCAATGACACAATACAAGTGATAGCTACGATAATAATGGTAATACTCATTAGTTCCTTTTAACGGTGATGATATTTTTCATTTCTGTTGATGGTGCAGGCCCGATACAACTGCTCTGCCAGAATAAGACGTACCAGTTGGTGCGGGAAGGTGAGTGCCGATAAAGACCATTTGAACTGGGCCCTTTGCAGCACATCAGGATGAATGCCGTACGCACCACCTATCAGGAAAATGAGGTTTTTGATACTGTCGTTTGCGCATTGCTGGATCATCTGTGCAAGCTGAAGGGAGTCCAGCATTTTTCCTTTTTCATCCAGGGCTATGAGGTGATCCTCTTTGGTCAACATATCGAGAATCATAACGCCTTCGGCCTTTTTTAATTGCGCTTCGGTCATGGAGGCCGCCTGTTTGGGCGGGGGAATGATCCTCCATTCTATGGGATAATAACGGCCAAGCCTGCCCGAGAATTCCTCGATCCCCGTTCTCACATGGGGTTCATGGGCCTTTCCGATGGTCCAGAGGGATATCTTCATGCGGAATAAAAGTAATCAATTCCCGCGGCGCCATCGTTCCATAAAAAAATTTAACTTAACGGCTCAGCCAAAACAAATGAAGAAACTGCTATTTCTCACCGGCTTTTTCGCCGCATATTTTTCCACATTTGCCCAGATCAAAGATGCACCCATCCGAACAGAAGGAGAGGGTCCCTATACCCAGCTCATTCTCAGAGGAGCGGTGGTGATTGATGGCACCGGTGCACCCGCTTTCGGTCCCGCCGATATCGTTATCGAAAAGAACAGGATCGTATACGTGGCGGCTGTAGGTAGTCCCGGCACGCCGATTCGTGAGAACAGAAGACCCAAACTTAAGGAGGGTGGTAAAGAGATCGATTGCAAAGGAATGTATATCCTGCCCGGGTTCATCGACATGCATGGGCATATTGGCGGTGCTGCACAGGGAACGCCCGCAGAATATGTTTTCAAATTATGGATGGGCCATGGCATCACCACTATCCGGGAACCAGGGTCCATGAATGGGTTGAGATGGACCTTAAACCACAAAAGAAAAAGCCAGACAGACAGCATTACAGCCCCACGGATTTTTGCCTACACCGTGTTCGGTCAGGGCGCAGAAAAAACCATCTCTACCCCGGAAGAAGCGAAATCCTGGGTTCAGAAGAATGCTGCAGCGGGTGCCGATGGTATTAAGTTTTTTGGTGCTGCTCCCGCGATCATGGAAGCTGCGATCCGGGAAAACAAGCGACTTGGCCTTCGTTCCTGTGCACACCATGCGCAAATGGCCGTGGCTCGCTGGAATGTGGTGCACTCTGCGAAGTCTGGACTCACCTCCATGGAACACTGGTACGGACTACCCGAGGCCATGTTGAAAGACAACACCATCCAGAACTATAGTCCTGCATATAATTATCAAGACGAGCAAGACCGATTCAGCGAGGCCGGGCAATTGTGGAAACAAGCGGCGGAGCCAGGCAGTGAGAAGTGGAATCGATTGTTGGATACGCTTCTCAGTTATGATTTCACCCTCGATCCAACACTTAATATTTATGAAGCCAGTAGAGATCTTCATCGCGCACGCCGATTGGAATGGCATGATGAGTATACGCTTCCATCCCTCTGGAAATTTTACCAACCTAATAGGGATTCCCATGGTTCTTACTGGTTTAACTGGGGTACTGAACAGGAGTTGGCCTGGAAAGAAAACTATCGGTTGTGGATGCAGTTTTTGAAAGACTACAAGAATAAAGGCGGAAGGGTTACTACGGGTTCCGACAATGGATTTATCTGGCAGACCTATGGTTTCGGATATATCCGTGAGCTCGAAATGCTCCGTGAGGCAGGCTTCACTCCGCTGGAGGTGATTAGGTCTGCAACGCTCTATGGTGCACAGGCCCTTGGTATTGAAAAGGACCTCGGTTCTATAGAGGTGGGTAAGCTCGCGGACCTGGTGATCATCGATCAAAACCCGCTGGCCAACTTACAAGTACTATACGGTACTGGTGCCATCCAGGTCACGCCTGATAACCAGGTTGTACGTGTTGGTGGTGTGAAGTATACGGTTAAGAATGGCATCGTATATGATGCAAAAAAATTACTGGACGATGTGAAAAAGATTGTGAGCAATAGCAAATAACAATTATCAATTAACAATTAATGTAGTGTATGAGGATTAGTTTATTGGTATGGTTCCTGGTACTTGCAAGTACATCATTTGCGCAGAAGCTTCCTTCCATTGAAGAAAGAATGGCAGGGATGAAAAAAATGCCCGGTTACATGGATCTGTACTGGGATGAGGGGAACGGAAGGATGTATATGGAGATCAATAAGTGGGACACCGAGTTGCTGTATGTCGTTTCCCTTCCGGCGGGATTGGGTTCAAATGACGTTGGATTAGACCGTGGCCTTGGAGACGGCGGTAGTGTGGTTTCATTCAGCAGGGTGGGGAAGAAGATCTTTCTGACGGAATCCAATTATCGCTATCGTGCCATTACCAATGATCCTTCCGAAAAAATGGCAGTGGACCAAAGCTTTGCGAAGTCGACACTCTGGGGATTCACGGCACTAGCGGAAACGGGTAACCGAAGTTTGGTGGATGTCACTGCTTTTTTGATGCGGGATGCGATGCAGGTGGGAAACCGACTGCGTAGAATGCAACAGGGTAATTTTGCTTTAGACAGTTCCAGATCCGCGATCTATTTGCCTTCTACCAAGAATTTTCCTTTGAATACAGAGTTAGAGACTACGGTAACTTTTGCTAATGCAGACGGGGTAGTGGGTGCGTATGTGCAGTCGGTGGCACCAGCTGC
Organism: Chitinophagaceae bacterium; assembly: GCA_049661025.1. GTDB lineage: Bacteria > Bacteroidota > Bacteroidia > Chitinophagales > Chitinophagaceae > Pollutibacter. The sequence goes on along the minus strand of JBASZQ010000085.1, from coordinate 10,184 downwards.
CAGCGCCATCACCATGCGGATGCATCATTCCTTTGTACAACTCCCAGACAATAACTATAAGCCCCGGATTTTTGATCCCAGGTCAAGTTATATACCGGTTAGTTTCTTCGATTACAGTACACCGGTAACGGAACATATTGAAAAGTTTTTCATTCGAAGACACCGTCTCGTGAAAAAAGATCCTTCTGCCGCAAGAAGTGAAGCCGTGAATCCGATTATCTATTATCTGGATAATGGCACACCGGAGCCCATCCGTTCAGCACTGCTGGAAGGTGCTTCCTGGTGGAACCAGGCATTTGAAGCAGCGGGCTTCATCAATGCCTTCCAGGTAAAAGTATTGCCCGATACCTGTGACCCGATGGACATCCGTTATAATGTGATCAATTGGGTTCATCGGTCAACCCGTGGTTGGAGTTACGGCGGCGGTGTAACAGATCCGCGGACAGGGGAAATTATTAAGGGACAGGTGACACTTGGATCATTGCGTGTGCGTCAGGATTATCTTATTGCGCAAGGGTTACTTGCACCATTTGAAAATGGCGTTCCCACTGATAACAAGATGCTTAGGATGGCGTTGGACAGGCTGAAGCAATTATCTGCCCATGAAGTGGGGCATACCCTTGGACTGATGCATAACTATGCTTCCAGCGTTAACAGCCGTGCATCCGTGATGGATTATCCGCATCCCTGGGTGCGGCTGGATGCTTCAGGGAACATCGATCTCAGCAATGCATATGATTTGAAGATTGGTGAATGGGATAAGGTATCTATTAGTTGGGGATACAGAGAATTCCCTTCGGGTACGGATGAACGTCAGGCTCTGGATCGGATGCTTGATGATGCTTATGGTAAGGGACTTCAGTTCATCAGCGATCAGGATGCGCGGGCGGCAGGTGGACTGCATCCAACCGCACATTTGTGGGACAATGGTAAAGACGCTGTATCTGAACTTCAGGACATGAGTAAGATTCGTGAGAAAGCCCTGAAGCAATTTGGTACAAACAGTCTTAGGGCAGGCTATCCCATGGCTATGCTGGAAGATGTATTGGTGCCGATCTATTTTTATCACCGATACCAAACCGAAGCAGTATGCAAACTGGTTGGAGGTATGGATTATACGTACGCACTGAACGGGAAGGTCAACAAGAAAATGGAGCCCTTGCCAAAAGATATTCAGCTTAGGGCGCTTGACGCGGCGTTGCAGACGATACAACCCACATACCTTGAAGTTCCACAACATATTCTTGATCTCATTCCACCACGGCCTGATAGTTATGGAAATGAAAGAGAGTTATTCACGAAACGAACTGGCCTGGCATTTGATCCTTTATCACCGGCAGAATCAGGTGCTGATTTCCCGCTGTCCTTCCTTTTTCATCCGGAGCGCATCAGCAGGATGGCCATCAATCAGCAGAAGGGGCTCAGCCTGGATGAGATGCTGAACAAGGTAATCTCAACTACCTGGAAGGCACCCCGTAAAACGGGTATGCAGGCGCTGATCCAACAGCAAACCGAACAGATAGTGTTGACTTATTTACTTGCAAGTTCTGTGGATGAGAAGGTCAATTTTGCCGGCAGGGCTGCGGTTCGTAAGAGTCTCGATGATTTGAAATCTTATATCGATACGCAAAAGAAAGCTGCCACCGGTGCGCAGTATATCGGACATCTATCACTGGCTTTGGAAAGAATGAAAGCGCCCGAAAAAGCAAAGCCGACGATACATGCTGCAATCCCACCGGGCGCTCCTATAGGTTGTGGAGACTAGAAAGTTATTGGTTTGTACGCTATTTGTTTAACAAGACAACCCATTCTGCCAGGTTGTATTCATTGTCTAAAGAATTTCTTTCAAAATATGCTTTGGCTTCCGAGTTATGGTTTACAATGTTGGAAGGCAATTTTTTTGGATCTCTTTTTATCTTGACAAACTGTTTTTCTTGTACATCGAAAAGAAAAAGCTCTTCTGTTGTGATGTACTGCTGACTTGATTCGCCGATATATGCGTATTTGTCTTGTAAGCGACATATCACAGCCTTGACAAGATGAAAGTTTTTGCCTGAAACCAAAATGTTGTAGAAATAATTGTCCTTGTATTGGCCATGGGCAGGATATCCTGATCGGAAAACCAATACCGTAGAGGTATCATTTTCCCCGACTGGTAGAGTAAATTCTCTTACGATATCGGAAAAAAAATAACTCAGACTGTCCTGCCTGAATTGAAGTGTTTGTTTGTTAAGGTCGAATCTGATCGGAAGTTTATTTACCACGCGCCCATTCGCAAAAACCACCTTTCCAACAAGCCAAGCATCATTAACATAGGGGCTGCCTTCTATGTTCATTTTTTTCAATGAAACCAAGTTGTTTCCGTCGATATCAAATGCTTCTACCATAATGCTCCGGTTAAAATTGTTCACAGATTGTGCGGCGGCAGCAGTGGAAATAAAAAGGGAAAGAATGTAAATGAATCTCACAGGTTGTTGATTAGTTGAAAAAATACAATTGCGGCTAGGGATACTTTACTCACTCAGGGAAAGCGCGCTCTATCTGTTTCCGCATGGCTGTTGAATATCCCGAAGGAAACAACCTGACCATCTTGTCCATCATTTTCGCATCTTTTCCAATGAGGATCCGTGCTTTGTTTTTGGCTACCCCCTCCAGGATCACTTTTGCCGCATCACTCGGTGTGGTCATAGCGGCACGGGAGAAGCTTTTGATATCCCTTTTTTGCTGCACCTCACTGGTATGCTTACCCGTAAATTTGCTGTTGCGGATGATGTTTGTATCAATGCCGCCAGGGTGAACGCTATGGGTCTTAATGCCGGTATGAAGTAGTTCCATTCTGAGGGTTTCTGTAAACCCACGCACCGCAAATTTCGAAGGACTGTACGCACTTTGGTTCATGATCCCGGCCAGTCCAAAAACACTGGACACATTTACAATATGTCCGTTGTTTTGTTGCAGCAGATAAGGATAAAATGCTTTGGTCATTCTCACAACACCCCAGAAATTGATATTCATCAACCACTCTATGTCTTCTAGTGAGGTCTCTTCAAATTTTCCGGATAGCAATCCAACACCTGCGTTATTGATCAGCACAAGTGTTTTTTGTTCCAGTTTGGGAATGGTTTCTTCTGCAAATCTGACAATGGCTTCCTTTTCACCGATATCCATCTGGTGTATATGGGTTTGCGGGTAACTGGTTTTCAATTCCTGCAGTCCTGCATCGCGGACATCAATCGCGAAAACGGTTGCACCACCCTCAAGTGCCTGTACAGACAGTTCTTTTCCGATCCCTGATCCTGCACCGGTAATGATGAATACATGGTTACTCCACATGAAGTTGTTTTTCCTAAAATAATGTAAAAACTGCATAAAACTGTACAACTGCTTCAACACAATTCTTCAAAACAGGTTCTAATGAGAAACCACTTTCTCATGAGATGTCCAAGTTGTGAAGAACTATTGGTAATGTCTGATCGCCAGGGTATTGAAATAGACTATTGTCCCAAGTGTAGGGGCGTGTGGCTGGATCGGGGTGAACTCGATAAAATCATCGAAAGATCCACCCAGACCCAGTCTTCCGAGAAATATGTTGAGCCAAAAACGTACTATAAAAATGGGCATAGCCATGAGCACTATCGAAAAAAGAAAGGATTCCTGGGGGATCTCTTTGATTTCGATTAAAGATCGCTAAGTGGCGAGGCTTTCATGAGGATGGTTTCGTTCCGCGAAACACTTCCCTTATACTTTTCCATTGCAGTCAGTGCTTTCCAGGCCGGATCGTCTACAAATGTTTTCCAGTGGGCATTCCTGGCGTCAAGATTGGAAAAACGAGTTATATAAACCAGATTGGGCATTCTCGCGCCTGCGATCACCCTGGCGTAAAAAAGTGCATTAAAATCCAGTCGTTTAAACAAGGGGATCTCTCCTCCTTCATTGAACATATGTACTTTGTTCAGGTGTAGACTTTCCGTTGCACTTTCATAACTACGGTACTCATAGATATTGTCCGGTGATCTCTTAAAGCTCGTAGCGGGATCATACTTTCTCATATCTCTGAAGGCAACAGACAGGCTGACCTCCATCCGAAGGTAAGGTGGCTGACCCGCATTGCCGTTTAGTTGTAAGGAAGGATCACTGCCCCATGGATCTAGAGATGAAAATTTTTGATCGATAGCAGTCATTTTTTCCAATGAGGTGAAAGGAATCCAAACGAACACTTTTTTATCCGTCAGGGTATCATTGTTAATAGGCACAAAGATGCCAATATGTTCTATTCCATTTGATGTAAAGAATGGCTTCAGTGTGTTTCCGGCGAACGCTTCAACTGACTGCACCTGATCCATGGTAGCGCAATGGTAGATCCGGATCATATAATAATCAACCCGCTTGGATTGCTGCGAAAATGCAGCAAGGGAAAATGCCATGAAAAGGATTCCGATGAGTTTCTTTGGGGCCATAAACCAATATTGAACGGGTAAGGTACTGATTACAGTCATTCTTTTCTCAATGCGAAGCATCTATTTTGCAAGGGTCTATGCGTAAATATTGGCCTACCGGAAAATTACTTTTGCTTATAGCCTTGTTTGTTGGCATTGCCTATATTGGCATCTCTCAATTTGTACACTACAACACAGCCTTTACCTATCCCGAAGATCCTCTGGAAAGGATGATGGAAGGCAATCAACGTTTCTATAACTTCCATCCTGTACATCCTGATGAAGACATCCGCAGGCTTAGAAAAGTGACCGAAGGTCAACATCCTTTTGCAGTGGTGATTTGTTGCTCTGATAGTCGTTTGTCACCCGAGTTAATTTTTGATCAGGGGATGGGTGATCTGTTTGTGATCCGCACGGCGGGAAATATCATTGGCGGTGTGGAACTTGGTAGCGTGGAGTATGCTGTGGAGCATTTAGGTGCTAAGCTCGTTATGGTGATGGGACATGAAAGCTGCGGTGCTATTAAAGCATTGGTGGAAGGGGGAGAAGTGCATGGCCATATTCAAGATATCATTGACAGCCTTAAACAGGAGGCAGAGATCAGGGAACTGGTTTCGCGAGAAGGATACCAACTGGAACACTGTATTCGTGCCAATATCATACATGGTGTAAGGCAAATTACTGCACAGTCTGCACTTGTCCGGGAGAAAGTAGCCAATGGTCAGCTTAAACTCATAGGCACACGATTTGATTTGAACAGTTTAAAAGTAGAAACTATTTCCATGAATCAATGATGTGGATCATTGATATCCTTCCATGTTCGTTCTACCTTTATCAGTGCAATACAATTCAGTAAAGGAGTTTGACTTTCATCCTTTCGGAGTTCACTTTGCTGTTTGTCCAACACAAACTAATACGCCTCAAAGCATTGTTTTATCCATTCGTTTAAAACTTAAGCCATGAGAGTAATAATGATTTCAACCATCTTTATCCTGTTTATTTCCGGATGCACAAAAGACGAGTTAATCAACACTACACCCGAAGCCGCATTGGCAAAAAAAAGAGTTTCCACCTTGTCTGAGACTTGGATCAATGGTTCTCTTGCAGAGAAATATGAGTATGCGGGTGGAAGACTGGTAAGGGCTAAAAGTGGTGGAATGGATTTGGTGTATACTTATACAGATAGAGATCATTATACGATTATGACGGGTGACTATATGTATGCACACTTCTATTACAATGAGGATCATCAACTGACTAAGATGGAGTTAGGCAATGAAGATGGCCAGAGCAGTATTTGGGTGCGTCATACGTTTACATGGGCGAAAGATCGCATCCAGAAGCACACCTGGGCCTCTGGTGATTTATCGGGCGGTACTTTTGTGGTTTTAGAATACAACTATATTTATCGGAATGCATTGGATCTTAAGATCGAGTCATATAGTTTGTCTTATAAAGATGGACAGATGATATCAAGGGAGTACATAGGGACTGTTTACTATAATTGGCATACGCCTTTTGGGTGCATAATCAGAAGTGATTCTCATAACTATGAATTCAATGTCTTTTCAAATACTATTAAAATGCCACATTATAATATCGCGTCATTTCCCTGGGGTCATTATAGCATCAACGACTCCCGTAAACGGGATTTGATGAATATGGTGGCTACTCATTGGAGTAGGAACTATATATCCGGAATGCTTCTGCTTGAGAAAGTAAAGGTAGCTGATGGCCAAAAACTAGAGATCACCCACGTACGGAATATTGTGGTTAATCAAGATAAACTGCCTGTTTCCTACGATTTGGTCAATGGCTTAACGAATGTTGTTAACCACTACGAGTTTAAATATATTACCCTATAAACTCAATTCTGACTAAAAACGATAAGCCTTGCAGGGAATGCAGGGCTTTGCGACCCTTTGTTAGTTCTCCAATGCTGACAGCAGTTTGTTCAAGTCATAATTAATGTCTTCATGTAATTCCGCCATCGCTTTCTCGATTTTTTTCAACTGGTTCTGGTAAAGGTTTCTAAGTGCCGGATTTTTGTCGATCCTGATGCCACTGTCTTTCACCAGTTTGCAGAAATGCAGCAATAACTCTGCTTCTACCAATTTTGAATTCGGAAACCGGATATACTTGTTTGTTATCCTTAATACCTTTCGAATTGTCTTCTTGGCAAAGTATATATTTGAGATATTGATGTCGAGAAACTCAGCTTCCATTTCTTTCTTTACGGATTCTATATATCCGGGGATGTTGTGCGATTCAAATAGCAGGAAAGTCAGGAACTCCTTATTCTCTTTTTTTGATCTGGCCAGCCGAAGTGTAATTTCCGCGATTTTACTGTGGGGCAGGGTTAGTATTTCCTGTTTTATCTCATTGATGCTAGCTGTTTTCATCTCAGTACTTTACTTAGGAAAAAAATTCATCCAGGGCCAGGAAATAACTTTCATCCCAGCCCTCCTTAATATCATTGTATTCACTGTCTGGAATATTTTTATGCCTTAATTCAACTGATGTTCCATCGGCATGCGGATGTAGAATGATGGTCACGACAGAAGGCTCTTCCTGTTCACCGAAATACCATTGTTGTTCAATTTTCTTGCCACTTATGAACGAGATATTTCTTCCGCAAATGCTTCCGTCCCACAAAGAAAACTCTGAGCCTGGTTCTTCCGTCATTTCCGCTGGTTCGCCGGTCCAAAGTCGAATGGCAAGTGGGTTGGTAAGTGCATTGTATACTTCCTCCGGTGTTGCAGAAATGATGTAATACTTCTTTAGATCTTTCATTTTACCTAGTTCTGTGCACAATATAGACAATGTTGCTTTCAGGAATTCTCGTTTTGCCAAGGCCTTTTCATTAGATCTCTCAATGAAACGGGTTCCATTGGCCAACAGTTGAACGAGGTAGAGCCATCTCATTTCGCGAATTTGATGATGCAGGTCATAGATTCCACCGGAGTCCAACCATACCTTTGCTTTTGGCGATGCTCCGTCCCTTCAAAATAAGATCCCGGCACACGATACAAACCTTATTTTATGCGACACCTCATTGTATTGTTGGCGGCGTTCATCCTTGGTTGCACAAAGATGGAAATGGAGAATTTACCTGAAGACTCAGAAGCCGCGAAGGCGAAACTACACAGGCCTGTAATGGTTATCTCCGAGAAAACAGAAACGGTCAACGGTGTTAGCAGGTCCGAGAAATACTTCTACGATAAAGGGCAACTGGTCAGGTTCATTGATATGAATGGCCAGTTGTTTGACATCATTCATGAGCCTGAGCATTCCCGATTCTTGTTCAAGGGGCCCGTAGGTAACTCAAATAACGTTACGGCCTACTATTACGATAGAAAGGGCTTTATAATCAGGGCTGAGATCATGAAGGATGGTAACAGCTCAGTACGAAATTATAGCTATCGTTACGGGTTGCTTTACGAGCAACTGACAGGTCCGGCAACAACGGGTTCTGACTATACACTACGCGGTTTAAGGTACCAGTACCATGGGTTGATACTTACACGGGTATTGGACATTGAAAAGATCTACAATAATAATGTCCTCGTTGCTGAAAACGTTGTGGATACCAACTATAAGTTGAATTGGAAGGGGCATTTTGATGCTACGCTTTTGATGTCTGAGGGATATCGGGTCTATAATTTCAAGTATTCCCATAGTGTAATGGATCCATATTACCACGATCCGTTTAAGGTGTTTGACCCAGCCTGCTTATTCAATGGTTGGAATGAAACCCTTTTTCCGGGACGCTTCCATGTATTTCTTGGCTATAGCAATTACAACACGCCACCATTCTACATGGGCATGTTGATAACGGAATCCACACTTACATTAAATGACGTCGTTAACGGAGCACTTGTTCCGGAAGTGATCCAATGCAGATTGTCCAATGTACAGACAAACACATTTAAGCTTCCTATATCATATTTGGAAACGATATCTCGAAAATCAGGCCAAGAGCCATTTTATGTCTGGCAGACAAAGAGCTATAAGTACGCTTATATAGATCTGAGGTCCACTTTTTAATCCGAAACATGTGAAACACGATCTCCTTAGAACTACAATTGAATATTGAAGAGAACAGAAGATTTGGCACCACTAATGATGATGACTTTCGATGGTATAAAAAGCCATTAAAACGAATAGATATCATTTGCCGGAAGAATATACAGCAGTATTTGAATTCCCAAGTGACTGGGAAGGTGGCAGAGGATCAAGAGAAACGAAATATAGGTTCAAGTATATTCTGCTCGGGGATACACATTAGAGCATGCGGTTTTCAAACAACTAAAAGCATACACATGAAAAAGATAGGTTTGTTCTTGATAGGTCTTATATTATTCTCTTGCCATAAGGACGACATGAGTATTCCTCCGGGTTTAGTCAAGGGGAATTTATTCTTGTCGGAAGTATGGGAGAATGGGGTTCTATTGAGAAAGTATGAGTATGATAATGGGAAAATGATTAAGTTCAGTCGCCTCCCATATACCACTACTTTCAACTACATTTCTGACTATTCCTTTCATGTGAAAGGTATTGTTCCAGACGGGCTTGCCTCGTATGGTACAGAGAATAACCTCAGCTATGTACATTACTTTACGGAGCCATACTTTCCTAAGAATGATCAGTTAAGCTGGGATAAAGGAAAACTTATTGCGTACAGGTCAACTCAAAGTAGTTTGCTTACTTCGCATGACAGGGTGAAAATCGATTCATTTATCTATAACGGTGACAGGCAAGTAGAGATAAGGACTTATTATGCAGATTACTACCATAATGAGATAAGGAATCAGGGTTTTTCCGGTTCTAAACTGTTCCGGTGGCATAGTCCTTTTGTATTGCACGAGATCACTGGAGACAACAATTACACCGAAAGCCGATTTTCCGGCAGCATCTTAAGTCCGGAATATAATATTGTGAATTTCCCGTGGCTTACCAATAAGATTGGTGTTAGCAATACAAGTAATCTGATGAACATGCTTGTATCAACGAGTTTTGGATACATAACAGTAAGTTCCAGAATGTTGAAATTAGAAGTTCGGGAGGTGATCAACGGCAAGCCAATGGTTGTAAGCCGGGTTGAGAACTTAAAAACAAATCAGGACAGGTTGCCGGTTTCTTATGATCTGAAAGATATGGCCAAGGGAACGATAACCCACTATGCGTTCAAGTATGTGACTTTGTAAAATGCCCTTCTCCCTTCCAAATTCCCATTAAATAAAAAGACATCACTTTCGTGATGCCTTTTTATTTAGTGACCCCGTCAGGATTCAAACCTGAAACCTTCTGATCCGTAGTCAGATGCTCTATTCAATTGAGCTACGGGGCCGTTTGGGGCAGCAAATATAGGAAATTACCAGACACAGAGCAAAAATAGGTTGAAGGTTAGAGGTACGAGGTTGCAGTTCCGGAAAGTGCCCATTGCCCTATGCCTGATGCCTTCACCATGCCCAATGCCCTATGCCCATTGCCTCTAATACGGCCATTGCACAAAGGCTTCCATCGCCGCATATTTAGGAAGTCCCAGTTTATCATACAAATCGGCCGTCCCTGCATTTCTTTCTTCAGCCCTTTCCCAGAATTCCCGGCTGTCTGAGCCCTGGAAGACCACCCCGTCTTTTTGCGACTGATGGATGAAAATGCCGTTTCGTTTCTGTACCACCTGGTCCGGACTCATTGGGATCGCCATATCCACGTCCCACAGATCCCACTCGGCCCAGGCACCAC
>JBASZQ010000084.1:0-60684 GCA_049661025.1 Chitinophagaceae bacterium | reverse complement strand
CCTGCGGATACTGCTGCTTGCAATGGTAGCTGGAACCCCATCGGACAAAAAACCGATATCATCTTTATATGCGAGGATGTCTTTATAAGAAGCACGTTCCAGCACTGCGGCTTGGCGGATGCCTTTGGCAAGTACCACGGGAACGTCTTTCATGGAATGCACGGCGAGGTCAATCTTTTCTTCCAGCAGTGCAATGTCCAGGGTTTTGGTGAAGATGCCCTGCACGCCCATTTCATACAAGGGTGTGTGCAAGTTGATGTCGCCATCAGACTTGATCATCACCAATGTTGAATCAATGCCTCTTGCGGCAAGCAGTTGCTGTACCCACGTGCTTTGCCAAACAGCCAATTGACTGTCCCTGGTACCAATGCGAAGTGTTTGTGTCATTAACTGATGAACTGGTTTAAGGCCGAGATAAAGTGGCAGCCTTTTGCATCCTTAATATCCAGCTTTTTTGCGGTTTCCCGGATGACTTTATTGATTCTGAGGGATGCGGTTGTGTTGCAATTTCCAAGTTGTACCCTGATGTGCGGATGTTGCTGCAATTGGAAAAGGGTGGTCTTCAGGTCATTCAGCATTGGAGCATGCTTGCGGCGTTCACTCCATTCCCTGAATGTTTCCAGGTGTTGGCTGATGATAGATCGGGCTTTTGGTATTTCTGCAGCGCGCGTGTTCAGGGTTTCATCCGTGATGCGGGAGAGTTCATCCACTCGCACTACCTGTACCCAATCACAGGCGTCAACGTCTTTGTGTACGTTTGAAGGAACAGAGAGATCGATGACCAGTCTGGGTTTGCGATCTTCAAACTGTTTTGCCATGATAAATGGTGCCGATGAGCTGGTAGCCGTGATCACAATATCCGCTTCCTGAAGGTGTTGGTCCAATGCATCCAATGATCCTGCATTCACCTGATAACAGTCTGCCAAATCCATGGCGTGATCAAGTGTGCGGTTGAGGATGGTGATTTTATCCGCAGATCCATAATCAACAAGATTCTTGCAGGTGTTCCTTCCAATCTTACCTGCGCCAACCAGCACAATATGCTTGTTAAAGAGATGGCTTGTATGTTGCCTGATCCACTGGACAGCGGCAAAAGACACAGAGACAGTGCCGCCACTCAGTGCCGTCTGATTTTTGATCTCTTTGGATGCCTGCAGGGCGGCGTTCACCAGCCTGTCCAGAAAACTGCCCCAGGTGCCGGCATTCTTCGCCAGTTTCAACGCTACTTTGAGCTGGCCCACAATTTCATAGTCGCCCAGGATCTGGGAGTCAAGCCCTGCCGCCACATCAAACAAATGCGATGCCGCTGCAGCCTGTTTGTGGATATATGCTGCTTTTTTGAACTGTGTTGCATCGCCCTTGGTTTCCTCGCAAAGCAAGTGAATCAGGGTATCTGCTGCATGGGCAAGTCCGTAGATTTCTGTCCGGTTACAAGTAGAGAGGATAAAGACCTCGGAAATACCACATTGTTTGGCCTTTGTCAGCACTTTTTCAATCGTCTCAGCAGGAAGTGCATATTGACCCCGGATATCCATATCGCATTTGCGATAGTTGATCCCAGCCACAAAAAACATCATGCCATCGTTCCTGTTCACCATAACGACACAAAATTAACGCATCAACCGCAGGGTAGCCAGAACCGTAGGCCTCAACTCTGTCATCTTTTGGTCATATTCCTGATGATTATGTTTAGCAATATGGGAACTGTAATTTTGTGGAATGAATTCCAAACATACGTCAGCTATTTTACTGATGAATCTTGGCTCGCCGGATTCTACGCAGGTGAAAGATGTTCGTAAGTATCTCAATGAATTTCTGATGGATGAGCGGGTGATCGATCTGCCCTGGCTGGCACGGACCTTATTGGTTCGGGGTATCATCGTTCCATTCCGTGCACCGAAATCTGCAGCAGCATATCGTTCCATCTGGCAGAAAGAGGGATCACCATTGATCATCCTCACGCGTCAATTGAAGGAAGCGGTGCAGGCTAATTTTTCCGAGCCTGTAGAGATGTGTATGCGCTATGGCAATCCTTCCACGGTTAAGGTACTGGAAAGACTGCATCGGGATCATCCGCAACTAAAAGAAGTCATTCTGTTTCCATTGTATCCACACTATGCGATGTCTAGTTATGAAACAGCCGTGGAGCAAGTGAAGGAGGAACACGCGAAAGGGAAGTACAGTACGCAATTAAAAATCGTAGGTCCATACTATGATGATCCTGCATACATTGCATCGCTTGCTGAAAGTATAAAACCTTATCTTTCTGGTGAATGGGATAAGATCGTATTCAGCTACCATGGTGTCCCTGAGCGGCATATTCGCAAAGGAGATATTACGGGTGAGCACTGCCTTAAAGTATCGGATTGTTGTAATAAGCCATGTGCCGCACATGCACAGTGTTACCGGCACCAGACCTTTGTTACCACAGACCTCGTCACCAAGGCACTGGGTTTGCCGGCAGATAAAGTGGAGCAGACCTTCCAGAGCCGGTTGGGCAGGGATCCCTGGTTGCAGCCGTATACGGCGGCGCGGTTAGAAGAATTGCCTGGTGAAGGTAAGAAGAAAATTTTGGTGGTGTGTCCCGCATTTGTGAGCGACTGTCTTGAAACGCTGGAAGAGATAGCCGAGGAAGGGAAGGAGGAATTCATCCATGCTGGCGGGGAAAATTTCACCGCGATTCCCTGTTTGAACCTGCAACCTTCATGGGTAAATACGGTTTGTTCTTTTATCCGAAGAGAGATGATTACAGAAAATACAATGGCCTGATGGACTATGCATATCTGAAAGCGCTGCACATCATTTTTGTGGTAACCTGGTTTGCCGGGATGTTTTACATTCCACGTTTGTTCATTTATGCAACAGAAGCCAATGATAAGGATTCTTCTGCCAGAGATGTTTTGCAGGCACAATTTGGCATCATGATGTCGAGGCTCTGGTATGGCATCACCTGGCCCTCTGCCGTGCTCACGCTGATCTTTGGTCCCTGGGTGTTGTGGAAAGGCGGATGGTGGGCCGCGATGTGGGCAGGAAGTGCATTGTGGCTGGTGATCAAGGTGGCATTGGTTGTAGTCCTCTACGCCTATCATTTTTACTTACACTATATGTTCACTTCCATACGGTCTGGTCAGTACAAGTGGAGTTCAGACAGACTGCGGATTTGGAACGAAGGCGCTACGGTTTTGTTGATTGCGATTGTTATGCTTGCCACGGTGAAAACCGGCATGAGCATGGTCTGGGGTCTTGTGTGGCTGGTGGTGCTGATGGGAGTGTTGTTAGCGGCAATCCGGATATACAAAAGACTAAGAACTAACAATTGACAATTTGTAATTAGCAATTAACAATTGGCACTAGTATTTAAAGACTAGTACCCAGAAACTAGTGCCAATTGCAAATTATCAATTGCCAATTGTCAATTGTTAGCTATATATTCTTTCAATAGCATCCCGATACTTCTCCATAATCACCTTCCGTTTCAACTTAAGTGTTGGCGTAAGTTCACCACCGTCAATCGTCCATTCGGATTCCAGCAGTTCAAATTTTTTCACCTGCTCTACGTGATTGAACAATTGATTGTATTCTTCCACAATGCCTTTGTAAAGCTCTATCACGCGCGGATCCCGAAGGATCTTGTCCGTAGTGGTATTGGCATTGATCTGGTGTTTGCCGCACCAGTCTTTCAGGTTGGTAAGGTTTGGAACGATGAGGGCGCCTGCAAATTTTTGTTCAGCACCCACTACCATCATTTGTTCAATGAAAGGTGATTCTTTCATTTTGTTTTCGATGGGTTGTGGCGCTACATATTTACCACCACTAGTTTTGAAAATTTCTTTCTTACGGTCTGTGATCTTCAGGAATCGATCTTCTACCCAAACGCCGATGTCGCCCGTATGGAACCATCCGTCTTCAGAGATTACCTGCGCAGTGATCTCGGGTTGTTTGTAATAGCCCATCATCACATTATCCCCTTTACAACAGATCTCGCCATCTTCGGCCAGTCTTACATCTACATTTTTGATCACCGGACCGATGGTGCCGAATCGGCGGTTCTTTTCATCATAACGGTTCACACTGATCACCGGTGAGGTTTCCGTAAGTCCATATCCTTCCATGATCACGATCTTTCCGGCAGTAAACACGCGCAGGAGTCTGACCTGGCAGGCCGCTGCACCGGTTACAATCGCCTTTATGTTTCCACCAAGACCATCGCGCCATTTGGAGAAAATAAGTTTATTGGCCAGTGCCAGTTGGGTATTGTACCACCAGCCATGGTTTTTATTGACTTCAAACCGATTGCCGAGTTCAACGGCCCAGAAAAATAATTTCTTTTTGATGCCGGTTTGTTCATGCCCTTTGGCGATGATCCGCTCGTATACTTTTTCCAACAACCGCGGCACGGTAGCAAAGGTAGTTGGCTGAACTTCTTTCAGGTTATCACCGATCTTATCAAGGCTCTCGGCATAATAGATGGAACAGCCATAGAATAAGTAGATGTAGCTGATCATCCGTTCAAAAATGTGATTCAACGGAAGGAAACTAAGTGCTCTGGCATCTTTATCGGAAACGATAGGCCTGAACACTTCTTCCACATTCATAACGTTGCTGAGAATGTTTTTGTGACTCAGCATTACACCCTTGGGCGTACCAGTAGTACCTGAGGTATAGATGATGGTACAGAGATCTTCAGATTTGATAGCGTCCCGAATGGATTTTACTTTTTCCATATCCGCATCCGTGGCTTTGCTGAGGATCTCTTTCCAATGCAGTGAAGGCTGGAAATAATCAAAGGTGAAAACCGCTTTCACGCTCGGTGCTTTCTCCCGCACCTGTTGTACTTTTTCGTACATCTCTTTATCGTTCACAAAAACCAGCTTCACCTGCGCATCGTTCAAAACATATTCCAGTTCATGTACACTGATGGTGGGATAGATGGGGGTGAGCACTGCGCCGATCTGTTGCACGGCGAGGTCCAGGAAGATCCATTCAGGACGGTTATTGCTGATCACTGCGATCTTGTCCCTGCCCTCGATACTCATATCATTGGGGCCGATGTGCATGTGGGCAAGCCCTGCACTGAATTTATCTACGATATCACGTACTTCCGCCGTGCTGTATTTTTTCCAGGTGCCACCAGGTTCTTTGGCAGCAAGCATATCTTCCTTAGGGAATTTCTCCAGTTGATTGTTGATACAATCAAACAAGCGTGTTGGGGTCATATGGCAAAGTTGAGTACAGGAAAATACAGAAAACTACTGATAATTCTGTCCTGCAGGCATTTTGAAAATGCGGTTCTTCTGGTAATAATTGAAATCACTGAGTTTCTTACCATTAGCATTAGCCCACAGCTGGTATTTCTGCATGTTCGCAACGGGTCCGAATAGCCATTGGTTGTAAGCTTCAAACATTCCCTCTCTAAGCAGGTATTGTTGATGCTCAAATAGTTTGTACGGATACTTCGCCGCCAGTGTTTCATTCCATGAGAGAATGAATTGCGTTCTGATCATGGTCAGGGATTCAGCCGTTACGCCCATATCTGCAAGGGCCGACTGCTGCCAGAGAAGGTCTGCCACAGACTGTTGAAATCCATTCTGGGATTTCTTTTTACCCTGTGCAGGTTCTGGCTTATTCAGGTAGAATTTTTTGTATGCGTCCAGCAACATGTTTTTGATCTCTGCCGTGCGCACCGTGTAACTTTCCATGTTCACGAAGATCTCCCCATAAAGCAAGGTCAATGCTGCGTTGGAGCCAGTGTAGTAGTAAAATTTACCGGCATGGTAGTAGTTGCCGGGATAGGATGGATCAACCTCAATCCCTTTTTCCCACATTTTGATAGCCTCGTTGCGTTGCTGTTGCGTCAGCAGCAATTCTCCATATTCAAAATAGAGCACACCACTGTTTGGAAATTTCTTCAACGCCTTCTTGTAAAGTTTGTCGCACTCTTTTGGATCCCCAACACCCTTGTAAATATTCCCGGCGATCTGATAAGCCTGCACATCAGCATCTTCTCTGTCTGCAAGCGCCAGCGCAACGGGTACTGCATCTTTGTAATTGCCTGCACGGAAATAAGTGTACGCAAGCTCTTTCTGAATCTCAAGATCACCCGGCATTTGTTGTGATGCCTTTTGCAATACCAGCAAGGCATTATCGAAGTCCCCTGTGCGAGAAAAGTTCCGCGCCGTTTCCAGTTGTTTCTGTACGTCCTGGGCCTGGGTACAAAGGCTGACGATAAAGGCAAGGGCAAGTGTGAATGTTCGGATCAAAAGATTCATATGCTTAGATCAAATGGGTAAGTAAGCCATCCCTCAACTTGGGTTCAAACCAGGTGCTTTTTGGCGGCATTACATTTCCGCTGTCTGCAATATCAAACAATTGCTGGATAGAAACAGGATATAGACTAAAGGCAATAGCCATCTCCCCACTGTCAACCCTGTCCTGCAGCGCTTTCAATCCGCGGATACCTCCAACGAAATCAATTCGCTTATCTGTACGTTGGTCTTTGATGCCAAGGTGTTTGTCCAATATATTCTGCGAAAGGATAGACACATCCAGCACCCCGATGGGGTCTTCTGTCCAGGTGCCTTCTTTTGCTGTAAGGATATACCACTGTCCATTCAGATACATGCCAAATTCATGGAGTGCCGAAGGTGCAATGGGTTCCGGGCTGAGCGCAATGTCAAAATCATCGTGCAATGCGGAGAGAAAGTCTTCCTGATCAAGCCCATTCAGATCTTTGACCACCCTGTTGTAATCCATAATGCTCAACTGGTTGGCAGGGAAAAGGGTTGTCAGGAAATACTTTGCGTCTGCGGAGGCTTCTGTTCCCAGGGCCGATAAAACCTTTGCTGCACTGGCTGCGCGATGGTGACCGTCTGCAATATATGTGTACGGAATATTGTTGGCAAAGACTGCGGTAATCATGTTGATGGTTGTTTCATCATCCACTACCCATATGGTATGTTCTATTTTATCATTGGCCCTGAACTGGTAAGCGGGGTTATGATTTTTTTTCCAACCGTCTATCAGGCTATCCAGCTCTGCATTGTTGCGATACGCCAGAAAAACATTTCCTGTTTGTGCGCCGGTGATCCGGATGTGGTTGATTCGGTCCGTTTCTTTTTCCGGCCGGGTAAACTCATGCTTCTTGATGATGTTGTTGTTGTAGTCATCGATCGATGAAACGCAAACCAGTCCGGTCTGTTCGCGCTTTCCCATCACAAGCTTATAAATATAATAACAGGGTTTTCCTTCCCGCACAAGGATTCCCTGGCTGATCATCGCCTCCAGGTTTTCCTTTGCTTTATCGTACACCAATCTGGAATACACATGTACGTCATTCGGCAGGTCTATTTCTGATCGGGTGACGTGCAGGAAAGAATGGGGGTTATGGGCTACTTCTTGTTTTGCTTCTGCAGTATTGAGTACATCATAGGGTCTTGACGCCACAGCTTCTGCTACACTTGCGTTGGGTCTAAGGGCTTTGAACGGGGCTATCTGAGCCATATTAGAAAGATTTGATAAGGTCTGTAAGTGCGATGACGCTTTCCATAGGCAATGCGTTGTATAAAGAAACGCGAAATCCGCCAACGGAGCGGTGTCCTTTCACGCCTACCATATTGGCGGCTTTGCAGGATTCCTGGAATTGTTTTTCTTTTTCGGGGTCATCCATCGTGAATACTACGTTCATTCTGCTGCGGTCTTCTTTGGCAACAGTTGGTGTGAATAAAGGATGTGCATCCAGCGTGTTATAGAGCAGTTCTGCCTTTGCTTTATTGAGGGATTCCATTGCGGCAATGCCTCCTTTTTTCTTCACCCAACGGAGGGTGAGCAAACAAACATAAATGGCAAACACCGGTGGTGTATTCAACATGGATCCATTATCGATGTGTAACCGATAATCCATCATGGATGGCATCTTGCGATGTACCTTACCCAGCATGTGCTTGTCTACGATCACCACATTCACACCGGCTGCACCAATGTTTTTCTGCGCACCTGCATAGATGAGTCCGAAGCGGTTGAAATCCATTTCTTGCGATAAAATATCGCTGCTCATATCTGCTACAAGCGGTACGCTCACCTCGGGAATAGAAAACATTTCCGTTCCTTCAATGGTATTGTTGGTGGTGAAGTGAAAATAACGCGCATTGTCAGCTACGGTATAGTTTTTTGGAATGCAGGTGTAGCCTTGTTCTTTTGAACTGGCCACTACGTCTACATGCCCAAACAGTTTTGCTTCCTTGATGGCTTTTATGCCCCAGACCCCACAATCCAGGTAGGCTGCCGTCTCCTCTTCATTCAAAAGATTCATGGGCACCTGGAAGAATTGTGTTGATGCGCCTCCGTGCAGGAACAGGATCTCTTTGTCGCTGTTCAGATGCATAAGCTCCCTTAAGGTTTGGCTGGCTTCTTCCAGTACCGATTCAAACAAGGGAGTCCGATGACCAATTTCGAGGATCGATAAACCGGTTCCATTAAAATCGAGAATGGCCCTGGATGCTTCTTCAAAAACTTCACGGGGCAGGATGCTGGGCCCTGCGTTAAAATTATGCGTCACGGTGCTGGAATTTCGAATCGCGAATGTAGTCAATTTGTACAAGAGCGTCCCTTGACCGCGCCCTCTTTCCATTGCTGGTTCATATTCTCCCATTCCTGTTCATCGGCTGGTGTAAACGGTAACGGAGCAAGGGATCTGAGGTCCGGTTGCCCGGCATTTACCCAGGCAGTGTACCAGCAATTGGCCACCATTTGTATGGAGGCACGCATCCTGCGCTCCACCATGCCCCGCAGCTGGCGATGATAGGTTTTGCTGTAAGCGCTGGAGTATTGCCTCACCAGGAGGCCATTGCGCTCTTCAAAAGCATATTTACCGTCTTGGGCAAACATGCCGCTCAGTCTTTTCTCCTCTGAAAGTACCGTATCCGCTGCTTTTGCACTTTCCCGGATCACACCCCATGCCATTGCAGAAACACTGGGCAGGTAGTTGGCCTTGCCGATGAAGAAATCAAACTCCTCTTCTGCAAATAATTCGGGGATCCTCGATTCCCAAAAACCATGTATACCGGTTTGGCCGGTATGCTGACCATTGTGATTGCTGCTGGCATGCAGGGGAACGTGGATATCTCCGATGTAGTGGCCGAGGTCAGCCGACAGTTTTAGAATGGCGGCCTTGTCTTTTTTTTCGAAAGCCCGGGTGAGCCGGCCCATCATGGTTTGGATCCACCAAGGCGCGATGCCGTGTTTGTAAAGACTGTCTTCGCCATATTTTTCAATGGCTTTGGCCCATGAAGCAGGAATGCTGTCCCAGGGCTGGTAGTGATCCATATCCATGTAATGCCGGGGTCCTTCCTCCTTGATAATATAACGGCGTTTGTCTGGATCAACCGCATGTTCCATCAGGAAGCCCTGGTGCGGTTTGTATAAGATCATCATCTCAGGCGGAAGAAGGAAAACCGCCATCCGGTTGATCAATCGATGTCCGTAAAAGCCCCAGGCCATGGTTGGCATTGGGCTGCTTAACATGAGCAATGCCATCGCTCCACAAATCACTCTCCTCATAAAAACGTTTTTTAATCCATCTCACTAATTTTCATGCTCTGTCTCGGTCACCCCTCCGGATATCGCAAATTTCATGGCATCCGTTGCACTTACTTCCGTGACGGGTTTTACGTGCGAAGGAGGCACAAAATACAGCCTGCCAGAGAAAGCATAGGAGTGCGGGATGTACACCGCTACGTGTTCATTGAGACCAAAGTCTTTCACATTTTCATCGGTAATAAATCCCAACTGCCATACGTCCGGATGCTCAATGGATACCAATACCGGGCGGTTAAATTTTTTCTTATTTCCGGCAAAGGCTTCAAAAAAATCCTTGACCGTGGTGTAGATGACTTTGATGCCGGGCGTTCTCTCCAGCAAATGATCAAAAAGGTGTACCAGCCTTCCTACAATAAATGAAGAAGAAACATATCCCACACCAATAACGATCAGGATAACCAGGATAAAGCCAAATCCCGGGTAACTCTTGGGCGTACCATCAGGGTTGTTACCGATGGTGGAAGGGAACAAGATATATAGGATATTCGGCAGGATCCCGTCCACGAAATTAAAGAGGGATACCACCGCCCAGCCGGTGATGACGATAGGCGCCAGGATGATAAGACCCTGGAAAAAGTATTGTAATAGCTGCCTGAGCCTGGAATTCTTCATGAGAACCAAAAGTATGACAAAGGAAAGAGGGGAAAAGGGGAAAAAGACGGAAAAAGATTGGTGGAATACAGGAAGCCGGGAATCCGGGAAACCTGGAATCCGGGAATCCAGGAATTTGGAGCCGGGTATAGGCGCCTCTCCTTAACACTCACCCTTAACACTCCCCCTAAAAATGATGATTGGTTAAAAAAGATGATGGAAACTTGAAACGTGGAAAAAGTTTCCTTAGTTTTGCGGCCTTATCGGTTTTAATATGACAATGGAAAATGTAGTAGATACCCGTGACAGGATCAGGGAACAGGCTAAAAACCTGTTCATGAAATATGGTATCCGTTCGGTTTCCATGGACGACATCGCTGTGGGCCTTGGGATATCCAAAAAAACCATTTACCAATGGTATAAAGACAAAGATGAGCTGGTAGATGCCATCATCGGAGACGATATTGAAGATATTAAGAAAGATTGTTATGAGTGTGAGGCCCACGCTTCTAATGCAGTGGAGGAGGTGTTTTTGACGATGGACAGGATCGTCATCCACATGCAAAGCATGAACCCGAATATCCTCTATGACCTCCACAAGTTCCATTTCCAAAGTTTCAAGCGGTTCATGGACCACAAGAACATCTACCTGATGGAAGTAGTGAGCAAGAATCTAAGAAGGGGAATGGAAGAAGGGCTCTACAAAGCGGACCTCAATGTCACGGTGCTGGCCAAGTACCGTCTGGAATCCATGATGGTCATGTTTAACCAGGATGTCTTTCCAGCCACGGAATTCAACCTCGTGGAAGTGTCTAAAGTGTTACTCGAGAATTTTCTATTTGGCCTGGTATCCCCTAAAGGGTATGACCTCGCGGTACAATACCAACAAGAACGAATCATTAAAAGCAAGCAAAAATGAGAAAAGGCAGGACAAGACTCGCAGGCTTGATATTGCTGCTGTTGCTGACTGCACATGTGAATGCACAGAAGAACTATGCATTCACAGCAAGAGAAGCGGTAGATTTCGCGATCAAGAATGTGACGGAGATCAAGAACCTGAAGATCGACAGGAGATTACAGGAATCAAAGAACAATGAGATCAAGGGACAGGCCATGCCGCAGATCAACGGATCGCTCGGCGTGCAGCATTTCTTCTCTATCCCGGTAACTTTATTGCCGGATTTCGTATCGCCATCGGTGTACAATGTATTGGAAACCGAAGGCGTGAAAGATGGCAGTGGTAATCCCATTACGGCACCCACCGGGCCACCACAGTTTTTTCCGGCACAGTTTGGTGTGCCATGGCAATCTTCCATCGGCTTCAGTTTCCAGCAGCTGTTGTTCCAGCCCGATGTGTTTGTAGGACTGCAGGCAAGAGACGCAGCATTGCGTTATGCAGACATCAATATAAAGTCGATGGAAGACAGTGTGAAGAGCAACGTGTTCCGCGCTTATTATGGTGTGCTCATCCTTGAAAAGCGTAAACTGTTTTTGGACGATGGCATTACGCGATTGCAGAAACTCATGAGTGACCAGGAAGTGTTGTTTAAAAACGGATTTGCCGAAAGACTGGATATCGATCGTACGCAGGTAAACCTGAACAACCTGAAATCCTCACAATCACAGGTGGCAAACCTGATCATCATCGGATATGCATCCCTCAAATTTGCCCTGGGTATCAATCAGGCAGATGGGTTGGAGTTGACTGATACATTATCTACCCAACTCGTGAAGCAGGACATCCTGGATACCACTGGATTTAAATATGAAGATCGGGCCGAGGTTCAATTGCTGAACTCTGTGGAAGAACTGCAGAAGCTTGACCTGAAGCGGTACAAGATGCAGTACATCCCCACGCTGTCTGCCGTATGGAATTTTTCCGGAGCTGCCCTTCGCCAGGAGTTTGATTTCTTTGACTTCAGCAAACCCTGGTTCAAAACGAATGTGGTGGGTGTGAATATGAGTGTACCCATTTTTGATGGATTGCAAAAAGACCAGAAGATCAAGCAGGCAAGGATGAATCTTGAGAAGACCCGTAACAGCATGGAGAACCTGCAACGGGCGATTGACCTGCAAAGAGCAGCTGCATACAACCAGTTCCGTAACGCTATTGCAAACATGGATGTGCAGGAAAGGAACCTTGAGCTGGCGGAGAAAGTGTATAACACTACTAAGAAGAAATATGAGCAGGGCCTTGGATCAAGTTTCGAGATCATACAGACGGAATCCGGATTTGAAGAAGCGCAGTCGAATTATTTCCAGGCACTTTATGACGCAGTGATTGCGAAGATCTCTTATTACCGTTCACTCGGAAGACTATAACATACTGAACCAATACTAAAGAGCATTATATGAAACAACTGATGGTGATGTCAATGCTGGTAATTCTTGCCGCCTGTGGTGGAGGCAAGAAAGATGCTAATGCAACATTGACTGATAAAAAACTTGAACTCGACAAGCTCCGTAAAGAAAAAGAAACGGTGGCTGCACAGATCACGAAACTGGAAGAAGAAATAAATAAACTGGATCCTGCAGCCGCTGCAGAAGCCAGCAAGAAGCTTGTTGCGGTAACCATTATTCAGCCCGAGGATTTTGCGCACTATATAGATCTGCAGGGGCGTATCTCAACAGAGAATGTATATATCGTTACACCCAGGGGAATGGGTGGACAAGTAAAATCTGTACATGTAAAACTGGGTGACCGTGTGAGGCAGGGCCAGTTGCTGTTGAAACTTGACGATGCGGTTGTTAGGCAACAGATGGCACAATTGAAAACCCAATTGGATTATGCCCGCGATC
This sequence comes from Chitinophagaceae bacterium, assembly GCA_049661025.1. Taxonomy (GTDB): domain Bacteria; phylum Bacteroidota; class Bacteroidia; order Chitinophagales; family Chitinophagaceae; genus Pollutibacter. Next base: position 47,700 of record JBASZQ010000084.1, on the reverse strand, counting down.
TGTACAACAGGCAGCAAGCGGTTTGGAAAGAGGGCATCGGAACGGAAGTGCAGGTGCTTAATGCAAAGAATGCAGTGGAGAACCTGGAGAAGCAGATGAGTCTGCTTAATGAGCAGATGGCGATGACCAATGTTTACGCGCCTGCATCCGGTGTGGCCGAAACGGTGAATATTCGCGTGGGTGAACTGTTCAATGGTAATCCCGCTGCTGGTATAACCATTATCAATCCTTCCAGCCTGAAGGCAGTGGTGGATGTTCCGGAGAACTATTCATCTAAAGTGAAGAAAGGCATGGATGTGATTATTGATGTGCCGGATATTTCCAAGCGGATCAACAGCAAGATCACCCTGGTCAGTGAAACGATTGGCCAGACAACCAGGAGTTTCATTGCAGAAAGCAAGATTGCCTCAGATCCTGCTCTGAAACCCAACCAGGTTGCTATTATCCGGATACTTGATCACGCTAGCAAGAATGCGATGGTTATTCCGGTGGCTACCATACAGACCGATGAGAAAGGGAAATTTGTTTATGTGCTTGATACCCAAAATGGCAAAGCAGTAGCAAAGAAGAAGCCTGTTGTTGTTGGAGAATTGTATGCAGATAAGATCGAGATCCGCCAGGGTCTTCAGGCTAATGACCAACTTATCACGCAAGGCTTCCAGGGCTTATATGAAGGACAATTGATTACCACTAAATAATTGCTGGTCATGAAGAAAGTGACTGATGAAATACAAAACCTTTTGCGTGGCGGGAAAACATTCTTTGCCACCAATTGGGCCATTAAAAGTAAAACGGCGGTTTACCTGATCGTACTGTTTGTAACGGTCTGGGGTGTGTCCCTGTTTGTGACTCTGCCTAAAGAGCAGTTTCCGGACATCGTGATCCCTACGATCTATGTACAGACGGTGTATGTAGGTAACTCGCCGAAGGATATAGAGAACCTGGTGACCAGGCCCATTGAAAAGAAATTAAAGGGCATCACGGGTGTGAAGATCAATAAGATGACCAGCACCTCCCTGCAGGATTTCTCGGCCATCATTGTTGAGTTTAGTACAGATGTGAAGACCGATGTGGCCATTCAGAAAGTGAAAGATGCGGTAGATAAAGCGCGTGGGGATCTTCCAACGGATCTTACGCAGGTGCCTACGGTACAGGAGATCAGCTTCAGTGAGTTTCCGATCATGGCAGTGAATGTGAGTGGCGACTATGACGCGGTGAAGCTGAAAGAATTTGCGGACAGGCTGCAAGACAAGATCGAAGGACTTTCTGAGATCACCCGTGTAGATGTGATCGGTGCACCTGAAAGAGAGATCCAGATCAATGTAGACAATTACAAGATGCAGGTGGCCAAGGTTACATTCTCAGACATTGAGAATGCTGTGGCTCGTGAGAATGCGGATATCTCCGGAGGTCTATTAGAAATTGGGGAACAGAAGCGTACACTCAGGGTAAAGGGTCAGTTCCAAAACGCCATGGAGTTGAACCAGGTCATTGTTAAGAATTTCAGTGGCTCGCCCATTTATTTGCGGGACATCGCTACCGTTAAGGATACTGTAAAAGAGAAAGAGAGCTATGCCCGGATGAATGGAAAGAACGTGGTGAGCCTAAGCATCATCAAACGTTCCGGTGAGAACCTCATTGATGCTTCTGCGAAGGTGCGTGAAGTGGTGGAAGATCTTAAAAGAAAAGAGTTCCCGAAAAATTTGGAAATCAACGTATCTGGTGACCTCAGTATCAAAGCCAATACGTCGTTCACAGAACTTGTTAACTCCATTATCATCGGATTTATACTGGTGGTGTTGGTGCTGATGTTCTTTATGGGTGTAACCAATGCCTTCTTTGTGGCATTATCTGTTCCACTCAGTATGTTCCTCGCTTTCATTTTTCTGCCATCGGCAGAATTCATTGTAGGGGGTAACATCTCACTGAACTTCATTGCACTGTTTGCGCTATTGTTTGGTTTGGGAATTGTTGTGGATGATGCCATTGTGGTGATCGAGAATACGCACCGGATTTTCTCCCAGGGTGGCGGACGGATCTCATCTGAAGATGCTGCGCGTTTTGCGGCAGGTGAAGTATTTGTTCCGGTATTGGCAGGTACCGTTACCACTCTTGCACCGTTTATACCCTTGTTGTTCTGGCCTGGTATCATCGGTAAGTTTATGATTTACCTGCCTACGATGTTGATCTTTACACTTACTGCCTCGTTGATTGTTGCATATGTTATGAACCCCGTTTTCGCGGTGGATTTCATGACACATGAAGAGCACGAGAAAGAACCGAAATCTGCCATCTTTAAGAAACCATTGTTTTGGGCAACTGTAGCATTGGTCATCATTCTTGATGGATATGGTTATATGGCTGACCAGGCCGCGTACAGGTTTATGGGAAACTTGCTGATCTGTTTCCTTGTCCTCGCGATCTTTAACAGGTATGTACTTTCCGGAGCCATCAAGCATTTCCAGGATAGGCTTTTACCTGCGATGATGAACAGCTATGAGCGCCTGTTGCGCTGGACGCTGAAAGGTTGGAGACCCGCATACCTGCTTGCAGGAACCTTTGGTTTGCTGATCGCTTCGTTTATGTTTTTTGGCGCGAGAAACGTGCCTGTACTTTTGTTCCCCCAGGGCGATCCCAATAACATCTACGTATACCTAAAGTTGCCTTCCGGTACAGACGTTAAGTTTACGGACTCTGTGACCAGGAGCCTGGAAAATAAAGTATACACCGTACTGGGCATGAAGAACGGCACGGGCAACCCCGTTGTAGAAAGTGTGATCTCCAATGTTGCCGTAGGTGCGTCAGATCCGAATGCGAACGACCGCAGTACCCGTCCGGAACAAGGACGGATCCAGGTGAACTTCGTTCCGTTTGAAGAGCGGCATGGGGTGTCTACAGGTCCTTATCTGGACAGTATTCGTGCGGCCATCAAGGGAATTCCAGGCGCCGAGATTTCTGTAGCCCAGGAAGCTGCTGGCCCGCCCACGCAGCCACCCATTAATATTGAAGTCAGTGGTGAGAATTTTGAAACACTGACCAAGACAGCTGTTGACCTGAAGAACTACCTCGTGAGAAAGAATATTCCCGGCGTGGAAGAACTGAAACTGGACGTAGATCTCAGCAACCCTGAAGTCACTATTTCTGTAGACAGGGAACGAGCCTTGATTCAGGGTATTTCCACTGCACAGATCGGACTTGAAATCAGGACGGCGTTGTTTGGAAAGGAAGTATCGAAGTTAAAACTTGACGAAGACGAATATAAAATTCAGCTGCGCAACAACGAGCTTCAACGTAAGAGCCTCACGGACCTGTTGAATATGCGCATCACCTATCGTGATTTTACCACAGGACAGATCAAACAGGTGCCCATTAGTTCAGTAGTGAACTATGAACTCACCAGTACGTATGGCAGCATCAAACGGAAGAATGCCAAGCGGGTGATCACGATTTTCAGTAACGTACTTACGTCTGCGGGGTATACGCCGGCAGCAGTGAACCAGGATATTCTTTCAGCGATCAATGACTTCAAGGATAAGCCGCAGGATGTGACGATTGCACAGACCGGTGAGCAGGAGCAGATGCAGGAGACTTTTGATTTCCTGGGTAAGGCGTTGGTGATTTCCATCGGACTGATCCTCCTTGTACTCGTGTTGCTGTTCAACTCATTGAGTAAAACGGTGATTGTATTGTCTGAGATCATCTTTAGTGTGATCGGTGTGTTGCTGGGTTATGCAATTACCAGAAGTACCGCTTCAGTGGTGATGACCGGTATTGGTATCATCGGTCTGGCGGGTATTGTGGTCAAGAACGGTATCCTTGTGATTGAGTTTGCCGATGAACTAAGGCAACGCGGATTTAAGACACATGAGGCCGTTGTGGAGGCGGGTAAAACCAGGATCGTTCCGGTATTGCTGACAGCACTTGCGGCGATCCTTGCGCTGATCCCCTTGGCGGTGGGTCTTAACATCAACTTCGTGACGATGTTTACAGACTGGAATCCGAATATTTTCTTTGGAGGTGATAATGCGGTGTTCTGGAAGCCATTGAGCTGGACGATCATCTGGGGATTGATCTTCGCGTTTTTCATGACACTGATCATGGTGCCCGGTATGTACCTGATGGCGGAGAGATTGCGCAGACCCATGTCAAAATTCTTTGGTGGTAAGTGGGTAGGTCTGTTTGGATTGCTCGGACCCTTCTTCTTTATCCTGACTGGTCTGATGTACCTGGTGCGGAAGCTACAGGGTAAGCCGGTTTGGAATGGGAAATTTAAGAAGTAGGTTGCTGGTTGTAGGTTGTAGGTTGCAGGTTGCTGGTTGGAGACGTGTTAGTTTTTCAAACTTCAACCTGCAACCTTCAACCTGTTTTGTCCTTCTTCATTATTCAACTACAAATTATGTCTCAAAGAAGTAATCACGAAATTGACTACAAGATCCACGGAGAAGAAATGCAGTATGTGGAAGTGGAGTTGGATCCCATGGAAACTGCGATAGCGGAATCCGGAAGTTTTATGTTTATGGACGATGGCGTGCAAATGGAGACCATCTTCGGCGATGGATCTAAGCGCTCTTCCGGAAGCATCTTTGATAAACTGCTGAGTGCAGGTAAACGGGTGCTCACCGGTGAAAGCCTGTTCATGACTGCGTTCACCAATGTGGGCCATGGTAAAAAGAAAGTGGCATTTGCCTCGCCTTATCCCGGTAAGATTATCCCGCTGGATCTTCAGCAGTATAATGGTAGGATCATATGCCAGAAGGATGCTTTCCTGTGTGCCGCAAAAGGTGTCAGTGTAGGCATTGCCTTGCAAAGAAAACTAGGCACGGGCCTGTTTGGAGGAGAAGGATTCATCATGCAGAAACTGGAGGGGGATGGTATGGCTTTCATGCATGCGGGAGGCCACGTATTTGCAAGGAACCTCGCACCCGGTGAAGTGCTTAAGATCGATACCGGTTGCGTGGTTGGCTATACCCAGGAGATCAGTTTCGATATTCAGTTTATTGGAGGCATACGCAACACCATTTTCGGTGGCGAGGGATTGTTTTTTGCTACCCTCAGGGGCCCCGGAACCGTGTGGTTACAGACGCTCCCCGTGAGCAGGCTGGCTTCCAGGATCCTCAGTTATGGTACTATCCATCGCAAGGAAGAGGGGAGTATCCTTGGAGGTATCGGTAATCTGCTTGATGGAGACGGGCGCTAGAACAGGTTGGGGGTTGTAGGTTGGAGGTTGCAGACCTAACCCTACTAATGCCCAGTGCCCTATGCCCAGTTACTTTAAATGGCAAGGCAGTTGGTTTCCCAACTGCCTTTTTAACACATCCAGTAACCATCCGTATGATATCTTTCTCCCGTTTCCGGGTTGTTGTTTCGATGTATAACGATTCAAAAGTATATCTAGATTCCTTGCTTTTCAAATCACTCGGCGACGTAAAACGATCAATCATCGAAACCGAACATTCACACGCACTAAAGGGTTGAGTTCCAGCTGATAAAAACTTCCTGAAAAACCATTTTTCGTCATATGTTGAGCCTGATCTTATCGTACATTAGCATAAACCCAACAGGCGCTTCATGAACAGAAAAGACGAACTGCTACAGGACGTAGTGATTAAATTTGCCGGCGATAGTGGAGATGGAATGCAGCTTACAGGTAGCCAATTCACCAATAACACAGCTCTCCTTGGAATGGATCTCGCAACTTTTCCGGATTTCCCGGCAGAGATCCGCGCACCGCAAGGCACCATTCCTGGCGTGAGTGGATTTCAGCTCAGGTTCTCTTCCTCACCCGTATTTACGCCAGGTGATGAATGTGACGTGCTGGTGGCTATGAATGCTGCAGCATTGAAGACCAACCTGAAGGGACTGAAGAAAGGCGGGAAGATCATCGTGAATACAGATGGTTTTGATTCCAAAAACCTACGCCTCGCCAATTATCCCGAGGGTGTTAATCCTATTGAGAATAATTCCCTGGATGGGTATGATGTCATTAAAATGGATATCACCAAAATGACACGGGAAGCGCTCAAGGATATCACCATGGGTACCAAGGAAAAAGACCGTGCGAAGAATATGTTTGTCCTCGGTTTTCTCTATTGGATGTTCAACAGGGATATGGACAATACCCTGCAGTTCCTCAAAGATAAATTTGGTAAGAAGGATGAGATCCTGAACAGCAATATCAAAGCACTTCAGGCAGGATACAATTATGGTGATACGACGGAAACCTTTACTACCCGCTATAAGGTAGAGAGAGCTAAGATGGAGTCAGGTTCTTACCGCTCTATCATGGGTAACCAGGCATTATCATACGGACTAATTGCTGCTTCACAGAAAAGCAATCTTCCCTTATTCCTCGGATCATATCCAATTACACCTGCTTCAGATATTCTTCATGAGCTGAGTAAGTATAAATCATTTGGGGTGCGCACCTTCCAGGCGGAAGATGAAATTGCAGCCATTTCTTCGGCTATTGGTGCCAGTTATGGCGGTTCCCTTGCAGTCACCACAACGTCTGGTCCTGGCATGGCTTTGAAAACGGAAGCTATGGGTCTGGCTGTTATGATGGAGATACCGCTTGTGATCGTGAACGTACAGCGTGGCGGTCCTTCCACGGGTCTGCCTACCAAAACGGAGCAGAGTGATCTCCTCCAAGCGTATTACGGACGTAATGGAGAATGCCCGATGCCTGTGATTGCATCATCAACGCCCAGTGATTGTTTCGATGTGGCGTTTGAAGCGGCGAGGATCTCTGTTCAACACATGACGCCAGTGATTCTACTCAGCGATGGATATATAGCCAATGGTGCCGAGCCATGGAGATACCCTCAGTCGGCGGACCTTCCCGATATCGCCGTAGCATTTAAAAAAGGGCTCGACGAAGGCGAGGAGCAACTCCTGCCGTACAAGCGTGATGAAAAATTATCCCGTCCCTGGGCCATTCCAGGAACAGCCGGTTTGGAACACAGGATCGGCGGACTGGAGAAACAGGATATCACTGGTAACGTGAGCTACGATCCTGACAACCACCAGCACATGGTGTTTCTTCGCCAGGCCAAGGTGGATAAACTTGCTGATTATATTCCATTACAAAAAATAGACAGCGGACCTGCCAAGGGTAAAGTGTTGGTGGTAGGATGGGGAAGCACCTATGGTGCCATCAAAACAGCCAGCGCTGAATTGCAGGCTGAAGGAAAAGAAGTTTCGCATGTGCATATCCGCTATATGCGTCCTTTCCCGCGCAACCTCGGTGAGATCCTGAGAAGTTTTGATCACGTGCTGGTGCCAGAGATCAACAACGGCCAGCTCGTTAAGATTCTTCGTGATCAGTATTTTGTGGATGCGATTCCCTACAATAAGATTATGGGAATTCCGATTACGAAGACGGAGCTTGTTGAAAGAATTCGACAACTATTTTAGCAATTGACAATTAACAATGGGTAATTGACAATTGGCACTGGTTGTTGGGAGTTGGAGCTTTGTTAATGGCACCAAGTTCCAACTACCAGTGCCAATTGCAAATTTCTAATTGCCAATTGTCAATTGCTGGTTATAAAATTCGTTCGATAATTTTTCCTGTGGTCTTGTTCTTCAGGATCACCTTTTTTGCACCATAGTGCGTCATCTCTTCCTTCACCAGATAATGATCATCATCATAAGGAATAAGGTGACTGTCTTTGCCAACGCCTGTTCGCCCTCTCCAGTCTTCCAGCACAATTGGCTCCCACTGTTTGGTTTTGGCAGATTTATAGCATGCGTCCAGAACTGAGTTGACTACATATCCATCGTAAAAAGTTTCGCGGGGTGCGGTTCCTTTTTCGATGCAGTTAAACATCTCGGTGAACATATGATTGTATCCCAGTTCATTGAGCTCATCGCCCACGGGGAAAAGCCAGCCAGAGTTAGATTCTGCTTTTTCCGCGATATAATCTCCGCCCTTTCCTGTGGTGAACATTTCAAAACCAGTGCGGAGAAAACTATTGACCCAAATGGTTCCTTCTGTTCCCATCACTTCATCCCTGAGATCCAATCCGCCGCGGAAGGTCCAGCTGACTTCAAATTGTGCGATGGCGCCATTCTCGTATTTTATCAACGCTATCGCGTGGTCCTCTGCATCAATGGGTTTCACCTGGGTATCGGCCCAGCACATCGCTTCAATGGGCTTGATGTCTTTACCGATATAGCTTCGGGTGATCTCTACGCAATGGCAGCCAAGATCAAGTAGGCATCCGCCCCCGGCCTGCTCCAGGTCCCAGAACCATTCACTATGCGGACCAGGGTGTGTTTCCCTGGACTTCGCCCAAAGGATTCTACCTAATGCGCCATTTTTGACAGACTCATGGGCCTTGATGAATTTGGGTGTATACACGAGGTCTTCAAGATAACCATGGAAGATGCCCGCAGCTTCCACCGCTTCCAGCATACGTTTCGCCTCTGTTGCATTTCTGCCGAGGGGTTTGGTAGTGATCACTGCCTTCTTGTGCTTGCAGCATTGTAATACTGCAAGTTCATGAAGATTATTCGGTAATGCAATACAAACAACATCCACATCGGGATGTGCGATGGATGCTTCCATCTCCGTGGTCCAGTGTGCACATTGATAGTCGTCTGCAAATTTTTTCGCACTCTCTTCCCTGCGTGAATAGATGGATACGATCTTATCCCTGCTGCGCAGACCCTGAATGGAATCCGCATAAAAACGGCCAATGAAACCTGAGCCAAGCATTGAAATGTTCATAGCAAAAAATCGTTAAATCGTTTATACCATTGAAACTGCTTCTTCCTTATGGGAAGCAGAGTGTTTGTTGTCTTTAAAGAAAAGAATAAACAAAATCAATACAGCGATCGATATTCCCGCGGGAACCATCCAAACGCTTTTCCAGTCTACCAATTGATTAGCGGTGTAATGGTCTTTCACATATCCGGAAAGTTTTGTGCCAATCCACATGCCTATTCCATACGTAGCCATTGTGATCATGCCCTGTGCCTGGCTTTGGATCTTCAGGCCCGCTTTGCTATCTGTATAAATCTGTCCGGTCACAAAGAAGAAATCAAAACAGATGCCATGCAGAACGATGCCTGCAAACAACATCCACATACCGCTTTCGGCATTTCCATACCCAAACAGCAGGAACCGAATGGCCCAGGCAACCATGCCAAAAGCAATCATCCACTTAACACCCAGCCGTTTGAAAAAGAAGGGAATCAACAGAATAAAAAACGCTTCTGAAAACTGCCCGAGGGTCATGTTGCTGGTTGCATTTTCCATGCCGGCTTCCGTAAGGAAAAGGTTGGTAAAACTGTAATAGAAGCTTAACGGAATGCAGATGAGCACAGAGGCAATAAAGAATATGGTAAACGACCTGTCTTTGAATAAGACGAAGGCATCTGCACCCAGGATCTGCGCGAAACTTGCTTTAGTGCCTTTCGCTTTTGGCGGCGTATCCGGCAAAAAGAAACTAAGCAGTCCTAACGCCAGAGACGCAATGGCTGCCATTTTGAAAGTCATCACCAGTTGATCTGTAGTAATGTTCAGCACTTTATCGATCATCCATCCGGTGGCGATCCAACCGATTGTTCCTAAAACACGAATGGATGAAAATTCTTTACTCGGATCGTTCATCTGGCGAAACGCAACAGCATTCGCCAATGCAAGTGTGGGTGCGTAACACAATGAGTAAAGAAGCAATATCCAATAAAATGTATCCGGATTGCCGATGGTAGTCAGGTAAAACAGCAATGCCCCTCCCACAAGATGGAGTACACCCAATACCTTTTGTGCGGCAAAAAACCGGTCTGCGATCATCCCGACAAAAAACGGTGAAATGATGGTGGCGATGGCCATGGCACTGTATGCATCACCTACCTGAACGCCATCTGCCTTTAATACTTTATCGAGATACGTACCCATCGTTACATACCAGGCACCCCAGATAAAGAATTCCAGGAACATCATGGCCGATAACTGAACCCTAACCGTTGAACGCATAAGAATTTGGTTGAGTTTGGAAGATACGAAGAAGTGAAAAGTAAAAGTCAAATGTAGAAAGCGCGTCTTTTACTTTTTAATGTTGACTTTGTAATACCTGCAAACTTCCGTAAGTCCGCAAGTCGCACATTTGGGATTACGGGCCAGGCAGGTATAGCGCCCATGGAGGATGAGCCAGTGATGGGCCTTATGCACCAGTTCTTTTGGGATGTATTTGACGAGTTGTTGTTCTGTTTGCAGTGGTGTCTTAGCGCCTGTGGTGAGCCCCAGCCTGGCCGATACCCTGAAAACATGGGTATCCACTGCCATGTTCGGCTGTTGGTCAATGACAGAAGTGATCACATTGGCCGTCTTTCTGCCAACGCCGGGCAGTTTCACCAGTTCATCCACCGTCATCGGCACTTTGCCATCAAATTGAGCCATCAGCATCTGCGCCATACCGATGAGATGCTTTGTCTTATTGTTGGGATAGGAAATGCTTTTGATCAGCGGGAAGAGCTCTTCAAAACTTGCTTTGGAAAGGGAACCCGCATCCGGGTATCGTTCAAATATTGCGGGTGTAGTAAGATTTACCCTTTTGTCTGTGCATTGGGCAGACAGGATCACGGCTACCAATAATTGATAGGGATCATCGTAGATCAGTTCTGTCTCTGCTTCTGGAATATGCTCCTGGAAATATGCCATCACAGTGGCAAACAAGGCTTTCTTTGTCACGGAGCAAATATAGGAGCAAGATCATTAATGGGTCACGCCTTCATTCAATTCTGCATATTGCAAAATTGCATTGACGGTAGATTTCCGCGGCGAAGCCACTGATGAACCCAGGCTATCCTTGGATTGCTTCAATTGTTCAAAAGCTTCACGTAATGTCCAGTCCTGTTGTATCGCCTGAAGGAATTGTTGGGTCTCTTCAGTAGTCATCTCGTTGTACAAAAACCTGATCATGTCGTCTGTAGTAAATTGTTTCATTACACCTTTTTAAACCGTACACAATAATCCATAGGGTTTCGGTATCGGTTCAAAGGATAATAGATTAAAATAAATGTCTTTCAAAGGACCAGGTCAGGTAAAAATAGGGCGGTTGGTTACGTATATAAACGCACGTAGTTTTCCGATATTGTGTCTGAAGGAGATTTATTTTTCTGCAATAATGAAAAGATCTTCATTATCTTTTTTCATCAGGTATTTTTCCCGGGCTACTTTTTCCAAAGAGGCTGCATTTTCCCGCAAGGATTGCACTTCTTTCTTGGTTTCAGCTATTTTTTGGCGGTAAAATTCAGATTTGGCCTTCACTTCTTTCAATTCCTGGCCTCTTTTAAATTGAAGTAAAAGGTCGTTGTGGTCAAAAAAAAGTAACCAAACCACAAAAAAGGTTGATGCGAGAAGGTATTTATTGGTCATCCAGCGAGGCAGTATTCGCATTTTCAAAGGATTATGACCTAAAAATAAGATTTAATTAGCCAATTGAACAAAGGGAGAAGTTAAAGGAAGAAGTATGAAGTCAGCCTTCGCACCTCTCCCTTCATCTTCTCCCTTTCCTCATCAGGGTTGCGTAAGCCCCTTGGCAGATCCTTTCACAAGGGTCAGTTTCCATTCCTGGCCACTTTGTGACACGCCAGCCATGATATCGGCATATCCATCCCCGTTGATGTCTCCTGCGGTAGCTACGGAAAGACCAAGGTTAACGCCGGGATAGTTTTGCTTGTTGAGGATAATACTGCTGGTGGAAACGCCGGTTCGGGAACCATAATAGATGAACACATTTCCTACGGGATCTTGCACATTGTTGCTATATGCACCTGCAATCAGTTCGCCGTATCCGTCCCCATTGATATCGCCCGCAGCGTTTACTGAAATCCCGAGATTCCCGTCGATCTGATTCCCCGTCATGGTCCAGTCTGGATACAAACTGAATCCATTGGCTGAGCCCATATACACATAAAGTTTACCAACATTGCTCATTTTGTCGTCAAACCGATTGGCGCCAACCACTACATCTGAGAAGCCGTCGCCATTAAGGTCGCCGGCGCAGGCCACGGAATTGCCGAAACTGGCATCTGCCTGGTTGCTTTCGCCCGTCCATGCTGGTGCTTGCGTCATACCGCCATATGTACCGAGGTAGAGATAAGCCCGGCCTTCATTGGTCTGGCCATGGTCATAACCTGGCGCACCTACCACGATATCGCCAAAACCATCGTGATTCACATCTCCTGCGGAGGAGACGGATTTTCCGAAGAAAGCATTTACCTGGTCTGATTGCGCCGTGAAATAAGGTGTTTTACCCAGGCCGGAAGCAGATCCGAGATAAACGAATATTTTACCTTCATTGGTTTCACCATCGTCATAATAACTGGCACCCACCACCACATCGGCATATCCATCTTTATTGACATCACCGGCTGTGGATACCGAAGCCCCAAAAAATGCATTCGCCTGATTCCCTTCCATGATCCATGAAGGATTGGTGTCAAGTCCTGAAGGAGATCCATAATATACAAAAACGGCGCCCTCATTTTCTTCTCCATTGCTGAAGCGCGGTGCACCTACTACTACATCAAAATATCCATCACCATTTACATCACCTGCAGAGCCAATGGATTCTCCATAGTTGGTTCCGCCTTTGCCTTCACTGGTCCATGCCGCTGCACTGCCAATACCATTTCCTGTTCCCAGAAAGAGTTGTACCCTTCCATCCTTGCTTACCCCAAATACGTTATTATATACGCTGACGAGTACATCTGAATAGCCATCGCCATTAACATCACCTGCAGGCGATAAATAATAACCCACAGCATTTTCTGGGCGATGCGAACGGGAAAACGATGAAAAAACAAACGCAGCAACTGCGAAGAGAAGTGTTTTAGACAGGAAACGTGTACACATAATCCAAAGCTTTTTTTGTGGTAATGACGGCTTGGCTTTTGGATAGGGCTACTGAATTGGCAGTTTCCTGTAGGATTTGAGCTGTAAAAATAGGCATAGAATCCCAGAAAGCAAAGGGTAGGATGTTCTTAATGCCTTTACTGGTGCTGGTTTCAGGATCACATAACAAAAAAGCCACAGCTAATGCCATGGCTTTGAATACATTGCAAAAAGGTTAAATTATTTTCCGAAACGAAACTTTCCTTTAGGATAAATCGCATTGGAACCCAGCGCCTCTTCAATGCGAAGCAGCTGGTTGTATTTAGCCATACGGTCTGTACGGGAAGCTGAACCGGTTTTGATCTGTCCGCAATTCAGGGCCACGGCCAGGTCAGCAATTGTTGTATCTTCTGTTTCACCACTGCGGTGACTCATGATAGACGTATAACCATTGGTTTGCGCCAGTTGTACTGCATTGATGGTTTCCGTAACCGTACCAATCTGGTTCACTTTGATCAGGATGCTGTTTGCGATACCTTCGTTAATACCCTTCTGCAGCCTCTTCACATTGGTTACAAACAGGTCATCGCCCACCAATTGGCATTTGTTGCCGATGGCCAGCGTGTGTTTTTTCCATCCTTCCCAATCATCTTCAGCCATACCATCTTCAATAGAGATGATCGGATACTTATTCACCCAGTTTGTCCAGTAGTCAACCATTTCATCCCTGCTGATGGTTTTCTTTGAGCTCTTGTAAAAAGTATAGGTTCCGTCTTTCTCGTTGTACATTTCGCTTGTGGCCGCATCCATCGCAATGGAAACCTGTGTGCCGGGCTGATAACCTGCTGCCTCTATGGCCTGAAGTACTGTTTCGATGGCTTCTTCATTGCTCTGGATCTCCGGTGCAAATCCACCTTCATCACCTACGTTGGTGCTGTATCCTTTTTTCTTCAACACAGATTTCAGATGGTGGAAGATTTCAACACCCCAACGAAGGCCATCGCTGAACGTTTCTGCACCTATCGGCATCACCATGAATTCCTGGAAATCAATTTTGTTGTCTGCGTGTGCACCACCATTCATGATGTTCATCAATGGAATGGGAAGTGTGGTGCTGTTCACGCCACCGAGGTAACGATAAAGTGGGAGGTTGCTTTCGATGGCTGCTGCTTTGGCAATGGCCATAGATACGGCCAGTGTTGCGTTTGCGCCAAGTTTGTTTTTATTTTCCGTGCCATCGATCTCGATTAGCCTTGAGTCAATAAAAGCTTGTTCATTTACATTGAGACCGATGAGTTGATCAGCAATTTCTTCGTTCACATTGTGTACTGCTTTCAGTACACCTCTGCCCATATACATCGATTTGTCATTATCCCTCAGTTCAACGGCTTCGTGTTTGCCGGTGGATGCGCCAGATGGCACTGCGGCCCTTCCAAGTGCGCCGTTCTCTGTGATCACATCTACCTCAACAGTAGGATTTCCTCGGCTATCAAGAATTTGCCTGGCGCGTACATCGGTAATAAAGCTCATTTCAGTTCTTTTAATTGGTTGACTATTTAAGGTTGGCCGTAAGGTCCCGAAATACTTCTTCGAGGTTGCGGCTTTCGGTCTGCAAAGAAACGATATTCAGGCTATGCTGCAAAGCCATCTCCATCAGTTGTTTGTTAAGTTGTTCGGTATCATGGGTATCCAGCAACCAGGAGTTTGCGTCTTTTTTTTCCGCCTTGATCACCGCAGGGAGCCTGTTCAGCCATTCCTGTTCCAGCACTTCCCTGAAACTTACGCGGATAGAAAGATGCTTTGAGCCACGGGACAGGTTCTCCAGTTTGTCGTCAGCCACCAGCTTCCCCTTATTGATGATGATCACACGGTCACAAAGCGCCTCCACTTCCTGCAGGATGTGGGAGGAGAACAAAACGGTTTTCGCTTCGCCGAGGGTTTTGATCACATCCCGGATCTCGATGATCTGGTTAGGATCCAGACCGGAAGTAGGTTCGTCAAGAATCAGCACTTCGGGATCATGGATCAGCGCCGCTGCCAGGCCCACCCGCTGTTTATACCCCTTGGACAACTGCCCGATCTTTTTATGTTTTTCCGGTGTGAGCCCGGTAATACCGATTACTTTTTCGATGGCCTGTTGCGGATGGGCAACCTGGTGAACGCCGGCAATAAACTCGAGGTATTCCCGCACATACATATCAAAATAGAGGGGGTTGGCTTCCGGGAGGTAGCCGATCTTTTTCTTGCGTTCATTGATGGGGTCGCCGGACTTGATGACTGCCACTTCAATGATGCCACCATCGGGTTCAAGGTAGCCGGTGATCATTTTCATGGTGGTGGATTTTCCGGCGCCATTGGGCCCGAGGAAACCAACGATCTCCCCTTTTTGAATGGAAAAAGAGACATCATCAACGGCCCGTTGTTCACCGTATACTTTTTGTAAGCCCTTGACAGTGATAGACATGCTGTAAAGATAAGGACTAGCAATTAGCAATTAACAATTGGCAATTAGCAATTGGCACTGGTTTTTGGTGGGTGGATCTTAGTTAATGGCACTAACTACCAACAACCAGTGCTAATTGCCAACTGCCAATTGCCAATTGTAAATTACTGTTGTATGATCACTGTAGTTCCCACGGGCAACATTTCATACAACTCAAAAATATCAGAATACTTTGTGGAGATACAGCCATTGGTCCAGTTCATAAACTTGTCAACGGCATATTCTTCGCTGGGTTTTGTTCCGTGAATACCTATTCCCCCGCCAATTTTGGCTGACTTAGGAATAGCGCCCTGGGTTCTGCGGTCCTGGAACCGCTTGAGGCTTTCGTCATTGGGATAATCCAGCAGAAGGAAACACCCCCAGTCTTTGTGGTATTTTTTGGCAACGATCTTAAAACTGCCATCTGGCGTGAGCCTGTCGCCTTCCATCTTTTTATCGGACTGGTTTTTACTGCCGAAAACAACAGGATAGGTGGCTACCCAGCCGTCAGTGTCATAGACGGTCATTTCATATTCGGATTTATCGATCACCACTTTATAAGGTGAAGACGGCGTCGAGAATCCAAGCAGGTACGAAAGAATGAGCAACAACATAGCTAAACGATGATATTATATTCAACGTTTAAAGCTCAACACTATTTTGTTAAGGGGGAGATAAGAAAACGTGAATTTTAATAAAATACACATTCTCATAGCCTTAATGGCTTACTGCGGCACTAAGTGTTTTTGCTTCAGCGATCATTTCTTTCAGGGTGTCAATGGCGGGAACCCGTCCACTCAGGCCAAATTTCTCATTTACATCCTGAAGCTTGACGTGGAGGTTTTCCGCATTGCGGGTGGCAAATTCTTTCACGGAGTCTACGCCTGCCGCTTCCAGCAATTCAGAGATCTGGCCAGCCACGCCCTTTATGCGCATCAGGTCCGCATGATTCACCCAGGTAAGGATCAGGGATTCCGGAATACCGGTTTTGTCCGCAAGGGCAACCCTGTCGCTCTTTTTTCCACCGTATTGTAAGAGGTCTGAAGTTGTATTGATGCCAATGCGACCCAGTTTTTCTGCGTAGGTTGGGCCGATGCCTTCGATGTCGATTACTTTGTAGGGCATAGTGTCAATTAAAAAGTCAAAAGTCAAAATTAAAAAGTACTTACCAATGACGGCAATTTACTTTTTTAATTTTGACTTTTTACTTTTCAATTTTCTTACCAGGTATCCGCACTAAACCGAACGCCTACATTGTAGGGATACTGTTCAACACCATATTTGTGGAGGGGCGTGAAGGCATAGGATCCAAAGAGTTTTACAGGACCGATGCCCAATTCTGCAACATAGGCCAGCTTCCACCTTTCCAGGTTAAAATCGGTTTTCTCTTTTTGTTTGCCGCGTTCATCACTCTTTTGTTTCTGGCGGGCACTGTAGAGGAACCCACCACTAACGCCTACGCTCAGTTGTATGCCTCCGTTCCGTGCATTTGGCGTTGCATTGAAGTTTAGCATCAATGGCGCAGTGAAGTAATCCGCTGCAAGCTTATTTTTTGAAAACAGCACATCGTCCCTTTTTACGAAAACGGTACCGCCGTCTACATAGGTGATGGGTGTTTTGTAGTAGTAGTTGTTATTCTCTATACCGAAACCATATTGCAGGTTGATCACATGTTTATACAGATTCAAACGCTGCATGAAAAACCACAGACTGAAATTAGAAATCCTGATCCCCTTGGTGGCGAAGTCGCCTTCGTATAACGGGTTACCCTGTGGATTCTGAAGAAAGCCTTGTGCCTCTGCGGTATTATAATTTGTTTTGTCGTTAAACCCTGAATAGCCGATATCAAATACCAACCAGTTGGTGCTGATATTACTGCGTTTATAGGTTCTTTTTTTGTACGTGGGATTGTTGGTGACGTCATAATTTGAACCACCTTTGTTGACGATGATAATACTTCCTACACGGATGGTATCACCGCCTTCCTTGGGTTTGGTTGTGTCCGATTGGCTATATCCTGCCTGGTAACATGCTGCTGCCAGCATGAGCATCATTAACTTTTTCATACATCCTTGTTTTTGCGTCTTTAATTTATCTGGGTAATCCTATTTCGAAGTTGGCAACTTTCACCACCGCTTTTTCGGGATCGGGGTTTGTTGCTTTATTGTAGATGCGGTTTACTTTTCTGATCAGGCCCCGGAATCCTTTTCTGGACTTGGTTTCGTCACCGGTAAACTCTTCCTGGCCATTGAACTGTTCCTGGTTCAACGCATCAGAAACATAATCTGTTTTTACATTCATCGCTAAAGCTTCCTGTACTTGCGTGTTGTTGCCCTGAGGTATTTCAATCCCCGTTACAATAATTTTTTCTTCTATTCCTTTATCTGCCTGCTCCACTTGTACTGATGTTGTATTGGTGTTACGATCAACAGAAGCGTATGTTACAGGTGATGCATTTTTATTGTCTGGAGTTTTACCTTGCTGCGTTTGCAAAACAGTTGCTGCTGCATTTGAAGGCTCAGTTTGTTTCAACGTTTTTTGATCAGCTGCAATGGATTCCTGAGATACCGACTTTTGATCATTGGGCTCATCAGTTTGTGTTGATGTTGTTTTCTGATCAGCGGCCCCACCTTGCTCTATATTCGCAACAACTGGTCCGATGGTGGTCTCGGCAGCAGGCTGACGGTTCAGCCATAACAATCCGGCCAGCAGGATCACTGCTGCAGCAACAGCAACCCTGATCCAGCGCATCTGGAAGATCACGGCAGGTTTTTTCTCATGGCGGTATAAAGAAGCCTTATCCGGGAAAACAATTGTTTCTTCTGGCAACTTGGTCTGTTTCAGCAATGCAAGGTTTTCCATGGCTTCGGGATTTGCGCTGGTGAAAGCTTCTACCTCAGCAGCGCGCGAAGTACTCAACTCTCCATCGATCCATTGAATTTGTAACTCTTCAATATTACCGGCATGGATCTCGTCTGCATTCCTGAACAGATCTTCTTTACCCAGGAAGCTAACTGTTTCAGGCGCCAGCCGGGTCTCAAGGTACATGTCCAGTTCAGGCTTCAGTTCAGGATGCTCCAGCAGAAATGCTTCCACATCCTTTCTTTCCTGTGCAGTCAACTCCTCGTCAACATACAAAAGGAAGTACTCCTCGTAGTTATCTATATGTATGGGTTGACGTTTCATGATCTTTTCTTTAAATGACGTTTTCGGGTTTTACAAGGTAATTCTTCAATTGTACCCTTGCCCTGTGCAGGTACACTTTCACCTGGCTTTCACTGAGGCCCATGATCTTTCCAATCTCTTCATATGAATATCCTTCATAGTCTTTCAACATTACCAGTGACCGTTGGGTCTCATTCAAACGCGCCAGGGCTTCATTGAGTATTTTCTTCAGGTTGTCCTGGGGTTTGTTCGAAACTTTTGCCGTTTCTGCAAACTCACCCTTCAGACTCACCCTTTTTTCTTTCCTCAGATGGTCTATCATGGTGTTGTGCGCAATGGTGAACAGGTAAGATTTTGCCGTCAGCACGTCAACCCCTTCCCTGTTGCGCCAGAGTTTCTCAAAAGCTGACTGCACCACGTCCCGGGCGTCATCCTCATGGCGTAAGTTCTTGAGAATGAACCGGTATACATTGTCTGCATAGCTTTTTACGCATTCATTGTACTCTCTTTCGGTCATGTGTTTGTTCTGGTGTGAAATTACCTATCTATAGGGTAATACGGACGAAGAAAAGAATAGTTACAAAAAAGCCTCCAAAAGGAGGCAAAATTTGCTAATAACTATTTGCTAATAGCTATTACAGTTTCACGATGTTTTCCCAAAGCTGGAGGGAAGCGCGCTTTAATGCAGTTGCCTGGGCAGGCTCCTTGCAAATTTCTTTTTCTGGGGCTACCTCCTGGCTTCTGGAGCCTTTAATTCCTATCCATGCGCTTAAAACCAAAGCTGTGCAGCATACGATCGTCCAAATGGTCATTTTCCCGGCTCTCATCTCAGTCTGTTTGATATATATGACGAAGATATTAGGGAAAAGTTACAGGAAAGGTTAAATATTCTTAAATATCGCAATACCTCATTGGAGAGGTCGCAGGTTGAAGGTTGGAGGTTGCAAGGTTGCAGGTGGTCATCCTGCGAACTTGCGACCTATTGCCTGCGAACTGTTTTACTATATTTGTTGTTCCTAAACACTGATTATGAATGAGAAAATGGTAGAGCGCCTGAAACATGAACTGGAGGAGATCAGGCAGAATGGATTGTTTAAGACCGAAAGGATCATAGAAAGCCCACAAGGTGCCGTCATAAGGGTAGGCAATAAGCAAGTGATCAACCTCTGCGCCAACAATTACCTCGGACTAAGTTCCCATCCCAAGGTGGTTGCGGCAGCCAAGAAATATATTGACCACAGGGGGTACGGCCTTTCCAGCGTGCGTTTCATCTGTGGTACACAAGACATCCATAAGGAACTGGAACAGAAGATCTCTACCTTCCTCGGCACAGAGGATACCATCCTGTATGCTGCGGCATTTGACGCCAACGGCGGGGTATTTGAACCTTTGTTCAACGACCAGGACGCGATTATATCAGACGAATTGAACCATGCATCCATAATAGACGGGGTAAGGCTTTGCAAGGCTCAGCGGTTCCGCTACCTCCATAATAATATGGAAGACCTTGAAGCCAAACTAAAAGAAGCGGCAGGTGCAAGGACCCGGGTCATTGTGACTGATGGATCTTTCAGCATGGATGGAACCATTGCCCAACTGGATAAAATTTGTGCGCTGGCAGACCAATATGATGCTGCAGTGATGATCGATGAATGCCATTCTTCGGGATTTTTAGGAAAAACAGGCAGGGGAACCCATGAATACCGCGGTGTCATGGGCCGGATCGATATCATCACCGGCACCCTTGGTAAAGCCCTGGGTGGCGCTTCCGGCGGGTTCACCAGCGGCAGGAAAGAAGTGATTGAGATGCTGCGCCAGCGTTCCCGGCCATACCTGTTCTCCAATACACTAGCGCCCAGTATCGTTGGTGCATCTATCGCCGTATTGGATATGCTTAGCGAAACAACTGAACTTCGGGATAAACTGGAGTGGAACACCCGCTATTTCAGGGATCAGATGACTGCTGCCGGGTTTGACATCAAACCAGGCGATCATCCCATCGTCCCTATTATGTTATACGAGGCAACACTGGCCCAGAAGATGGCAGCCAGGTTGCTGGAAGAAGGCATTTATGTGATTGGATTTTTCTATCCGGTGGTTGCCCAGGGAAAGGCGCGGATCCGGGTGCAGTTGAGTGCTGCGCATGATAAGACGCACCTCGATAAGGCGATAGCGGCCTTTGTAAAAGTGGGTACCGAATTGGGTGTTTTGAAAACAGAAAAAGCATGAGAATAGCGATCGGATTGTTGTTGGTGATGAGCATTGCCTCTTGTTCCCGCACCAACCTTACAGAAAAAGAAGACCTGAAGAAGTATTTCGATGAATATAAAGTAGAGGGCTCCTTTGCAATGTTTGACAACAGCAGGGGAGAACACATCATCTACAACCCGCAAAGGGATACGATGCGGTTCCTGCCAGCATCCACCTTCAAGATCGTCAACGCCCTTGCGGCACTACAAACAGGACGGGTGACTTCGGATAGCACCATCATTCCCTGGGATAGCGTGGTTAGGAGTAATCCTGAATGGAACAAGCCCCTGCCCCTGTATGAAGCGTTCCGCCTGTCATCGGTCCCGCATTTTCAGTGGATCGCTAAGCAGATCGGAAGGGATACCATGCAGCGATACCTGGACAGTATCCACTACGGCAACAGGAAGATCGGCCCGCAAATCGATTCATTCTGGCTCGATAATTCATTGAAGATCTCTCCTGATGAGCAGGTGGGCCTTGTGAAGATGGTCTATTTCAGGCAGTTCAAATTTATCCGCCAGACCGTACAGGAGCAGGTGAAGCGAATGATGATACAAGAGAATAATACTACGTATCAACTTGGATATAAAACAGGATGGGGCAAAACGGAAAAAGGCAATGAACTGGGCTGGGTAGTGGGTTGGATCGAGGAGAACCGGCATGTGTATTTCTTCGCCCTGAACCTGGAATCACCTGATCATTCCATCAATATGCCCGAAGTCAGAAAGAAGATCCTGAACAATATTTTGACTGATCTGGGATTTTTTAAAGGAAAAATGTGATGTTCTGATCCTGAATTGGGTAAATCGGAATGTTTTTTGAACCACAGCTGCCATGTTTCGTTTTGAGCATACTATTCTTTTGTTGGTGCTGGTACTTGTACCCGTCTTTGTATTGCTTTATTGGGCAGTTATCCGATGGAAGAAGAGAACAGTAGCGAAGATCGGAGATCCGGCATTGGTGCAACAGCTGATCAGCAACTATTCCCCGGCCCGTTTTCGTTGGAAATTTATCATGGTGGTGATCGCATTTGTGTTGGGTGCCATCGGATTAGCAAACCTTCAACGTGCAGACCAGATTGCTCAGATCAACCGTCAAGGGGTGGATGTCATGATTGCGCTTGATGTCAGTAAGTCAATGCTGGCGGAAGACATTCAGCCCAACCGACTGCAAAGGGCAAAGCTACTGGTCAACAAGTTGATTGATGAATTGGATAACGATAAGATCGGGTTGGTGGTGTTTGCCGGCAGAGCCTATCTGCAGATGCCGCTGACCAGTGACCACAGCGCGGCTAAAATGTATGTGAATGCGGCATCCACTGCTTCGGTTCCTACACAGGGTACCGTGATCGGGGAGGCACTACAGATCTGTAACAATGCGTTTGATAAAGAGCAGAAAAAATTCAAGGCCGTGATCCTTATTTCGGATGGGGAAGATCATGATGAGAAAGCGGTTGAAATCGCAAAGACGATGGCCGAGGATGGCGTGCTCTTGCATACCATTGGTGTTGGCACAAGTTCTGGCGCGCAGATCATTGATCCAGATACCAAAGAAGTGAAGAAGAATGCCGATGGAACACCCGTGATCACAAGGGTGAATGAGAAAGAGCTGATGGATCTGGCGGTCACCGGCAACGGGTCTTTTCAATTGCTGGCCGATGCTGACGCGGCGGTGTCCCGAATACTTAAGGAAGTCGATGGCATGGAAAAGAAAACGATCAAGGACAATAGCCTGTTAAACTACCGCAGTTTTTTCCCCTGGTTTTTGGGAGCTGCGATCCTGATATTGATCCTTGAATTGCTTTATCCTGAACGAAAATCCCTTGCTGTATGAAAAGAAAAGCATTGATATGGTTTTTGGGGCTGGTCCCGTTTTGTTTGCATGCACAGCAAGCCAATGAAGATATCAGCAAGGGTAATGAAGCATACCGAAAACAAGAATATGGTAAGGCCGGAAGCTTTTACCAGCGCGCCTTGCAAAAAACACCTGGCAATCCTGTAGCCGCATTCAATTATGGCAATACACTCCTTAAAGAAAATAAACAGGAAGAAGCCATAGAGCAGTTTGAGGCTTCAGCCAATAATGGCAATAGCAAGCCGGCTAAGGCCGATGCCTTATATAATAAAGGCGTAGTGTATACCAAACAAAAAAAGCTGGATGAAAGTATTGGAGCGTACAAATCAGCGCTTCGGCTTAATCCTAGTGATACCCTCGCCCGCCAGAATCTGCAACGTGCGCTCAATGAAAAGCAAAAAAAGCAGGAGCAGCAAAAGCAAGACAATAGCCAGCAGCCCAAGAAGCAACCCAAAATGAACAAACAGCAGGTACAGCAGATGCTGAATGCGTTGCAGGAACAGGAGAAGCAACTTCAACAACGTATGCAGAAATCAAAAGTGCCAGCACCTGGTCAACCAGAGAAAGACTGGTGAGGGCAATGTGGCAATGCGGTAATGCGGTAATGCGGAAATGTTGGAAGGCGCGCCCTGCGTGGCGGCGCGCCCGCAGTCACTCCGAGTGTTTCTGCGCAGGCCGGCAATGCCCAGTGCCCAATGCCCAATGCCTCGCGAAGCGTCTGCCGCATTATCTAATTGTCTAATTTCGTATTATGTTATCATACGCCTCTTCCCTTGTTTCCTACCAAAGACTGCAGACCCTTGAAGTGAAAATCGGTGACCTCCTGTTGGGCAATGGTCATCCCATCCGTGTGCAGACAATGACCACTACGGATACCATGGATACCCTGGCAACGGTGGAGCAGTCGATCCGTTGCATTGAAGCAGGCGCGGAACTGGTCCGCATCACCGCTCCTTCAAAAAAAGAGGCCGAGAACCTCCAGGTCATTAAAGACGAGTTGCGTAAAAGGGGATATCATACACCCCTGGTTGCGGATATTCATTTTACGCCCAACGCTGCAGAAATTGCTGCACGCATTGTTGAAAAGGTTCGCGTGAACCCGGGAAACTACGTAGACAAGAAGAAATTTGAATTCATTGAATATACCGATGCGGATTATGTAGAGGAGATTGATAGGATCAGGGAGCGATTCACGCCCTTGGTGAAGATCTGTAAAGAATACGGTACGGCCATGCGCATCGGTACTAACCATGGATCGCTCAGTGATCGCATCATGAGCCGTTATGGCGACACGCCAATGGGCATGGTTGAGTCAGCCATGGAGTTTTTGAGGATTGCCCGTGGTGAAAGCTACCACAACATCGTGCTTAGCATGAAATCCAGCAACCCGCAGGTGATGGTACAGGCTTATCGCTTGTTGGTGAAAACCATGAAGGAGGAGTTCAACGCCTGTTACCCCTTGCACCTCGGTGTTACGGAAGCGGGTGATGGAGAAGATGGCAGGATCAAATCAGCCATCGGTATCGGAACATTGCTGGAAGACGGCATCGGTGATACTATTCGCGTTTCCCTCACGGAGGACCCTGAGTTTGAGATTCCGGTTTGCAAAGACATTGTGAGCCGATACAATACAAGAACCCCATCGTCCCCTATTCCTGCCATCGATAAAATGCCTTATGATCCCTATCAATATAGAAGAAGGACCACCCGTCCTATTTCCAATATTGGCGAGGGGCATGTTCCGATAGTAGTGGCAGATATGAAGGCGAGGCCCGATCTTAAGCCGGAAGATTTTTCGTCTATTGGTTACCGTTATGATGTTGTGACGGATAAGTGGAACATTGCAGATGCTGCGGCAGATTATGTATATACCGGAAATAACATTTTGGATTTTGCTTTGCCGGGTACCCTGAAAGTATTGGTTGATCACAAGACATGGATAGATGCGCCAGATAAGGACAAGTATTATCCGGTCTATTCATTTGCAGACTATTACAACAGCACGGGTCCGCGGTCTGCACTAATGAACTTTGTGATGATGGATGTTGCAGATATTGCATCATGGACGGCCATGATTGAACTGATGCTGAAAGACGGTTCCGTAGTGTGCTGCCTTAAAACCAGTGCAACACCTTCCATGATGCATATCCGCCGGTTTATGATAGAAATGATGGCACAGGGTGTACAACGTCCGGTGATCATTTCGGTTGAAACACAGCAGGGCACCATTGATCAGCAACTGATTCATTTTTCAACAGAAGTTGGTGCGTTGATGCTGGATGGAATGGGCGATGGATTGTGGTTATGGAACAATGCTGAAAAACTGGAGAATATAAAAGTCAGTGGCAGAACCTACCTGGAAGTAAAAGACAACTACCAGTTTCTCAACAATACGGCCTTCTCTATTCTGCAGGCAACCAGGACCCGCATCTCAAAGACAGAGTACATTTCCTGTCCCAGTTGTGGCAGAACCTTGTTTGATCTCCAGGAAACCACGGCCAAGATTCGCAACGTCACCCATCACCTCAAAGGCGTGAAGATCGCGATCATGGGATGTATTGTGAATGGTCCCGGTGAAATGGCCGATGCTGATTTCGGATACGTGGGCAGTGGCCCAGGTAAGATCACCCTTTACAAAGGGAAAGAGGTTGTTAAGCGAAGTGTTGATAGTGAAGTTGCGGTTGAAGAATTGATCCTGCTGCTGAAAGAAAGCGGTGCCTGGATCGAACCATAAATTATTGTTACATGCAAACAGATTTTCTGGTCATCGGTTCAGGCATAGCCGGATTGACTTACGCATTGAAGATTTCCGAGGCCAAGCCAGATTGCCAGGTGATCGTCATGACCAAAACAAGTTCTGACGAAACCAACACCAAGTATGCACAGGGTGGAGTGGCTGCAGTATGGGATGATGAAACAGATAATTTCGAAAAGCATATTGAGGATACACTCATCGCAGGAGATGGTCTTTGTGATGAGAACGTGGTGCGGATCGTTGTGAAAGAGGGACCGCAGCGCGTTCGTGAACTCATTGAATGGGGTGCGAGATTTGATAAACAGGAAGACGGCGACTATGCCCTGGGCAAAGAAGGCGGACACAGCGAAAGCAGGATCCTTCATTACAAAGATGTGACGGGTAAGGAGATGGAAAGAGCACTGCTGGAAGCGGTGATGAAGCGTCCCAATGTAAAAATGATCAACCATTGTTTTGTGGTTGATTTGATCACGCAGCACCACCTCGGTTTCCTGGTTATGAAGTCTACCACAGACATTCATTGCTATGGCGTGTATGCATTAAATCAGCAAACAAACCAGATAGAAACCATCCGTGCGAAGATCACCATTCTTGCAACCGGAGGCAATGGGCAGATCTATCGAACCACTACCAATCCATCTATTGCTACGGGCGATGGTGTGGCCATGGTATATCGGGCCAAGGGAAGGATCGAGAATATGGAGTTCATCCAGTTTCATCCCACGGCATTGTATGAGCCCAATACCAAGGGACAGGCCTTCCTGATCACCGAAGCAGTAAGGGGAGACGGCGGTATTCTCCGGAACAAAACCGGTGAAGCGTTCATGGAGCGATATGATGAACGCAAAGACCTGGCTCCGAGGGATATTGTGGCCAGGGCCATTGACAGTGAGATGAAGATCAATGGTACAGAGCATGTGTGGCTTGATTGCCGGCATATGCCCCTGGAGAAATTTCTGCATCATTTTCCCAATATCTACGAGAAATGTAAATCGATAGGGATCGATGTGACCAAGGACATGATTCCTGTTGCGCCAGCTGCACACTACAGTTGTGGTGGCGTGAAAACCGACGAGTGGGGCAGAACGAGCATTCATAATTTATATGCTGTTGGGGAATGTGCATCAACAGGACTTCATGGCGCCAACAGGTTGGCCAGCAATTCACTGCTGGAGGCGATGGTGTTTGCCCATCGTGCCTATCTCAATTCATTGATCCTTGTGGATGATATTCCCGTTAAAGATGGCATACCAGACTGGAACACGGCAGGCACCACAGCGCCAAAGGAGATGATCCTGATCACACAGAGCCTGAAAGAGATGCAGTTGCTGATGACGGACTACGTGGGTATTGTACGCACCAATGTTCGTTTACAAAGGGCGAGTAGAAGGTTGGATCTTTTGCATGAAGAGATCGAGGATCTTTATCGACACACCGTATTGAGTCCGCAACTTTGCGAGCTGCGTAACATGATCACCGTCTCTTATTTGGTGGTAAAGAGTGCACAATTCCGGACGGAAAGCAGGGGTCTTCATTTTAATACGGACCATCCATATAAGCATGAATTGATACAGGATATCGTACTTTAGCATCGCATGTACTACCTCGTTTATATACCGTTATACCTGATTTCATTGCTGCCCTGGTTTGTGATGTATCGGCTGTCTGAGTTTTTGCGGTTTCTGGTCTGGAATGTTTTCAAGTATCGGAAAGATGTAGTGATGAACAATCTTGCCATCGCCTTCCCAGAAAAGACCGATAAGGAGCGAACAAAGATCGCCAGGGATTTTTACCTCCTGTTCTGTGATACATTGGTTGAAAGCATCAAGCTGATCTCATTGAGTAAGAAAGGGGTCATGAAGAAATTTGTAGGCGATTTCACACCGCTTAATGACATCATGGCGAGAGGGCAAAGTGTGCAAGTGATGGCGCTGCATAATTTCAACTGGGAGATCATTAATCACAATCTCGCCATACAGTTCACTTATCCTTTTCTCGGTGTGTATGGACCGCTAAGCAATCCGATATTTGAGCGAATGTTCAGAAAGATCAGGGCCAGGTATGGCACTATTCTAATTCCCGCAACTGAATTCAAGAAGGAGTTTGTACACTGGAAAGATAAGTTGTACATGCTGGCCCTTGTGGCCGACCAAAATCCACCCAGAAAAGAAGTAGGTTATTGGTTTCCGTTTTTCAGTAAGGAGGTACCCTTTATCAAGGGCCCTGAAACCGGCGCCAAGTTGCAGAATACTGCGATTGTATTTGGATATTTTTTCCCGGTAAGCAGGGGCAAGTATTCATTCAAATATGAGTTCATCACCGATGATCCGAGGTCTTACCCCGATGGAGAAATCACCCGTTTGTTCAGGGATTATTGTGAGACCTGCATCCGTGAGCATCCCGCGAACTACTTGTGGACACACAGGCGGTGGAAATACGCGAGGTAAATTTGGCAATGCGGTAGTGCGGCAGACGCTTCGCGAGGCATTGGGCATAGGGCACTAGGCATTGCGGGCCTGCGCAGAACCACCCGGAGTGACTGCCGGCGCGCCGCTACGCATAGCGCGCCTTCCAACATTGCCGCATTACCGCACTTTCGCATTGACGCATTGGCTAATTGCCTTATATCCTCCTGCAATATTCCGGATATTATGAATGCCTTCTTTTTTTAGTAAAGAGCAGGCGATCATGCTGCGGTAGCCCCCGGCACAATACACATAAACGTTATCCGTATCCTCAATCATCGCCATCGTTCCGGGATCTTTCATGAGATCAAGGGGGAGGTTTTCTGCTTCCTCAAGATGACCGCCGTCGTACTCGGCCGCTTTCCGTACGTCCAATACCAGCAGGTGCTCATCAAAAGGCAGATCCATCATAAGTTCATCAGGCTCGATGGTGATCAGCAGGTCTTTTGCGTATCCTGCTTTTACCCACGCGTCATATCCACCCTGCAGGCAGCCGATCATTCGGGAAAAACCGACCCGGGCCAGCCTGATCACAGCCTCTTCTTCTTTTCCGGGCTCAGTGATGAGGATCATATCCGTATCATATGGCAGCAGAGAGCCTGCCCACTCTGCAAACCGTCCTTCCAGGCCAATGAAAATAGCGCCAGGGACAAATCCCTCTTCAAACTGGTTTGCCGGCCTGGTATCCAGCATAACGAGCTTGCGATCGGACTCTATCCATGTATGCAATTCTTCGGCGGTAATGGGGGTAAGGCCTTTCTCGCGGATGGCATGCAGTTGCTCATAGCCTTCCTTATTGATCTTTGCATTGAGCATGAAATAGTCCGGAGGTGCCAATAGCCCTTCTGTAACTGCTTTGATGAATGCTTCTTTATTATCTGCCTTCAGGGCATAGTTTTCTGCTTTTTCTTCACCGATGGTGCTTTCCGTTTTTGGGCCGATGTTTTTCCCGCAGGCGCTTCCAGGACCATGGGCGGGGTAAACGATGACATCGTCAGGAAGTGTTTTGATCTTTTCTTCCAACGACTGATAGAGTAGTGCGGCCAGTTCATCGGAGTTCAGGTTGCCAGAACTCAGGTCTGGGCGGCCCACATCGCCCACAAATAAGGTATCACCCGTAAAGACGGCATGGGGCTCGCCATTTTCTTTCTGCAGCAGGTAGCAGCAGGATTCCAGGGTATGCCCTGGCGTATGGAGAACTTTAAGGGTGCAGGCGCCAATAGAAAATACCTGTCCATCACGGGCAATGGTTACCGGGTAGCTGGTTTCCGTTTCCGGGCCAAACACGATGGGTGCTCCTGTGGCCTTTGAAAGTTCCAGGTGGCCACTGACAAAGTCAGCATGGAAATGGGTCTCAAAAATATATTTCAGGGTAGCGCCGCGGCTGGAAAGGAGGGTCATATATTCATCGATGTCTCTGATGGGGTCAATGACGGCAGCCTCTCCGTTGCTTTCAATATAATAGGCCGCTTCGCTCAGACATCCTGTGTAAAGCTGTTGTATAAACATGGTGCAAAGATACAAAAGGGATGAAATGAAGAAGCCGCCCGACTGGGCGGCCTCTTCCACTTGATGAACAGAGCTTTAGCCAAGTAATTCACTGATCAGATGGTTGATCTGATCAAGACGGTCATAGTTGACATGGTAATAAATGAACTTTCCGTCGCGCTCCGTTTTAACGATGCCGGCCCTTCTCAGGATGGCAAGGTGTTGAGAGGCAACTGATTGCTCAAGTCTTAATGCAACATAGATTTCCGTAACGGTCATGCGCTGTTTTTCGTCCAGCATTTTGACCATTTGCTGGCGCAACTTATGGTTAAGCGCGCGCAGCACGAGTGATGCTTTCTTGACATTCAGGTAATCGATGTTAATGGAGTTTACCTTGGACATAGGATGAAAGGTGATAATATAACTTGGTTATGATTAAAGATAACAATACGAAATTATAAAGCATCCGCCCATTATACGGTAAACTGGTTGAACACGATCATCAATTAAACGGATACAGCTATTATTTCATATGTTGGCTGTGGTAAAGAATGCTTTCAAATAGTAGGGCTCAGCGTAGACGAGGTCAGCAAATAATCGTTGTTCAAACATCATTTTTGCCAGTAGAGCCTGCTCCTCTGCTCCGGAACCAACCGGTGTGCATTCACAATCGTATTGATCTCTAATATGTTGTGAAACTTTGAAAGCACCATTTCCCGTGAACATAGTCTTCTTTTCAGGTAGGATATCGCTAAAACTATTATCGTCCAATACCAAAGCGCAGGGGGATAACAAAGGTTGCAAGGAATTGTTAAAAGCCGCTATAAACACTTCCATCCTCCTCGCATCAATCATGGGAATAATACAATCGAAACCTTTATTTAAGTGAGGAACGGCAAGCCATTCCAACGTTGAAATGCATATCAGAGGAATCTGGCATGCATAGCAAATGCCTTTGGCGGCCGCCAGCCCAACCCTTAAACCCGTGTATGATCCCGGACCATATACAACTGAAATAGATGATAATTCCCGGACTTTCTTGTTCAGGGAAAGCAATATATCCCTAATACTAGGTTGCAGAAAAGACGCATGTTCTTTTTGTTGCAGGTTCTCCATATAGCCAAGGATCTGGCCATCCTGAGAAACCGCTATATATGCTTTGTCAAGCGCGGTATTGATATGCAATTGAAGTCCACTCATCAGGAGGTAAGTGTTTGGGAGGGTTGATAAAGACCAGCTTCATTGGCCAGTGCCTTTTGCAGTTGTTTCAGCCTATGCCACCCGATCATCGTTCCCCACTCAAATGGACCGAGCGGATAATTGGTGCCGAGTTTCATAGCCACATCTATGGATGCTTTTTGGCTGACCCCCTCTTCCCAGGCAAATCCTGCTTCATTGATGATCATCGTGATCACTCTTGGTGAAACCATCCCTACCAGATCATCAACCCATGCAACGGTTTTTCCGATGCTTAACATTACAGCTTCGGCTGCCGGGCGGATAGATAGATCACCTACCGCTTCAACAGCCGGGCGGGTAAGCATGCCCGGCCATGCATTGATCCTGATCAGATTAGCAGGTGCGTTGTGTTGCGTTCTTGTGCCCACAACGGCAGCAAGAAAAACAGGCCCGCTGTATTCTTGATAGCGCTTCAGGTCCCAGGCTTCATCCCGCAGATCAAACAACACGTCATCGGGCAACACATCAATTGCCTGATCTGCATCCAGCAATGTTATCGCCTGGCCCACAAATAGTGATTTCCAAGCCTCATCGTCACACAATACACAAATTCTCATGGTTCGTAATGGTACAAAATTAGGTTGGCAAACTGCAATAATCAGCGCAATTTTATAGCCATCAAAATTTCTTATGAGTAAGGCAATCATTCAGACGAGCGGAGCACCCGCGCCCATTGGTCCATACAGCCAGGCGGTTAAAGCAGGGAACCTTCTATTTATTTCGGGACAAGTGGCCATCAATCCGGTGAGCAACGATATTGAAGCTAAGACACCGGCAGAAGAAACAGAGCAGGTCATGAAAAACCTTGACGCCATTCTACAGGAGGCAGGCATTAGCTTTGATCATGTGGTGAAGACTATGATATTCCTGACCGATATGGCGCTTTTTACAACCGTCAATGAGATCTATGGAAAGTATTTCTCCGGAAAATTTCCTGCAAGAGAAACAGTAGCGGTGAAAGGTCTTCCGAAAGGTGTGAACGTGGAGATATCCATGATTGCCTATATTAGCTAGTAGCTATTAGCTAATAGCTATTGTCAACCTTTACTTATGCGTAGAACTGTTGTTGTTGCTTGCCTCCTTGTGCTGTCATTTTCGATTTACGCACAGGATGAATGGGTAATTAGGGCCGGGAAGCCGGATCCTTCTAAGTACTATGGCATTACTGTTGCCAATGGAATGATCGGCATTGTGTCTGCACCGGAACCTTTCAAAGTGAAAGATGTAGTACTGGCCGGTGCGTATGATACCTATGGGCGGGGAAGAGTGAGTAATTTTTTACGAAGCTTCAACCTGCTCAACATGACCCTGGACATTGATGGGAAACGTGTGGATGCCAACAGTGTGCAACAATTCACACAAGAACTGAATATGCGCAGCGGTGCATTCCGTGCAAGCTTTGATATGGGCGATAAAGCAACTGTTGAGTATACGTACTATGCCCTTCGTCATCTTCCTTTTACTGTGTTGATGGATGTTACCGTGAAAGCAAAGAAGGACCTTACCATGGGTGGGGCTTCCGTGATGGAAGCACCTGATGCACTTCGGGATGTTGAGAATTATTATAATGAGATCGACAGGCCGCATGTGGTGATCAGTCTCTTGACCTCAACAGCAAAAAGTCCAACCGGTAAACTCACCATGTGCGCATCCAATACATTTTTGTTTCCGGAAAAACATGGCGAAGAGCCCCGGGTGATCCATGAGATGTGGGATAATAATATGCACCTGATGAAGTTTTCGCGTAAGCTGAAAGCCGGAGAAACGTATCGGTTTTCCATTGCGGGTTCATCCATTACTTCTGCACATCATGATGATCCGCTCAATGAAGCGGAGCGGATGACCATCTTCGCCAAACTGGAAGGAAGGGAAAGGTTGTTACAGTTTCATGAGAAAGCATGGGCAGAATTATGGACAAGTGATATTGAGATCGATGGGGATCCTGAGAGCCAGAAAGACGTGCGCAGCATGCTATACCATTTGTATTCATTTTCCCGCGAAGGCACAGCCATGAGTCCGTCACCAATGGGCCTCAGCGGACTGGGATACAACGGTCACGTATTCTGGGATACGGAGTTGTGGATGTATCCCGCGTTGTTGGTGATGCAACCGAAGATGGCGAAGTCGATGATGGAATACCGATACCAGCGACTTGAAGCAGCAAAGCGAAATGCTTTTTCCAAAGGATATCGCGGAGCGATGTTTCCCTGGGAGAGTGCCGCAACGGGCGTAGAGGAAACACCGGTTTGGGCGTTGAGCGGCCCCTTTGAACATCATATTACAGGATGCGTAGCCATTGCGGCATGGAATTATTATTGTGTTACACAAGACACGGCCTGGCTTCGTGACAGGGGTTGGCCCATCCTTCAGGCCACGGCAGATTTTTGGGCGTCTCGTGTTGAAAGAAACGGACCGGGACATTATGACATCAAGAATGTTGTAGCTGCTGATGAATGGGCAGAGAACGTAGACAACAACGCTTTCACCAATGCGGCGGCAAGAGCCAACCTGGAGTTTGCTACAAAGGCTGCGACCATCCTGAAGCTCAAGGCGGATCCGGATTGGATAAACGTGGCCAAGAATATTCCGATCCTGAAGTTCCCCGATGGCGTTACCCGGGAACATGCCACTTACAATGGCGAAGGCATTAAACAGGCCGATGTAAATCTTTTATCATATCCCCTGAAAGAAGTCACAGATCCAAAGGCCATCCGGGCTGATCTGGAGTACTACAGCAAGAGGGTGCCGGACGAAGGTACGCCCGCTATGACGCAGGCTGTGTTCACCTTATTATATGCCAGGATAGGTGATGGTGAAGCAGCGTATAAGTGGTTCAGGGACTCTTACATACCGAACCTGCTTCCGCCGTTCAGGGTGATTGCCGAGACGAAGGGCGGTACAAATCCATATTTTGCTACGGGCGCCGGGGGTATCATCCAGAGTGTACTGATGGGCTTCGGAGGGTTGGAAATCACGGAGAAAGGGTTGAAGCAGGGGAAGCAGAATTTGCCGGCGAAGTGGAAAAGCCTTACCATCAGGTTGCAGCGGTAGGTTGGAGGTTGTAGATTTTTCACTATTATTGCCAAAACTAGCTATTAGCTATTTGCTAATAGCTATTACAGATACTTGAGAATCGTCATTACGATATTACTGTTAGTTATTCATGCCTTCAACATGGGCGGGTACCGCTTATTGTTTGATGTCATGGAGACGCGTGCCACGGCTGCATTTGTGCAACAACTGGATGATGAAAAATACGATGATGCACAGTTGATCGAGATGAAGGTTCCCCTTCCGATGCCTTACCAGACCAACTGGGCAGATTTTGAAAGGTATGATGGGGAGATTGAGATCGATGGAGTTCACTATAGTTATGTGAAGCGTAAAGTGTATAACGATACGCTGATCCTTATGTGTATTCCGAACCACAGTAAGATGAAACTCAACAGTGCAAAAGAGCAGTTCTTTTCACTGGTAAATGATATTTCAACAGAGCAGAAGAATGCACCACAGCCTGTTAAACCGGCTGTTATCAAGACAATCACTTCTGAATACCAGGACAATCGCTACGAGATCGCCTTCTCGTGTCCTGCCGTTGAAAGAAGCGGGTTCATAGTGACACACAGCACTATTCCTTTGTCCGTTTTTGCAGACAAACCTTTCCAGCCACCACGCGCCTGAACGGCAGTATTTTTCATCCCTCGGTCAATTTACTTTTATTGTTTCAGTTGAAATGAAGCTTGGTCTTCGTTTCCGCGGGATCTGTCCATGTTTGAATATATATCATGAAAAAGTTTTTGTTTGTAGTTGTCCTTGCAGCTCTTGGTTGCAGGAATAATGGATCGGGATATACCACCTTCACCAATGATGCCCTCACCTTTAGTAAGACGGTGAAGGAGTTGAATAACATCGTTCTGGAAAATAATTTTGCGCCTATGATTGCTGCGCGCAATTATGTGTACGCCAACATTGCCGCATACGAGTGTATGGTTGCTGGAGACGAGAAATGGCAGTCTCTCGCCGGCCAGATCCGCCATATGCCCAAGATGCCCAGGCTTCCGGAGGGTACACCGATCGATTATAACCTTGCATCCCTGCTGGCATTCGTGAAGGTTGGCAATGCCGTTACTTTCCCCGAAGGCAGCATGATGACGCACTATAACAAACTGGTTCATGAAGCAGACAGCATGGGAATCTCTGGGAACATGCTTAACAATACCAGGGTTTTCGCCGATACCATTGCACAAGCCATTATCACTTGGAGCAAAGGGGACAATTACAGCCAGACCCGCGGTGCTTCAAGATATGAAGTGAGTGAAACGCCTGGCAGATGGGTTCCCACACCTCCCACGTATACCACAGGACTGGAGCCACACTGGATGACCATCCGGCCGATGGTGCTGGATTCAGCATCAGCAGTGATGTGCAAGCGGCCGCCGGTGTACGATGTGAAGAATAAGAACAGTGTGTATTACAAAGCGTTGATGGAAGTGAAGAACATGGGGGACAGCCTTACGGAAGAGCAAAAGCACATAGCAGATTTCTGGGACGACAATCCGTTTAAGATGAACGTTACCGGACACGTGATGTTTGCGACTAAGAAATTCTCTCCGGCAGGTCATTGGATGAACATTGTTGGTATAGGTGCGCAGAAGGCAGGTGCAGATTTGCACACTACCATTGCAGCCTATGCGCAAACATCCATAGCCCTGTTTGATGGTTTCATTGCGTGCTGGGATGAAAAATACAGAAGCAACTACATCAGGCCAGAGACGGTGATCAACCAACTCGTTGATCCCAACTGGCAGCCTTACATACAAACACCACCATTTCCCTCTTATGTGAGTGGGCATTCAACCATCTCTAATGCTGCGGCAGAAGTGATGACCTCTTATTTTGGCAAAGTGTCTTTTACCGATACTTCATCGATGGAATTCGGTATTGCCAGCAGAGAGATCAAGAGCTTCAAGGAAGCTGCATTGGAAGCCAGCATCTCCAGGCTCTATGGCGGTATACATTATCGCTTTGACCTGGAAGAAGGAAACTTGCTGGGCACAAAGGTGGGAGAGATGGTGGTGAGCCGCATCAGGATGCGGAAGAACTAGCCATCGTCGTCAACTTAAAAACTCAAACCTCAGTCATCATGACAATCAAGAAGATCATGATGGTAGTCATATTGTGCGCGTCTTTCGGAATCCTGAAAGCGCAAACAGAATGGGATGCCATTATGATGAATAAAAACCAATTGTGCATCGGACCGATGTATACGCATTCATCGTGGAAAAACTACTGGGAAGGAACGCTGAAGCGGGATAACCTGAACCTGGGCACCGTCACCAGTCAGTCTGTTATGATCGGTGCAAACTATGGCATCTCCAATAACCTCAATGTAATGGTGGCAGCACCCTATGTATGGACCAAAGCCTCTGCCGGAACATTGAACGGCCAAACTGGTGTCCAGGATGTTTCTGCATTTGTAAAATGGAGGGCTATCAATTCATCTGTGGGTAAAGGTAAGTTGGCTGCCTATGTGCTTGGTGGCTTATCTACGCCTTTGTCGAACTACGTGATTGATTATCTCCCACTAACCATCGGATTGGGATCAACCAATGCTACCCTGCGAGGAATGATTGACTATAACCTCAATCGTTTTACGGTTACTGGTTCAGCAGCTTATGTGCGCAGGAGTAATGTAACTATCGACAGAAACAGTTACTATGACACGCAGTTGCGATTAACCGATGAAGTGAAAATGCCTGACCAGGCACAGTTTCAACTTAGGGCTGGTTATCGTGGACGTTACTTGATCACAGAGGCGATCCTGACCAATATGACCACACTGGGTGGTTTTGACATTACGCGCAATAATATGCCATTCCCTTCCAATAGGATGAATGCAACAACAGCTGGCGTTTATGCAAAGTATACGCTGAAATCTTATACCAATCTGGCATTTATTGGACAGGCTAATTTTACGATTGCGGGAAGAAATGTTGGACAATCAACGGCCATCAGTGGTGGTATTTTTTACGCATTCTATGTGCGGAAACAAAAGTCGAAATCCTGATCTCAACTACACAACAATGAAAAAGATTTTACAACACATATATGTTTCAGGAGCCATCGCATTGTTTATGGTAGCATCCTGTTCTAAAGACATCGAAAACAGGACCGATGGGGTTGCTTCTTTGGATCCGGCAAGTCTGGATGCCAATGCGGGTACATGGAAGCCGATCCTTTTAACAGGGCCAACCGAATTTCCTGTTGCGGCGCCAATTCCCGTGAGCTCGCCAGATTATCGGCTACAGATCAATGAAGTGAAGGCTATGCAGGCTAATATGACCAAATCTGATGAGGCACTGGTAGAGTATTGGAGTGCCGGGGCTGTATTGCGCTGGAACGAGATCATGCGGGAGCTGGTTGCCAAATATAACCTCGCACCCTACCAGAATCCGGATGGAACCTATCCTTTCCCGGATGCAAATAACCCCCTCGCATACCCGCTTTTTCCTTTTGCCAATCCTCCTTATGCAGCGAGAGCATATGCGTATGCTGCAACTGCACAGTACGATGCCCTGGTAGCAGGCTATTACTATAAGGATCAGTATAAGAGAGTGGCACCTTATGTAGTGGATACAACATTGAAAGTAACTGTAGCTAAAAACAGTTTACCCGCCTATCCTTCTGAAGATGGTGTTGTTGCAGGCGCAGCAGTGGAAATGTTAAGCCTGCTGTTCCCTGGCGACCAGGATTATATCCGCCAACGCGCGGAAGAACATAAGAAGGCAAGACTGCTTACGGGTGCCAATGTTCGCAGTGATGTGGAAGCAGGTGAGACGCTGGGAAAAACTGTTGCCAGAAAATTTATTAATCGTGCGCGTACAGATCGCGCAGGCGCCGCAGCTGGTACACCAGCCATATGGAAACAGTTTGAGACCGATGCCATCGCGAAAGGCGAAGTGCCCTGGTATAGTCTTGAGGCGCCAGCCAGGCCTCCCATGCTTCCCTTGTTTGGTAAAGTAAGATCCCTTTTATTAGACTCTTCAACGCTGGTTTCCTTGCGTCCCGGTCCACCACCTTCAACGGCCAGTCCAAAAATGCGGGAAGAAACGGAAGAAGTGTATCAGGTGGTTAAGAATGCCAGCAGGAAGGATATGGCCATTGTACATTTCTGGGCCGATGGGGTGGGTACCTATACACCACCCGGCCATTGGAACGCCATTGCTGCAGACGATTTTATCAAAGAGAATTTCAGTGAAGTACGCTGGGCAAGGAATATGGCCCTACTCAATATTGCATTGATGGATGCGGCGATTGTGTGCTGGGATACGAAGTATTTTTATTTCAACCCACGCCCTTCACAATTGGACCCGAAGATCAAAAGCAGTACGGGTATACCTAATTTCCCTGCATATATATCTGGTCACTCTACGTTTAGTGGTGCGGCTGCAACCATTCTCGGACATATCATTCCTTCCCGTGCACAAGCCTATGCAGACATGGCCAGAGAGGCATCTGTATCAAGGATCCTTGGCGCATTGCATTATCGCAGTGATTGTGAAGTTGGTATAACTGTAGGAAATAACATAGGCGGATTTGCGATTCAACGTGCAAGAACAGATGGAGCAGAATAAACGAATTCCTGTTGCAAAGGCAATCATGCTGGTCATGGCAGTGGTCTGGTGTGGTTGCCTTGCAGCGCAGGATAATAGATCAATGATCAAGGGCTTTGTCACAGACAGCAGTGGTAAAGCACTTGCAGGAGCTTCTGTGGTAATCAGTGGAAGTGGCAAAGGAACCATTACCAACAAAGATGGCCGATTCTCCCTTCGCAAGCCAGATGCAACGGTTGTTATCCTTGAGATTAGCTACACCGGATTTCAAACGCAATACCTTACCCTAAACAAAACGGAAGTGGTAGCAGATATTCCAGTTGTTTTACAACACCTTCATGGAAAACTGGCCGAAGTAGAACTCACCGCAAAAGCAGATCCGCTGGGCGGTGTGCAACGACTGCCGGATGTAAGCGGCACATATTTAATGGGCGGAAAGAAAACGGAAGTCATCGCGGTTCAGCAGATTGAAGCAAACATTACCTTGAAAACAGGCAGGCAGTTGTTTGCAAAAGTTCCGGGTGTATTTGTGTACGATATGGATGGATCAGGTAACCAGGTCAATATCGCAACTCGCAGTCTTGACGCACACCGAAGCTGGGAGTATAATATTCGCTACAATGGTGTGATCACCAATTCTGATATGTACGGCTATCCCGCGAGCCACTTCAACCCACCCATGGAATCTGTCCAGTCCGTTGAATTGGTAAGGGGAACGGCATCGCTGCAATATGGCGCGCAGTTTGGTGGGATGTTGAACTATGTAAGTAAAAAAGCAGATACTACGAGACCATTTGGATTTGAAAGCATCAATACCATTGGCTCATATGGCCTTCTCAGTACCTACAATGCTGCAAGTGGGCGTATCGGCAAACTGACATATTATGGCTATTTCAGCAAACGCGTTTCCAAAGGATACCGGGACAATGCAGCTTCTGATGCAGATGGTCAATTCTTATCACTGGCTTATCAGGTTAACCCGTCATTGGTCATCAGGGCGGAGTTTGGGCATTCCAAATATGTATATCAATTACCTGGTCCTTTAAACGACAGTATGTTTCGTGCCAATCCGCGCATGGCTTCGAGAAACAGGAACTGGTACAGCCCGGATATTTATTTGCCTTCGCTGACGGCGGAATGGAAATTTGGGGAGCAAACTTTTATTCAGGCAACAGTGTCGGGGGTCTTTGGCACCAGAAATAGTGTGCAGTTCATTGGCTTTTCCGACGCAAAGGATACCATCAATCCCGCAACAGGTCAATACAAAAACAGACAGGTGGATATTGACAGGTTCAATAGCCTCACCGGTGAGATACGAATCAAACATACTTACACCGTAGCTGGTAAGCGATCAATCATTGCGGGTGGTGTGCAAGTGATGCACAATGACCTGAATCGTCGCCAGCAGGGAAAAGGCACAGCCGGTTCAGATTATGATCTCACGCTGGTTAATCCGGTATGGGGCAGGGACCTTCATTTTTACACCAACAACATTGCTGTTTTTGCAGAGAATATGATTTACCTGAATGAAAACTTTTCCGTTTCGCCCGGTTTCCGCTGGGAATCTGGAGCAACGGATATGCGTGGACAGATCGGGTACTACGACTCATCAAAAATTCCTTTGACTATCCGCCACCAGTTTCCATTGTTTGGGATCAATGCACAATATCGCTTCGGTAAGATCTGTAAAATATACGGCGGCATCAGCCAGGCCTATCGTCCGGTGATCTTTAAGGATGTCATTCCTACGAATGCATTGGAGGTAATCAATCCTGATCTGAAAGATGCGAGAGGGTACAATGCAGAACTCGGCGTGTCTGGCAGATGGAGAGACCGGCTGAGCTACGATATCTCTTATTTTCATTTGATTTATCTCAAGCGAATGGGAGCCCTCGTGATGGAAGATGCAGCAGGACAGAGCTATAACTATCGGACCAATACCGGCAATTCCGCAACCGATGGTTTGGAGATATTTCTTGAGTTGGCGATGCTAAGGAAGGTGCGGAATTTTTCATTGAATGTGTTTACGTCAACAGCATGGATGAATGCGCGGTATACAGATGCGGTGTTTATGAGTGCTGGAAAAAATGTTGATGTCTCGGGAAACCGTTTGGAGTCAGCACCGGTTTTTACTTCACGCAATGGTATTCGTGCAGGCTACAGGATGATCAATCTTTCTTTGCAGTATAGTTACGTCAGTGAAACCTATTCAGATCCATTAAATACCGTTACACCGGTTGCCAATGGTTCACGGGGACTGGTGCCGTCTTATGGACTTTGGGATCTTGATGTGTCAGCACAGATTCATCCTAATATCAAACTTCGGATGGGAATGAATAACCTTACGGATGTACAATACTTTACTAAAAGACCCACTTTCTATCCTGATCCAGGCATCTGGCCTTCTGATGGAAGGAATGTTTATATGACCCTGGGCGTAAAACTGTAGGTGGGAGGTTGTAGGTTGGAGGTTGCACATCGGTGCTGCAACCACCAACCTACAAAAAAGACCGTCTCAACATCGAGACGGTCTTTACATATCGTTAGCCTGTACTTTCTCAAATTTTTTCCGGTGTTTAACTGGTCTGGCTAACTTGGTTTCCTCATGGGTTGGATACGGTTTTAAATAGGTTTGGGGTTTCTTTCTCAGGATCTGGATAAGTTTCTCAATGGTTTAGGATCGGGTGTTTTTCTAAGGTTGGATTCCAGGTTTAGATTTGGGATGGATGGATTATTGAGGGTTTATCTTTCTAAAGGATCGGATCGTTGTTGTCATGCATTAACAATACAAAGATGATCACTAATTCGCTTGTTTTCAGATGATTTAGATAACTGAACGATAACTGTCGATGAACGATCATAAAGCTTCGATTAGTTGAAATTTTATGATGCCAGCCAATAGCTATTCGCTACTAGCTAATAGCAAAAAGAGACGGCTCAATGCCGTCTCTTTTTAATTATGTTAGCCTGCGTGTGCAAAATTGTATCCTTTCGGTTTTCAATGGGGCTAACGAATTTTAATTGGTCTTCAATAGATAGGATTTCATTGGCTTCAAGGGATGCTTGGATTTTTTGGATAGTTTGGACTTCGGCTTTAACAGGATTGGATTGTACAGTTGGTGGCTTTCAGGATGGTTAGACGTTCAGCATTCAAAAGATTGGATAAATGTCTTCGATCAGAGCTTTTTTCAAGGGATTGGATTCGGTAGGCTCTTCAGGATTTCTGGATTTCAGGATTCTTGGATTCCGGTTTTCATCAGGTATCGTTGCAATGACAAGACAAAGATGCAACACCTTTTTGATTGGTACAAAGCCATTTAGACCATTGGCAGATTATCGTCGATGAATCGACCTTTTTTTTCGATACATCAAACTGCTTACTGCTCAACATATTGGCTCAAGGCGAGAAAAACGCCATTGGTCCAGCCAAATCCATCCTGCGAAGGGTATTCTCCTCCTCCTGCGTCCAACTGTGTGTTGAATACGTTGTACTTCTCCATTAGTTTTCCTGTTCTGCCATATACATCCTTATTGAGTTTCAGCCATTTAAGCGCTGCTTGCTTGGCTTCATCGGCAAAATAATAATTCTGTAAAGCCCTGATGCTCACCCACTGGAGTGGAGCCCAGCCATTAGGCGCATCCCATTGTTGTTTTGTGTTGAAGGTAGTGGTTGAAAATCCGCCGTCTTTCAGCAGTTCTTTATTCACGACCTCCACCTGCCTTGCAGCCCTTTGTTTGTCGCTGATCTTCAGGAACAATGGATACATCCCGGCAAGGGTAATGGCATCAGATACTTTCTTGCTGATGAAATGATAATCGGCATACATCCCTTTGCTTTCATTCCAGCAATATTGCTCAATCGCTTTTTTGCGCGCTTTGGCGAGGCTTTCATATTTCGCGGCCATTGCACTCTTGTCTGCGATCTCCGTTGGCGTTTTGGCCTGCTTCTGTACGTAAGCAAGCCTGATGATGCTTTCCATTTCATACAGCAGGCAGTTCAGGTCTACAGGTGCATAGAATGCCGTTTCAATAGTGGAGATATCATTAGGGTCCCTGAACCAACGGGAAGAGAAGTCCCAGCCGCTGGCCGCACCTGCCCGCAGGTGCTGATAGATCTCTATTTTTTTTGCATCTGCTGCTTTCTCCGCCTGGTTGGCATTTTTAAAGGTGGCTGTTGCAAGAAAGGCTTTGGCCGCCTTCTCTGCTGTTTCTACATCTTCGCGGTAACTCTCCTGCCGGGGTATGGTGGCATCGTCCCAATATCTATTCAGGATAGCGCCATCATCCAGTTTCACTACCCTTTTGTTGACCGCGCCAGGCTTCAATTTCTCAGAACCCTCCATCCAATATTGGTATTCTTTTTCCATGGCCGGGAGAAATTCTGCATAGATCTCTTTCCCTTTTATATCGGCAAGCAATTGCACCATCATAGCAAAGAATGGTGGCTGCGAACGGGTGAGGCAGTAGGTGCGATTTCCATTGGGAATATGTCCGTACGTATTGATCAGGTAAGCGAAATTTTTCACCATCTGATGGATGGTCTCTATCTCCCCGCTTTCTTTTAGACCCAGCATAGTAAAATAAGAATCCCAATAATATACTTCCCTGAATCTGCCTCCGGGAACAATGTAAGGATGCGGAAGGGGCAACAATGAACTTCCTTCTTTTTTGACATCTGGTTCACGCTTCAGCACGGTCCAGAGATTTTTGATATGAGCCGTTACGTCTTTTTCCTGTTGTACATAGTTCAGTTGTGGAGCCACAGGAATATCGAAATTGTCTTTGACAAATTTTTCCAAAGAAAATCCGGGCGTAGTTTTCGCTTTCTTGTAGTCTGAAACAATCGCCTTGGGTTCTCTTTTGGGAATGCAATCCACAAATGTTTTCCCATCGGGAAATACTTTTTGCATCTGTACGTCCACAAACAAGTCGCCAAACAACTGGTCAGGAGTGGGCTGTGCCTTGAGCAAAGCCATGAATGCCAAACCGCTGATCATCAGGAATATCTTCTTCATAATTATTTCTATCGATACAAATTACAGAATCCCTCAGATTTGTGTCATGATAGATATAAGCCGATCAAAACCGTTACATTGAAATGATGACAAGATTGTTGCTAGCCGCTTTTTTGGGATTGATGATCTGTTGCTCTTGTAACCAGCCCAGGTATGTATACAGCCAGAATGCACGGAACCTGCATTTTTTCAACGATAAGGGGCAGTCGCGGGCTTCCGCTGCTTTAACAACAGGCCCCAGCCGAAGCTCAGCAACCAACGGAAGCAATTACAATCGTGGTTTTGATCTTCAGGGAGCATATGCTATTACCCGGAATTTTGCAGCAACCGCGGCATATTATTCCAGAAAAGAAAGGGATCAAATAGAGTCTGTCAATATAGATGTATTCACTTCGGAGGTCAGTTATAGACGCAGCGGCTGGGAACTTGGAGGTTCCTTTTTTCTACCCATCGATATGCGAAGCCATAGTTTCTTTCACATAGATGGGGGTTTTGGGCAAACGAGCAACCGGTTTACCGATGTGGGCACCTTTGATTCATTGGGGTTGAGCAGGGATTATGCCAATAAGAACATCAGGTTGTTTCTGCAACCCGGCATCTATACCGGCAATGGTCCGGTGGAGTTTGGGATGGGTGTTCGGGTGCAATGGGCCAATTTTGGGCAGGTTAATACCAACTATACCCCAGCTGAACAGCAGGCATACCGTCTCAGCGGCCTTGGTGAGATGTCCAT
Organism: Chitinophagaceae bacterium; assembly: GCA_049661025.1. Classification (GTDB taxonomy): domain Bacteria; phylum Bacteroidota; class Bacteroidia; order Chitinophagales; family Chitinophagaceae; genus Pollutibacter. The sequence goes on along the minus strand of JBASZQ010000084.1, from coordinate 3,797 downwards.
GGTGGAGCCCTATGCGATCCTGCGCTTTGGTCCGGCATCCATGCCCGGACTAAGGTTTGAGATCCAGGGTTCATTCACGGCACCCAGTGGTGATTACTATACACGGGCGGGGTATTTCAGCTTCGGCGTTGCCGTGGATCCGCTGAACTTGAGGCGATAGCAGAAGGGTGGAAGGGGAGCGGATAGTTTGTTTATCTTTGGGCTAACAATTGTTAGTATGTCATATTCTCCCTCCAATAAAGTCAGGATCGTTACCGCTGCCAGTTTGTTTGACGGCCATGACGCAGCCATCAATATCATGCGCCGGATCATGCAGAGCAAGGGTGCAGAGATCATCCACCTGGGTCATAATCGTTCCGTTGCCGAGATTGTAGAGTGTGCCATTGAGGAAGACGTACAGGGCATCGCCATTACATCTTACCAGGGTGGACATGTGGAGTTTTTCAAATACATGAAGGACTTGTTGGAACAGAATGGCTGCGGACATATCAAGATCTTCGGCGGTGGTGGTGGCACCATCCTCCCTACTGAGATTGATGAGTTACATCAGTACGGGATCACCAAAATTTATTCCCCTGATGACGGAAGAACGATGGGCCTGGAAGGCATGATCGAGGATGTACTGAAACAATGCGATCAATCTTTAAACGGATCAGGTGAATACAGTACGCCGATGAGCTTTCCGGAAGTGAAAGACGTCCGACGCATTGCGCGGCGTATCACCAATGCAGAGAACGGTGTGCCTACCCCTGTTTCCTCACCCTCAAAACTTATTCCTGTACTGGGTATTACCGGTACCGGTGGTGCAGGAAAATCTTCTGTAACCGATGAAGTGGTCAGGCGTTTCCTGCAGCATACCACAGATAAAACGATCGCGGTGATTTCTGTTGATCCGTCTAAGAAAAAAACCGGTGGTGCTTTACTGGGCGACAGGATACGGATGAATGCGATCCATCACCCCAGGGCCTATATGAGAAGCCTGGCAACACGGGAGAGCGACAAAGCACTGAGTACGCATGTGCAGGAAGCCATTGATATATGTAAAGCTGAACAGTTTGATCTGATCATTTTGGAAAGTGCAGGTGTTGGACAAAGTGATGCGTCCATTTTAGATTATAGCGATGTGTCGCTCTATGTGATGACGCCTGAGTATGGTGCGGCATCGCAGTTGGAAAAGATCAACATGCTTGATTATGCTGATCTCATTGCCATCAACAAGTTTGATAAAGCCGGTGCCCTGGATGCATTGGCGGATGTACGCAAGCAATACAAACGTAATCATGGGAAATGGATGGCGAAGGATGATGAGTTACCTGTGATGGGGACCATCGCTTCCCAATTCAATGATGCCGGAGTGAACAACCTGTTTGCACACTTGATGCATATCATCTTTGAAAAAACCGGTGTGGCATTGATGGATGAACTGCATCCACCTACAGCGAACACATCGTCCAAATCACTTATCATACCACCATCAAGGGTTAGATATTTGAGTGAGATTTCCGAAACGGTGAGGGTGTATAATGAGGAAGTAAAGGAGCAAGCGGATATCGCGTCTTCGTTGTATCAACTTACAGGAGCTTTGAAACAGTTGGAAGGTGGAAGTTTGAAGGTGGAATTGCAAAAGAAGATCGATGAATTGCAGGAGCAACTGATGGCGGTGAACCGGAAATTACTGGAAGGGTGGAATGCCAAGCTGGATGCATATACACAAGATCATTATGAATACAAAGTGCGGGATAAGATCATCCGCCAGCCCATGTTCAGCACCACATTATCCGGTACAAGAATTCCAAAAGTGATTCTTCCGAAGTATCGGGATTGGGGAGATATTCTCACCTGGGAAGCGCAGGAAAATGCACCCGGACATTTTCCATTCACCGCCGGTGTGTTTCCGTTGAAGCGGGAAGGCGAAGATCCAACGAGGATGTTTGCAGGCGAAGGCGGACCAGAGAGAACCAACAAGCGTTTTCACTATGTGGCGCTGGATCAACCGGCAAAACGTTTGTCTACTGCATTTGATTCGGTTACCCTTTACGGTGAGGATCCTGATCATCGTCCGGATATTTATGGAAAGGTGGGTAACAGCGGCGTGAGCATAGCAACAGTGGATGACGCCAAGAAATTGTATAGTGGCTTTGATCTTTGTGATCCCAGAACCAGTGTGAGCATGACCATCAACGGTCCGGCCCCGATGATCCTCGCCTTTTTCATGAACGCTGCTATTGACCAGCAATGCGAAAAGTATATTACGGCACAAGGACTCTGGGATGAAGTGCGTAAGCGAATTGGGGCGATCTATGGGGGTGGTGATCAACCCATCTATCATGGTGAGTTACCGCAGGGAAATACCGGATTGGGTCTGGCGCTGTTGGGTGTGTCTGGTGACCAGGTACTGCCATCGGAAGTATACCAACAGATCCGAGCTGAGGCGCTCGCCAACGCAAGGGGAACGGTGCAAGCGGATATCCTGAAAGAAGACCAGGCACAGAACACCTGCATATTCAGTACTGAGTTTGCCTTAAAGATGATGGGTGATGTGCAGCAATATTTTATTGAGCAGCAGGTAAGAAATTTTTACAGTGTATCCATCTCAGGTTACCATATTGCAGAAGCTGGTGCAAATCCCATCACGCAACTGGCGTTTACACTTTCAAACGGTTTTACCTATGTGGAGTACTACTTGAGCAGGGGAATGAATATCGATGATTTTGCGCCTAACCTCAGCTTCTTCTTTAGCAATGGGATGGATCCCGAGTACAGTGTGATCGGCAGGGTTGCGCGAAGGATCTGGGCCAAGGCGATGAAAATAAAATACAAAGCCAATAAGCGCAGCCAGATGTTGAAGTATCATATCCAGACATCGGGCAGGAGTTTGCATGCGCAAGAGATTGATTTCAATGATATCCGTACTACGTTGCAGGCCTTGTATGCGATTTATGATAACTGTAATTCCCTGCATACAAATGCATACGACGAAGCCATCACCACACCAACAGAAGAAAGTGTGCGTAGAGCGATGGCCATTCAGCTAATCATCAACCGCGAGTTGGGTACGGCGAAAAACGAGAACCCTAACCAAGGATCTTTCCTGATTGAAGAGCTGACGGACCTGGTGGAAGAAGCAGTGATGGCGGAGTTCGACAGGATCACGGAGCGGGGAGGTGTGTTAGGTGCTATGGAAAGAATGTACCAACGCAATAAGATTCAGGAAGAGAGCCTGCACTATGAGAGTCTGAAGCATTCCGGAGAGTTACCCATTGTTGGTGTGAATACATTCCTCAATAAGAACGGATCACCCACTACAGTTCCCGGAGAAGTGATCAGGAGTACAACGGAAGAGAAAGAACAACAGATCCATAACCTACTTCGCTTCAAGGCAAGGAATGCGGGGAAGTCGGCCGCGGCGCTAAAGCAACTCCAGCAGGTAGCGGTAAGCAACGGAAATATTTTTGCTGAGCTGATGGAAACGGTGAAGTGTTGTACGTTGGGTGAGATCACGCATGCGTTGTATGAGGTAGGAGGGCAGTATAGGAGGAGTATGTAGGGGAGTTTTAGGGTGAGGGTTTAGAGGGAGTAGGGTTTAGGTTGTAGGTTTTTATTTTGCAATATGTGTTTTTTTAACGGCATAAAGGTTAGCAGGGCGGATCACATCAAGCTCAAGGAGCTGGAGATTACGATGCAGGATTATACCCTCGCGATGATCCGGCCGTTGGTTAGTGGATTTGATTTTGGCGACTGGCCCGTGATCAGGCCGGTGGAGGGAGGGCAGCGTGCAGAGCTGGTGATGATGCACT
>JBASZQ010000083.1:0-64921 GCA_049661025.1 Chitinophagaceae bacterium | reverse complement strand
CCATCTGGCCTTCCGGAAGACCTACTGCTTCACCAAATGTGACCAGCGTAGTATGTGGATACTGCTCCGATAGTGATTTTACGAAGGGAACCTGCGCGTGTTGAATGGCGTCACTGGAGGGCACCTGGCCGAGACCCCAGCCGTCCATAATGATCAGCAATACTTTCTTTCCGTTCATCTGGTAAAGCTACGCCAAAACTTGGCACATTTTTCGCAAGGATACGTCGTAATATACCTCATGCCTCTGTATATAAGAACCATATTACTCGCTATCGTCTTCCTGGGTGTCAGCTCATTTGACCTCACCGTGGATGAGATTTTCGGCGCCATCCGCAAAGGGGATGCCGTTAAAATTTCCCGTCATTTTGATAGCCTGGTGGAGATCACCGTTGCGGAGAAAAGTTGTTCTTACAGCAGAACCCAGGCTGAATTGGTGTTGCGTGATTTCTTCTCCACACACAATGTCCGCAATTTTACTATGCTTCATAAAGCCAACAGCAATAATGCTGATTACTATGTTGGCAAACTCAGTACCGCAAGGGGTGAGTTCCGCACTACCGTGCTGGTAAAAACCCGTGGCGATAAGCGGGTGGTGCAAGAACTTCGGTTTGAATAGCTACTAGCTAGTAGCTATTAGCTATTTTTGTGCATGCTTTCATTTGACCGGGCACTAGAACAACTTGTTGCTGCAGCCATTGCAGAAGATGTAGGAGAGGGCGATCACTCCACACTTAGTACCATCGCTCCTGACGCAAGGGGCAAAGCCATTTTAAAAATAAAGGATGAAGGTATTCTTGCTGGCGTAGCCGTAGCAGAGAAAATTTTTCATATGCTGGAGCCGGGATCTGTGCTAAAGATCTATCGTAGGGACGGTGATGTGATGGTGAAGGGCGATATTGCTTTTGAGGTATTTGCTACCATACATACCATTCTGAAAGGAGAACGACTCGTCCTGAATATCATGCAACGCATGAGTGGTATCGCTACGTTAACGCGTCAATACACGGACCGGCTGAAAGGATACCATACCCGTGTTTTAGACACACGTAAAACCACGCCTAATTTCCGATTGCTGGAGAAAGAAGCCGTACGCATTGGCGGTGGGATCAACCATCGGTTTGCATTGTATGATATGATCATGCTTAAAGACAACCATATTGATTATTGCGGCGGTCTGGCGAAAGCCATCAATCTTGCGCATGACTATGTACAAAAAGTAAAACCAGGGTTGAAAATAGAAGTAGAGACCAGATCTTTGGAAGATGTGGCAACGGTTGTGGAGATGGGGAAAGGCAAGGTGTTTCGTATTATGCTGGATAACTTTACACCGGAGAAAATCACTGAAGCCTTACAGTTGATCAATGGACAGTTTGAAACAGAAGCCAGCGGTGGGATCAACCTCAACAATCTTGAGGCGTATGCAGCTACCGGGGTAGACTATGTATCTGTTGGCGCACTGATCCATCAGGCAAGAAGCCTGGACCTGAGCCTGAAAGCTCAGGTCTAATGCGGCAATTTGAATATGCGGTAATGCGGTAATTATGAGCAAGAAGAATAAGGCAGACAAAAGCGGATTCGTGTTTAGCACAGATCCTTCTTTTCAGTTTGAGCATGAATCACAGGAAGAGCAGGATACCCTGCCGCCTGAGAAACAGAAACTCCGGATCATGCTGGATAAAAAGCAACGTGCCGGTAAGGCAGTGACACTCGTGACAGGGTTTGTTGGAAAGGCTGAAGACCTTGAAGAACTCGGTAAAAAGGCAAAGCAATTTTGTGGTACCGGTGGGTCTGTGAAAGATGGTGAGATCATCATTCAGGGAGATCAGCGGGAGAAGGCTCGGCAGTTTCTTACTAAGCTGAAATATAAAATTGTCTAACAATTGACAATTAGCAATTGACAATTAACAATTGGCACTAGTCTTTGGATAACTAGAGACTAGTCTTTAATTACCAGTGCCAATTGTCAATTGCTAACTATTAATTGCCAATTACTAACCCTATTGGCCTTGGGCAAGTGAATACGCCTTCTTATCGCCCCACATATTCAGTAATTCAGTAGAACAGATTTTGAAGTCTGCTGACACACGCCTGCACAATTCAATGATATCAGTCTGGCTCAGCGGCGCATCGCCAACACTTTCAAAGCGGCAGCGATATTGATTAACGAGGTTGGTAAAAATGGATCCCTTCGGCCATACCTGGGTTCCCCTGTTGCTGATGGTGACCAACTTAAACAGGTCAAGGGTATGTTTGAGGCATTTATCGGCCACTTCGGTGGGTTGTTCCGCACTTTCAATGAAAAGGTCTACCCCAACAATGGTTTCTTCTTCCATCTCCTTACTCATGATCAATGGATTCTTTTCCAGTTTGAACACGGTAGGAGTGATCGGTTTGTTTTCCAGCATCGGTTTGGCACCATGTTCAGGTGATTTGCCGAAATTGTTGATGATGGCTTGTGCAAATTCTGTGGTATTGAGCGCCGGCTTGGATTTATCGCCAAAGTCGCCGGTTCTGTATCCTTGTTCGAGGGTATAGAGCAATGCATTTTCGATGATCGCTGCGTTTTCCATCAGACCGAGGTGGCGGAGCATCGCGAGTCCACTCAAGAGCAGGGCCGTAGGGTTTGCAATGTTTTTTCCAGTGATGTCTGGCGCGGTTCCATGAACGGCTTCAAAAATGCAAATATGATCGCCGATATTGGCCGATGGCGCAAAGCCAAGTCCTCCCACCAGGCCGGCACAAAGATCAGAAACGATGTCTCCCTGCAAGTTAGTAAGCACCACCACATCAAACAGATCCGGGCGGGTAACCATTTTCATACAGAGGTCGTCTACGATGATGTCATCGGCTTTGATGTGCGGATACTCTTTCGCTACTTCATAAAAGCATTCCAGGAAAAGACCATCGGTGATCTTCATGATATTGGCCTTGTGCCCGCAGGTAATGCGTCTGGTGCCTTTTTTACTGGCCATCTCAAATGCGTATTTGATCACTTGCAAGCTTCCGGGACGTGTGATGAACCTGCGGCTCAGGGCCACATCATGCGTGAGCATATGCTCGATGCCACCATAAGTATCTTCGATATTTTCCCGTACAACAGTGATGTCTATAGGGATACCGGCTTTGCTGAATACGGTGTCCACCCCGTGAAGGGTCTGGAATACCCGCTTGTTGGCGTAAGTGTTCCAGGTTTTGCGGGCGGTTACGTTCACACTTTTTACGCCTTTTCCCTTTGGGGTTTCCATCGGGCCCTTAAAAAGGATACCCAGGGTTTCAATGGTTTGCTGTGCTTCCGGCGTCATTCCATTGGAAAAGCCTTTATCGAACACCCATTTCCCCATGTCAACGTATTCATATTCAAGGTTTACATGGTTGGCTTTGAAGATGCCTAAAACGGCTTCCATAATTTCCGGTCCAATTCCGTCGCCTTTGGCTACAGCAATTTTCATACAATTTTGTTTAAGATGTGGCGATGCAAAAATACTTGGTTAAGTGCTTTGGAACACGAAGAACTGCAACAAATCTTACAACTTGGTGTTATTTTTCTATATTTAGTTAAAACAAGTGGTCCATGGTTTCTAAGGTGACAGAGGGCGTAAAAGTCAGTGTGGAAAGTTTCTATCAGCCGGATTACAGCAACCCGCTGAACAGTGAATACATGTTTGCCTACAGAATCACCATCGAAAACAACAATGCCTTCCCCGTTAAATTGCTGCGCCGCCATTGGCATATCTTCGACAGCAATGCCAACACCCGGGAGGTGGAAGGCGAGGGGGTAGTGGGCGTTCAACCCCAGATCAATGCGGGCGAACAGTACCAATATATCAGTGGCTGTAACCTCAAAACGGAAATGGGGAAGATGCACGGCACTTACCTGATGGAAGATGTAGCCAATAAGAAGCAGTTTGATGTCAATATTCCCAGTTTTGACATGGTAGTACCTTTTAAGATGAATTAAAACGAGACGTTAAACGTAAACACGGGGTTTGTGCTTAAAATCGTACCTTTACGGCGTTAAGGATATCGACTTTTTACTATTTGAATTTTTAGTTGTTCTATGGCCTACAAAGTAAGTTTTAACAACAGCAACCGTGTATTTTTCAACACTTTAAAGACGGCTGTTGACGAGTATTTCGAGAAAAATAATCTCCGCAAAACAGGTAACTATAAGCTTTACGTAAAAACCACGACGTTGATCGTTTCAACGCTGGCGATTTACCTCAGCGTATTGTTTCTTCCGATGCCCGGTTGGGTGGCTATTTTGCTCAGTGCCGGTTTCGGTCTTTGCATGGCTTTTATCGGTTTCAACGTGATGCATGATGCCAACCACGGCAGTTTTTCCTCACGGAAATGGGTCAACGAAGTTTTTGGGCTTACCCTCAATTTCATTGGCGGCAACGCATTTCTGTGGAAACTGAAGCATAACATCGTTCACCATACCTATACGAATATTGACGGGGTGGATGATGATATCAACAATATGCCTTTCATGCGCGAAGCGCCTACACAACCCTGGAAGCCCATGCATAGGTACCAGGGATATTATATGTTCATGTTGTACGGATTCACCTCTTTGTTCATGTGGATCTCAGACTTTATCAAATATTTTTCGAAGAAAGTATACACTACGGAATTGAAGCCGATGGATGTGAAAGAACACATGATCTTCTGGATCACCAAAGCTGCATATGTAGTGCTATATGTAGTGATCCCAATTATAGTGCTGGGATGGAAGCCGTGGCTGATCGGATTTGCCGTGATGCATTTTGTACTCGGCCTTACCATTGCCATCGTGTTCCAGCTGGCGCATGTGGTGGAACATGCTGAATTCTCCGTTGCCGGCGTGGAGCCTGTTAAAATTGAGAACGAGTGGGCCATCCACCAAATCAAGACCACTGCCAATTTTGCGGCTGGGAGTAAGATCGTGACCTGGTGTCTGGGTGGATTGAATTTCCAGATTGAACACCATCTTTTCCCGAGGGTCAGTCATATTCACTATCCTGCCATCAGTAAGATCGTGAAAGATACCTGCGAGCAGTTCAAGCTTAGATATAATTATTTTCCTACCATGGGCGCGGCAGTGTATTCGCACTTTAAGATCATGGATCAATTGGGGAGAAATCAACTGGCAATTAACAATTAGCAATTGACAATTGGCACTGGTAGTTGGAAGTTGGATTTTAGTGGGCGTCACTAACTTCCAACTACCAAAAACCAGTGCCAATTGCTAATTGCAAATTATCAATTGTTAATTGTTAGAATTATTTCGGTTTGTATTTAGACAACTCAAACACTTTCCGATTATCCATCTGCATCAACTGCTCCAATGTAGTATCCGGATGATCACTCATATATTTTTTAACGATCTGCCATCCGGTAAACAACGCAATATATCCCGGAGATTCATCGCCCAGTTCCGGCGTTTTGGGTCCTTCGCCCACAAAAGACTTGATCTTCTGATAGTCTGACTCGTACAGAAAATTATTCTCCGTAAACATATTCCAAATCACGGCCTCGCTTTTGTAAGCACCTGCAAGCTGGTTGGCGGTGTATCCTATTTTGAGGGTGTCTGCAACATCCGGCAGAAGTTTATCCAGCACATACATTCGTTTCCCCTTATCTACCATCTGTTCCACCAGAGTCTTGTTTTTCGGTTGATCGGGGAACATATCATCAATGATGTTTCGGGCGCTGTTCACGGCAATATATGCCGGTTCAAAACGCCTGGAAATATACTGCGGGTAGCCCTGGCCGCCTTCTTCAGCGTACAATGGTGAGTTGCCACCAAGGTGCATCTGCAGGCCGATGCCCAGACCAGAACTGGTGATTACATCTCCTGACCATCCAAGTGTACTTTCGTAAAAGGCATCCATCGGCCCAACAAAAGTGATCAGCCTCTCGGGAAGCGGGTATTTCGGAAAATAGTGGTGGGTATATTTCAGCATCTGCGTGACCTCATTGGTATATGCAGAAAAGTCTTTGTACTTCACATCAGATGCTTCCTTCACAGGTCTGAAATCCGTTATGAATTTTTTAACAATCAGCACCGCTTGTGGATCACCTGCCGGGATGCCAAGGATATTGCCCATGAAGTCCTGAAAAAAACCGGGATATTGTGCTGCCAGTTTTTGCATGGATGCCGCCATATTATTGGTGTCTAATGCAAACAGATCCTGTTCAAAACGTTGTGTAGCCAGGTTGACTTTGATGCCGGATACGTCTGGTTTTTTATCCGGGTTGGAACAAGCGGCGAAAGAAGCGATGAACAGCAGTAAAATGATTGTTGATCTCATGTGAAGGATAAGGTGCACAAGGATAATGATTTTATGAAACAATTTGTGAACTTCGTTATATGAAGATTTTCCTCTCGCAGCAAAATTACCATATCGGCAACTTTGAAGAGAACACCCGAAAGATCGTTGCATCCATCGGGAAGGCAAAGGAAGCAGGTGCGGACCTGGTGGTTTTTTCAGAGCTCTGCGTGTGCGGTTATCCGCCCCGGGATTTCCTGGAGTTTGAAGATTTCATTGAAAAATGTCACGCCGCCGTTGATGAGATCCGAAAGCATGCAGACAGCATCGGCGTAATTGTTGGGTCGCCTGCCAGAAATCCTAAGCGGGAAGGGAAAGACCTTTTCAATGCGGCCTGGTTCCTGTATGAACAGGAAGTGAAAGCAGTTGTACACAAAACGCTGCTGCCTACTTACGATGTATTTGATGAGTATCGATATTTTGAACCCGCCTTTCAATGGGATTGTATCAGGTTCAAGGGTACCCGCATTGCGCTCACGATATGTGAGGACATCTGGAACTTAGGAGACAATCCCTTGTACAGGGTTTGTCCGATGGATGAACTGATTCAGCAAGATCCGCACCTGATGGTGAATATTTCTGCTTCGCCGTTTGACTATGATCATGATGCGGATCGCAGGGAAGTGGTGCACCAGAATGTGGTGAAATATGGTTTACCGATCGTGTACTGCAACGGGGTCGGTTCCCAGACAGAAATTGTTTTTGATGGTGGCAGCCTAGTGTATGACGCTACGGGCAGGCTTTTGAAAGAGATGAAATATTTCGAGGAGGATGAATATTTGGCAGAGTTGGACCTGAACATCGCAAGATCCTCACAGGACGTTACGGCATCCCTTCCTCAAGACCTGTTTGACAAAGAGATGCGTGTAAGCAAGATTGCTGATCCTGAGCAAGTGATTACCTATCTGACCAAGGAAGAGAACATCGCGCAGATTCATAAGGCACTGGTGTTGGGCATTAGCGATTACTTCCGGAAGATGGGATTTACCAAGGCGATCCTGGGTAGCAGTGGTGGCATTGACAGTGCAGTGACCCTTGCACTGGCATGCGAAGCGTTGGGCAAGGAGAACGTATTGGCGGTATTGATGCCATCGCAATATTCTACAGGGCATTCCGTCAGCGATGCAGAGCAACTGAGCCGCAACCTTGGCAATCCCTATGAGATCATACCCATCAAACCCGTGTATGACGCGTTCCTGTCATCGCTTCAACCTATCTTTAAAGACTTACCCTTTAGCGTAGCCGAAGAAAACATACAGAGCAGAACCCGGGGTAACCTGCTGATGGCCATTTCCAATAAGTTTGGCTATATTTTACTAAATACCTCCAATAAGAGCGAGCTTGCAACTGGATATGGCACACTTTATGGAGATATGGCCGGTGGTTTGAGTGTGTTGGGCGATGTATACAAGATGCAGGTGTTTGCGCTGGCCAGGTATATCAATAAGGAGCGGGAACTGATCCCGGTGAATATCATCGAAAAACCCCCCAGTGCGGAACTCAGGCCCAACCAGAAGGACAGTGATAGTTTACCCGATTACAGCCTGTTAGACAAAGTATTGTACCAGTATATAGAGCGCCGGAAAGGGCCGGGGGAGATTATTGCGATGGGGATTGAAGAGCCACTTGTAAAGCGCGTACTCAAGCTTGTAAACACCAATGAATACAAACGCAACCAGTTCTGTCCGATCATAAGGGTGAGCACTAAAGCGTTTGGTGTGGGAAGGAGGGTGCCGATAGTGGCGAAATACCTTGGATATTAGGGGGAGTGTTTAGGGGAAGGGATAAGATTAGAAAACTGACTTTTTTGAAACCATGATAACAAACGCGGAAGACATCAAGCTCCTCAATGAGCGCATTCAGCAGGCAGCAGGATTTGTAGAAAGGATAGAGTCCGAGATCTCCAGGGTGATCGTAGGCCAGAATTATATGGTCAGCAGGTTACTGGTAGGACTGCTCAGCAATGGGCACGTGCTATTGGAGGGCGTTCCGGGCCTGGCTAAAACCCTATCCATCAAATCGCTGGCGCAAACCATTCATGCCCACTTCAGCAGGATCCAGTTCACACCGGATCTGTTACCTGCAGACGTGATCGGTACAATGATCTATAACCAGCAAAGCGGTCAGTTTGTGGTGCGTAAGGGACCCATCTTTGCCAACTTCGTTCTCGCGGATGAGATCAACCGCGCACCGGCCAAAGTGCAGAGTGCTTTGTTGGAGGCGATGCAGGAAAAGCAGGTGACCATTGGCGATACCACGTTCAAATTGGATGAGCCCTTCCTTGTGCTGGCTACGCAGAACCCGATTGACCAGGAAGGAACCTACCCCTTACCGGAAGCGCAGGTTGACCGGTTTATGCTGAAAGTTTTGATTGATTATCCTTCCAGAAGTGAAGAGCAGATGATCATTCGGCAGAATATGCTCGGTGCAACCAGCACCCCGATCAACCAGGTGGCATCCATCCAGGAGATCCAACAGGCGCGGTCGCTGGTTAGAAGTATCTACATGGATGAGAAGATCGAAGGATATATTCTCGATATCGTTTTTGCTACGCGTCAACCGGAGAAGTTCAAACTGGAGAAACTGAAGCCACTGATCTCTTATGGTGGTTCTCCCCGTGCGAGCATCAATCTGGCCCTTGCAGCGAAAGCTTTTGCATTCACTAAGAAACGCGGTTACGTGATCCCTGATGATGTCAAGAGCATCGCCAAGGATGTGATGCGCCACCGCATCGGTCTCACCTATGAAGCCGAAGCGGAGAATGTTACATCTGAACACGTGGTAGAAGAAATCTTAAGAACCGTACAGGTACCATAGTGCTGACCACTGCAGACATATTGAAGAAAGTCAGGGAGCTGGAGATCAAGAGTAAAAAGCTCACTTCACACCTGTTCACCGGAGAGTACCATAGTGCTTTCAAGGGGCGGGGTATGAGCTTTAAAGAGGTGCGGGAATATGCAGCGGGTGATGATATTCGGTTTATCGACTGGAACGTATCGGCAAGATTTGGTCATCCTTACAGCAAGATGTTTGAAGAGGAGCGGGAACTGACGATGATGTTGCTAGTGGATGTGAGTGCCAGTTCTTTGTTTGGTACTGTGCACCAGCGTAAGAAAGACCTGATTACGGAAGTATGTGCAGTGCTTGCGTTTGCGGCCATCAACAACAATGATAAAGTAGGCGTGATCTTTTTCAGCGACAAGGTGGAGTTCTATATTCCTCCAAAGAAAGGCAGGGATCATGTGCTATATATTGTTCGTGAATTGTTGACGATGGAACCCAAACGAAAAGGAACAGACCTTAATGCAGCGGTCCGGTTCTTCAACAATTCCGTCAAGCAGAAAAGCATTGCGTTCATCCTGAGTGATTTCATGACAGATAAATATGACGATGCCCTGCGCGTAGCGGGAAACCGGCATGATGTGATTGGCCTGAAGGTGTACGACAAAATGGATATGCAACTGCCAGGTATCGGACTGGTGCAGGTGCAGGATGCAGAGACCGGGTTTGTGGAGTGGCTGGATACCAGTGACGCAACGGTACAATACAATTACGCAACCCAATTCAACCAGAATGAAGAAGCCTGCCGGAATCATTTTAAGAAGGCAGGTGCCGCATTGCTCTATGTGCGGACGGATGAGGATTATGTAAAGATCCTCCAGAAATTCTTCATGCAGCGCAAATGATATGAGTGTACTACGTCCACGAACCTGGGGATACAAATTGAGCTTGTTGCTGGTATGTTTACTGGCAGGAATGCTTGTGTGTAAGGCACAGTACCTGACCCTGTCAACGGACAGAAAAGATATCCTGCTGGGTGAACAGTTTACCCTCACCATTAAACTTACTTCATCGCCTGGAAAAGTTGTTTCCGGTTGGCCTTTGGTTCCGGACAGCCTCAATCACCTGGAAGTGGTCTCCCGCGGAACAGTTGATAGTGTACGCGAAGGCAACAAGATCATTTATTCCCAGGCCCTGGTAATGACGGGATTTGATTCCGGTCATTGGGTCATCCCACAGATGGGTGTTAAGGTTGATGGAAAAGAGATTACGAGTGCATCTGCGGACATCAATGTTCAATCCATCAAACTGGATGGAGCAGAATACAATGATGTAAAAGAAATCATTGAAGTGCCTCCGCCGGGACTTGAATGGAAATCGATCCTTTTGTATGCCTTTGGCAGCTTGTTGTTACTGCTGCTGATTTATTTCTGGTGGCGAAATCGGAAGAAGAAGCCCGTTGCGTTTAAGCCTGTTTCAAAAGGAACAGCTTACGATGAAGCCATGAAAGCCCTCGAAGCACTGCAGAAAGAACAGTTGGTAGAGAAGGGGGAGATGAAAAAATTCTATTCCGGGCTATATGATATTTTCCGTGAGTTTGGATCTGTTGTGAGTGCTAAAAGCCTGATGCAGAGCACTACCGATGATGTGTTGATTTCGATGAAAGGTGAGCTGGAAGGCAGTTCCTTCAGCAAGCTGGCCGAAGTGTTGCGCATCAGCGATGCGGTGAAGTTTGCAAAGTATGGTTCTTCAAAAGAGGAAGCTTCTGAAAGTTTTATTGTTGTGAAAGATAGCATTGACCAGTTGAACAAGAAAAAAGCGTAAGGGTGATCAGGGATTACTTTAAAGATATTGAGTTCGCTTATCCGCAACTGTTGTTTCTGTTGCTGCTGATCCCGTTGCTTGCAGGCTGGTACATCAGCAGGCAGAATCGGCAGTTAGCATCTCTTCGGGTATCATCGTTAAAAAGCTTTCATAACACCGCTTCCTGGAAGCGCACACTCAGGCATGTTGGCATAACGCTTCGTCTGTTTGCGATTGCCGCATTGATCATTGCGATGGCTCGTCCACAAACCAGTTATGAAGAAAAGAAAACAGAAGGGGATGGTATTGATATAGTGCTTTGTATAGATGTGAGTGGTAGTATGCTCGCTCAGGATTTTTCACCAAACCGTTTGGAAGCAGCCAAGCAGGTTGCTGCAGAGTTTGTGAAATACAGGCCTACAGACCGGATAGGGCTGGTCATCTTTGCCGGCGAGAGTTTTACCCAATGTCCGCTAACGTCTGATCACAATATGCTGACCGCGCAGATCTATGGCATTCGCGGTGGGTTTATGGTGGATGGCACGGCCATCGGTTCTGGTTTGGCAACCAGTGTGGACAGGCTCAGGACGGGCAAGACGAAATCCAAGGTGGTGGTGTTGCTCACCGATGGTGAAAACAACGGCGGCCTCATCGATCCCAAAACAGCAAAGGAGATCGCGAAAGCTTTGGGCGTGAAAGTGTATACCATTGGTGTGGGTACAGAGGGATTTGCACCAACGCCTGTGCAGACGCCATCCGGGGCCATCATCATGCAGCAGGAGAAGGTGAATATCGATGAAAAACTATTGACGGAGATCGCTACGGAAACGGGCGGTAAGTATTTCAGGGCTAAGGATAATGAGAGCCTTAAACAGATATATGCTGATATCGACCAGTTGGAGAAAACCAGGATCGAGATCAAAACCACCCGTCGATTCAATGAAAAGTACTACCCCCTTGTAATGCTCGCGCTCTTGTTCATTTTCCTCGAGGTTTTGTTCCGATATACCGTTTTCCGCAAATTTCCATAAGAATTGCCGCAGTACCGCATTGCCAAATTGTCTAATTTCCACCCGTGTTAGCTACGGTTTATAAATCAACTGGATCCTGGTATGTTGTGAAAACAGCAGAGGGTGTGGTCTTACAGGCAAGGATCAAAGGGATATTTAAGATCGATGGGATCACGTCTACCAATCCGATCGCGGTTGGAGACCAGGTGAATATAGAGATGGAGCAGGGTACGGAGCAGGTGGCCATGATAACGGACATCTATAACCGAAGAAATTACATCAACCGGCAAAGCCCTTCCCACCGGATGCATCACCATATTGTGGCAGCGAATGTTGACCAATCACTCATGATTGCCACCTTAAAGGAACCGCGTACTTCCCAGGGTTTCATTGACCGCTTCCTGATTGCATGTGAGGCCTATCATGTACCTGCTGTGATTGTATTTAATAAAACGGATCTGTACAAAGACAAGGAGAGAGCGAAGCTGGATGAACTAACGGAAATGTATACACGTATTGGATACGGCGTTTATCCCATGAGTGTGAAAAACAGCGAAGGTGTGGATGCAGTGAAAGCGCTGATGACAGGTAAAACGAGCCTCATCAGCGGGCATTCCGGTGTGGGCAAGTCTTCATTCATCAATGAGTTATTACCAGAACTTGCGTTGCGTACTAAAGACGTGAGCGACTGGAGTGGGAAGGGTATGCATACAACCACATTTGCGGAGATGTTTGACCTGCCTGGGGGCGGAAGGATCATTGATACGCCAGGTATCCGTGAGTTTGGTCTGGTGGATATCAGCAAGCAGGAGTTGTCACATTATTTTCCGGAGATGCGTGACCTGATACAGGATTGCCAGTTCAACAATTGCCTGCACATGAATGAACCGGATTGTGCGGTGAAATTAGCTGTGCAGGAAGAACGAATTCATATTGATCGTTACGTTAGTTATTGTACGATACTGGATTCTATTGAGGAGAAGTCGTATTGAATAGGTGGAAGGTGGAAGTTGGAAGATCGATCCGCTTCCACCTTCCACCTTCCAACTTGTTTAAGCAATGGCCTTCAAAGTCTGCGCCAGATCAACAACCGCTTCGTTGTCTTTCTTTACAGCATCTTTCCAGTTTCTGGGAAAGATCGATACGCCATCGTAAATATTGTAGTGCAGAGTGAGTTTATGCCCACGATAGATGAAATCCCAGTAAGAGGTATCGGAATCATCGATCTTGTTGGTGAACTTGATCTTGATTCTTTCGGCCAGCAGATCCGCCACCTTGTAAAATTTGTCGAATCCGCAATGTTCGGCAATAACAGCTTCTGTACAGCCGAAGTCGTTTCTTAGGGTAAGATCCATATGAGGGTATTTTGATTCCCATTTAGGCTTTGAACTTCTTCGCCTTCGGCACTTTCTCGCCGGAGAGGAGACGTTCCGCGCCCACATTTTTTCCGTTGCTCGGGCAGCCAGATTTCTGTGAACAGCTACAGGCCAGTGACACAATAAGGCACAGCATGGCAGCCTTTAATAAAACGTTTTTCATGATATCCTGATAAGGGTTTAGCGATGTTGGATATAGGGATACCGGATTAATCATGGCTTTGATCTTTAAACCAGCCACTGTATTTCACATAGTTATTGGCGATCCTGTTGATTTCGCCCTCAATCAATTCCTGCGGGGTCTCTTTGACTTTTCTGGCAGGCACACCCGCATAGATTGATCCCGGTTCTACGATCGTTCCCTCGAGCACAACGGCTCCGGCAGCAATGATGGAGTTGCTATGAACAATCGCATTATCCATCACGATGGCGCCCATTCCAATCAGCACATTGTCGTGGATGGTGCAACCATGAACGATGGCCAAATGACCAATGCTTACATTATTACCAACGTATGTTTCTGTTTTTTCGTATGTACAGTGAATAATAGCACCATCTTGGATATTCACTTTATTTCCCATTTTTATCTTGTTCACATCTCCACGCACCACGGCATTGAACCAAATGGAGCATTCATCACCGAAGCTTACATCCCCTACGATGGTGGCATTGGGTGCGATGAAGCAATCCTTGCCGAACCGGGGTAACACTCCATTTACAGGTAAAATCACTGCCATAGGATATAAAGTTAACATCCGTTCTCAATTCTGTGGGCGGATTTCGATTTCGTACCTTTATTCTTCGATAATTGGACAAAAGATGACCCACCGAGCCTTGTTTCTTCAGCATGTAGCCCAAACTTCCCCTGCTCCGCTTGCTATTGAGATCGAGCGGGCTGAAGGATGCAGGATGTGGGAGCCATCCGGAAAAGAATATCTCGATCTGATCGGGGGCATCAGTGTTTGCAATACCGGGCATTGTCACCCGGAAGTAGTGCAAGCCGTTAAGGATCAGGTGGATAAGTACATGCATCTGATGGTGTATGGTGAACTTGTACAGGCGCCACAGGTTGAATACGCCAAAGCGCTTGCCGCTACACTACCGGCACAACTTCAGTCTGTTTATTTTACCAACTCCGGAACAGAAGCCACAGAGGGCGCAATGAAGCTTGCAAAGCGCTATACCGGCCGCACAGAGATCCTTGCCTTTAAAAATTCTTACCACGGCTCCACACAGGGTGCGTTGAGTGTAATGGGCGATGAATACTGGCGCAACGCCTACAGGCCACTGCTTCCCGGTGTATGGCATGCAGCCTATAACAACTATGCTTCACTGGAACGGATCACTTCCCAAACGGCGATGGTGATTGCCGAAACAGTGCAGGCGGAGAAGGGTGTGCTCAAGCCGGACATAGAATGGATGAAAGCGCTTCGTGATAGGTGCATAGAGATGGGGGCCTTGTTGGTATTAGATGAGATCCAGGCTGGCTTCGGAAGAACGGGGTCATTATGGGCCTTTGAACAATACGGTATTGTGCCGGATATTCTATTGCTTGGTAAAGCTCTCGGCGGCGGCATGCCCCTCGGCGCATTTATTGCTTCTCAGGAGATCATGCAGGGTCTTACAGATCATCCTGTGTTGGGACATATCACTACGTTTGGCGGCCATCCGGTGAGTTGCGCCGCTGGTCTCGCATCATTCCGAGTGATTACTAACGGATCGCTGATCAAAGATGTGAACAGAAAGTCTTCCATCTTCCTGGAAAAACTAAAGCATCCACGCATCAGATCTGTGCGAGCCGCGGGATTGTTGATTGCAGTTGAGTTCTCTTCATTTGAAGAAAACAAAAAGATCATTGACAGCTGCATAGAGCGAGGAGTGTTTACCGATTGGTTTCTGTTTGCGCCTCATTGTCTTCGCATCGCACCACCGCTGGTGATCACCGATGATGATATCCATCATGCGATAGAGATTATACTCGATACTATTTCTGCATAACTTTAAATCAACAGAATGAAACCGGTTTATTTTGTATGGATCATGACCGTGCTTTTGAGTTGTCAATCCCAACCTGAACAACAAGCCAACACTGAACTATCTCAGATCCCTGTGCAAGACACCACCATCGCACAGAATCCTCAACAAATCATTCTGAAGAATGGCACAGTGATTCAAATTAACGAGACGCATCCCATCGGAATGAGTTTAAGTGATATTATGTTGAAAGTAAAAGACCGTGGTGACAGTATATTGTTTAAAGATGCTGATCCACTGCATTTGGTTTTGCATGCAGATTTAAATGGCGACGGTTCTGAAGAAATCTTGCTACATACTACAGCTGCCGGAACGGGCGCATACGGGCAAATAAGAGGAGTTACGGTGGAAGGTGATAGTGTTTTCAGGGAAATTCGTTTCCCTGAAATTGATCCGCAAAGGGAAATTTTTAAAGGATATATGGGCCATGATGTTTTTTCTATACAGGGGAATACCCTAAATAGGGTATTCCCCGTCTATTTGCCAACTGACGGTAACGGTCAACCGACAGGCGGAAGCAGGACCATCAGGTATGAATTATTAAAGAAAGGGAAGAATTTGGTGTTTATTGAGGCGAATAATTAAATAAAATTTAAACTATCGGTCATATTCTGGTGATTGTATAATTATAGTTTGCATGCATTAAAAAAAGGTTCAACAAGGGTTACATTTCTGCCTTTTTTGTAATATATTAATAGTGCATAACAACCATTCTTTACGCCTTAACCAGGATCTATGATCGCATACCAACTAACCAGGGAGAAACGGGATCAGATTCTTGCGTTGATCGAAGAGCATCTCGAGACTGCAAAACCTTACTTGAAACACGGTTACTCTCTCAGAAACTTATCGGAAGACCTAGATGTTACTTACACCTATCTGTCTTTTATCATCAATCGCGAGTATGGCCTGAATTTCAACGACCTCATCAACAGGTATCGCATTAAGTACCTGCGTTCGCTCATGGAAAGCCCTGACGCGCACATGTACACGCTTGAAGGTTTGGCCAACCAGGCGGGTTTTAGTTCACGCTCTACATTCTACAGGGCGTTCCAAAAAACCACCGGTAAAATGCCATCTGCCTTTATGCGTGATATGCTTACCGCCAACTGATTTGGTCTATCGCAATTTCTTTACCTTTCATCTGCACTGATTAAAATCGGAAAGATGAAAGGTTTATTTTTTCTGGGTATAACGGTTATGCTTACGCTTTGCGGCAAAGCGCAGGATCCATCTGTTTGGCAGCATAGGTTCTGGACGGCCAAGTGGGTGACCCATCCGGATGCTGGATCCAATGCTTTCGGCGTATATCATTTCAGGAAAGACCTGAATCTGGAAACAAAGCCATCGTCATTTCTCATTCATCTTTCTGCAGATAACCTTTACCTATTGCAGGTGAATGGCCAGCGCGTAGCCATGGGTCCTGCAAGGAGTGACCCCGCCAACTGGAACTATGAGACGGTTGATCTGGCGCCCTTTCTTCAAAATGGCAAAAACATCATCACCGCAACGGTCTGGAATTTCGCTGATTTCCGAGCTTATGCACAAACCAGTTATGAAACCGGATTTATTGTTCAGGGCAACGGTGCAAAGGAAGCGGTGCTCAATACGCCGGGTGATTGGAAGGTGGTTGTGAATGAAGCCTATCAGCCTTTGCCGATTGACAGGGCCAGCCTGCGAACCTACGTGGCAGTGGCTTCCGGAGAGAAAGTGGATGGTGCAAAGTACGCGTGGGGATATGATGCTGCATCTGCATCTGGTCTTTCGTGGAAACCAGTCAGAACACTATGGTATCCTGCAAAACCAAGGTCATATGGTACCGATGGTAATTGGCAACTGGTGCCAAGATCCATCCCTATGATGGAAGACCAGGTACAGTCGTTTGCCAATGAAAGATCCGGCTATTTGCTTGCTGCGAAAGGCAGGGAAACCGTGAAGGGGAGCTTCCCATGGACTTTTGCGGCCAACACCAAATCCAGCCTTTTGCTGGATCAGGGAACCCTTACCAATGCCTATGTTCAACTCCTGTCTTCAGGTGGCGCCGGGGCCAAGGTTACATTTACCTATGCTGAAGCCATGATCAATAATAAGCGGGAGAAAGGAAACAGAAATGAGATCTCCGGAAAACAGCTCATCGGGATTAGCGACCAGTATACAGCCGATGGGGGAGCAAATAGACTGTACAGTCCTCTCCATTATCGCACCTTTCGATATGTGAGAGTGGATATCGAGACAGGAAGTGAATCACTGGTCATCAATGAACTCAACAGCAGATTCACTGGATATCCTTTTGAAGAAAAAGGAAAATTCATCACTGATGACAAAGGCCTGCAGCGCATTTGGGAAACGGGCTGGAGAACAGCACGGCTTTGCGCGATGGATACGTATATGGACTGCCCCTACTATGAACAATTGCAGTATGTGGGCGATACGCGGATACAAGCAATGATCTCTTTGTATGTGGCGGGTGACGACAGGCTCATGAAAAAAGCCATCACTGATATTGCCCATTCGTTTATTGCAGATGGCTTAACACAGAGCCGATATCCCTCCCGTGATCTCCAGGTGATCCCAACTTTCTCGCTTTGGTGGGTCTGCATGATTCATGATTTGTATATGCATCGCAAAGACGATGCATTCATCCGGGAACAGTTGAATGGTGTGGAGAATGTACTCAGGTGGTACGAAGAGAAAATGGCATCCAATGGAATGCTGGGATCACTGAGCTGGTGGCAGTTTGTGGATTGGAGCTGGCCCTGGGTTGACAGCATCCGTGTGGGAGGGGTTCCACCGGGCGTAAGCAAGGGCGGATCAGCGATTGTAAGTTTACAGTATGCGTATACGTTAGTAAGGGCCGCTGAACTGATGAAGACGTATGGAAGGGTAGACATGGCTAAAAAATATCAGGAGAGGGCCGCAAGGATCTGTAAGGATGTTTACCGCTTATGCTGGGATGAAACCAGGGGAATGTTTGCAGATACACCTGAGAAAAATGAATACAGCCAGCATGTGAACATTCTTGCGATCCTTACAGATGCCCTTCCCCTAGCCAGGCAGCAAGGGCTTTTGAAAAAGATCATGACGGATACCGCTATCACTCAGGCTACCTACTATTTCCGGTTTTATATGTTTGAATCGATGAAAAAGACTGGGCTTGGGAACGAATATCTGGCTCAATTAAAACCATGGTATGATATGCTAGACATCGGCCTAACCACGTTTGCCGAGAATCCTGAACCCACAAGAAGTGATTGTCATGCATGGAGCGCATCACCGTTGTACGAAATGCTGTCCCTTGTTGCAGGTGTGATGCCGGCATCTCCGGGATTTAATACCGTGTACATAAAACCGCATCCCGGCACATTGAAAAACTTTGATGCTGTTGTGCCTCACCCCAGCGGTGATATCAAAGTGACCCTCAGGAATAACCAATGGGAACTATCGCTGCCCAAAGGTGTAACAGGCACCTTTGAATGGGAAGGAAAGAAGTATCCGTTGGCAGGTGAGACGCTTAAGTTGCCAGCCAATAGCCATTAGCGACTAGCTAGTAGCTTAATCATCATACCCGAGTTCACTTTATCCGTCAGTGCCATGCCATTCAGGATCGCGAGTTCTTCAAGCCTTGCATCAGGTGTGCCATTAGCTTTGAGGGCCTCGCGCAATGTAGTTGCATTATTCACCTGCCTGATCTGAATGCGTTCCGGTTTGCGATTGATTTTATCAGTATCCGTGAGCACTTTAAACCCATTCATGGAAGCACCGAATGCATTGGAATATCTGTCATAGCTATTCAATGCCGTTGCGCCGATGATGTGATAAATCGCTCCATTGTGACGGATGAAATAGCTAACGGTACGCACTGTTCCTGCTTGCTGGGACTGATCAGCAACAACCATCAAGGCTTCCAGTCCATTCACATTTACAGGCCTTGAGTCAACAGTATTCAGCTTATATTTTTGAAGTGCAGCAGTTGCCGCTTCCTGTAAGTTTTGTCCCTGTGCCAGGGTCAGGATCATCAGCGCGCTGCCATCTTTTGCCGCCATCTGGAAACTCTGCGGTGAATTTTGGGAATTCCATCCTGCAGGAATAGGCAATTGAAAGCGAAGCACCGGGTGATAAAATACACCTCCCTCCACAAAGCCCTGCTTGGGATCATTACCATAAATGAGTCCGTTGATCCTTTTCAGGTATTCGTTACGGTTAACCTGAGGGTTGGTAAGATTCAGCTTGCTCTTCCATTCCTTTGCCAATTGACCCACTGTCACAAAACGGTTGCCCGGATTGGGATGGGTTGACAGAAATTCTGGGATCATCTGTCCTGATTGCTGATCCTGCCTTTCCAATGTTTTGAAAAAGCCAGCCATTTCATTTGCATCATATCCAAGTCGTGAAGAATATTCAACACCCAGCTCATCAGATTGTCTTTCCGCATCACGACCAAACTTCAAGAATAGCAATCCGAGACCCTGCTGGGCGGATTCTGCAAAAGGTGCGAGATCCGGCGCCAATACAAGACCCGCAATCAATCCCAACTGACCAAACAATTGATTGCGTTGCTGTGCTACGGAATGCCTGGCAGCCACATGACCCACTTCATGGCCCAACACGCCAATCAGTTCCGCTTCGTTGTTGAAATGCGCCATGATACCGCGTGTGAAATAAATATATCCTCCGGGTAATGCAAATGCATTGATCAACTCGGCATCCAGTAAGCGGAACGTGTAATTGAGATTGTTTCGATGGGATACTTTTGCAATTTTCTGGCCCACGGTGTTCAGGTAGTCCTGCATCGCCTTGTCTTCATACAATCCAAACTCTGCAACAATTTGCGGATCGGCTTCTTTGCCCATCGCAATTTCCTGTTCTTCAGACATCAGGACCACTTCTTTCTTTCCGGTAACAGGATTTTTTGCGCACCCATGGATCAGGGATGCCGCAACGAGGCTGAAAATGAGGACAAGTTTCTTCATAACGTGCTATATACAATTGGCGTACCAGCTTGTATTAAAATCCGATGCGGAAACTGCCAAATACGCCAAAACGTTGATAATTATTTTCGGGTAGGGGTTGGGGTAATACCCTCCATACCAGGTCAAGCCGGAAGAACTTGAGGATATTATCAATGCCTGTACCTAGTTCAACATACATTTTTCCGTCAAGGCTGGTGAACGGATGCCCGTTCACAAAATTAAGGGACTTGTTTTCTGGAGTGAGTGTTCCAGTCAGCATTTTAACATTCCAGAACTGCCTGAATTTGAGCACCCGCAGTACCGGCAGTTTGAAAATACCGTTACCAATATTATGTTCAAAGATCACTCCCGCGTACTGATCATTGATATATTCATACCTGTTCATCAGGTTGAATGCATATTTGTTGTAGTAGTAGATCTCGTTGCCAGGAGCGATGTTCAGGAACATATAGGGGGCCGTTCCAAATGTTTTACCGGCAAATACACTCCAATAAATGGAGCCAAATGGGGCGATAGAACCCCAATCTGATACATTTATGCCAATCTTTGTGTAATCATACGCACTACCTAAAATACCAGGAATGGCCTTGGTGAACCTGAACTCTGCAATGGGATAATCACTGCCCAGGGTTGTGCGGTTAAAGCTGGTTTCCAGGTACCTCTCCAGGTAGGCAAAACGAATTCTCGCTGTTGCTTCAAAAGTGTTGAATAGCTCTCCATCTTTCGGTGTAGCAAACTGATCCTTGGTGGGAAGATTCAGTAAAGGGGTGTACTCCTGACGCCCGAGGGTTGTACGCACAGAAATACCACTCTTCCATTCTTTCAGGTATTCAATCTCCATCTCTTTGATCCGGATCAGTTTCACTGGAACCTGGTTTTTCCGAATAGCCAGTGCAAAGATGTTATCATATCCTACTTCGTCATAGTAAGTCTGCCCAAAGTCAACATCGTCCTTATACTTAAGGTGTATGAACGATCTTGGATTACGGGAGAACATATACTTTGCTTCAAGCATTCCCTTGATCCCCTTATCCTGGAAGCCATAGGCCAGGTAGCCATGGAGATAAAGTTTCCTGCTGAATTTGGTGTTGGTACCCAGGTCAAAACGGGTGCGGTAGCCTTCATATTGGTTGTAACTGATCCAGTTAAACCAAGGACCAATTTCAAAGTTGCCAATATTTTTATAACCTACTCCCAGAAAATACAATCGGTCTTTCCATCGTTGAAAACTTTTCATTTTCAGCAAGGTGTCTACTGTGGCATAAATGGCTTGTTCATTCTTGTTTAATTCCTCATGCCTGTTCTGCAACCAGAACTCATCCGTTTTATCAGAAGCGCCAGCCATCATCACCACGGCTTCTTTCAATTGCTCGCCTTCAAGGTAACGTAACACAGAATCGTCGTTTACCCTCACATCCTGATAGGTTGTCGTTTTCCGTCCGATGAAATTGATACTCCTCTTCCCGATCAGGGAGAAATCTGCTATGAATTTGTCTTTTGAAAGAAACCAAATAGAGTCATCCACAAGTTGAAATTCTTGCACCAACGATAACTTCTCAATAAAATTTACATTGGCGGTGGGAGACAGCATCAGGTTCATCTTCTGTACTGCGAAACTGCTGTCTGCGATCCATGCATCTCCCTGGAATGTGTTTTCTCCTTTTCGTTTTGGATAGAATACAAAATGGAAGTAGCGTTTGCCTGCTACAAATTGAGTATCGGGAACTTTGTAGGTATAATAGTTGTCTCCATTATCACTGATCGGACTGATAAAGTCGAGATCAAAAATGGGAATGAAATTATTATACACGTTGATGTTCTGGTACATCCCACCCAGGAATTTCGAGAAACTTTCATTCTTGATCCCAATGGTTTTATTTCCCTTGATGACCTCTTTTGTTTTCCGGGGGTCAGACTTAAAGTAATAATCTGAAATGGTTTCCGTCAGGTAAATCGGCAAAATGGGATTTTCTTCCGATGTGGTATCGATGTTTTCAAGAATGAATTTAAATGGCTTAGGGGGAAGGATTCCCTTTTGCAGTTTATCCTTGTTTACTTTATTGATATCGATCTCCAGTTTGTTATATAGTTCGTAGGAAAAATTATCAAACCGGGTTCTGTTGTTGGTGGGTTTGTTGCGTACGATCTTTCGCCAGAGCAGTAGTCCGCGATTGATCTTTGCTTTCACCACCACTTCACCAACTGGTTTTCCCCTTTCCATCGAGATGACCAGGTCAACACTTGACAGTGAAGTATCGATTTTAACCAGTTTTTCTTCAAAGCCGGCATAGGTTACCACCATGGTGTCTGATGGCCATCTGCTAATAGAGAAATCAAACCTGCCTGCACTATCCGTCAGCTTTCCGAAAGTTGCGCGTTTAAACTGAATGGTGGCAAATGGGATTGCTTCATCGCTGTGTCCGTCTTTGACTATACCCCTGACCCTTTTTGTTTGGCCAAATGCAGAAGCGTAAACCGAGAACAACAATACCGAGAGAACACAGATTCTAAATCCCTTCAGAAGCATGGTGCAAAAATATGAAGCGATTTTTCATTTACTTGCATTATGCCCGGCCAATTACCTCTTTATATTCAGCAAAAGCTGGCAGAACAGCGCAAAAACCATGCTTTCAGGCGGTTGCACCTGCCGGAAACGGGTTCTATCGACTTCACCAGCAATGACTACCTGGGACTGTCCCGGGTTGGGTGGGCGAAGCATTCCGAAGCTTTTTCTCATGGCTCGGGTGGAAGCAGGTTGCTTTCGGGCAATTTTATTGCAGCGGAGGAGTTGGAGAAAACGATTGCAGCATTTCACCAGGCACCTACAGCTTTACTTTTCAACAGTGGATATGATGCCAATCTCGGCTTACTGAGTGCAGTGACAAAGGAAGGCGATTCCATATTTTACGATATACTTTCCCATGCTTCGCTAAGGGATGGAATCAGGCTCAGCAAGGCGGAAGCTTTTCCTTTTTTGCATAATAATATGGAGGACCTCCGGCGAAGGCTGGCGCAGGCCAAAGGCAGCATCTATGTGGTGACGGAATCGTTGTTCTCCATGGATGGAGATCTTGCACCACTTGCCGAAATGGTTAGCATCTGTGAAGAGGCAGGTGCATATTTGATTGTGGATGAGGCCCACGCTACGGGTGTCATCGGCAAACGGGGGCATGGACTTGTGCAGGAGTTGAATGTACAAGACCGGATTTTTGCGCGGGTGCATACGTTTGGTAAAGCGGTGGGATGTCATGGCGCGGCCGTTCTCGGGAGTCAGGATTTGAAAGACTTTCTAATCAACTTCAGCAGACCACTGATTTATACCACCGCACTTCCTCCTACTGCCATTGCGGCTATAGAAAACGCATACAAACGTTTCCCTTCTATGGATTCTGAACGGGAACAGCTTACCCGTTTGATAGCACACATGCAATCTGTTGACATCCCACAACGCAAACTGATCAGCCATTCCCCGATCCAGGGCGTGATCGTTCCTGGTAATGAAGAAGTAACGGTAATGGCTAACCGACTTCAATCTTTGGGTATGGATTGCAGACCCATTCGATATCCTACGGTTCCGAAGCAGAAGGAGCGCATCAGGATCATCCTGCATGCCTTTAATACGATTGAGGAAATAGATCTACTCGCTGCCAGTCTCCGGGGAAGCTAGAGATAGAATCCGGCGCGCAGCGCAATACGTTGGTTAGTATAGGGATCAAGGTGCCCGGCAGTACCTGTGCTTCCTTTTTGGACCCTGTAACCCATATTGAGGTGAAAACCTGCAACGGCACTGAAACGTATTTTAAATCCGATGCCAGTGGCAAACATCAATCCGCCTTTGTATTGCTGATCTGTTGTGCTGGCAGTGATATCAAACCCATAACCGGCATCAGCAAAGAGGTAGGGAACAAAAATACCTCTGTCCAATAAGTTGGTTCTCACACTTGCAAAAACCGGTATGATGGTTTGAGTTGCGTAGAGATCAGCTGCAACACCCACACCTGTAAACAATCGATTGGAGAAACGGTAGCCGTTGACGGTTTGGAAGCTGAATGCGGCGGTGGTGACGTTATCAGGGCGGTTTTTGGTTGCCGCCAGCGCGCCTATTTCTGTGTAATGACCAAATCCTTTCTCACGATAAATAATGGGTAGTTCTTGTGCCTGCGAAAAAAAAGAACAGCAACAAAGAAATATGAAAATCAGTACTCTCATCGGAAATCATTATTGTATTTCAGCCCATTGCTTGAAGAGTGGAACTCTTTCACGGCTGACAATCGCTTCATCATTTTGGTTTCCCGCATGCAAGGCTATCCTGAGTCTGCTGTTTTCATGCATACGGATGTCTTTGATGGCATGGATACCACCAATGATTTTTCTCGAAAACCGAAAAAACTGCCTGGGGTCAAGCATGGTTTCCAGTTTCTCGAGGGTATATTCAATGGGCAGTCGCATACCATCATTCCTGACAAGAAAGCTGTTCTTCCCTTCCGCAAAAAAGTAGGACACTTCTTCGATATCTACAAACTGCATCCTGATCCCATTGCGGACCAGAAATTTCTTTTTGTATCGAGGTTCAGTGCCCCGGTTGTATAGCAATTTCAGTTTTTGCATGGCCTTTGCCAGTGAAACGGCTGATACCGGTTTCAACAGGTAATCGATACACAAATGTTGAACAGCCTGCAGGGCAAACTGGTCATAAGCTGTTGTGAAAATGATGGGGGAGCGATGTTGGATAAGATCAAGTAAAGGGAAACATTTTCCATCTCCCAACTCGATATCCATAAAAATGAGGTCAGGGATTGGACGGGTGTTGAGCCATTGGCTCGCAGATTCAATACTGTCTGCTGTCCCTGCTATTTCAATGGCAGGGTCAAACTGATGGAGCAGCAGGGATAGCCGCTCTACGGCCAGAGGTTCATCTTCAACAATCAGTATCCGCATGCATAGGTTTGTGCAATGTCTAACAATGCTGCGGGCAAAAGGTTTAAACAGTTCTCCTTTTTCAGATCAGGGGGATGACCACTTCAAACTGGTCCTTACCATGTTGAATACCAATGGGTTTACCAACGGCATATTTATACCGATCGGCTATATTTTTAAGTCCGGTCCCAGAACTTTCTTCATTGTTTTGTTTAGCCTGGATGGGATTGGAAACGGTGAGAGATCTGGCTTGCGGATCTGCTTTGATATAGATATGCAGTGGTTTTTGTTGGGAAACCACGTTGTGTTTGATGGCGTTTTCCACCAATAACTGTAGGGAAGCCGGTACTACTTTTAGAGCCATACATTCATTTGGCACTTGAATATGCAGATGAAGCCCGTCCCCGAATCTTTTCTGGAGGAGATAGGTATAAGGTTCCAGTATGCTGATTTCTTCCGCCAATTTGATCAGGTCTTTGTCTTTAGCGGCGAGCAGCTGCCGGTATACGGCGGCAAAAGATTCAATAAAGGTGTTGGCTTCTTTGCTTCCGGTGAGTACGAGAGAAGACAGCACGTTCAGGTTATTAAACAGGAAATGAGGATTGATTTGGTTTTTGATGCGCTGAAGTTCTGCATCGGCGGCCATGATCTTGAGTTTTTCCGATTCTTGTTCTTTTTCTTTTGATTGCTGGATGAAGAACAGAAAAGCGTGGATGCACTGCAAGAAAAGATTGACGCGGAGCGAAAAGGCAATAGCGAGTTTCATTTCCACATCCCGTGCTGTTGAGGGATGTACATTAAATATGCTTTGGAGGGTAAATGTTACGAGCCAGCCAACGAGGGCGGCAAGAAAAAGGCTGATCAGGAATTGCTGAAGAAGGGGGTGTACGGAAAGGGATCGGGATTGCACCCATTTTTCAATCCATCGATTACCTTCCCAAACCAGGAATACAATCAATAGAAAACCAAACCAGATCAGCCATTGTGGTTCTTCAATATGGTAAAACTGAAATACTTCAAGGAATAAGGTATTTGCATAGGAATAAGTTGCAAGGATAACTATCCAGAATAAGCGATATGTATGGCTAAATAGCTTCATGATATTGTATTTGGAATGAAAGACCGGGTAGGGTTACTACCCGATCTTTGAAACCAAACCTGTCTTACAGCAAAACTCGGTCAATTATGTGAATTACGCCGTTAGTAGCTACCACATTTGCAGTGGTCACATTGGATGAAGCATTTGCACTGCCAGTTACTTTAACCCTTACTGGGTTGAGGTTAACAGTCAATGTGTTGGCTTGCAATGTTGTTGGAGTAGCGCCTTCTGTGAGGTCGCTGGCGAAAACGTTTGTATTCAAAACGTGTTGCTTAACAACTGCCTCGATGGTTGCTTGTGGTGCAGCGTCTATGGCTGCAGCATTAGCAAAACCAGCTGCCCTGAACGCTGCATTGGTTGGCGCGAACACAGTAAACTTTCCAGGCTGAGAAACCGCGGTAGCTAATCCTGCTTTCACTACTGCTGCGAGCAGAATAGAGAAAGAAGTGTCTGCAGTCACAATTTGTGCAATGCTGGATGTTGGCGGAATCAATACGCGCTCAATGACATGTACAACGCCATTTGCAGCGGCTACGTCAGCAGATTTTACCTTGATACCGTTGACGAAAACACCGTTGGTATTGCGGGATGCAAACAAACGTGTTCCGAGCAGGGTAGTCACTGCATCACTTACTGGAACAGAGCCTGAAGAAACGGAAGAACCCAATACATGGTATTTCAAAATTGAATCCAAATTGGATACGCGAAGGCTGTTGACCGTGCTCGCAGTGATACCTGATGCTTCAAAAGCTGCGTTATCCGGTGCAAATACGGTTAAGCTTCCACTGCTAAGTGCCGCTCCCAATCCTGCACGGTTAATGGCAGTATTAAGGATAGAGAAACTGGGATTGTTGGCTACGATACCTGCAATGTTGTCCGGGCCGGTAGGTCCGTCGTCATCGTTGTTGTCACATGAACTGAAACCCACCATTACGGTCACGGTTGCGAGGAGGAGCCAAGACATTTTTGATTTCATAGTATAGTTTTTCTTTTAAAACGCTATACTGATGAAAGCGGATCATGAAACGGAGTGAAGCGGCGGATTTTGGGAGCGAACTGTTTTAAATCAAGGTTGAAGGTGGAAGGTGGAAGGTGGCGGCGTCTTCCACCTTCCACCTTCCACCTTGATTTAGAAATCAAGTCCAAGCGCAAAATACCACCTCGGCTTTCCCTTGAACACACCGTCCATCGGCCAGGCAGCATCTACGCGGAGGAAGTAGCCCAGCAGTGTAGTTCTCGCACCAAACCCATACCCACCGAGGAATGGACCGATACCGCCGGATTTGATAGCCACCTGAACTGGTACGTTCCCGTAAATGGTTTGCGGCCTGGAGATTCCATCGAATTTTCCGTTCCATGCTGTTGCCAGATCAACGAACTGGATGATCTGCAGGTTACGCAGCAAGGCGGTATTGATTGGTTTATTGAAGAATGTAGTGAAGATCGGCAACCTGAACTCACTGTTCAACACCACGGCATTGTTGCCATTGGCTGCGTTTTGATTGAAACCACGCAGGTTCAGGGCCAAACTTTGAAATGCATACTGGTTGTCCGGCGCAGGCTGGTTTGCAAAATTGAATTTTGGAGAAATCCACCCGTCTACACCACCAACATAATAGATGATTTTTTGTGTTCCAAAGGAGGCGTCAAATGCTGCGCGGCCCGCCCAAATGAAATTTCGATAGATCGGTAGGTAATACCTGAAGTCAGCACCAACGTTGAAAGTGTACCTTCCCTCGGTATTCTTATTATTCATTTTGGCATTCACATCGGTCCAGATTTTGAACCGCAAACCATCCCAGATGTTCAGTGCCGGATTGAGGGTATTGTCATGTACATATTCCAATCTCGTTAAACCATAGGTCATGAGACTGTCTGAGTAATACAATGCATCCGGCCAGTTGGCGTTGGTCTTGATGGTTACGCGATCTGTTCTGTAGCCCAGGGTTGCCCTTATGCTTCGTACCTCATCAATTGGCCAGCTCAGATTAAGCTGATAGAGATTTGAATACAATTTGTTCGGAAGCTGTGCCTTGATCGGATCCAGGTTGAAATCATATATCGGGAAATCGCGTTGGGTAGATCGATAATAAGTGATGCCCCAATCCAGCCTTTTACGAAGATTTTGGAATTGAACCAGGTAGTCCACGTCCGTGAGGTTGGTAGCGATACGGAAACCACCGGTGAACTTCATGTCTTCAAACAATTCAGAGGTTCCCATCCGGATGATACCATTCAGGATGTCTGCATTGTTCAGGTAAATGGGACCTGATCCACCCGCATAGGGTTGGAACCGGTTCACGAGCACCTGGTTGTTGAAGCCAGTCACCACATATTCAGAAGCAAATTTCTTGCGATAGTCGTAGATCTTGGCATTGTCTAACGGCGATTCACGTCTGTATTCCTGAGGTTGCAGCACCGGCGCAACATTGCTGTCCCTGACCTCATTTTGAAATTCGGTCTGGAAAATATCCTGGCTGGTACTGGTGTCTTTGGGTACAGGTGCTGTGGTTGTTTTACCGTTCTCAAAGAAGATGGCTTGCCCTTTGGCGGCCCTTTCCAACTCCTGTACTTTCTTCATGTACTCTGTAGGCTTGGCATTTACGTTGCGGCGCTTCAGCGCATTTTCATCGATCCTTAATTTGTACAGGAATTTCAGGTCTCCTTCACGCCTCACTTCACTGACCAGGTTATTGTCGCCAGCTCCTCTCGTTTCCTGGAGTCCGCTTTGGTAGTTGGTCAGCGGGAACACATAAGCGCTGTCAGATGTAATGGATATGTATCCGATGGAATCCGGCTCCTGCCGTTCCCAGATTTTTAATGTTGAATCAAGTTCTTTCGTTGAAGGGTTTCGCAGAATTTCATCACCCACCAAATAAAGCGTGTCCAGCCCCGCACGTTTTGTATTGAAGAATCCGGCATATCGGTTACCGATACCATTTTCTTCACTTACAAATGTGAAGTGGTTCACATTATACTGCAAGGGGAACCTTGCATCACTGTACTTCATGTTGGAAAGCTTAGTGATCTGGCGGTACTCACTGCGGATGAAATTGTCAACCATATACACATTGAAATGGTTGCGTGAAGGAATAGCGGTGTCTGATCGCTGGGCATCGCCAGACGGCCTGTTGGAAGAAAACAGGATGCCGCTTTTATTCGGGAAGGCCGCAAACGATGGATCGATATCGCTGTATACATCATTCGTGATCTGCTCGTAGGTCTGCTCATTGATCTTGTACACGAAAATGTCTGACCATCCATTCTTCACCGCACTCATCACCAGGGTATTGTTGTCAAGCATGAATTTTGCATCCTGGATCAACTGAAAATCTTTGATCTCCTGCTTGTTGAATTTGAGGCGCTTCACCATATCCCATACAAACATCTTGATCTTGCCCTCTTCGTTATAGATCACCAACAACCTTGAACCTTTAGGATCCCAGGCCATCAGCGGGTAGTTGGGGTTGATCTCAGCTTCTTTATTCCTGATACCGGCCTTCAGCAGGATCTTTTTATTTGCGGCGGCATCTTCCAGCACCACACAATAGAGGCCACGCTTATATTCTACGTAAGCATATGAATTGTTACGGGGAATAGGATTGGCCTGGAAACGATAAAAGTCTGTATTCTTTTTCAGTTCCTGGATAGCCACCACATTACCACGAGGCTGGTTCCTGCGACTGCGCAGGTCTTTATTGTATTTTTCAGCCTCTTTCTCCATGAACTCGTTCAGGAGGTCCTTGAATTTTTTCTTGGTTACCCGAAGTGATGCAGAGTTCAGACTCTTGTAAATACGGGTGAGATAGAGAAAGTAAGTAACATTGTCTTTCCGGTAATTGTCTGCCACAAAACGCCAGAAAGCGTGACCCGCCAACTCCGGTTTTTTGAAAGCGAATTGGTAGAAGTTTTTGTATTCACCGGAAAGGATCTCAGACTTCAATTGGTCATCCAGTTTGGGGCTCCAATTCTCTGCTGCATAAGCCACGTATCCATCGGTCACCCATTTGGGCAGATCCAGCAATGCCTGGTTACTCGCATACTCACCGAGATCGTCGCCAAAAAGAAGATTGTCTACCAATACCCTCGCTATACCCTGACGCACTTGTTTGCGCAGGTTGTTGTAATCACCATTGTGATACACCACCATTTTATTGTTCACGAGTTTGGTGACGCCACCCGTGTTCTGCCATTCTATGCCGATGCCGATATTGGATTGCTTGAGGTCATTAAAGCTGTTGTATACAACGATGTTTGCGCGGCGTTGTAATCCATACTCCACAAATTCTTCCAGTTGAGGTAGTTCCTCTTCCGCAACCTGGGCCACAAATTTGCCCAATGCCAGTCCGCCTTGTGAAAAATAGGTATTGAAGTTCCTCGTCTGGTAATAGCGCCAGGTGAACTTTTTATATTGGATCCTGTTCTTCCCGAATTCAACTGCATTCACCTGGGCCTGCAGTGCGGATGAAAGGAATAAAAAAACCAGTAATAATCGACAGCGTGTTAATAGCATAATCAGTTTTTCTGTAACCTCAGCAATTCG
Organism: Chitinophagaceae bacterium; assembly: GCA_049661025.1. GTDB lineage: Bacteria > Bacteroidota > Bacteroidia > Chitinophagales > Chitinophagaceae > Pollutibacter. The sequence continues at coordinate 34,077 of JBASZQ010000083.1, read as the reverse complement.
CCTAAAAAGCCTATAATTATAATAAAATTAAAGGTTTTGCCCCACAAATGACCGCACATGTATAACGTTAAAGTTTTCATATTTAGCCCGATTCAGGAGAATACCTACGTGTTGTTCAACCAACAGCGAGAGGCCGTGATTGTTGATCCCGGATGTTATGGTTCCGAAGAAGAGGATGAGCTTACCCAATTCATTGAGCGCGAGGGGCTCAAGCCTCTGCTGCTGTTGAATACGCATTGTCATTTGGATCATGTGTTTGGGAATAAGTTTGTTGCCGAGAAATGGGGCTTGATGCCGCATCTCCACCAGCTGGAAAAGAAGGTCCTGGATTTTGCACCGGCTGCTGGCCTGATGTGGAACATGCCTTTTGATAACTATCAGGGAGAGCTGGCCTATCTGGAGCCCGGGGATACCACGGGTCTTTCCGGTGATCCGCTCCAGATCCTCTTTGCGCCGGGTCATTCTCCCGGAAGCCTGTGTTTTTATTCATCCGAGGGCAGGTTTGTTGTTAGTGGAGATGTCCTTTTCCGCGGTAGCGTTGGGCGTACAGATCTTCCCGGCGGAAATGCCACTACCTTGAAGGAGTCTATTCAGCAGGTCATGTACACTTTGCCGGACGATACAGTGGTGTATTCCGGCCATGGGCTTTCCACCACCATCGGTGAAGAGAAAAGATCTAACCCTTTTGTGCGCGGCTAGGGATCAGCCTGGCAAATTCTTTTTGTTCTACCTTAAACACGAACACCATGAAGGCGATGATTTCAATGACGCCGAAAGCATGCGTGATCCAGATGTTGGGAGAATATGACCTCACTGGCTGATGCAAGAGGTACAGCAGCACACAGATTACCACATAGGCCGTGAGTTTTTTCCAGGCATAGGGAACGGGGTAGTGTTTTTGGCCGAGCTTGTAACTGATCACCATCATGAAGCCATAGCAGATAAAACTGGCGATTGCGCAGCCCATATAGCCTATTCTTGGGATCAGTAACCAGTTCAGCACAATGGTGATGGCTGCGCCGGCGATAGTAACATAGGCCGCCATCAGGTTTTTATTGGTGAGCTTGTACCAAATAGAGAGATTATAATACACGCCGAGGAAAATTTTGCCCATCATCAGCCAGGGTACCACTTTTAATCCTTCCATATACTCCGGATGTTTTTTGACCCCCATGAAGTATTTCCAGATGTCAAGGAACAACATCACAGAAAGGAAACAAAGGCAGCAGGTGAGCACAAAAAATTTCATTACCCGGGCATAGGTTTTTGCAGCCTGCCCTTCTGTAGCCTGCTTGAAGAAGAACGGCTCTGCGCCCATCCGAAATGCAGAGATAAAGAGGGTGATCACAATAGCGAGTTTGGTATTGGCACTGTAAATACCATTGGCGGCACGTGCCTGGTCTGGCGTTCCCGTATGCAAAGCAGTGATCATAAACCGGTCAATGGTTTCATTGATCATACCTCCAAAGCCAACGATCACCAATGGTGCCGAATAAATCAGCATCTCCCTGACCAGTTTTTTATCAAAACTGAAACTAAAGGAAGACAATTCCTTCCACAGCAACAGAAGGGTAATGGCACTAGCAATCAATTGCGCGATGAAAACATAACCGATGTCGATGGCCGGGTTATATAAAAGAGACCAAACGTTTTCAGCGCCTTTCTCGTGCTGGCCCTTACACCAAACGAGGAAAAACAGTACAAAAGCGATGTTGACAAGGATGTTAAGCACTTTCAAAAATGCAAACTTGCGGGGTCTTCCCTCATACCTCAACTTTGAGAAAGGCAGAACAGCCATGGTATCTAAAGCCACGATCAGTAGCACATATTTAATGTACTCCGGATGGCTGCCGATGGCCATATAATTGGCAAGCGACTGAACGGGTATGATCAACAGGGCAGTTAGTACTACCGAAGTGATGGTAAGCGTGGTGAGCCCCGTGTTGTATACCAGTTTTTCGGGGTTATGGTTGGAGAACCTGAAATACGAGGTTTCCATCCCATATGTATAAACGATCTGCAGGAAGGCCGCAGAGGCGAATAATATCGATATATCTCCGTATTTCTCGGGTCCAAACACTGTAGTCAGCAGCGGGGTAAGGAGGTAATTCAGGAACCTTCCGAAGATGTTACTGAATCCATACCAGAAGGTTTGGGAGGCTAGTTTCTTAATGCTGCTCAAGTGTACCGATTGCTTTCAGCAAAAATAACCGAATGGCCAATATGTATCAATAATTAAATAGCTGAGCGGAGGCATGGAATTTTTACCAACTTTATCCTTCAAACGGAAGATTATGCGTACAGGTTTATTATTGATGCTGTTGGTGTTTCTTTTAGGTGAAGTGGCCGGGCAGGACATCAGGGATGCTAATGTGCGTCACTATCCAGGTAAAGTCAAATACCAGAAAATAGAACATGATGCCACGATATTTGAGCTTCCCTATCCTAAGGATCAGGTGGAAGAAGGCATGAAAAAAATGGCTGAGCAAAGGGGGGTTAAGATAAAGGAGCGCAATGGGTTCTACGAAGCCAGAAATGTGACCATCCTCAAGTTAAATAGCCGGGTATGCGATATGTATTACAGGGTAGAGAAGGACGGGAAATCAGCCTCAAAGGTATACATGATCCTGGCAGATCCTGGTGAAGACCTGAATAACCGGTCCACTTCTCACACCGGTTTACTTGCTGCAGCCGGTGGCGCCGCTGTTGTAGCAGCAGTGGGCGGATCCTTAAGTGAACATGATCATGATGTAAGGGTAAAGCAACAGGAAGATGATATTAAAGGTTCAGAGAAAAAGTACAACAGTCTCCTGGAGGACCAAAAAAGGCTCGAGAAAAAAATAGCAGATCTTCAAAAAGAACTCGATAAAAATATGACGGATCAGTCCCGTATGCAACAAGAGATCGAGAGCCGGAAGGCAGCCCTTGAAGTTTTTAAGCAAGGGAAGGGAAAAGGAAAAGTTGAGGTTCCGAAATAGGAGGAATGGTTATACAGGTTGGAGGTTGAAGGTTGGGGGTTGCAGTGAGGCTGCGCGAACCCTTCAACCTACAACCTGTATCATCATTCCTGGCTGAATCTCCTGTCAGCCATAAAACTACTGTCCGTCAGCGTCCGCATAAAAATGATCAGGTCATTTTTTGCAAAGACGTCCAGGTTGATTTTGTTTTTAACCAACGGATCTGTGGTAGGTCCATTCACCACATTGAAGCGGTAGTGATCAATAACAGCACCCACGGAAAAGAAGCGGCCATCATGTGCATACGGAGCCGTTACCATAACATTCCGAAGAGAGGGCACCTTGAATTTCAGCGAATCTCCTGACAACCGGGTGATGCGCATTCTGCCTGCGTCTTTCAGGAAGGGATCCATCGGTAAACCCGTATTCCTGTAGCTCTGGTCCGTGAACAGCGGTTCTTTGTGACAGCTGGCGCAATTGGCCTGGAAGATTTTGTAGCCCCTCATTTCCGCATCGGTAAAACTGCTTTGTCCCCGCATCACTTTATCATACTTGCTGTTGGAAGAAACCATCATGCCCATAAATTGGGACAGGGCCCGTAACATCAGTTGGGAGTTGATCTGTTCTGTTCCAAAAGCGGCCTTGAACATCTTAGGATAGGTAGCATCCGCCTTCAGTTTTGCGATCACATTCTCCACTGTCTCTGCCATTTCATTGGGTGCGGTGATAGGAGCCAGGGGCTGCACTTCAAGGTGATTGATCCCTCCATCCCAATGGAATTCTTTATACCAGGCCAAATTGAAAAGGCCGGGAGCGTTCCTCGTAGTGAACTGGTTGTTGAACCCATGGCTTAGCGTATGGTCAAAGGTGGCAAAGCCTGCAAACTGTTGATGGCAGGACGCACAGGGAAAGTTGCCATCTTTGGAAAGCCTGCCATCGTAAAATAATTTTTTGCCAAGGTCAAAGCCTTGTTGGGTTATTGGATTAGATGCAAAAATGTTTTCCGGCTGTGGCCAACCCTGGGGCACGTTTAGGGTGAGCGATTGCGTGTCCGGAGCGGATTCGTCTGCTTTTCTGCAGGCTTCAATCAAGCCCACTGCTAATACGCCTGCCAACAATATGACCAGTATCTTCTTCATTAGGGGTTGATCACATTGGCCAGCGTAAACATGGTGGCATAGTTGTCTGCAATCAAAAGAGATTTTCCACCCGGGGTCATCAGGGAGGGTTCTACGGCAATAGAAATTTTATTGGTAGCATCAAACCATCGAGCAAGATCAACATCGATTACCACCATATCGGTTTTGCCCAATTGAATGGGTTTGTCTGCAGGCATGTTCAACACTATTTTCCGAACTGCGTTTTCACCTGTTCTGAAACCACCAATATGATAGGTGAAGTTTTGTTGAATGGCGGTGGATTGGGGCGACTGCCCTTCAAGTTTAGCAAAAATGTATCCTGAGTTCCAGGTCCAGAACATCCCGAGCATGGGATCCAATGCACCCGTTTGCGCACCACTTACATTTCGAACACTGTCAACGCCCACAGTAAATTCCAACTGCTGGTAACTGCCGTTGTCCATTGTAAGTTTGAGCTCCCTTGATTCTGCGTCAGCAAAATCAACCAGATGATAACTTTCCTTTTCTTCACTCACCTGATTGTCACTTGTACGAAGTTTTACATTGGAAACATAAAATTTGAATACATCCACCCGGTATTGCTCGCCACTGAAATTCAAATAGGTTTCACTGGTGTTCAGGGGTTCCCCATTGTTAAGGATCCTGAATGTGACATTAAGGGTTGAAGTTCCCGTTTCATCGCTAATTTCTTTTTGGCAGGATGAAAAAAGGATCAATGTGCTTAAAATAAAAAGATACCATGTTTGTTTCTGAAGTCTTGTACGCATATAAATCTTTTACCAGCTGTGATCAATTTTTCTTCGGCCTGATTTGATTTCAGACCTATTCTTTTTTCCGGTCAATCGTTTTTCTTTGGCTCCCGCATTCGGCTTGGTGGCGATTCTTGATTTCTTTTTCACCAAGGCGCTGTTGACCATATTATTTATTTTTTCGATGGCCAGCAGTTTGTTTTCCAACTGTGAACGCGTGGCACTGGATCTTGTTGTCAGGTAACCATCTGCATTGATCTGGTTCCGGCATTTTTCCATGACCATTGCTTTCTGCGTATCTGTGAGCAAGGCTGATTCCATCACCGGGAACATGGCTTCTACCATGGTCTCCACTTTATTGACGTTCTGCCCACCTTTGCCACCACTCCTCGCCGTCCTGAACATCAATTCCCGGCTAATATCTATCTTCATTTCTTAAAGTTACGATAAGATACTTGTTTCACATATGAGAGCAGTCATTCAGCGGGTCATGGAAGCATCTGTGATGGTAGATGATCAGGTCAGGGGATCGGTTGGTCAGGGACTCCTGATCTTTTTGGGTATTGAAGATGCTGATAATGAAGAAGATATTCAATGGCTCAGCGGGAAGATCGTGAACCTCCGGATTTTTGATGATTCAGATGGGGTTATGAATTGTTCTGTTAAGGATACGGGTGGAGACATTTTACTGGTCAGCCAGTTCACCCTGCATGCATCTACACGGAAGGGTAACCGTCCTTCCTATATCCGTGCATCCAAGCCAGAGATCGCCATTCCGTTATATGAGAAAATGATCCGCCAGCTGGAAACGGATCTTGGAAAAAAGATCCAGACAGGTGAGTTTGGTGCAGATATGCAGGTGCGGTTGTGGAACAACGGGCCGGTAACGATAACGATAGATACCAAAGCAAAAGAATAAACCATGACCATCGCACAGGTACAGGCAGACGTAGACCAATGGATCAAGACCGTTGGGGTCCGTTATTTCAGCGAACTTACCAATATGGCTATCCTGACGGAAGAAGTGGGAGAGTTGGCACGCATCATGGCCAGGACTTACGGTGAGCAGAGTTTCAAGGAGTCCGACAAGCATAGGGACCTCGGCGATGAAATGGCTGATGTGCTTTGGGTCCTCATTTGTCTCGCAAACCAAACCGGTGTTGACCTAACGGCCGCACTTGAGAAGAACTTTGAGAAGAAACAGATGCGGGACGCAGATAGGCATAGGGAGAATAAGAAATTGAGAGAATAAGAAATTAAGAGATTTTCCCCCAATCTCCCAATCTCTCAATCTCTCAATTTCTCAGTTTCTCTTAGTAGTTTTGCCGCTATGAGCGTGACAGACCCAAACAAGTTTCAGGCGATTATTTCCCATGCCAAAGAATATGGATTTGTATTTCCTTCCAGCGAGATATATGATGGATTAAGTGCCGTGTACGACTATGGTCCATGGGGAAGTGAGTTGAAGCGAAACATCCGCGATGCCTGGTGGAACGAGATGACGCGCATGCATGATAATATCGTGGGGATAGATGCGGCTATCTTCATGCATCCTACAACCTGGAAAGCATCCGGTCACGTGGATAATTTCAGTGACCCGATGATTGATAACAAGGATAGCAAAAAACGCTATCGGGTGGATCATCTGATTGAAGGTTTTGCCGATGAGCTGTCGAAAAAAGGCGAGCTGGAGAAAGCAGAGCACCTTACGGCTGAGATGGACAAGCTACTCTCAACGGACAATTTTGCTGGACTCAAGTTGCTCATCGAAGAATATAAAATCCCCTGCCCGGTAAGTGGAACCGTCAATTGGACCGATGTGCGCCAGTTCAACCTGATGTTCTCTACCCAACTGGGAAGTGTAGCCGAAGATTCAGACCAGATCTATCTCCGTCCGGAAACGGCACAAGGTATCTTCGTGAATTTTTTGAATGTGCAGAAGACTGCCAGGATGAGAATTCCTTTTGGTATTGCACAGGTGGGTAAGGCATTCCGTAACGAGATCGTTGCCCGCCAGTTCATTTTCCGGATGCGTGAGTTTGAGCAGATGGAGATGCAGTTTTTTATTCGTCCTGGCACACAAAAAGAGTGGTATGCGTATTGGAAAGAATCGAGAATGAAATGGCATACTTCGCTTGGGTTTCCTGCTGAATCTTATCGTTTCCATGACCATATCAAGCTGGCGCACTATGCAGATGCAGCGGTGGACATAGAATATAACTTCCCTATTGGTTGGAAGGAAGTGGAGGGTATCCATTCCCGCACAGATTTTGACCTGGGCAATCATCAGAAATTCTCAGGTAAGAAAATGCAGTATTTTGATACTGAGCTGAACCAGAATTATGTGCCGTTTGTGGTGGAAACCTCTATCGGTTTGGATCGGATGTTCCTGCTGACTTTGTGCCATGCGTATACGGAAGAAAAATGGGCCAAGGAAGACGGAACAGAAGACAGCCGCGTAGTGCTGCGCATCCCCGCTAAACTTGCGCCAATCAAACTGGCTGTTTTGCCATTAACAAAGAAAGACGGGTTGCCTGAAATTGCGAGGGATATCATCAATACACATAGGCAGGATTTCTATTGTTTCTATGAGGAGAAAGACAGTATTGGTAAACGTTACCGCAGGATGGATGCTTTGGGAACGCCGTATTGCGTGACCGTTGATCACCAGACCAAAGAGGACCAAACGGTAACGGTGAGGTATCGGGATTCCATGCAGCAGGAGAGAATTCCAATTGCTAAGATCAAATCAATCGTTTTAGGATAGTTTGGGGGCTTGCAGGTTGTATAGGTCGCATCTTTGACTGCAACCTTCAACCTTCAACCTGTTATCGCTATCCTACTAATGCAAGTTGCGCCAATCCCATCCATTCCCTGAACAAGGTGGACCAATTTATCAGCGAGCTGGCAGAGGGAATTAGAGAATAGAGGTTAAACTTCGTATTACCTCTGGTGACGAGATAATTGCTTGGGAAGGGGATCACTTCCATGTCGGCTTTGTGAAATACCTTTACTGCCCTTGGCATATGAATGGCTGAGGTGACGAGTATCACCGGTTGCTTCAGGTTAAGGGTATCCAGCATTTTCTTACTAAAGCGCGCATTTTCTAATGTGTTCTTGGCTTTGGTTTCCATGAACAGGTTTTCCCTCGGAACTTTTAGTTCGATGAAATTATTTAAAAGAAATTCCGCTTCACTATAGGCCTGCTCCTTCACGAAAATCGCGTTTCCGCCTGTAATTAGGATATTATTGATCTTACCTGCATCATATAATCGGTTTGTTTGAATGAACCTATCTGCGGTTGGTCCAAAGAAACCTGTTTTCAGACTTTCATCATATCCGGAAAGGCCGCCAAGAAGAATTCCACAGTCTACCTTGGGCAAGCTCTCTATAGCAACCGGCTGCCATTGATATCTGTCCCATACATTGTTCAGCAACCATGAATTGGAGAAGAGCAGGAAACACCCGATAGCGAATCTGTAAAGTCTTTTTTTCCAAAGCCTGTGTCTTGTAAATCTTCCTCCAAGCAATAGCATTATGATCCAGATCACAGGATCAATAAAAAAGGAAATGATTTTTGAGATTATGAAGATCATCCGTATAATTCAAAGTGAATATCATTCTTTGTATAACCCAGCGAAACAATATTTTCTCTTGCCTGGGTGATCATGTCTTTCCACCCACACAAGTAGAAACTTGCATGGGGATGATTCACGAGTAAGCTCGCATACACTCCATGCACATAACCCCTATGCCCATTCCATTCTTCTCTGCTTAACGTAGGATGATAATGGAAGCTGGCTTCCCTGGCGGCAAGGGTATACCATTCATCGGCATACAAAAGATCTTTTTGATACCTGCAGCCAAAAACAAGATGGATCTCTTTATGGGGAATTTGTTTTTCATAGATATGCCTGATCATACTCCTGAACGGCGCGATGCCCGTACCGGTACAAATCAGGAAAAGGTCTCTGTCTAAAGTTTCAGGAAGTGTGAATTTTCCCTGGGGGCCTCTCACATCAACGGCTGATCCAATGGTGAGGTCAGCAAAAATATAATCAGTCCCTTTGCCATCTTTAGCTTTTACAATCACCAATTCAAATTGATTGCTGCCATCTGGTGCAGACGCAATAGAATAGCTCCGCCATCTTTCTGCATTTCTTTCTCCAATAGGAAGGTCCAGGGTAACAAACTGACCAGGTATAAAATCAAAAACCTCAAGTTCAGGTATAGAGATAAAGTATCGTTTTGTATCAGGAGCGATGTCTCTGATCTCAGTAACAATGCCTTTTTTCCAGAGCGGAGGGGTCATGAAAAAATTTAATCGAAAATAAGCCTTAACGCGCCATGGCAACAACAAAAAGGCTGAATAAGGTCATCTGAGGATCTTGTTTTCCAGATGATGCTTATTCAGCCTTGTGTTTAATGGGCCGGCGGTTAATACTTGGTGAACCGCCTGATGAATTGATATTTTCTGTCGCTGCTGGTGATCGTCAGGATATAGCTGCCATTGGGTAGTCCGGCTATATTGACGTTTCCGCTTTGATATTGTTGCTTCTGATTATAAAGTACCTGTCCGGCAAGATTAAAGACCTGCACCTGAATGCTGTTCACGTTGAGCATATTGCCGGCCTGCCAGTTGATTACGCCGTTGGTAATGGTTGGAAATGCATTTACGATGAAGTTTTTGTTGTCCCTAATGGGATTATTGGTACTGGTAGGAATGGTGATGGCGTTGCCGATGGTGGCATAGAACATGCCATTGCCATGGGTTCCCACGAGCAGGGCATTGTCTTTCCATCGGTATGCGAGCGACTGAATCACGGCGGTATTCATTTCGCCTTTAGGTCCGCCGTTTTCGCGTGTCCAGAATGTTCCGTTTCCTGCAACTGAAGTTGTGCTGTACAATCCAACAGTTGTACCTACATAGTATTCAACACCGGAAGTCTTTGCCACGATCTCGCAGCTGCGGAAAGACGGTAAGGTCAGATTTCCTTCGATGACCGTCCATGTAGGAGTGGCCGCAGATGCGTTACCTGTCCAGAACACGGAGTTTACATTATAGTTGGAAACAACAACAATCGCTGTGTCGTGATTTCTTGGATTGAAGGCGATGTCTTTAACAACACTGCCCGCCGTCATATTACCAGGCGTTATATCAACAGGCGCTGTATTGGATGCAGTATTGGCAGGGTCTGTCAGGCGAAATACTTTTCCATCTGATGTGCCGATGAGCATCATACTGTTGGCACTGTACGGACCTTTGGTGGTAGCCATCGAATAAATATCTCCTGAGAGGGCTGCATCTACACCAGACAATCTCACCCATCCGGAACTGGATGTTACCGTTGTTGAACTGGTAGTTCTATATAATGTATCATTGATCGGGAAATACATGAAGTCAGGATTATCATCATCCACATGATAGTAGGTAACAAACACTTGTTGATCCGTATTCTCTGGTGTGATCCTGGCGGAGCTGAACTGACCGAATAGATTGAACCGCACTGCGTTACCTTCTTGTGCAGAAAGGGTCAGGTAATAGCTGTTGGCTACATTATACAGATAGGCCTGACCGCCGTCTCCCGATGGAATGATCAGGTGGTCATTACTGTCTGGAAGTGCGGGAAAGCCCACGTTATTTAGATCTCTGTAAGAAGTTCCATTATCCTGCGCGCCACCTACAAAGTTCCTTCTGCCTACTACCGGATCCATGTTTACGTGATAGTACTGGAAGGTCTGGTATCCGATGTTTGCGTTTTGCCAAAGGGGCTTTGTTGCTGTGGCATCATTTGTTAGGGCTATGCCACCATCAGAACCAACAAGGAGTCGGTTTGGTGAAGACGGGTCAAAGCGGAACCGATGAAAATCCACATGCGATATTTGATCCGGATCTGTATAAGTATTTGAAGTATCGCCTCCCACTGTTCCTCCCATGAAAAGATTATTGGTGGTGGTATTGAAACCGTCCGTTGATCGGTACATATTTACGCCGCCAACATATACGGTTGTGTTGATGGTGGGGTGAGGAACCACTTCCATATCATATCCCCCCTGGGTCTGAAGAAAGTTGTCCGTAGTACCATCAAATTTGGCCACCAGGTTGGGCCCAAGGTTAGCACTCCAGGTAACTGGACTTGCAGTAACATTACCCCGGAAAAGATCTGCTTCTGGTTGGCCTTGTCTTGCGTCTTGGGAATTTTCTACCAATGCGTACAATTGATCCTGATTTGCGGAAAGTCCCAATACAATCCTTCCCCAGCCTGCGGTGAATTCACCTGCAGAAGGGCCGGTGATATCATATGCTCTCCAGCCCGGTACGGAATCTGCTGCGTTTTGCACACCACCAGCGATCCTCGTCCAGCTGTTGGCATCACCTGTAGTGGAGGTCCAAACACCTGCTGCTGCACGGTCTGGATTGCGGCCAGAGATAGCCGCAAACAGTTGGGTACCGGCCTTGTTGATCAGGATATCGCAAACGCCTGCGAAGGTGAAGGCTGCTGCCGTACTACGCAAAACGAAGCTCCAGGAAGTTCCACCGTCTGTTGAACGGACGATGCCGTTGTGCGCACAGGCATATACATGCCCGGTAGTGGGATGAACAGTAATATTAGAAACGAGGTCAAATGAGTTATCAAATGCAAACTGGCCCGATGTGCCCACGGTAGAGGCGAGCTTCGTCCAGGTGAGTCCGTTGTCTGTTGACTTAAGTATGCCATATCCAAAAACAAATCCGCTGGGGTAACCTGCTGATGCACCGATGGCTTCGCCGGTTCCGGCATACCAGGTATCCTGAAAGCCGGGCCTGGTATCCTGAGCTATGCAGGAAACGCTTCTTACTTCTTCGGAATTATGCACATAGGTCCAGGTAACACCGCCATCGGTACTTCTGAAAATACCGCTGTTGATACCACCGGCCAGTACGATCCTGTTAGATGTGCCATTGTTCCTGATGTCAAAAGCGATGGCCCTTGTACGTCCGCCATTTCTGGATGGGCCTACCGAAAAATAGGTATTGGCCACCAAGGCGGAAGGGTTCAAGCTTGATTTGGTAGGTGCTGTAGCAGCCCATGCCAGTTCACGTTGCCTGGCACCCTGGGGAATCTTTCCCGTCACGGGATCGCGGGCCAGGAGCCATTCATAGTAGCGACGTTTCTCACCGTTTTCCTGTTCGTTTTCCTCCATTTCTTCGCTGGCGTTTTCACGTTCAGGCACGGCTGAAAGAAGCCAGGCGCCAGAGAGGGTAATGAAAGCAAGCGCAAGGGGCATCAAATATTTTCTCATGATATCTTGGTCTGAATAAGCAATTTAACAGATATAACCGTAAGATGAAAGGTTTGTTGGGGCTGAATTCGGGTAGTTCTCCAAATATTTATGGAAACCCAACCAATTCTAATGCCTTATCGTCTGGCGCTTTCCTTTTCCATACCCTCAGTCTTCCACATTTTCATACTACCTTCGCCCTGCGTACATGAATCTGACGGTTTTGATGGATAAGTATTTGCATGATCCCCGTATCCAGGCGATAACGGACAGGATCGCTATGCCTTATCCCAAGCCATTGCGGCTGACGCAGTTGTATGGAAGTGCATCCCAATTTGTGGTTGCGGCTACCTATGCCCACCCTGGAGCTGCCGGCATGAATCACCTGGTGATCCTGAATGATGCCGAAGAAGCTGCCTACTTCCACAACACGCTGGAGAATCTGACCAAAGCCATCGATCTATTTTATTTTCCCTCATCTTTTAAGAACCGAAAGAATTATCGCTTACTCAACAGCAGCCATGTGATGCTGCGGACAGAAGCGCTAACCCGTTTCAGTCATGAAGGGAACAAGCGCATCATGGTCACCTACCCTGAAGCCCTGTTTGAAAAAGTAGTATTACCAGCTACACTGTCCAAACATATCATCCGCATCAAAGCCAATGATACGCTTGATGTCAATAGTCTCATGGAGCAGTTTGTGGGCTATGGTTTCGAGAGAACGGATTTTGTATACCAGCCCGGGCAGTTTGCCATGCGGGGCGGTATCCTCGATATTTATTCGTTCGGCAATGATAAGCCTTACCGTGTAGAGCTGTTTGGGAACGATGTGGATTCTATCCGCATTTTTGATCCGGAGACACAGCTGAGTGAACGTAAACTGTTACAGGTAACCATCATCCCCAATGTGGAAACGCAGTTTGAAGATGGCGAGAAGATCTCCATGCTCAACTATCTTCCGGAGAACACGATGGTGTGGATAAGGGATAGGCATTTCTTCCACGATAGCCTGGTGAACCAGGAAGAAGACCTCGCTCTTTTTTTTGAACGGAACCAGGAAGCTCCTGCGGCTGAGTCTGAAGAGGGCGAAGAGAAATTGCAGGTAAGGGCTACTGATTTTGAGACGGCAGATAACCTGATGCGCCAACTGCAACAGCGTATCCTGATTGAGATGGGCGGGCAGGCGCAAGATCAGATGAAAGAAGAAGAACTCTCTTTTCATACACGTGAACAACCCGCATTCAACAGGAAGTTTGATATGTTGATCAACGACCTGAAGGTGCATGACAAACGGATGTATGCGGTGTTCCTTTTTGCAGAGAATCCTAAACAATTGGAGCGACTGCATTCGATTTTCACTGATTTAAAAGCGGAGATACAATTCACGCCAGTACCTACGGCTATACATGAAGGGTTCATTGACGAAGACCTGAAGGTGGTGTGTTATACGGATCATCAGATCTTTCAGCGTTATCATAAGTATAAGGTTAAGCAGGCCTACAATAAGAACAAGGCACTGACCTTGCGAGCGCTTCGGGAGTTGCAGCCTGGAGATTATGTGGTGCATATTGATCACGGCATTGGGGTGTTCAGTGGACTGCAGAAGATTGAGAGCAATGGCAGAACACAGGAAGCGGTACGCCTCCTTTATAAAGACAGTGATATCCTTTACGTCAACATAAACTCCTTACACAAGATCTCCAAATACACCGGCAAGGAGGGGCATGTTCCGAAAGTGAATAAGCTCGGCAGTGATGCCTGGCAAAAACTGAAGGAGAAGACCAAAACAAAGGTCAAGGAGATCGCCTTTGACTTGATCAAGTTATATGCACAACGTAAGGCGCAGCCAGGTTTTCCGCATGCGCCGGATAACTATATGCAACTGGAATTGGAGTCTTCGTTTTTATATGAGGATACGCCAGACCAGGGCAGGGCCATCGCTGATGTGAAGAAGGATATGGAAGCGCCAAACCCAATGGACAGGCTGGTGTGTGGTGACGTGGGTTTTGGTAAGACTGAAATCGCTGTACGTGCGGCGTTCAAGACCTGCCTTGACGGTAAGCAAGCCGCGGTGTTGGTACCCACAACCATCCTGGCTTACCAGCACTATAAAACATTCAGTCAGCGACTCAAAGATTTTCCGGTGACGGTTGATTTTGTGAATCGTTTTAAAACAACAAAAGAGAAGAAAGAGACGCTGAAGAAACTCGAAGAAGGGAAGATCGATATCATCATTGGTACCCATGCGTTGATTGGAAAAGAAGTCAAGTTCAAAGATCTTGGTCTTCTGGTCATTGACGAGGAACAGAAATTTGGTGTTGGTCACAAAGAGAAAATCAAGACGCTGAAAACAACGGTGGACTGTCTCACCCTAACGGCAACGCCTATCCCAAGAACACTTCAGTTTAGTTTGATGGGTGCAAGGGATCTCAGTATCATCAATACACCTCCGCCTAACCGACAGCCGATACAGACGGAGGTACATGGTTTCAACGAAGACTTTATCCGCGATGCCATTTATTTTGAGACCGAACGCGGAGGCCAGGTTTTCTTCATTCACAACAGGGTGCAGAACATTATGGAGATGGCGGCGATGATCCGTGGACTCTGCCCGGATCTTAGTGTGGGTGTGGCGCATGGCCAGCTGGAAGGGTTTGAACTGGAACAAAGAATCCTGGATTTCATAGATCGGAAGTACGATGTACTCGTGTGTACCAACATTGTAGAGAGTGGGGTGGATATTGCTAATGTCAACACCATCATTGTTAACAATGCGCACCATTTTGGATTGAGTGATCTGCACCAGCTTAGGGGCAGGGCAGGGCGAAGTAACAAGAAAGCTTTTTGTTACCTGCTGGCACCATCCATGGCTACGCTGCCTACTGATTCACGGAAGCGTTTGCAGACCCTGGAACAGTTTTCGGACCTTGGTTCCGGATTCCAGATCGCGATGCGTGACCTTGATATCAGAGGTGCAGGAAATTTGCTGGGTGGTGAACAGAGTGGGTTTCTGGTGGAAATCGGTTTCGAGATGTATCAGAAGGTGTTGGATGAAGCCATCCGTGAGTTGAAGAGAACTTCTTTCCGTGAGTTGTTCAAAGACGAGATCCAGAAACAGGATGATTTTGTGCATGATTGTACTATCGATACAGATCTTGAGATCCTCATCCCAGACCGGTATGTAGAGAATACGGCAGAGCGGCTGAGCCTATACAGCAGGTTGGATAATTGCCGGGATGAAGAAGACCTGAAAGCATTTCACCAGGAGATGGAGGATCGTTTTGGGACGATTCCGCAGTCTGTGGAGGACCTGTTTACCACGGTACGTTGCCGTAAGATGGCTGTGGAGATTGGGTTTGAGCGGATGGTGCTCAAGGACGACACGCTCCGTTGCTATTTCGTGAATAATCCCGATTCCCCTTATTTTGAATCTCCTGTATTCAATGCCCTGCTGCACTATGTGCAGACGCGGACCAATAAAGCCAGGCTAAAGCAGACGGGTAAGAATTTCATGTTGATTGTGGATGACATCCGGAAAATGGAAGATCTGTACCGTTTTCTGTTGGATATGCGGACAACCATTGTGGGGCAAGTTTCGTCTAACTAACTGTATTATATAGCACGAAAAAGCTATATTAGAACTACAAACAATCACACTATGGACCAGCAACAAAACTATTGGCAAAGCGGCTTCCAGCAGGAAGGTGTTCCTCCGCAATCATCATTCCAGCCTACAAGTGACGAAAGGACGATGGCAATACTTGTACATGTTCTTTCTATATTTTTCTGGATTATTCCTGCTCTTGTGATATACATCGTTAAGAAGGATGAGTCCAAGTGGGTAGCAGAACACGCGAAGGAAAATTTGAATTTTCAGATAACCTGGACCCTTGTAGCTATTGCAATGGCCATAACTATCATTGGACTTGTTGTGATCTGGATAGTCCCGATCTTTATGACGATTGTATTCATTGTTGCCACGATCAAGGCGAGCGAAAACAAAATGTATCGCTACCCGGCAACATGGAGACTAATTAAGTAGGTTGAAGTTTGGAGGTTGAAGGTTGTAGTTTTTCTGCAACCTCCAACCCGCAACCTTCAACCTCTTATTTCAACTCTCGTACCCAAATATTCCTGAACGCGGTCAAGTTACCGTGGTCCTGCAATTCTATCGGTTCTTTATCACTGTGTTTTTTGTACAAGGGTGACCCTATGTATTCTGTGCTTCCCCAGATCGTAGTATTGTTTTGCACCAGCACACCATTATGGATCACGGTGATCCTTGCTTGTGATTGCACGCGGCCATCTTCGTAGAATCTTGGGGCAGTAAAAATGATATCATAGGTCTGCCATTCGCCTGGGGGTCTGCATGCATTGACCATCGGCGGTAGTTGCTTGTAAATGCTACCAGCCTGGCCATTGACATAGGTAGTGTTGTTATAATTGTCCAGCACTTGCAATTCATACTTGCCCATGATAAAAATGCCACTGTTGCCTCTTCCCTGGCCCTGGCTTTCCACTTTAGCGGGTGTTCTGAATTCTATGTGAATCTGGCAATCGCCAAACCCTTTCCTGGTTTTGATGTTGCCACTGCCCGGTTTTACCACCATGGCATCGCCTTCAATGATCCATGCTACTTCGGGCTTTCTAACGCCGGTCCATTCAGATAAATCTTTGCCATTGAACAAAACGACGGCATCGCTGGGTGCTTCTGAAGCCGTTTTGCCTGGTGTAACCAACGGTGGCACGGGTGTATAGTATTCACTGAGTTTTGGAGAATTTTTGACGGAGTCAAGCATCCTGTTGATCTCCTGGCCTTGAGTGGAAGTGGTAGCCACTAAGAGGGCCGCGCAAAATAGAAATCGCATGTTGAGTTATAGTTTAGGTAGTTTATATTGATTGTGGTAGGCTGGCGTGATCAGTTGGTTGGCGCTTGAATCGGTGAACAACTGTTTGGATTTGTCCCAGTTCAGTTTTTTACCTGTTTTATATGCAATGTTGCCCATTTGACAAACGGTAGCAACCGTTGCTCCGGCAGCGATGGGAGCGGTAAGGCTGGCCATGTCCCTGCTTTTCACCGCAGCAATAAAATTCTTGTGATGATTACCGAGTCCATCGTCTGATTTTTGCACCTTCATGGCTTCCATTTTTTTGCCTTCGGGAATCACTTCCCAGCCTCCCCGGTCTAATACCAGCGTACCGTTATTTCCGATGTATGCAATACCATGATTTCTTCCATAGTTGCCGCCATCGATGGCCTGCGCATGTTCCCAGAGCATGATGAAATCACCATAATCATACACCGTTGCGAGGGTATCAGGTGTTTCTGCAGCGTCATCCGGATAGGCCATCTTTCCGCCACTAGCCATTACCGTTAGTGGATCTTTGGCATTCATACCCAGCAGGGCGTAGTCAACGAGGTGAACTCCCCAGTCTGTCATCAGCCCGCCGGCATAGTCCCAGTACCAACGGAAATTAAAGTGAAACCTATTGGGATTGAATGGTCTTTTTTGTGCGGGACCGAGCCACATATCATAGTTTACTCCTGCAGGTACAGGCGCGTCAGGCTGCTTAGGAATATTCTGCATCCATCCCTGATAGGCCCATGTTTTTACCATCCGGATTTTCCCCAGTTTGCCGGAACGAAGCAGGTCCAGTGCACTCTGGAAATGGGCATGGCTGCGCTGCCATTGGCCAACCTGCACCACCTTATTGTATTTCTGCTGCGCCGTCACCATTTGGCGGCACTCATAGATGGAGTTGGCGATGGGTTTCTCCACATATACATCTTTCCCTGCTGCGCAGGCATCAATCATCATGAGGGTATGCCAATGATCTGGGGTACCGATGATGACGACATCTACATTCTTATCTGCCAGCAGCTTTTGGTAGTCTGCATATTGCACAGGCTTCATGGAGAAGTTTTTCTCTAGTTCCGATGATCGCTTCGCGAGGACGCTGGCGTCTACATCGCAGATAGCTGTGCACACTACGTCTGGGTTATTCTTGAGCATGGCAGACAGGTTTGACCAACCCATCCCGTTGATACCAATGGCGCCAACGCCAATTTTATCATTCGGGGAAAGTTGTTTACGGACCATTGCCCATCCCTCTTCGGGAATTAAGCTGCCAAGGCCGATACCTGCGGCGAGTGCGCCGGACTGTTGTATGAATTTTCGTCTGGTTGGGTTCATAATGATGAAGTTGCCGTTTAAATTACGACATTATCAAATGAACCGTTCAGCAAGAGATTATTTTTGGAAGCGGATATTGTTTTCCAGGGTCATTTGTTTGCTTCTTTCCAGCAGGTTAACCGTTAAGCGAAGGGTTTTGCCGTCCGGATCCAGTTTGGCTTCCTTGTTGGAAAAACTGGAGACTTTGCCAGGCAGATGGTAGATGGTAGTGTAATTCATGTCGCCGATCATGGACTTAAACATCTCCATGGCCGCGGCGGATGAATCGGCTGAGCCTGCCCCATCCAGTTCTTTCATGGCATCGTTCATACCAAACGCAGTGGTATCCTGGAAGCTGAAGCTTCCCGGTGCAAAGGTGTAGAGGTCCTTTTGTGTTTCTGTTTTTTTGTTTCTCTTGCGCATGGCCTCGTTGAGGGTGGCAATGTCTTTGAAATCAAAAGAAACGGTGAATACGTTGCCCTTCTGTTCTTTCTTTACATTGGTGATGCCGGGGATGGAATCAAACACCTTGAAGTTATCCTTCACTGAATCCAGGATGTTTCCTTCTTTCACATCACCAGCCAAAGAGTCTGGTGCAAAGGATTTCAGCATGTCCATCATCTCCACGGCCTTTTCCAGATCCATGGTCATGGCATACTTGCCTGAGCCGTTCTTTTCGAGGAAAATTTCTTCGGTTATATTGATACAACCACTCAGGAAGAGGACAGTCAGGAGAACTAAAAAGAGTTTTTTCATGATATGTTCAAATAAAAATAGCAATTGACAACTAATAATTGGCAACTAGCAACTAGCACTGGTTGTTAAAGACTAGTCTTCAGATACTGGTTCCAGTTGCTAATTGCCAATTGTCAATTGCTAATTGCTAAATCTTACCAGCCTTGCTTTGCAACACCATTTTTAATGGCTTCAAGTGCTTTGGCTTCGCCGAGGAGTGCAGTCAGTTTGTTTCCTTTACCGTCATTTCCTTGCGCAATGTATCCACCCTTTGCGGTGCGGTTAACAACTGCATCATGTATTGGAACGTTTTTTTCCTTTGTTTTTACGTTGTAGGCAGTGAGCATGTTTTTGTTTGACATAATTGTAATGTTTGAATGGTTATACGTCCAGATTTGCGTAACGTGCGTGTGATTCAATGAATTCCCTGCGTGGAGCTACCTCATCGCCCATCAGCATGCTGAAGATGCGATCTGCTTCGGCGGCGCTCTCAATAGTCACCTGTTTAAGGGTACGTGTGGCAGGATTCATGGTTGTGTCCCAAAGTTGTTCGGCGTTCATCTCACCCAGACCCTTGTAACGTTGTACGTTTACACTGTCTTCCTTGCCATTGGCGAACTTTTCCACTAAACCCCTTCGTTGGTCCTCGTTCCAGGCATAGGCCTGTTCCTTTCCTTTTTTCACCAGGTAGAGCGGTGGTTGTGCAATGTACACGTTTCCGCCTTCAACCAGTTCCTTCATATATCTGAAGATAAAGGTAAGGATCAAGGTAGCAATGTGGCTTCCATCCACATCGGCATCGGTCATGATGATCAACTTATAGTATCTCAGCTTGGTGATATCCAGCGCCTTGGGATCTTCTGCGGTTCCGATCTTCACACCCAATGCGGTGAACATGTTCCGGATCTCCTCGTTGTCATAAATCCGGTGCTCCATGGCTTTTTCCACATTAAGAATCTTACCCCTGAGTGGCAGAATTGCCTGGTAGTTTCTGTCGCGCCCCTGCTTAGCCGTTCCACCGGCTGAGTCTCCCTCAACAAGGAACAACTCACATTTATTGGGATCGCGCTCTGAACAGTCAGAGAGTTTACCAGGCATACCGCCACCGGTTAACACGGTTTTGCGTTGTACCAGTTCCCTCGCCTTACGTGCGGCCGCGCGGGCCTGTGCTGCAAGGATGACTTTATTGATGATGTTCTTGGCTTCTTTGGGATTCTCTTCCAGGTAGGCTTCCAGAACCCTTGATACGGCACCGTCAACAACACCAATGACCTCGGAGTTACCCAATTTCGTCTTGGTCTGCCCTTCAAACTGCGGTTCAGGCACCTTTACGGAAATGATCGCACTCAGGCCCTCCCTGAAATCATCTCCTTCCACATCCACTTTGGATTTCTCAAACAGTCCTTCGCGTTTGCCATATGCCTGGAATACGCGGGTGATGGCCCTTCTGAAGCCGGCCACGTGGGTACCACCTTCAATGGTGTTGATGTTATTGACGTAAGAGAAGATGTGTTCACTGTAAGAGTCAGAATAGTTGACGGCCACTTCTACGGTCACATTTGATTCGGCATCGTACCCTTCCATATAAATGACGCGGGGAATGATGGCGTTTCTTTTAGCGCTCTCATCCAGCATCTCCACAAACTCCACGATACCGCCTTCGCTGTAGAAGTTTTTCGTGTATGCGTCACCGTTATCGTCTTTTTCACGGAGATCAGTAAGGGTGATGCTGATCTTACGGTTCAGGTAAGACAGTTCACGAAGCCTTCCTTCAAGGATATCCTTAACGTAGGTGGTGCTGGTGAAAATGTCATGATCAGGCCAGAAATGTACTTCCGTGCCAGTGGTGTCACTCACGCCAATTTCGCGTACTGGGTATTGTGGCGCGCCACGTTTGTATTCCTGCTCAAAAACTTTGCCTTCACGATTAACTTTAACCTGCAACAGGCTTGACAGTGCGTTCACGCAACTGACACCCACCCCGTGCAGACCACCGGAAACCTTGTACGTGTTTTTGTCGAATTTACCACCCGCGTGCAGCACGGTCATGACCACTTCAAGTGCACTTCGCTTTTCCTTGGCGTGCATGCCCGTTGGGATACCCCTTCCGTCATCTTTTACACTAACGGAATTGTCTTCATGGATGGTAACAAAAATATTCTTGCAATAGCCGGCAAGGGCTTCATCAATTGAGTTGTCAACCACCTCATATACGAGGTGATGCAGCCCCTTTACACCGATATCGCCAATGTACATGGCCGGACGCTTACGAACCGCTTCTAATCCTTCCAGCACCTGGATGCTATCCGCGCCATAACCATTTGACACTGAAGGTGTAATCTCGTTTACTTCTGTACTCATATGTGATTTGGAAACAATGGGTTTATATCAAAAACCATATCCTGCAAATGTAACGAAAATCAGGGGGAGTTTCAAGGTTTTCCCCATGGTTTAAGGGTATGTTGACAACTTAGGGAAACCGCGAATGTTGTACATTTGCAGTTCATGGCGTATTCAACAGACATATTGGCTATAGCGCACAAACAGCAGGTGCTTGCCGAAGATCTGGAGTTGCTTCACCAGAAGGAAAAGCAGATCCCTGGCACCTGGAGTTACCAGATCCAGCGCTATCGCAGGCATTCCTTCTGGAACGCAGAAGATACCGGTGTGTTTGTATATCATATGGAGCCAGACCAGCCGGAACGGAACTATATGGAGCTTCGGTTTTGCGTCATGGGAAACGGTTATTGTGTTGAGAAGGAGATGGATTGTGATCAATGCCGAATGAGCAGGTCTATGCATTGTGAGCACAAAACACCTACAGTTGATGTGTTGAATTTTCGTTTTGAGCCTGCCCATCTTTC
Organism: Chitinophagaceae bacterium; assembly: GCA_049661025.1. Taxonomy (GTDB): domain Bacteria; phylum Bacteroidota; class Bacteroidia; order Chitinophagales; family Chitinophagaceae; genus Pollutibacter. The sequence continues at coordinate 12,197 of JBASZQ010000083.1, read as the reverse complement.
GCAATTTGCGAAGGGCATGAAAGCCTCGGATGCTACGCAGGATATCATGCAGTTCCGCACCACATCGTCTTTCACCCGGATCCTTCCTTTGTGCGGTAAAATGCGCACCAGCATTGAATCCCTGCTAAACCATCAGTACACAGATACCTTTGAGAATATCTTCGTGAATGCACAAACGCAGATCCTGCTGCTATACAGTATGGAGTGTATGATGGGCGTGAAAGAAGAGCCGATGATCGCCTGTAAGTTTCTCCACAATGAGGCGGATCGCGAAAAGATCAGTATGGCGAGGGAGATCCTCATCGAGCACATCGGAGACCCGATCACCATCAAGGAACTGAGCAGGAAAGTAGCGATCAACGAGTGCTATCTGAAGAAAGGGTTTAAGGAAATGTTCGGCACCACCATTTTTGATTTCTACCAGAACCAACGCATGGAGCATGCCCGATACCTGTTGTATGAAAAAGGATTGAGTGTGTCTGAAGTGTCTGCCATGTTAGGTTATTCATCGATCTCCCATTTCTCCACCGCATTCAAAAAGCATACAGGCATTAAGCCTTGTGAATTGCTCATACGTAATGGCTGACGCCAATTGCTATTAGCTATTAGCTACTAGCTAATTTGTCATCCCTTCGTCATATCCTCCTCGTTTTCCGTTTCTCGAAAATGCATTTTCCTGATTGCGCAAATCAACCTTGTTTTTGCATGGCAACTTTGCGGCATAATAGATGATGAGATGAGAAAATCGATGTTGTTGATCTGCGCGGGTTTAATGTCGCAGTGTTTCGCACAAACCAACGCCAATCAATCAGATAGTCTGCCCAAAGAACACAAACGCATGGCCGAGATCACCATTGTAGGGCTCGGCAGTAAGTCTGATATTCACCAGTTACCTGAAATCGTAGGTACCAGTATCTATGCGGGTAAAAAGAATGCGCTGATCCTGATGGATAATGTAAAAGCGAATGTTTCCACCAATACCATGCGGCAGGTGATGGCAAAAGTACCGGGCATACACGTCTGGGAAAGTGATGGAAGTGGCATCCAGATTGGGGTTGCAGCGCGCGGCTTAAGTCCAAACAGAAGCTGGGAATTTAATGTCCGCCAAAATGGCTACGATATCGCTGCGGATCCTTATGGCTATCCCGAAGCATATTACAATCCGCAATTGCAGGCCGTACAACGCATTGAGATCATTCGCGGTCACGGCTCCCTTCAATACGGCCCGCAGTTTGGAGGTATGATCAATTATATCCTGCGCAATGGAAACGAGATCAACAAAGCTTTTGAGATCGAGACGCAGCAGACGGTGGGGAGTTACGGAATGTTCAACACGTACAATGCTGTTGGCGGGGAGACGAAGAAGTTTCACTACTACGCCTACTTTGATCACAGACGAGCCGATGGATGGCGGGATAACTCGGGATACTATACCAATTCAGGATTTGGAACCTTCACCTGGCGGGTCAATAAAAAGTTGTCCGTAACCGCGGAGATCATGAAGAACCACATTAATAGCCAGCAACCCGGAGGCCATACCGACCTGAGTTTTAAGGCCGATGCGCAACAGAGTTTCCGCGCAAGAAACTGGATGGATATCAGCTGGTTTACCACAGCCCTGATCATGAACTATCAGTTGGCGGAGAACCGGAAAATCAATGTGAAACTCTATCGTGTGGCGGGCGACAGAAACAGTGTTGGATTTATTCGCTCACTCAATATTGCCGACACCATCAATGCTGCAACCGGGGAATATAATCCACGTGCAGTGGACATTGATCAATACCGAAATTATGGTGTGGAGGCGCGTTATCTCGGTGACTACACTATGCTTGGCATGCGCAATTCATTGTCTGGTGGTATCAGGTATTTCCATGGAAATACTTTCCGTTATCGGGATGGTGTTGGAACAACCGGGTCTGATTACACCCTCGAAAGATCCAGCACCGTATGGCCGAGGGACATTGATTACAAAACTAACAACCTAGCTGCGTTTGCAGAGAATATCTTCAGGATATCCGAGAAATTCCTGGTGGTACCTGGTTTGCGTTATGAGTGGATCAATGCTGAAGCTACAGGCATCAATGGATATGTGAACGGCCAGCCAGTGTTTTTGCAAAACCAGCAAAGGCAAAGAGGATTCTTACTGGCAGGGATAGGCGCAGAATATCATACCACGGATAAAACCGAGTTCTATGCCAACATCACTCAGGCTTACAGGCCCATGCAATTTGCTGACCTGACGGCGCCGCCTACTACGAATGAGATCGATGCAAACCTGCAGGATGCAAAAGGCTACAATGCAGATCTTGGATATCGGGGAAGAATAGGATCATGGCTGTACTTTGACGCCAGTGCCTTTTTCCTACAGTATAATAACCGCATTGGTACGATTATCCAACAAAGGGCCGATGGCAGCTTTTACAACCTTACAACTAACGTGGGCAACAGCAGGAGCAAGGGTCTGGAGGCTGTGGTGGAATTCAGTCCTGTTAAGGCTTTCATCCCGGAGAGCAAGTGGGGTGATGTCAGGCTTTTTGCATCTTACAGTTACACGGAAGCGAAGTATGATGAATTTGAAGTGGTGCAGAGAGTGGGTAATGATCTGGTGAAATCAAATCTCGCCGGAAAATATGTTGAGAACGCGCCGTTGAATATCCTCAGGGCCGGACTAACGTACACGTATAGGGGCTTTTCCGCGATGGGTCAGCTATCTTATGTTGACAAGGCATATTCAGATGCGAACAATACGGAGACGCCAACATCTAACGGTCAGAATGGCGTGATCCCGGCATATACCATTGGAGATCTTTTCCTGTCATACTCCTTTGCTAAATACATCACCCTGAAAGCAGGGGTGAACAACCTGACCAACGCCATGTATTTCACTCGCCGTGCTGGCGGTTATCCTGGACCCGGTTTGTTGCCTGCTGACGGGAGGAATATGTTTCTGTCTGTAGGAGCTAAATTTTAGTCACTTGGCACTAGGCATTGGGCATAATGGAGGGCTAGGCAATGCCCAGTGCCCAATGCCCAATGCCTAAAACAGTCTATTGCCAAAAACAGAGGAGGGAAACATTATATGCTCCCCTCCATCCCTAATCCCTAAACCCTGGACTCTTTGGCTACAGGTGTTGCATCCTGTATTTAACCATAAATATTCTGTTCAGGGATTCTTCCCTGGTGATGATGTTACTGTGACGTGTTGCTGATGAGACTTTGCGGTCTTTTTTTGGCATCCGAAGTGCGGCATAGAGCAATCTCAGTGGATGACTGGAGTTCGTTTTCATATACTTGGATTTTATGGGTACCGATTAATGGATTTCAAGCCATAACTATGCCAACCGCTCAATTCTGTGGATAATTTGATCCGCTGCATACACTAAACGCCCGCGGAGGTGGCAATATTATGACCAGCTTAACGGGAAACGGGCCCGCCAGCATTGGTTTTGAGGTTATGGCTTCCTTTACAATCATTTGCGAGACGAGTGCCTCGGAAAGAATTTTGAAACTATTTTTAAAAGCCCTGTATGCAGGCCAAGATGCCTCGTTTAAACTGCCTTGTAATCCGTAATTTTGCCCTCTTTTTACGCAACTATGGACTCCAGATATAAAGAATTTGAACAGCTGAACCTGCCCGCTTTTGAGAAAGAGGTCCTGGCACGCTGGGAGAGGGAAAAGGCTTTTGAAGCAAGTGTTTCCCTCCGCGAAGGCGCCAAACCTTTTGTGTTTTATGAAGGTCCGCCCAGTGCCAATGGGATGCCGGGCATTCACCACGTTATTTCCAGGACCCTCAAAGACCTGGTTTGCCGGTACAAAACCATGAGCGGTTTCCAGGTAAAGCGGAAAGGTGGATGGGATACCCATGGCCTCCCTGTGGAACTGGGCGTAGAAAAGGAACTGGGCATCACCAAGGAAGACATCGGCAAAAAAATCTCCATCGAGGCCTATAACCAGAAATGCCGTGAAGCGGTGCTTCGGTACAAAGACAAATGGGACGATATCACCCGTAAAATGGGCTATTGGGTTGACCTGAATGATCCCTATATCACCTTTAAGAATGAGTACATTGAAACGCTCTGGTGGTGCCTTCAGCAACTCTACAAGAAGGGGCTGCTCTATGAAAGCGTCAGCATTCAGCCCTATTCACCGGCAGCCGGAACGGGCCTCAGCTCCCACGAGTTAAACCAGCCCGGAACGTATAAAGATGTTAAGGATACTTCTGCGGTAGCCATGTTTGAAGTAAGCAAAACGGCGGAGACGCAGTTTCTCTTTGATCTCGCAGATCAGTCGGCATTACACTTTATGGCCTGGACCACCACACCCTGGACGCTTCCGTCTAACCTGGGATTGGCCGTGGGACCACAGGTTGACTATGTGCTGGTAAAAACCTTCAATCCCTATACGTCTCAACCTTGTCATATCATCCTGGCGAAAGCACTGGTGGGAAAGTATCTCAAAGCTGAAGCAGAAAACCAGGATCTAAGTGCATATCAGCCAGGTGATAAGCTGATTCCATGGACCATCATCGGCAGCTTCAAGGGCACTGAACTGGAGGGATTGCCCTACCATCAACTGCTTCCGTTTGAAGCCAATAGCCTTGACGCTATCCGTGAGATCACGCCGGAGGCAAAGCCTTTCCGTGTGGTGGTGGGAGATTTCGTGACCACTGAAGATGGTACCGGTATCGTGCATATTGCACCGGCCTTTGGTGCAGATGACTATAAAGTGGGGCATAAGAACCAGTTGGGTATACTCACCCTGGTGGATCGGGAAGGAAAATTTGTGGATGGCGTTGGCGAGTTCAGCCATCGCTATGTCAAGAACTATAAGGAAGAGAAGGACTACCAGGACGTGAACGTAGACATTGCGGTGAAGTTGAAACTGGAAGGCCGGGCCTTCAAAGTGGAGAAGTACGAACACAGCTATCCCCATTGCTGGCGCACAGACAAACCTATTTTGTATTATCCGCTTGATGCCTGGTTCATCCGCACTACTGCCCTGAAAGACAGGATGGTTGAGTTGAACAAGACGATCAACTGGAAACCCAAATCCACTGGCGAGGGCCGTTTCGGGAACTGGCTGGAGAACATGGTAGACTGGAACCTCAGTCGCTCTCGCTATTGGGGAACGCCCCTGCCCATCTGGCGCACGGACGACCGTACAGAAGAAAAATGCATTGGATCGATAGAAGAACTCAATGCAGAGATCCGTAAAGCCAGCCAGGTCTTGGGCGGCGATGTCAACAAAAACTATTTGCACGAAGGGATCCTGGATCTGCATAAACCTTACGTTGACGAGATCATCCTCGTCAGCAACAGCGGCCAGCCAATGAAGCGCGTGCCAGACCTGATTGACGTGTGGTTTGATTCAGGTGCTATGCCTTATGCACAATGGCATTATCCTTTTGAGAACAAAGAGAAACTGGAAAAAGGCGAAGCCTTCCCGGCGGATTTCATCGCAGAAGGCGTTGACCAGACCCGGGGTTGGTTTTATACCCTGCATGCCCTTGGTGTGTTGCTCTTTGATTCCGTAGCATACAAAACGGTGGTGTCTAACGGACTGGTGTTGGACAAGAATGGCAATAAGATGAGTAAGCGCCTGGGTAATGTGGTGGATCCGTTCCAAACGATTGACCAGTTTGGTGCTGATGCCACAAGGTGGTACCTCATTACCAACGCCTCACCCTGGGATAACCTGAAGTTTGATATCGATGGGATCAAGGAGGTGCAGCGCAAGTTCTTTGGTACCCTGTATAATACTTATCAATTCTTTGTGCTCTACGCCAATGTGGACGGCTTCCGATTTAAGGAGGCGTATATCCCCGTGGCAGAAAGGCCGGAGATCGACCGATGGATCCTTTCTTCCCTCAACTCGCTGGTGATCAGGGTGAAGGAATATATGGACGATTTTGAGCCCACCATGGCCGGACGTGCGATCGAGGATTTCCTGGATGAGCACCTGAGCAACTGGTATGTAAGGCTTTGCCGCCGTCGGTTCTGGAAGGGTGAATATGAGGCCGATAAGATCAGTGCTTACCAGACGCTATACGAGTGCCTGGAGAAAATTTGCTTACTGGCCGCGCCGATCTCTCCCTTCTTTGTGGATGCAGTCTTCACTCAATTGAATGCGGTGACCAGGCGGTATGATGCCGCTTCTGTTCACCATGTGCTGTTACCAGAGCCAGACAAAAAGGCCATCGATCCATTGCTCGAAGAGCGAATGCAGCTGGCCCAGGATGCATCGTCCCTGATCCTTTCTATTCGCAAAAAGGTGAACATCAAGGTGCGTCAGCCCCTGCAAAAGGTGTTGATCCCCGTGTTGAATCAGGGGATGCAACAGCAGCTGGAAAAAGTGGAAGATTTGATCAAGGCTGAAGTAAACGTAAAAGAGATCGAGTATCTTGGGGCCGACAATGCCTTCATCCAGAAAAAGATCAAGCCCAATTTTGTGGCGCTGGGTAAGAAGATGGGGCCGAAGATGAAACAGGTCAGTGCGGCTTTAGCAGCTTATTCCCAGGCAGATATCAGGGCACTTGAAACCAAGGGTTCGGCAAACTTAGTCATTGAAAATGAGGAGGTTGAGATATTGTTGGGCGAGGTTGATATTCAAAGTGAAGACATTCCGGGTTGGATGGTAGCGTCTAAGAATACCTTAACGGTTGCCTTAGACATTACATTAACACCAGAATTGGAGCAGGAGGGGAACGCCAGAGAGCTGGTGAACAGGATCCAGCGGATCCGTAAAGACAGCGGATTTGAGCTGACAGATAAGATATTCGTGAAATTGACATATTCGGATAAGCTTAATCCGTCTATTGCTCAATTTAATGATTATATTTGCGCCGAAATTTTGGCAGAAAAGCTGGAATTAGTGCCGGATTTGTCCGGAGGAACCGAAATTGACGTGAACGATATTCCATTGAGGGTCATCGTCGAGAAAAAAGGCTAATTTCTATATATGGCAACCAAGAAAAATGCAAAAGCTGCTCCCAAACCGGTAAAAGCAGCCAAAAAGGCTCCAAAAGCGCCAGTAAAAAAGGCTGCACCAGCGAAAAAGGTAGCAGCGGCCAAGCCCGTGAAAAAAGCGGTAAAGGCTGCTAAACCTGTTGCGAAGGCGGCTCCGGTTGCCAAGAAGAAAGTACCTGCTCCGGCGAAACCAGCACCGGCTAAGAAAGCAGCACCTGTGAAACCGGCTGCGAAGGCTCCGGTAAAACCGGCGCCGAAAGCGCTGCCCGTGAAGGCGGCCCCGGCTAAGCCTGTGGCCAAAGCGCCTGTAAAACCTGTTGCGAAAGCAGTACCAGCCAAACCAGTGCCTGCTGCCAAGCTTCCAGTGAAGCCTGCTCCGGTCGTGAAACCTGAACCCGCTCCACCTAAACCACCAGCCATTCCTTTGTTGGAAGTTAAACCAGTGGTTAAGCCAAAGCCGGTGAAGAAAGACCCTCCGAAGCCAGTTGCGATGCCCAAGATCAACGCCACATCATCCCGGAAATATGAACCGGAATTTACCAAATCCGTATTAGACCAACCGTCTCCTATTATGAATGGACCATCTTTAAGGTATAGTGATGCCGAACTCCAGGAATTCCGTGAACTGATTTCCAAGAAGCTGGAGGCCGCGAAAAAAGAACTTTCTTACCTACATGGACTGATCACGCGCAAAGACGAAATGAGCGGTGATGAGCAGGACAACCGATATATGACCATGGAAGACGGAAGTCTTTCCATGGAGCGCGAACAGCTGAGCCAGATGGCCAGCCGCCAGATCGATTTCATCGATAAACTGGAGAAAGCGCTGATGCGTATCGAGAACAAAACATACGGTATCTGCCGTGTGACAGGTAAACTTATTGACAAAGCACGTCTGCGTGCGGTTCCTCATGCTACGCTTAGTATTGAAGCGAAAATGGGGATTGCGAAGAATCCGAATATTCAATAAGACAAATGCTTGTTGGAATTCTGGAATCTTGGAATTCAGAAATCCTGTAGTTGGAATCCGGGATTCCGTAATTCCGGGATTCTGACTACAGGATTCCAGAATTCCAGGCTTCCAAGATTCCAGGATTCTACTTGACTTCCTGCAACTCCACCAATTTGCGGTAAATGCCATCTTTGGCTATCAACTCTTCGTGCCTGCCTCTTTCTGCGATGGTTCCCTTATTCAATACGATGATTTCATCCGCGTGGCGTACGGTAGACAAACGATGCGCAATCACAATGCTCGTTCTGTCGTGCATGAGGTTATCCAACGCATCTTGCACCAGCCTTTCGCTCTCCGTATCCAGTGACGAAGTGGCCTCATCAAGAATCAGAATGGGAGGGTTTTTGAGCACGGCCCTGGCGATGGTCAATCGTTGACGTTCACCGCCGGAAAGTTTCGTTCCGCGGTCTCCGATGTTGGTATCGTATCCTTCTTCTTTCTGAATGATATAGTTATGTGCGTTCGCAATTTTTGCGGCCTGTTCAATGGATGCCCTTGGCGTGCCCAGGCTGCCTAGAGCAATGTTGTTGGCGATGGTGTCATTGAAAAGGATTGGTTCCTGAGTAACGATTCCCATGAGGTTGCGTACATCACTAATCTTATAATCTTTGATGTTCACGCCATCAATCAGCAGTTCACCACTGGTGACATCGTGGAAGCGAGGGATCATATCGGCCAGGGTTGATTTTCCAGAACCGGAAGATCCCACCAACGCGATGGTCTTTCCTTTTTCAAGTGTAAGGTTGATGTTGTGCAGCACTTGTTTATCACCGTAAGAAAAACTGACATTGCGGAATTCCAGCGACTGGTTGAAACCTGTTAATGGCACGGGGTTTACCGCTTCAACAACTGTTTCTTCTTCGTTAATAAGGCTTTGGATCCGTTCAATGCTCGCCGCACCGCGTTGGATGTTGTAAGACGCAGCACTAAAGGATTTCAGCGGGTTGATGATCTGTGTGAAGATGGCGATATAGGTGAGAAAATCAGGTGCGCTCAGGCTGAAACTATTTCCAAATCTTTGTCCCAATACCAAACGGCCACCATAATATAACACACAGCACACAGCAAGAATACCAAGGGTCTCTGAAACGGGAGAGGCAAGGTCACGGCGACGGTTAGCCGAATTTTTAATCTCGAGTAATTTTTCGTTTTCAGTTTTGAATCTGCCGATCTGTTGCTGCTCTGCATTGAAACCTTTAACCACACGAATACCGCCAAGGGTTTCTTCAATGGTAGACAAAATGTCTCCCAGTTTTTCCTGAACACGTGTGGATACTTTTTTCAGAGATCTTCCGATGCGGCCGATGATCAACCCTGCCACAGGAAGGAAGATCAGCAGGAACAGAGATAGCTCCGGACTGAGCTTGATCATCGCAAACAAATAGAGTCCGATGGTGATGGGCTCGCGAAAGAAAGTCTCTAAAAATGAGATGGTGGAGAATTCAACATCCTGCAAGTCATTCGTCAATCTGCTCATGATATCCCCTTTACGCTGGTCACTGAAGTAACCAATCGGCAGCTGCAGGATTTTCTGGAACATCTCATTGCGCATGTCATTGATGATCCTGTTCCGGATGGGCGTGAGTACATAAAGGGCACTATACAGAAATACATTTTTCAGCAGGATGGCTATGACCACAATAGTACAGAGAATGCCAAGTGCCTGGATTTTACCTTCGTCTGTCTGAATCAGTTGGGTAAGGTAATCATTGAAATTATTGGTTATCTTACCCAGGGAGAACCTCGAGCCAAACATTTTTCCCGTGCCAGTGTCTACGCCGAAGATAAGCGACAAAAAAGGCGCGAGCAGGGTAAGGGACATCAAGGAAAAAATGGACGAGAGAAGGTTGAGAAAAAAGTATAGTGAAACCAGCTTTGGGTAGCGCCGGATATATTGAAAGATGACCTTTAAACTCTTCATTTGTTAGGAATAGCGTATAGTGTGCGGCAAAAGTAACTAATTTTACACCCTTTAACTTTGAGGATTATGCAGGAGGGAAAAAGACAGAAGCAAGTGGCAGGAGTGATTCAGGAGGAAATGAACCAGATTTTTCAGCGAATGGGCCTGACGATGGTTGACGGGGGGATGGTTTCCATCTCAAATGTCAAGATCACGCCAGATCTGCTGGAAGCCAGAATATACTTGAGTTTATTCCAGGTAAAGGATGCCGCAAAGGTGATCCAGTATTTTGAAGATCGTAAACCTGAGATCAAAAGGGAATTGACGTCAAGGGTGAAACACCAGCTCCGTCGTATGCCGGAATTGAGGTTTTTCCATGATGATACCCTTGACCATGTATTCAAGATCGAAGAGATTTTCAAAAAGCTTAACGACGAAAATGGTAAATCAGTTTAGTGATTTAATAGTGTAATGGAGTGCCATGATTTTCACTTTTGCCTGGAGGTATTTTAAGGCCAAGAAATCCACGAACGCCATCAACATCATCTCTTCGGTGAGTGTGCTGGCTATTCTTATTGGCACTGCTGCATTGATTATTATCCTCACTGCGTTCAATGGATTTGAGTCCCTCGTAAAGTCATTGTATTCCTCATTTTATTCCGATCTCCGGGTCTCCCCGCAGAAAGGAAAGATCATCAGCCTGACGGAAGAACAGATTAAGAAGATCAGGTCCATGCCCGGGGTGAAAGCAGCCTCGCTTGTAGCTGAGGACCGTGCGTTGCTTCAGAACCACGAGTTGCAGACTGTGGTGGTGGTGAAAGGAGTGGACGATGAGTATCCGAAGGTTTCCAACCTTCCTACCAAACTGGTCAGGGGCCGCTATGAGTTAGGTACGGCGGAGCAGCCACGTGCAGTGATGGGCGTGGGCATTGAAAATGCCATAGGTGTGCTGGCTGATAGAATGCTGATGCCATTGACGGTGTACATGCCGAGGAAGGGTATTACGGATATGCAGAATCCCCTGGAGGCCTTGAGTGAAGGAATGCTTGTTCCAGCCGGAAGCTTTGCTGTGCAGATGGAGTTTGATAATAAGTATGTGATGACTAATCTGGATTTTGCCAGGCAATACCTGAGTTATGGTCCGGATGAATACAGTTCCGTTGAACTGGCGACGGACCAACAGGAACGTATACCCGAAATCAAACAGGCTTTACAACAGATGTTGGGCACGGCCTTCAAAGTGGAAGACCGATTTGAGCAGAACAGAACTTTGTATACCACCATCAATCTGGAGAAATGGGCCATCTACAGCATTTTCACGCTCATTCTTTTGGTGGCTTCTTTTAACATGGTGGGCGCCTTGAGTATGTTGGTGCTGGAGAAAAAGAAAGACATCCAGGTGTTGCGGGCCATGGGGGCGAGCAAGAGCCTCATCATGAAAATATTTATTGCCGAAGGATTGGTGCTGGCCGGCATTGGCGCATTGGGTGGCGTATTACTGGCTTTGTTGTTATACTATCTTCAGGTGAACTACAAACTTGTACCCTTGCAGGGAGACAGTTTCCTCATTGATTATTATCCAGTGAAACTTGTTTGGCGGGATTTTGTGCTGGTTGTTACCACGGCCCTGGCCATTGGGTTTCTAGCTTCCTGGTTTCCGGCTTTTAAGGCCAGTCGGCAACCGTTTGAACTACGGAATTAGGGTAAGTGTCGAGGGTAAGTGTTGAGGGTAAGTGTTTAGAAAGGACTAAGTCTAAACACTCATTCTCAACACTAACCCTAAACCCTCACCCTAATAATCCCCCAGGGTTTCCGGCAATTGAGCCAGCGCTTTGGCAAGCTGTTCATCATTGGGCGCAACACCATGCCATTGGTGATCATTTTCCATGAAGTCTACGCCAGCTCCCATGATGGTGTGCATCATAATGGCGACGGGCTTGCCCTGGCCGAGCATGGATTTGGCTTTATTGATCCCTGCAACTACTTCATCCATATCGTTCCCGTTCATATCCAGGGTTGCCCAACCAAATGCTTCAAATTTTTCTCTGATGTTACCGAGGTTCATCACTTTTGTGGTAGTGCCGTCAATTTGTTGGCCATTCCAATCGATGGTGGCGATAAGGTTATCTACTTTATGGTGCGCAGCTGACATAACAGCTTCCCAGATCTGACCCTCTTGAAGCTCTCCGTCTCCGTGAAGGGAAAAAACGGTGTGCTTATCGTTGTTGAGTTTTTTCGCCATAGCCACACCTATGGCAACACTTAGCCCCTGACCCAGCGAACCGGACGCGATTCTGACACCCGGAAGGTGTTCATG
>JBASZQ010000082.1:0-14300 GCA_049661025.1 Chitinophagaceae bacterium | reverse complement strand
GGATCAGGGTACAATGAAATGCAGGGTCATGGTAACCGCTGGGAAAATCAAACCTCGGGTCAATGGAATCCTCAGTCAGCTGGAAGTGGATATGGTAATCAGGGGTATGGCCAACAGTCTTATCAAGGTTATGGCCAGCAAAGTAACCATGGATACGGACAGCAACCGCATCAAGGTTATGGCCAGCAAGGTAACCAGGGATACAGGCAACAGTCTAACCAAGGCTACCAACCACAAGGCGGAAGGTGGAACGTTGAAGGTGGAAGCGGGTACGGCCAGCAGTTTAACCAAGGCTACCAGGGACAAGGTGGAAGTGGATATGGCCAGCCCAACCGCGAACATTCTGATCAGTTCTGGGGAGCTGGTGAAAGGCGCGAAGAAAGCAGTGAAAGGCAAAGTGGACAGGAACAACACCGTGGCCAACAAAGTTCTTCACTTGCTGCGCAGGGATCACCGTTGAGTGGTGACGACAAAAACAAATGGTCGCCATCGTCTTCATCCTTGTCGGATAAAGATGATCAACGCAAAGAAGAAGATTCCCCGAATATGGGCCTTCGTTCTTCATCATCCACTTCAGCCACTGAAGACAACAAAAACAAGAAAAAGTAGTAGTAGTTACACTGTTTGGGTTCTTGGAAAAAAAGAGGGTCGTCATTTATTTGACGACCCTTCTTTCATAAAAGCAAAACCCTAAACCCTAGTCCCTGTCTTATTCTCAGGCGTCTGCATCGTAGGTCTCTCTTCTTCCGTAGTGGAAGGCTTGGTAGTTGGAAGCTCAATTTCAGGATCCACATCTTCTTTTGAAGGCGCTTCTTTACCTGCATTAGGAAGAATAGATTCCTTTGGCTGATCGTTGGTAATCTTGTTGTCTTCGTTCACAATGCGGTTGTCCTTTTGTTGTGTGCCTGGTGTTTGTTGATCTTGTTTCATAATATTCATGTTTTTAAATAATGAAACAGATTGGATGTAAAAATGATGCCACCCGCTCCCTTGGGCTGGCACGTGTTTTATAACTGTAAATGCAAACACAAAATTTACAAACATGACCAATCAGGAAGAACGCATTGATGTGTTAAATGATCTAGTACACATTAATAACGACCGCATCGAGGGGTATGAAAAAGCCATAGGTATGCTGAAGCCAGACAACCAGGAGCTACGCCCTATTTTTGAGCAGATGGTTCACGAAAGCGAAGCGATCAAACAGGAGCTTGTTACCGTAATCCGAAAACATGATGGGGAAGCAGACAGCGATGCTACCACAGAAAAGGGAAAAATTTACCGAGTTTGGATGGATATTCGGAATGCGTTTTCAACTGACAAAGCTGAGAATGTCCTCGAGCTCTGTGAATACGGAGAAGACGCGGCGCAAAAGGCTTACCAGGAAGCATTGGAATCAGAGGATACACAAGGAGCAGACATCAGGGAGCTGATCGTTCGCCAAAAAGAGCAACTGAAAAACGCACACAATACCATTCGGAATCTCAGGGATGGTGCAAGAAACAACAAATCATCACTTTAAAACAACATCATATGAAAACAATACTCGTATTGGTTATGGCAGGGTTTATCGTTTCCTGTGGCGACGGAGATCGCACAAAAACAGATAGCGATGTCAAGACGGACAGAGACACGATGGCTACTACCAACGCACAAGCAATGAATCCTGACGATGCCGCACTGCTTCGGGAAAGCATGCAGGAAAACTATCGCGAGTTGAGGATGGCAGACCTGGCGCTGAGAAAATCCTCCAACAGCGAAGTGAAGAAAATCGCGGAAATGCTGAGGACCGATCATGCGGCTACAGAGAAAAACATCATGTCTCTTGCTGCGCAGAAGTCAGTGGCCCTTTCAGCACCAGACAGCATGCCCGTGCTGAAAGACATCGATGATATGGGAGCGAAAAACGCCATCGCTTTTGACAAAGACTGGTGTAGGGAAATGAGTAACGCTCATGAAAAAAAAATCAAGAAGTTTGAGCGTGCAAGCAGTACGGTTATGGATGCTGACCTTCGCAACTGGATCAATGATATGATCCCAACGTTGAAGACGCACTATGATGCGCTGGAGGCTTGTAGGAAAAAACTCTGATTCAAGTTGCGGAAATAGCTATTAGCTACTTGCTAATAGCTATTTTTCGCTCCCATCGAACCAAAACCAATACCACTGCAAATTCAGAGAGGAAATAGATCAGCCCGGGTAACTTGATCCGGTCATAATATATAAGAATTAGCACCGCAGTTGCGAGTACATACAACAGATTCGCGAGGATAATCACATTCAGCCAGTTTCGTTTGTTCCCCTTAAGAAAAAAATGACAGCTCAGTGAATAAGCTGCCATTCCAAGAGCTACCATTGCGAGTATGTGCAAAACTTCATATGGCAATCCTACCCAGTTAATAAAAAACCTTGCCAACAGGTAGATAGAACCCGCCGTCAACAAGGCCCCGAGGCCGTCTACCAGGAAGACCAGGTCAGGCGAAAGACTGCTCAATAACTTGTTTTGCAACATCTATTGCAATTTACATTAAGGTGATAATTTACCCGTTAAAACTGTAGTTTCAGCTAGATCATAAAGCAGATAATCTGCCTTTCGTATATATTTAACCTGATTTTTAAGATTTACGGCTATTTTTGCAGCCATGGGTACTCCCTCCAATTGGTACCGGATTTTACTAACCCTCATTTTGGCAGGCGGCTTCTTCATTACCGTGGAAGAAGGCTTGGCAAAGAAATCTATTGCGGATTCCATCAATCAGATTTGTGCTGGCAGTGAAGACGCAGATGATGAAACTTTCACCTTAGATGGACCAGATACAGATATAACCCTTACCGGGGATTCTTTTGAACTTTCAGATTCGGCGTCAGGGATTGAACCTAAAACACCTTCTGCAAATCCACGCAAACTTTTTCTCCTCTACCAGCAGTGGAAACTGCATTGTTAACCCTACGGTTTTATCATTCCTCAATGAACAGGGGCACCTGAGGTTTCGGGTATGCCTTACCGTATTACGTTAACAAAAAATCATTATTGTGAAGAATTTTTATGCATCGCTACATGCAATCCTACTTGTGTTCGCTTATAGCTGTACCACTGCACACCACGAGGAGATCAAGGAAGCTCACTATGAAGTTACTACGCCGTTAATCAAAGACACTTCCATTATTAAAGAATATGTATGCCAGATCAAATCCATTCAGCACATTGAATTGCGCGCGCTGGAAAAAGGCTACCTGCAAAAAATATTCGTTGATGAGGGCCAGTACGTGAAGCAAGGCCAGGTACTGTTCCAGATTACCCCCACTATTTATCAAGCAGAAACCAGCAAGGCCGAAGCCGAAGCGAATTTCGCAGACATCGAATACCAGAATACGAAGATGTTGTATGACAGCAACATCGTTTCTAAAAATGAACTAGCCCTGGCAAAGGCCAAGCTCACCAAGGCCCAGGCAGAAGTACAGCTCGCAAAAACACACCTTGGATTCACGGTGATCAAAGCACCATTCAGCGGGTTCATCGATAAGTTCAACGCCCGCCTTGGAAGCTTGCTTGATGAAGGGGAACTACTCACTACCCTTTCTGACAATGACAAGTTATGGGTCTATTTCAACGTACCTGAAGCGGAGTACCTTGACTTTAAAGCCAAATCTGCACAAACCAACAGGTCACAGGTACAGATTCGTCTGGCCAACAACCAGATCTTCCCCCACCCTGGTGTAATTGAAACCATCATCGCTGATTTCAACAATGAAACAGGCAACATTGCCTTTCGCGCCACCTTCCCTAACCCTGACCATCTCCTACGTCACGGTGAAACAGGCAATATTTTGATGAAGGCCGATGTAAAGAATGCGATGATCATTCCACAACAAGCCACATTTGAAGTGCTTGATAAAAAATTCGTGTACGTGGTATTGCCCGATGGCACGCTGGAATCACGGCAAATCACCATTGGTACAGAACTCGCTCATCTCTATGTAGTGACGGAAGGCTTGAAGGCTGATGACCTGATCCTCCTTGAAGGTCAGCGAAAGGTAAAGAATGGAGAGAAGATTGCATTCAACAAAGTTGATCCTTCAAAAGTGATTGAAGGCTTACAACAGTTGCATGTTGAATAAGTATTCACGAAAAAAAAAATTGGATGTTTACAAAATTCATACACCGGCCGGTGTTAGCGATCGCTATTTCGCTGGCCATTGTTTTTTTAGGCATACTGGCCATCAAGACGAGGCCCGTCGCCCAGTTTCCTGAGATTGCCCCACCGAGGGTGAATATTTTTATTGAATTTCCAGGTTCCAATGCCGAGGTATTGGTAAAATCAACGGTGACCCTTTTAGAACGCGCCATCAACGGTGTACAGGGCATGCAGTATATTATATCCGATGCCACCAGTGCCAGTGAGGCTACTGTCCAGGTGGTTTTTGAATCCGGCGTAGATCCCAACGTAGCAGTTGTGAATGTGAAGACCCGTGTTGATCAGGTGATGCCAAACCTTCCGCCCCTCGTACAAAGAGAAGGTGTTGTAATTACACCCATTCAACCAAGTATGTTGATGTATGTGAACCTTTACAGCAAGGCAAAAAATACAGACGAGAAATTTCTTTTCAACTACGCCAATACCTATATGCTGCCGGAACTACAAAGGATCAGCGGTATGGGTCGTGCGATTGCGCTGGGTAGTAGGGCTTTCGCTATCAGGGTTTGGTTGAATCCGGACCGTATGCGAGCGTATAATCTCTCTGCAGACGAAGTACTAGAAGCCATTGATGAACAAAGCGTGCTAGGCCGGCCTGGTAGAGTGGGTCTCAGCTCCGGACGCGCCGCACAGTCCACCGAATATGTCTTCACCTACAAAGGCTGGTACAATATACCGGAACAATACAAAGAGATTATTGTAAAAGCTACATCAGATGGTGAAGTACTTCGCTTGAAGGATGTGGCCGATGTGGAAGTGGGCAGTGAGTTTGTGGACATCTATTCCAATAAAGACGGATATCCTTCATCTTCCCTCATCCTCAAGCAGGTACCAGGAAGTAATGCAAGTGATGTAATCAAGAATGTAAAGGCCAAACTGGAGGAATTGAAAAAGGACTTTCCGCCGGGTATGGACTATGAGATCAATTATGATGTATCCACGTTTGTGGACGCCTCAGTTGAAAAAGTATTGCACACGTTGGTTGAGGCCTTCATCCTTGTTTCCCTGGTGGTATTTCTATTTCTAGGAGACCTTCGATCTACGCTGATTCCAGCATTGGCAGTACCAGTTTCTTTGATTGGAGCGTTTGTTTTCATGCAGATGTTTGGTTTAAGCATTAACCTCATCACCTTGTTTGCGTTGGTACTTGCCATTGGTATTGTGGTTGACAATGCTATTGTGGTGGTGGAAGCTGTGCACGCTAAAATGCATGAAGAAAACATCTCACCATACAAAGCGGTAAAAAAAGTGCTGAGCGAGATCAGCGGTGCGATCATCGCGATCACACTGGTGATGACGGCCGTATTTATTCCTGTAGCTTTCATGACAGGACCTGTGGGCGTATTCTATCGGCAGTTCTCGATCACCATGGCCGCGTCAATTATTTTATCAGGTGTGGTGGCATTGACACTTACGCCGGTACTTTGTGCGATGATCCTGAAAAACACTCACGGGCAACCGAAAAAAAGGACCCCGATCCAGTGGCTTCTTGACGGATTCAATCGTTGGTTTGAAAAACTAACTGGGCGTTATACCAATCTCCTGTACAAAATTGCAGACAGAAGGCTCGTAACTTTCGCACTATTGGCTGTATTTGCGTTCGGAATTTTTGCAGTAGATAAAGTGTTACCTGCAGGATTTATTCCCAGTGAGGATCAGGGACAGATATACGCCATCGTTCAGACACCTCCCGGCACAACGCTGGAAATCACCAATGCAGTGTCACAGAAATTACAAAAGATTGCTGGTGAAGTTGAAGGTGTACAGTCTGTGACTTCATTGGCAGGTTATGAGATCCTCACGGAGGGCCGTGGCTCCAACGCAGGTACCTGTTTGATCAATCTGAAAGACTGGAGTGATCGCAAGCATAATGTGAAAGAAATTATTGAAGAGCTGGAAGAAAAAACGAAAGATATCGGCGCTATTGTGGAATTCTTTGAACCACCCGCTGTGCCTGGGTATGGCACCTCCGATGGCTTCTCTTTGCGGATGCTGGATAAGAATAGTGAGGTGGACTACCAAGAGTTCGACAAAGTGAATACCGAGTTCATGGAAGCATTGAAAAAACGGAAAGAACTGAGTGGATTGTTCACCTTCTACGCAGCCAACTATCCGCAATATGAGCTGGTTATTGATAACCAGTTGGCGATGCAGAAAGGCGTGAGTATTGGTAAGGCGATGGAAAACCTGAATATCCTCATCGGCAGCACCTATGAGCAAGGGTTCATCCGCTTCAATAACTTTTACAAGGTCTATACGCAAGCGGATCCGTCTTTTCGCAAATCACCGGCGGACATTCTTAACCTTTTTGTGAAGAACAACCGCGATGAGATGGTACCGTATTCCGCGTTTATGACGATGAAGAAAACGCAGGGCCCCAACGAGATCACTCGTTTCAATTTATATACATCATCATCCATCAAAGGAGTACCTGCCAAAGGATTCACCAGTGCCGATGCCATCAAGGCCGTTCAGGAAGTAGCCAAACAGACCCTGCCACGCGGTTATGATATTGCCTGGGAAGGTTTGAGTTACGATGAAGTGAGACGAGGCAATGAGGCGATTTACATTTTCATCGTTGTTCTGGTATTTGTTTACCTCGTGCTGGCCGCTCAATATGAAGATTTTGTGATCCCCTTATCAGTAATTCTCTCTCTTCCTGCGGGTGTGCTTGGTGCATTCCTATTGTTGAAGGCAATGGGTTTGAGCAATGATATCTATGCGCAGATCAGTTTGATCATGCTGGTGGGTCTGCTTGGAAAGAATGCAATTCTTATCGTAGAATTTGCGGCCCAAAAACAACAGCAGGGCGCAACGGTATTGCAAGCAGCCGTGGAAGGCGCTAAAGTCCGATTCCGCCCGATCCTGATGACATCTTTCGCGTTTATCGCAGGACTGATCCCGTTGGTGATTGCAACTGGTCCTGGTGCCGTGGGCAATCGAACCATCGGTGCAGCAGCCCTGGGTGGCATGTTGTTGGGTACGGTGTTTGGCGTAATCATTGTGCCTGGTCTGTATTACATCTTTGCTTCACTGACTGCCGGCAAAGCACTGATCAGGGATGAAGATCATGTGCCATTAACGGAAGCCTATGTGGAGAGTCACTCGGATAAAGCAATATCCAAACAGATCAAAAACATAATCAATAAAATCAGGAAAAAAGATGATGAAAATAACTAACTATAGCCTCATCCTCGTAATCCTAACCATATGGTTCACCGGCTGCGCCCCGGCCATTACCAATACGGTGGAGAAAAGAGAACTGGCTTTAAACTATACCGGTGTGGGTACGGACAGTACCAATATTGCTGATTTAGCCTGGAAGAATTATTTCGCTGATACCATGCTGAATGCACTAATCGACTCCGCTATGGTGCACAACCAGGAATTGAATATCATGCGGCAGGAGATCTACATCGCGCAAAACGAAATTCGTGCACGCAAGGGAGAATACCTTCCCTTTGTAGGCATAAGGGCAGGAGCGGATGTAGACAAACCCGGCGAATACACATGGCAAGGATCGATCGAAAAAAATGTAGACATCACCAAGGGACCAGATGTTCCCGCATCTTTGACCAACCTTGGATTTGGGTTAACTGCTTCCTGGGAATTGGATATCTGGAAGAAACTGCGCAACGCAAAAGCAGCTGCAGTGGAGCGATACCTGAGTAGCATTGAAGGCAGGCATTTCGCGGTGAGCAATATGGTTGCCGAAATCGCAGCAAGTTATTATGAACTGGTGGCGCTCGACAATCAGTTGGCGATCATTGAACAGAACATCGGTATACAATCTGATGCCCTGCGCATTGTCAAGATTGAAAAAGAAGCAGCCAAGGTTACCCAACTGGCGATCAATCGTTTTGAAGCGCAGCTGCTGAATACGCAAAACCTGCAATATGCCATCAGACAACGGATAGTGGAAACAGAGAACCGTATTCGCTTTCTGACAGCAACCCGGGATGTGGTAGTGAAACGAAATGCCGATGCCTTTAGTCTGGTATCTCCGGACTCTCTTGCGGCTGGCGTGCCTTCACAGTTGTTGCAGAACCGTCCGGATATTCGGCAGATGGAGTATGAATTGGCTGCGTCACGTCTTGACGTCCGCAGTGCGCGGGCAAACTTCTATCCGGCTGTACGTATTGTGGGCGGCGCGGGACTCAGTGCTTTCAATCCCACTTACATCTTCAGGCCCGAGAGTTTCATCTTTAATCTCGGCGGCGATCTGTTGGCGCCATTGGTCAATAAAAATGCGATCCAGGCCACATACAATACGGCGAGCGCTAAACAGGTTCAGGCTGTGTTCAAATATGAACAAACATTGCTAAATGCTTTTCTTGAAGTTTCAACGGTATTGAATGGCTATCAGAATGCGCGCAAGAGTTTTGAAACCAAACAGAAAGAAGTGGATATTCTTACACAATCCATTAATATCTCCAACAATCTGTTCCGCTTTGCAAAAGCGGATTACCTCGAAATTCTGCTGACACAGCGGGAAGCGCTGGATTCAAGAATGGAGCTTATTGAGATTAAACTGAAGCAGACTCAGGCAAAGGTAGAGCTCTATAGAGCGCTTGGTGGTGGATGGAAGTAGTTTGGAATCCTGGAATCTTGGAATCCTGGAATCTTGGAATCCTGAAAAGAAGAAACCCGGAACGCTCTACGTTCCGGGTTTCTCATTAGTTAACAAGATTTATAATAAAGAAATTAGTGCGATGGCTGTAACAGCGATACCTATCACCAAACCAGCAATGGCAAAACCATATCCACGTTCACCGGTTCTCTTGATCTGGCCAAGAGCGATGGCACTAAATACAATACCCAACGGAGCGAAAATCAAACTCAATACAAAACCTGCAATAGCCATACCATTGGTTCTATCTGAATCTGCCATGGCGTTCACCTGGTTGGTGGTCTTTACAAATTTCTTCTTGTTCACTTTAAAACCTACTCGCTCCATAAAGGTCATCTTACGCCCGAGAAAGGATTCTACTTCTGTACGAGTCAAAGAAGGTTTGTAGGTGAGTTGGGACGGAGCTTTACTGGCCGGCTGCTCAGTTATTGGTGAAACAACTGTTGCAGCTACATTTACATCAAAAGACATGAGTACTGAAAGGCCCAGGAAAATTACACAGATCATTTTTTTCATCGGATCAATATTTACCGACAAATATAATTTCGGCAACCATTTGATTAAAAAAGCTAGTTATTCCCGCTAGCTATTTTGCCCGCATCTTATTGCCCTTCGCTTCATGCGTAAGCTCTGCAAGACCAAGCTTCTCCATCAATGGAGGAACATACATGCCGAAACGTCCGCGCAGGCCCTTTTTCAACCCATACCATCCACCAACAGGATTTTTTTCTGAGCGTCCCCATGCTTCCACCGTACCATCTTTGGCAGGCTTTTGCTCATCAGCACTCCCCAATTCCATCCAATCTCCATGTTTCTTTAACATGGCTTGTAGATCCGCAAGACATCGGTGATCATAAAGCAATGTCGTCTTTCCAACTACGCAAACAATCACGTCTTTGCCGTCTTTTTGATCTAGATACATTTCATAGTCAGACGTGAGCGGCGGGGTCTTGAGCTTCCAGGGATGCTCTTTGGTTCCTTCTTTAGCCATATTGACGATTTATCATAAAAGGTCTGCTAAAATTGCCAATCCATAGTACCGAATATTGACTAGAACTTCGCAATCCTTGTGAGATCAGCTTCAATAGCGGTAAAATCCCTCGCCGCAATACGATCTTTCGTGAATACAGAACTGCCGATGCCGAGTGCCACCGCACCATGATCAAACCAAGACCGCACGGATCCTTCATCAAAACTTACGCCTCCGGTGACAACAATTTTCAGGAAGGGCAGCGGCGCCAAAACCTGCTTAATGTATTCCGGACCCACGGCACTGCCTGGGAAGAGTTTTACGATAGCGGAGCCCGACTTATATGCTTTATACATTTCTGTGGGCGTAAGGCAACCCGGGATGTATGGGACGTTGCGTTTTTTACAGGCTTTTGCCGTGCTTTTATCATAGATGGGGGCCACCACAAAATCTGCTCCGGCATCCATAAAGGTTTCAGCTGTTTCTTCGTCGAGAATAGTGCCAACCCCAAAACTCATGTCCGGGCAGTCGCGCTCCACAAAAGGAACGAGCTGCCGGAATACTTCTAGCGCCATGGTATCCCTGTTGGTGAGTTCAAACACGCGAAGACCTGCTTTATAAGCGGCGCTGATCACTTGCTTGCAGACTTCCGCATCGGCGAAATTGAACAAAGGCATGTATCGGTTATCAATCAGTTTCTTGACCGTTGCATCAGGTGTAAATCTTGCCATAATTATCTTTTGACGCGCCCTCCGGTATTGCCGGCAATCAGGCTACTCAGTTCATCGATTGTTACAAATATAAAATCTCCTTCAATGGTATGCTTGAGTACCGAAGCGGCTGCGGCCATCTCGATCTTCATCGCATCATCTTCGCCTTTCAGTGACGCATACACGAAACCTGCTGCAAAAGCATCCCCGCTCCCTATGCGGTCAACAATATGGTCCACATCATAGGTGCGGGTTTCCATCACCTCACTCCCATTGCACAAGATTCCGGAGATGGTGTTGTGCGATGCACTGATACTGCCGCGCTGGGAGGCGAAAAGATACTCCAGCATCGGGAAACGCTGTTTTAATTTTTGGTAAAGTTCCAGATAGCCCGCCGCGCCCTCCGGGGCAGTAATATTAAAGATCGATGTGGTGTCTGATACCGCGGCCACCACTACCTGGCAATACTCAACGAGTGGTGCGAGCACCTCACCGGGTGTCTTGCCGTACTGCCAGAGGCCGGATCTAAAATTGATATCGCCCGAAACCTTCACCCCCTTCTTTTTAGCCACTTTCAAGGCTTCCAGCAGACTGTCTGCGGCCGACTGTGAGATTGCCGGTGTAATGCCTGTCCAGTGAAACCAATCAGCCCCCTCCAGGATACTTTCCCAATCAAAACAGTTGGAAGGTTGAAGTTGGAAGGTGGAAGGGAGGCGGTCATAGGTGATTTGTGTGGCGCGGTTACTGGCGCCGTGTTCTACGAAATATAAGCCGAGTCGTCCCTCACCAAACTGGATATAACTAATGTCTACGCCCACTTTGCGAAGACTGGCTGCAGCGGCATGACCCAGTGGATTATCGGGAAAACGCGTGACGTGAGCGGCCTGCATGCCCCATTGGCTGAGGGCAACACCCAGATTGGCTTCCGCACCACTGTAAATGACATCCAGCTGGTCTGTTTGAATCAGCTTCTTCTTTCCCGGTGGAGAGAGGCGAGCCATGACCTCGCCGAAAGTGATGATTTTAGGCATGGCACTAAGTTAAGGAATGAGGGAGTAGGAAATAGGGAGTAGCGCAGAGAATTGTGCAATCGTTGCCGGAATAAAATTTGGAATGCCAGACATACCATAATACAGACGTTCAGGAAATCTGAAGTTGGCATTCTGGCATCCCGGATACCACTTCAGATCGCCTGAATGACTGTATTACTGAATGCCTGGCTTGTCAAATTTGGACTTTACCGCGCACGCCTCTGGCCGCATAATAAGATTCCGCGCCATTATGGTAAGTAAAAACGGTATCATACCGCCGGTCGCAAAACAACGCGCCACCAAGTTTTCGGATAGCCGGCGGCGTTAGTATCCATGAAGAAGTCTTCAGATCAAACTTACCGATGCTCTGCAGATAGCGATAATCATCCTCACTGAGTATTTCTGCTCCCATATGCTGCATCGCCGTCATCGCATCATTGGCGGGTTTATTCTCTTTACGTTTGTCCAGCGCCTCCCTGTCATAACACCAGCTTCGCCGGTCCTTTGGACTCTCTGCAGCACAGTCCATAAATGTGTAGAGGTCCGTCTTTGCATCGTATGCCACCACATCAGGTTCTCCGCCACTACGCTCCATCTCAAAAAGGGTCTTAGATTTATCCGCCTGCGATCTTAGTTTTGTTTCCAGTTTTTTCCAATCAAGACCTTTGTGCCGATGTGGGTTTTGCTGAAAACGCTCCTGTAGGATAGCGGTAAGTTCCTTTAGTTCGGCTTCTTTCAATTTAGCTGCCATATCCTGCACTTGATTAGAAGTTAAGGTAGAGAAAAATCTGATGTACATGGTTAGTTATTCGCTCAAAAATCACCCGATGCCATGGCGTTCACCAAGCCAGCCAGCCATATGAGCGCTCCTACCCATAACTGCCAGGGCACACGTTTGTAATACCACATTATCGCGGCAAACAAAAGCAGATATACGGCCAGCCAAAGTTCCAGAAAGATGGATGGGAAAATATGATCCACCCATCGATCCATTCCCGGCTGAATCAACCAAAGATTAGCCAATAACATGTTTGTCTTGTGTTGAGCAAGATTGTTCTTTCGGTGCAAGTAACCCAATGCTACCAACACAACGGCAAAGACAAGTTGCGAAGAAATCATTTTTGATATGGGCCGGAGATATCCCTTTTCCAGAAAAAAGCTCAGATACAAATACCCTGTACTCAGCGCCATACCCACAAAGATCACCAAGCCCGCGATACCGAGGCGTTGATGCAACCGTACATTGCGCGTCCTTACAAGCGCAGCCTGTACTAAAAATATCGTAAACCATGCGAAAGCGAATAGGCCGTGCACGATGAACTTGGGAACACTGTTGCTGGGTTGATGCACATCGTAAAGCCAATTGTCTGCAAAGCCTACGATCATCATGAGCCAGAAGAGAGCGGAGAGGATTAGGTAGAAGTGTTTTCTGAGCATTTCTTTTGCGAGTCAATAGTCATTAAGGATATGAAATCCTGGAATTCTGGAATCTTGAAATCCGGGAATCCTGAATTTTGGAATCCTGGATTTTGAGATTCCAAGATTCCTGGATTCCAAATAATCATCCCGGTAATATCCACGGCGCGCGATACCCCGGCCGGATCAATGCATTTGCCGCGGCATTGCTACCAAAGTTCTTTGTTGCTTCGTTCCACTGCAATACCGTTCCTGTCTTGAGCGCAATATTTCCCATATGCGCGTACAGGGCCACAAGTCTACCATTCTCGATTGTACAATTGGGATCTTTGCGTGTCTTGATACAGTCCAGGAAATTCTTCATATGAGCTTCGTGCGAGTCTTTGCCCGGTTGCAGCGGTAACGGCTGGGTTTTGAATGTATCGCCATCCTTCTCAGGTATGATCTCCCATCCTTCCCGGTTGATCACCAGCGTACCCAGATTGCCCATAAAAGCAAGGCCATAATTTCGGTTATACGGTCCCGTTTGGGTGCCGGCAATATGGCTCCAGTTGATCACGAAATCTTTCAGCTGATAACTCACATCCATCGTATCAAAAGTCTCATGTGCATGATCCGGAAATGCAAAATTTCCTCCAGTAGCAGTTACAGCCAATGGTGTTGTATCGATGGCCTTCGCCCAAAGGGCCATATCCAGTAAGTGTACCCCCCAATCTGTCAACAACCCGCCTCCATAGTCCCAGAACATCCGCCAGGAGCCATGAAAACGGGTGGGATTGAAACTCCGTTCCGGCGCGGGTCCCAGCCACATATTGAAATCCACACCGGATGGTGGCGTGGTATCTGGTTTCTTCGGTTGACCGATACCGTAGTTAAAATTTGCCCACACGTTTACCTTACGGATATCACCAATTCCTCCGCTGCGCATGATGTCCATCGCTTCTTTCCAATGCGGTGCGCTACGCTGTTGCTGGCCTACCTGCACCACCCGTTTGTAATTACGGGCATACTGTACCATGATATCGCACTCCGCGATAGTATTGGCCAGCGGCTTCTCCACATAGATATCTTTACCGGCTTCACATGCCGCAAGAAAAGGCAAGCAATGCCAATGATCCGGCGTACCAATAATCACCGCATCAATCGTTTTATCATCCATCACCCGCCTAAAATCTTTATACATCGCCGGAACTTTCCCCGTCTTCTTCCCTACCTCTTCTGCCCTCTTGCGCAGAATTTCGTCGTCTATGTCACAAAGTGCAACACATTCCACACCTTGCTGTTTGATGGCATTCTCCAGGTCTCCGAAACCCATATTTCTGCATCCGATTAATGCAACCCTTATGG
>JBASZQ010000081.1:0-128408 GCA_049661025.1 Chitinophagaceae bacterium | reverse complement strand
GCTTACCGGCCGGCCTGTTTCATCAAAGACCGTTGTATAGATATTGGCCGAAAGGAGTCCCCGGTTTTTATACATCACCGGCACCGAAAAGCCTTCACGCGCATTGCCATTGGCATCGGTCTTACCTTCCTTGAGTACTTTATCAAAAAATGAGGACTGGCTGCTTAGTGCAAAACTATATGTATCATACTTCGCAGGAGAGAAAGATGCCTGCTTGAACTGGATCTCACATTCGTAATTCCTGTTAGCGGCAGGCGGGCCAAAAAAGTTCACCGCGTTAATATTAAGAGATGTAGAATCCCCGACCGCCAATTCTTCTTTTCCCAGTTTGGCCGATACTTTTATGCGATCGGGTACAAATTCTTCGATGCTGAAATTTTTACTTCCCAGCAACACATCGTTACCCGAATACAATTCAAGCTGATAGGTTCCTGTAATCGCCGCTGCCGGAATATCGATATTCACTTCCGTTGATCCCTGGTTGTTCAGCATCCTGCGGAAACTTTTCATCTCCATGCCATTGGGCATGATAAACTTGAATTTCACCGGCAGTTCGCCGGGCGTCTTCCAGTCATTGGTACGCAACACTACATTGGCATTGATCCGCTCACCAGGCCGGTATATATCACGCTCGGCGTACATGAAAGCATCCATGCCCGTTAGGTTGTATGACTTACCGCCCACGTCAAATCGACTGGTATTTACCCTTGTGGATTGAAAAGGCAGGTAGTTGAAATCCTTTCCGGATTTGGCGATCACCATGGCCGGTTTAAAGCCGCTGAACTCTTTTCTGGAATAAGCAATCTCCGCCGTACCATCGGTATTGGTTACTCCCATGCCAAGCACCTGGTTATTGGCGCCGTATACCGTAATGTTCACGCCGGCCAGTGAAGTTGCGGATTGAATGGAATTGACAAAAACATACATTTTCTCCCGGCCTTCTTTGGCTATGAGGCCAAGATCACTCAGTGAAATAAAACGAGAATCCCGTATCCAGTAATCATCCGCAGAACGAATGCTGAGGTGATAAATTCCCTTTATATCTGGTATCCTGTCAGCAAAGGTAAAATTGAAGAGTCTTCCGGAGCCCAGTTTAGGCAATGACCTGGTATCGATTTCCTTTTCATAGATCACATCTCCCAGCGTGGTATTGCTTTCTTCGCCATCTTCATCATAATCATAGTCATTGCCGCCAGAGGTCTTGGGACTATACCCGTATTTATGTGCTCCCAGCAAATTGCTTTCATAGATTTTTGAAATGACCACTTTCACTTTTTCGGTATTGGTGATCCACACTTCAATGTTTTTATTTCCTTGTGCAGAAAGATGGACCGCTTTGCTGTTACGGAAACTGATGGCAGGCTCCAGTTCGCCAAAAGCGATATCGCCATTATAATTTTCCTTCAATGTTCCACCCAGTTGGCCGCGCATACCCTTACTGAGTATCAGTTCATAGGATTTTCCCGCATCAAATCCATCACCGGAAACAATGAAACCGTCATCTTGCACTTCAACGGAAAATTTTGTTGCCGGGTTGATCCTGATAAAGTTTTGCAAACCGGCTTCCACTACCTTCTGTGACGTGTATACTTTAACGGTAGCCGACAAGCCATCGTGCCTTGATTCAATGTTGGTGACAGCCAGGGTATAGGGCGAAGGGATGGTAAACTTTTCTTCGAGCGTTTTTGTAGTCGGATTCTTACCCCCTTCCGGCACCAGCCCTTTATCCAGGAGTAAGGTTGTAGCATAATCTTTATCTTCCGGTTTAACATCCAGTACCTGCACGGTAATTTTTTTATCTATACCTATGGTTTGTATGGAATAGTTTTTCTTCTCCCCTTCCATATTCACTACCAGCTTATCTTTCAGGACAGTGGGATTGATAGTATAATTAAAATATAGGTCAACCTGTGGAACCTCTTTGCCTTCCACCCGCACCCAGGTAATACTGGAATTTTCCAGTGCAAGTTCAGGTGTATGAAACTGCAGGGGTTTATCAACCACAACCTTATCGTATTCATTGTAGGCCAGCACCTCTTTCCCCAAAGTAGCCTTATACGTTGTTGCAGGTAAGAGCGGAACTGCCGGGGAGAATACCAGTTCATCACCATGTTCCCAGCGAAAACGGCCACTGATCCGCGGCTCAAACTGCACGTAGGGAATGGAATCCCAGCGGTTGAGCAAAGAATCTGGGACCAGCGGTTTATTGAAATGAAAAACCAGGTTGCCAAGTAGCTGTACTTCTCCTTTTGCATTGGTATCACTCAGGGTGACAGCATTTTTATTACAAGACACAAAAAGGGTGATCACAGCTGCTAAGAGCAGGTGCAGATGGCTACGCATGACAGGAAGGTTGAAGGAGGTTTGAAAGGGGAAATTTATATATGAAAGTAATATAGTTGGTCGCATATGTAAAAATCGTTTTTATTAAAGATTTGGTAAAGGCTGAAACTGTGAAATGAGATGATTGGAATTTGGAGAAGGTGGTGCTACATTTATATAGTGAAACACTTGTATACCCACCTGTTGAAATTTCAAAGACCAGAATGGAGAAAACTAGGGCGAAAAGTCTTGTTGGTTTTTTTTGGATTTGTATCAGTCTTGGGCCTACTGCACCTGGTTTTTCCTCTACCAGATAAAGTTACTTACTCCACCCTTGTAACGGACAACAAAGGGGAGGTGATCCATGCGTTCTTAACGCCGGATGAAAAATGGCGTATGAAGACTGAGTTATCAGAGATATCGCCTCTGCTGCGTAAAACGATCATTCAAAAAGAGGACAAATACTTTTACTGGCATTTCGGGATCAATCCAATTGCTATAGGCAGGGCATTCTTTGCAAATATATTTTCTGGCCAAAGAGTATCCGGCGCCAGTACCATCACGATGCAGGTAGCCCGTGCGCTGGAGCCAAAACGTCGGCATATCGGCAACAAAATGATCGAGGTATTCAGGGCGTTTCAACTGGAATGGACATACAGCAAAGATGAGATCTTGCAGCTTTACCTTAATATGGTACCTTATGGCGGTAATATTGAAGGGGTAAAATCGGCCTCGGTCTTATACTTTGGAAAAAACCCCGATCATCTTTCTCTGGCAGAGATCACAGCTTTATCCATCATTCCAAACCGGCCATCTAGCCTGGTGATAGGACGGCACAACGAAGAGATCGTTAAGCAACGCAACAAGTGGCTGCAGCGATTTGCACGTGAAAAGATCTTCACGCAAAAAGAAATTGAAGACGCGCTGGCAGAACCACTGACCGCCAGGAGAATGTTGGTGCCTAAAGAGGCACCGCATTTATCTTATAAACTTAAAAAAACCGGCGAAAGCAATATCCAGACTTATCTCGATAGAAATACGCAATGGAAGATGGAAAAACTTGTGGGTGACTATGTGCTTACCCAGCGCCTGAAAAATATATATAACGCAGCGGTGATAATCATCGATAATGAAACACACCAGGTGATCGCTTATGTTGGGAGTGGTGATTTTAGAGACAGTATTGATGGTGGCCAAGTAAATGGCGCAGCGGCTGTTCGTCAGCCAGGCAGTACTTTAAAGCCATTGGTTTATGGTTTAAGTTTTGACCAAGGCCTGCTCACGCCAAAAAAAATAATGAATGATGTTCCTGTTAATTATGCAGGCTACGCACCTGAGAATTACGATAAACATTTCTACGGTCCGGTAAGCGTGGAATATGCCCTCGAACATTCGCTCAATATTCCTGCGGTGAAAGCACTGAATGTACTGGGAAAAGAAAATATCATCGCCCCGTTATCAGCTATAGGTTTCCGGCAGATTGCGGAAAAACAGAAGGGACTGGGGCTTAGCCTGATCCTTGGTGGATGTGGGACCACACTTGAGCAAATGACCGGATTGTACAGCGCTTTTGCCAATGGAGGATTATACTATCAGCCATTATATCGGCAAACAGATTCCGTGCACAAACCAGTACGCATACTCAGCAGTGATGCAAGCTTTATGGTAACGGACATCCTTAGCCGAATTAATCGTCCTGATTTACCATTGCATTGGGATGCCACGGCGCACCTGCCCCGAATCGCCTGGAAGACCGGTACATCTTATGGCCGCCGCGATGCCTGGAGCATCGGTTATAACATGAAATATACCGTTGGCGTATGGGTAGGTAATTTTTCGGGCGTGGGCAATGCGCAGTTGAGCGGGGCGGAAACTGCTACCCCGCTGCTTTTCCGTATTTTTAATACCCTTGATTATGATGCGGACCGTCACTGGTTCTCCCCGCCTGAAGGGCTTGAACAACGTATGGTCTGCAGCGAAACGGGCATGCCACCTGCCGAACATTGCACGAACCTGGTATTGGATTATTTTCTGCCAGGCATTTCTTCATCACAGGTATGTAATAATTATAAATTTATCGCAGTCAGTGAGGATGAAAAGATCAGCTATTGCAAAAGCTGCCAGCCGGAAAAAGATTTTAAAAGGAAAGGATATAAACTGATCTCTCCGGAACTACAAAACTGGATGGAAGTAAATAATACAGCTTTTGAATTGATACCGATGCATAACCCTAACTGCGAGAAGATTTTCAGAGAGGGTAAACCCAATATCACATCACCGGTTGACGGAACAGAATACCTAATCAGTAAAAAGAATCCCGAGCCGCAGCAATTGGTTTGTGAAACGGGCAATGATGTGAGTCGGGTGTACTGGTACATCAATAACCGGTTTTATAAATCTGCGGATGTGGGGAGCAAACTATTTTTTATGCCTAACGAAGGCGTGAATAAAATTTCCTGCACAGATGATAAAGGCCGGAATAGTGATATCCAGATCAAAGTAAGCTTTGTAGATCTTTAGCCGCAAAGCAATATATTATTTTTCTTTAATTCTTCAACTCCATGACTCGTGTCCTGTGCGTTCAATGCCATGTATGTTATGGATGGATTTTTGGTGCCCGTAGACGTCATGCTGGGGCCGTCGGTCACAAAAGCATTATTATAGGGTTCCTATTTTAAGGATGTAGTTTTTCTTAGTTCTGTCAATGCCACTTTTTAAAACACATTTAATCATGTCTGAAAGTGTTTCATGATTTATGGTTATTATTATCACTTTCAAATATAATTGTATTTTCCATTGCTTAATTCTACCCTAGGCTAAACCATCTCTGTAGCCCAAACTAGTAAATAACTATGTAATAGTAAATAAAGGAAATTAAAGTGTTAACTTTTTCCACACGCTTTGAAGCAGTATTGGAACATCTTCGAATATCTGCCTATAAAATGGCTAAAGACCTAGGGTTGACAGCCGCAGGTATTGGTAACTTCAGAGCTGGCAAAACAAATCCGACTTTTGATATTGCTGATAAATTCTTGAAGTGCTACCCTATGATCAATGCAAATTGGGTCGTAGAAGACAAATAAAAAATGTTCTCAGACACGAAAATCAAAACCAATCATAAACCCCAGCGATATGAACTGATGGATGCTCAAAGGGAAATCCTAGCACTTCAGGCAGAGAATATCCGGATGAAGGATCGAAAGAAATAGAGATGTAAAAGTTTTGGAGACCATTAAAGAAGGTAATTCAATCTATAAATAGTGAATAATAAAAAATATGAAATTTAAAAAGTTAAGCCTTATTGTGGGCATTACTTTGGCTATTTCTGCATGTAATGACACTAATCATAAAAATGCATTAAAAACTGACGCTAACCATGCCACTATTTATTATGGTGGAGACATCATCACCATGGAGGGAGATAGTGCGCAATATGCAGAAGCCGTGGTGGTGAAAGATGGTAAGATCCTGTTTGTGGGTGGGAAAGATGAAGCGATGAAGCAAGCAGGTGAAGGGCACCAGATGGTTGACCTTCAGGGTAAGACACTAATGCCTTCTTTTATTGATGCACATGGTCACTACATCAGTTCACTTACCGTTGCCAATCAGTGCAACTTGTATCCGCCACCCAACGGTCCGGGTAACAGTCCGGATGCGATTGTAGCTGCGTTGAAGAAATTTGCAAATGAGAAAAAAATTCCACAAGGTGAAACGATACAGGCATATGGGTATGATGATAACATGATGCCGAAGGGCAACCTGCTGAACAGGGATCATCTGGATGCGGCATTCCCAAACAACCCTGTAATTGTAGGACACGTTTCCATGCATGGCGCCGTATTGAACAGTGTTGCGTTAAAGAAATTTGGGTACGATGCAAATTATGTGACACCACCCGGAGGTATTGTAGTGAGGAAACCCGGAACAAAAGAGCCGTATGGGCTCATCATGGAGACGGCATATCTTCCGATTTTTGCTGCGCAGCCCAAACCCACAGCGGCACAAGAAGTAGAGTGGACCAAGGCCGGGCAGATGCTCTATGCTTCGGTAGGTATCACGTTGGCGCATGAAGGTGCTACCCATGCTACAGATCTTGATCTTATCAAGCGGGCTACGGATGCAGATGCCAATGTGATTGATGTGGTGGTTCATCCATTCATGACGGATCTGGATTCCATCGTTAAAAAATTTCCTGTCAACAGTTGGGGTAAGTTTGAGAAACGCCTGAAGATCAGCGGTATTAAGATTACGGCCGATGGCTCACCGCAGGGCAAGACTGCGTATTTCACCACACCATACCTTACGGGCGGGCCTTCCGGAGAAAAGAACTGGAAAGGAGAGCCTACCATGCCGCAGGAAGATCTTGATAAACTGGTGAAGCTGGCATTTAGCTGGAAGGTGCCTTTGATTGTACACACCAATGGAGATGGCACCATCGATATGTTTATCAAAGCATACAATAATGCACGGGGTGCCGATACAACAACACCATGGAATGTAACCACCATCCACACGCAATTTGTCAGGAAGGACCAGTTGCCATTTTTTGTAAACAGAAAAGTGAGACCATCCTTCTATACAGAGCACACTTTTTATTTCTCCGATGCGCATCGTAAGAACAGGGGTGAGAAACAAGCAGCGTATTTAAGCCCCATGAAAGATGCGATCAAGCTGGGACTGCATCCTACCAATCATACAGATTTTTATGTAGCGCCACTGGATCAATTGTTCATGATGTGGACAGCAGTGAACAGGCCCACGCGCAGTGGTGGCGTGCTGGGTGCTGACCAACGGATCACACCATATGAAGCCTTGAAGAGCCAGACCATCTGGGCCGCAGAGCAGTATGAGGAGCAGGAAAACCGCGGTACATTGAAGGCGGGTAAACTGGCAGACATGGTAATCCTTGATAAAAATCCTCTGAAAGTAGATCCAATGACACTGAAGGATATAAAGGTGATGGAGACCATCAAGGAGGGCGAGGTGGTTTATACCCGTAAGTAACTACTAAGTTGTTTCGAATTTATATTCCCATACAAGCATGCTTGTGAATGCTTCGGGATCAATGTAATTTGCCGACATGAAAAAACTCAGCCTCTTCGTTTTTCTTGCTTTGGGCCTCGGTGCTTTTGCGCAGGAATCAGAACATGCTAAGCCGGGAGCAGAGCATGAGCACAGCATGAAAGGTGCATCCCGATTAACCCTCGGTCTGGGTCATACCCATATTTCTGAAGGAGTAATTGATGGAAAAACCCGTTGGCTGGTGGCGGGATCCTGGAGTTTGAACTATGACTATTGGATCTCCAATAAGTTTGCCATCGGTATTCAAAATGACCTGGTGATGGAGACCTTCATCATCGAGGATAAAGAAAAGGAGTCCATTGAACGGAGCTATCCCTGGTCCATTGTTCCCGTTGCCATTTATAAACCAGGCAAGAGGTTTAGTATGCTGGGAGGTGTGGGCTACGAGGTTGCTGCAGGTAAAAGTCTTGCACTCACCCGTTTGGGCATTGAATACGGATTTCATCTTCCCAAAAACTGGGAAGTAGGTGCAGCATTGGTCTGGGATAACAAATGGAATTATTACAACTCCTGGGGACTGGCATTTACATTCAGTAAGATCTGGCCGAACAAAAACTGAACACCAACACAGCCAACCATAGAATCTCCCCGTTTTAGGGTATATCGCAAACCCTTATTTATCACTCATTTTATCTGAAATAAAATGGGTGGCATGATACAGGCAATATTGCTTAAGTCTTTCGGGCGCTTTTCGCTCCGTTCAATCCTAAGTGTTTTCGTTCTTTGCACGTTTGAACGGGACAGCTTTGCCCAACAACAAAGCTGGGATATCATTTTATATACTCCCCCATCGGCCTGGAAAAAAGAGTTATCGGGAGATGGTGCCGTGATTGCTTATAAACACACCGGCAAAAATAAAAGAGACTGGTGCAAGATCAATATCACCAAAAGTACCGCCAAAATTTGAGCAATAGGAATCTCGCTCTAACCAATCGCAGTGAAGGGAAGCCCGAAACATATAATGTTTGGTTTGAAGCAGTGAGAGGTGGCAGGCTACTTCATTTGCAACATCAACAATATATCGGCCAGCATGAAACCCTTGTAAAGACGAAATGAATCATGCGTAAAACGCAAAAGGTGGAAGCTTCAAACTTCCACCTTTTTACTTCTTACTTGAATTCGCTGTAGGGGGAGGAGTCGAACCTCCACGAGGACGTTAGCCTTTGCGCATCGCGGCGGGAAGCAACTCCCTCCGATAAGGTGGTCAACCCCAGTCGGTGACCCTGCAGTGTCACTGGCGTTACGCAATGTTTATCCGTTGGCCCTCACCCCCGAGACAAGAGGGTATGTCTGCCAAAATTTCATCACCCCACAATTTTTAAGAACTTGATGCCACAAATTTAGGATAAATGCCTGTTTTGTTACAAATAATTCAATGAAAATTTTGAAAATACAGAAAATCTTCAATAAATTAGCCATATCAATAGATAAATTAAAAACAGAAGCAGAAGAATGGCCTCAA
Organism: Chitinophagaceae bacterium; assembly: GCA_049661025.1. GTDB lineage: Bacteria > Bacteroidota > Bacteroidia > Chitinophagales > Chitinophagaceae > Pollutibacter. Next base: position 119,542 of record JBASZQ010000081.1, on the reverse strand, counting down.
AATTTAATTTGGACAAACTGGATCTTCAGATCATTCAGGCGATGATGGAAGACGCAGGTATTTCTTATGCGGACCTGGGTAAAAAGCTCTTTGTGTCCGGTGGTACCATCCACGTGAGGATCAAAAAGCTCCAGGAGTTGGGCGTGGTCAAAGGTACTAAACTCAACGTAGACCTGAAACAATTGGGCTATGACATCACCGCTTTCGTGGGCATCTTCCTCGAGAAAAGTTCGCTCTACGATCAGGTGGCGGAAGACCTCCGAAAGATCCCCGAGATCATCCGGCTGAACTACACCACCGGAAACTATTCCATGTTCCTGGAAGTGGTTTGTAAGGATATCGCCCAGCTTCGTTTTGTGTTGCACGATAGCCTGCAAAAGATCAAGGGTATTGAAAGAACGGAAACCTTTATCTCTCTCGACGAAAGTTTTAACCGCAACGTACAGGTTACGAGACTCCTCCCATCATGAGGCTACTGCCCGATTCCCGCAAGTTCATCGGATCCCTGGGTTTGTTGCTGCTGCTGAACCTGGTGATCAAACCTGTTTGGGTATTGGGGATCGACAGGCAGGTACAGAACATCACGGGATATGATGTCTATGGTCAGTACTTCGGCTTGTTCAGTCTTGCACTGGTTTTTCAATTCCTAATGGATCTGGGCATCACCGCATTTGTTAACCGTTCCGTGGCGGTGGATCCCTCAAAAAGTGCCGCACTACTATCGCAGGCCATCAGCATGAAATTTGTGTTGAGTCTCCTGTACATATTGGTGGTATTATCAATAGCCTGGTTTACCAATGCCTATACCGCACCACTGCTTTGGTTGCTCATCCTGCTTCAGGTACTCAGCGGTTTTCAAATGGTGTTGCGGGCTTATCTTTCTGCGTCGCAGCTTTTTGTACAAGATGCATGGGTGTCCGTTACAGACAAATTGTTTGTCATCGTCGTCATTGGCGCCATCCTTTGGTTGCCGGGTTCCGGTGCTGCTATTTCGATCAATCGGTTTGTATTGATTCAAGTCTTCGGATTGGTGCTTTCCATGGCCCTTGCCATCGTCTTTTTACTACAACGCAAAGTTGCATGGGAAATCAGACCCTGGAAATATTTTGGCTGGGGGATTCTCCGCGAGAGCCTTCCATTTGCAGTCAATATTTTTTTCATGACTGTTTTGATGAGGGCCGATGGCTTCCTGATAGAACGCCTGGCACCCGGTGGTGCTTATGATGCAGGTACCTATGCCGCTGCATTCCGACTGAACGATGCGGTGAACATGGTAGGCTTTATTATGGCAGGATTTCTGTTGCCATTTATCGCTAGACAGTGGCCACAAGAGAAGCCGGTGAAAGATGTGATCAATATATGCAGACCATTGCTGATGATCCCTTCCGTGTTGTTGGCAGTTTCCGCGCCTTTCATCTCAGGTTGGATCAATAATGTTCTTTATCATGGCAGGGAAGCAGGTACATCGGAGCTCATCAATATTCTTTTTTTGTGTTTGCCCGCTTACGTGATCATTCAAATCCACGGGACCCTGCTGACCGCAACAGGGTATATCAGGGATTTCCTGAAATTGAGTTTTTTGTTTGCACTCATCCTTGTCATTGCAGATCTATTTATCATTCCCCGATATGGCATCAACGGCGCAGCCTGGGTATCTGTGTGGATCCAAACCGGTTATGCCGCTACAGTGTTAGTAGTGAGCGGACTCCGCACTGGGATATGGCCAGGGAGAAAAGAAGTTTTCATGTACCTCGGAATTGCGGTTGCCGCGTTTCTGCTTTTTAAATACCTATTTTTATAAGTACTATGCAGGATACTTTACCTATGTTGATCTGGCAGTACAGGAAACAAATGCTGATGTTGGTGACTGCAGCCGTGGTTTTGGCTATTGGTTTGAGTTTGCTGATGCCAAAGCAATTCTTGTCTGAAGCATCGCTTTTGCCCGTGAACTCCAAGATGATGGATAAGCAGCAGCTGTTTGGAAGAAGTAGTGTGCAGGATTTGAACTCGGCTTACGGTTCCTCAGATGATCTCGATAGGATCACGGCTATCATGCATTCCGCGGCAGTCTTGCATCAGGTGGTGGATAGCCTTGGTCTTATATCCCACTACAAGATCAATGGCAGTGACCAACGGCATAAGGCGATGAAGCGGCTCGATAAAAGCCTAACTCTTAAGCGCTCCGAGTATGGAGATCTCCAGATCAAGGTTTGGGACAAAGACCCAGCCATGGCTAAAAAAATCATCGAGCAGTTGTTGACACACACGCAAAATGTTTTTGACAAACTGTATGTGGAATACTATGATCGTAACATTCAGTTGTTCCAGAAGGAGTTGAAACGAAGGGAGGAAGACAGCTTTCAGTTGAATACACTAGCCGGAAGCGAGAATATTCAGTTCATCAAAGACAGGATCAACGAAAACAGGATTGCACGCGTGAATGTACCGCCTGCATTTTTTGTTTTGTCGACACCCATTCTGGCCGAGCTGCCAGACAAGCCACGGATCCTATTAAATGTGATAGTTGCTGTATTTGCCGCTTTGTTGAGCATGCTGCTTTGGCTGGCAGCGAGGAGTTTCGTGAAAAGCGGTTATGCAAAGCCGTGAGTTGCCATATGGATTATTATTTGGCTTGCTGACCCTTGCGGTTGCGGCCGCTGTTTTTTTGCATCAGCCCTTGCTGATGCTGACGGCACCCGCGGTGGTATTGATCCTTCAACTGGCCAGCGCGCCACGGGCCTTGCTTTTGTTTCTTTGGTTTTCCATTCCCTGGTCCATGGAAGTTCAGCTAACCCCCACGCTGGGTACAGATTTCCCGGATGAGCCGCTGATGTGGCTGACAACGCTCGTGATCGTAGTCATGCTGTTCCAGACTCCGCAACGCATCGTACAATTGATATCCCACCCCATCATGATTTGGATTGCAGTGTTGTGGTGCTGGGCCTGTATCAGTACGATGGCAACCAGTGGTGGATGGCTTTCTGTAAAATATCTGCTGGCAAAGCTTTGGTTTATTGTTCCCTTCACCTGTGGATCTTATTTGTTGTTGGATGGGGCAGATATGAGACGAAGAGCATTTACCGTGATTGCCATTCCAATGATCATCCTTGCAGTGCTCACTATGTTCAGGCATGCGTTGACGGGCTTTTCATTTGCAGAGGTCAGCAATGTTTGCGCACCTTATTTCAGGAACCATGTAAACTATGGTGCGTTGCTGGTGTGTACCCTTCCGATGGTTTGGATGTTATACCGGGCCACCCGTAATCCTTGGTGGATTGTTGGATTGGTCGTCTTACTCATCGCTCTTTATTTTTCTTATTCGAGGGGTGCATGGCTTGCGTTGCCGGTAGGCCTGTTTGCCGTGTGGTTCATGCGGAAGCGCCTATTGGTTTATGTTATGGTATTTGTTTTGTTGGTAGTAACGGCGGTAAGTATATGGCTGATCCAGGATAACCAATACCTGCGGTTCAGGCCAGATTACTCATCCACCATTTATCATGCTGCATTGGAAGATCATATTGAGGCTACATATGCAATGAAAGATCTATCCACTGCGGAAAGGTTTTATCGTTGGATCGCGGGATGGCGCATGGTGGTGGCGCATCCGCTCACTGGTGTTGGTCCCAATCATTTTTATCCAGATTATCGTTCTTATACGGTTGCGGCGTACCGGACGTATGTAAGCGATAATCCTGAACGATCCACCGTGCACAACTATTTTCTGCTGTTGTTGAGCGAGCAGGGATTCCCTGCGTTGATCCTGTTTGTGGCATTGTTGTTTACTATGTTTGCCTATGCACAGTATGCGTACCATCGATCCTCAACTACAGAAGACCGATCCCTTTTGAAGGCCCTGACCGCAATGCTGGCGATGATTGTGATCCTGATCAGCCTGAGTGATCTTATTGAAGCGGATAAAATAGGTTCACTGTTTTATATCATCGCAGGATTGCTCATCGGTATGACTTCAAGCGCGCACATCCAGCGCGTCACGCAACCCGTTTCCGAGCAGGTTAAAGGATAGTACCAGTACCATGATGGCCAGGCCGGGTACAATCGCCAACATAGGGTGATTGGTAATAATGAAATTGTAGTTCTCCTTGATCATGAGTCCCCAGGAAGGTTGCGGAGGCTGTACACCCACGCCGAGAAAACTCAGTCCTGCTTCAATCACAATAGCGGATGCAAAATTGGAAGCACCCATCACCAATACGGGACCCATCACGTTAGGAAGGATATGCCGAAAGATGGTGCGGGCATCACTGAAGCCGAGAGCCCTTGTGGCTTCTATGTATTCCAGCTCGCGAATGCTGAAAACCTGGCCACGGATCATCCGTGCAACGCTTACCCAAAGTGTGAGTCCAACGGCAACGAATACCTGCCAGAATCCTTTGCCCAGTACCAGGGTGATCGCAAAAACCAGCAATAGGGTTGGAATGCTCCAAACCACATTGATGAACCACATGATCAGATCATCTGTGCGACCACGATAGAAACCTGCAAATGCGCCGAGCAAGATGCCGAGTGTCAGTGAGATGATGACGGCAATGGTGCCTACGCTAAGGCTCACGCGGGTTCCCACGATCAGCCTGCTGAGAATATCTCTTCCAAATTTATCCGTTCCCAGCCAGTGCGTTCTGGAGACGATCCTGCTACTGACCGTTTCGTTAGCTTGCAATTGCAGATCACGAATAGCGTATGCGATGTTTTCGGTTACACCATCATCAACATATTTTTCGATTACGATGCTGTCTGCGGAAGCCCGGTGGCCCATGATGGGGATCCATGTGAACAAGTCTGGCTTACCACTCCAGGTACGTTGCAAAACATTCACCTGTTTAGCATCTGGCTTAGGAACCTGCAGATAGGTCATCCTGAATCCGGGTCCCTGTCCACTGATTTCAAGGATCATCCGGTTGGCATTGGGGGAAGGATCAGGTGCCAACCAATAGGCAAAAACGGCAACGAAGACGGCGGCTGTAATACAGACCAGGCCTGCCACAGCGGCTTTGTTTCGCTTTAGTTTTCGCCATGCAGAAAATGTGAGGGAATGCTGATCCACAACCTAAGATACTATCATTTTACATTGCGGCCCTTCCATCGGTAAGCACCGGCCTGTCCAAAAATTCCAGACACTACCGTGTAAAGAATATGCAGCGGTTGTGCAATGGGGAACCAGCGCAAAAGAGGCGACAGATCAAAAAATCTCAATACACGCTGCACAAACTGCCACTCAATCATCATTTTGATGATCATCAGGATTAGACCTAAGACAAGGGCCCTGTGGTTCCAGATCCCAACCAAGAGCATGCCAATGATCCACAGATTTACAAGGTACACCAGAAGCAGGATCCGGAATAGGACAGGGTCTTTGTATTTCGTGGCCTTGCTTGCCCAGCGGATCCGCTGCTGCAGGAAAAGTGTCCAGGTGGGTTCTGTTTTGGTACTCACCATCGCGTCTGTTGAAAAAGCATAGCCGATGCTGCCCGGATACTGCGCACTGAATTTCTGCATCAGCAGCATGTCGTCACCGGAAGCGATGTCATCGATCCCACTAAAACCACCTACTTCATGATAGAATGATTTGATATATGCGAGATTAGCACCGCTGGACATATCATGGATGCCGCTTCCAACGGATGCGGCGGTGATGCCCTGCAGGATGGCGAAATCAAGCGACTGGAACATCGATAAAAATGAATTACCCGGCATCATTTTGACGGGCGCTGTGATCATGTAAGCGCGTTGGGATTGCAGGGTGTTCACCATCGTACTCACCCAAGTTTGCGCAACGATGCAATCTGCATCAGTGGTTAGGATCAACGCGCCGGAGGCCTGCGAGATACCAGTGGCGATGGCTTGTTTTTTGAATGCGATGGTGCCAGGTGCGGGGTTGTTACGGATTAGCTTTACCGGAAAGCTTTTGACGATCTCAGCAGTTTCGTCTTCAGAAGCATCATCCACCACAATGATCTCCATCAATGTATGGGGATAGGTTTGTGCCATCAATGCAGACAGGCAGGCCTTGATGTTGGCGGCTTCATTTCTTGCAGGAATGACAACTGTAACAAGTTGTGTGGCCACCGTATCAGCGATGGAAAAGTTTTTTTTGCTTTGTGTGAAGGCTTCGTCATAACGTTTGATCAATAATGCGTACGCAAGCATCAGAAGAGCAGATATGACGAGGATGGTAGCTGGAAGAATCATGCAGAAAGATTGAAAGCTTCAGCTATGGCAGGTGCATTTTTCAAATGAAGTACCTGATGACCGATGGGGAGGATTTCCATTTTTTTTGGTGCCTGCACGCGTTGAAAAAAAGCCATTCCCGGTTTGAGCGGAATGATGGTATCATATTGACCATACAACAGAATGGTAGGGATCTGTCTTTTATTGATTTCACGGATCAGAATGGTGAGGTTGGGCTTAAATTGACGGAAAAGGGTCCACGCTTCGTACACCAGTTCCCTGACGTGTTTGTCTTCCAGGTAGAGGTCCACAAATTTGCGAATGCTTTTGCTGACCATGCCCCAGCTTTCCATGCGGCGGACTATGCGCATGAATCCTTGTGGTTTGTGCATGAAGCGGCGGAACAGTTTGTTACCTCCGGAGGTTTGCGTGGCCAGCCAATAGTACGGATTGAAATGCAATCCGTCTGGTGCCAGCAGGATCAGCCTTGTGATTCTGTGTGGGATCAGCTGTAAGAGATGCAGGGAAATTCTTCCACCCATGGAATAGCCCATGAGTGCAAATCGATCAGCCTGTGCATGCGGGCAATAATGGATCATATCGATGAGGTCCTCAGGGCTTAGCGTGTTTTCATCGTTCCATTTCGTTTCTCCATGCAGGGGGAGATCGAATGCAATAAACCGATGGCCCGGCACATGGCCCGCCAGCCAATCAAAAGTTGCCGCATAGGTTCCGAATCCATGGAAGCAGATGACCAGCTCCGGTCCTTCTCCAGAGTAACGGTAATGGATCGTTGACTGTTTGAAATGAAAATAATGGGATTGCATTGCCTTGTGGCAAATTAATCCATTTGGATCATTGCTTTATAAAGCGCAGTGTATTTGTATCATCTGGTGAACTCACTCTAACCATATACATGCCATTGCTGAGCTGAGCAATAGGAATGGTAAAGGCGTTAATGCCTTTCTCCCCTGTTCTGGCGGTGCTATACAAGTTTCTGCCCGTGAGGTCAGTGATGGTGATGGATACCGATGTTTTTGCAGACAGAACTGTTTTGAGATGCAGTACATCTGATGCCGGAACAGGATAGGCGGAAATGCTGCCTGTAACCAGGTTGCTGATCTGAACGGTTTTTGTGAATTCTTTTCGACCGTTCTTATCTACGAGCGCCAGGCGATAATAATTCTTGCCTACTGCGGGATCCATGTCTGTGAACTGGTATTGCACGAAGGATGCGCCCCTTGATCTAGGCTTCACCCTGCCGATCTCTGTAAACAGCTGGCCATCGATTGATTTTTCCACGCCAACAAAATCATGCTGATCGTCTGCTTTTGATTTCCAGTGCAGCAGTGCGGATTTGTTTTGCATCTCTCCTTTGAAATCATTTACAACTGTGGGAAGTACAATACTGAAGATGTTGAAATTCACTACCTCCTGGAATAGTCTGCGGTGGCCTTCATCATTCAAGTGAATACCGTCACCTACGGCCACATCAGTGGCAATATAGCCGCCAGGCCTTGTTACGAGTGGATATACGTTGATGGACTTGCCCACAAATGTCTGTAGAATAAGGTCGTTTTGTGTAGAGAGTTGTATTCTTTTGGCTTCGTCCACAAAATCCCTGGGCTGTGTTCCCAGGAAAAATATTGCTACCCCATTAGTGGTGGCAATATTGTAAAGCAAAGTGAGATTACTGATGGTTTCCGCATTGGTATACCCATTGTTCACATCGTTAGATGGATAGCTTACAATAATGATATCGGGATCATAGCCAAGTGCGGCGGTGATGTTACTGGCAGGTCTGATCGCGGGTTTACCCGGCACAGTTGCAGCCAGTGCTTCATAGGTGTTCATTCCGGAGAGTCCGAGGTTGTACCAGGTATGTGTGTTGTAATAAGCCTGAAGTCTGCCAAACATAGACAAACTGGGTTCAGAGGCACCTACCCCCTGTGCGGTTGATGAACCCATCAGCACGATCTTTTTCTGGGCTTGTACGGTAAACGACAAGACCATAGCCATCAAGGCGATACATATCTTTTTCATTCCTCAGTATTCTAAAGTGACAGCAACAGGGGTGGGAATTTCGGTGGTATTGGCTATGGGCGGGAGATAAAATTATAATAAAATTATTAGGAGTTAAAGGAAAAAAGTTTGTATTTTCGAATTAGTTGCATAACTAACAATATGCCAAACAACCAATTTAAAAGAGGGGAATTATACAGCTTTATCACGGGTGTTGCCTCAACGGCGATCGCCCGGAGGCTGCAGAAGAACTTCAAAACCAACGGAGTAGAGATCACCATCGAACAGTGGAGCGTATTGTATCATTTGTGGAAACAGGACGGTGTGAACCAGCAGGAGTTGTGCAATGCTACATTTCGGGACAAACCCAGTATCACCAGGCTGGTGGATAACCTGGAAAAACTGAAGCTGGTAAGGCGGGTTTCGTCCAAAGAGGACCGTCGGCGTAACCTGATCTTCCTGACAGAAACGGCCAAAAAGCTCCAAGATCAGTCCATGGATCTCGCTAACCAAACCCTGAATGAAGCATTGGAAGGGGTGCCGTCTGCAGACATTGAGCTTTGTAAATCCGTGTTGCAGAAAGTGTATGATAACCTGAAATAGCCGGACAATAACACAATAACACAGTAACTCAATAACACAACAACTTAACAACTTAAAATAGAAAAGTATGTCTACCGAAGTTCAAACACAGATGTTGAAAGGTGGTGAGTGGGTGATCAAAGAATCTGAAGCCGCAGAGGTATTCACACCGGAAGATTTCAATGAGGAGCAGAAAATGGTGCACGAGATGTGTTTATCGTTTCTGGAATCCGAGATCTATCCATTGCTTGACAGGATTGACAACCTGGAGCCCGGGCTGATGCCATCACTGATGGACAAGGCTGGTGAGCAGGGGTTGCTCGGTACATCTATCCCGGAAGATCTGGGTGGTCTCGGGAAAGATTTCATCACCAGTACATTGGTGAATGAGGGTTTGGGCGGAGGACATTCGTTCTCTGTTGCCATCGCAGCACATACGGGTATCGGCACATTGCCCATTCTGTATTTTGGTACTGCGGAGCAGAAAGCCAAGTACGTGACCAAGTTGGGTACGGGTGAATGGAAAGGTGCATATGGATTGACTGAACCCAATTCCGGTTCTGATGCCTTGAGTGCAAAAACAACAGCGAAGCTGAGCGATGATGGTAAATACTATATCCTGAACGGTCAGAAATGCTGGATCACCAACGGTGGTTTTGCGGATGTATATACTGTGTTTGCAAAAGTAGATGGTGATAAATTCACCGGGTTCATCGTTGAGCGCGGATTCGAAGGCTTCACGCAAGGGCCTGAAGAGCACAAGATGGGTATCAAAGGTTCGTCTACCGTGCAGCTCTATTTTCAGGACTGCAAGGTTCCGGTAGAGAATGTATTGGGAGAAATTGGTAAGGGACACGTGATCGCCTTCAACATTTTGAATATCGGCAGGCTGAAACTATGTGCTGCAACATTGGGTGGTGCAAAGATGGCTTTGTCTGAAACCGTTAAGTATGCCAATACGCGTGAGCAGTTCAAGCAACCCATCGCCAATTTTGGCGCCATTCAACATAAGCTTGCGGAAGCGGCGATTCGTTTGTGGATCAGCGAATCTGCTTTGTATCGCAGCGCGATGTGGATCGAGGAGATGGAGAAATCCATGATGGCCGATGGTAAGGCTTATGCCGACGCGCTGTTGGGTGCGGCGGAAGAATACGCGATTGAGTGTGCGATGCTGAAAGTTTTTGGATCTGAGTTGCTGGATTTTGTGGTGGACGAAGGTGTACAGGTGCATGGTGGCAACGGATTCAGTGCAGAGTATAATATTTCACGTGCTTACAGAGACAGCAGGATCAACCGTATTTATGAAGGCACGAATGAGATCAATCGTTTGCTGACGGTTGATATGGTGCTGAAGCGTGCGATGAAGGGAAGGCTTGATCTGATGGGTCCGTCAATGGCCGTGCTGAAAGAACTGATGAGCATTCCTGAATTCGGGGACATCGATGAATCACCTTTTGCAGCGGAAAGAAAATTGCTGAAGAACCTGAAGAAATCGATCCTGATGGTTGCCGGTGCAGCAGCGCAGAAGCTGATGATGAAGCTGGAATCAGAACAGGAGATCCTGATGAATATTGCCGATATGGCCATCGAAGTGTTCCATGCAGAAAGCGGATTGCTGCGTGCAATGAAAGCTTCCATGAAAGCTGATGCAAGGACATCGATCTATACCGATATGGCGCAAACGTATTTGTATGATGCTGCAGACAGGATCAACAAAGCGGGTAAGGATGCTATCAACGCATTTGCATCTGGTGATGAGCAGCGGATGATGTTGCTGGGCCTGAAACGTTTCACGAAGACAGATCCCTTTAACAGCAAGGATGCAAGGCGCAGGATTGCGCAGGTGCTGATTGCTGCAGGAAAATATCCGTATTAGGTCGCAGGTCGCAGGTCGCGGAGGTCGCAGGCCGCGCTTCCAACATTGCCGCACTGCCGCATTACCACATTGCCACATTAGTAAAGCCCCCTTTCGGGGGCTTTTGCATTGCCAATATCAATAGACCGATAGATTCTTTATAAGTACTGGAACGCGTTAATCTCTTCTTGTTTAATCTTTGGCTCGATGATGGGTTTTCTTTTCTTGTCTCTCATAATAATGAGCAGTCCTATGGATATGGTAATGGCAGTAATAATATGCGTGAGGTGATAGATCTTGAGGATGTCTGTGAAATTGGGATTTCTCAATACATAGTGAACGATATACATGAAATTGAAACAAGCGTAGGCAAATACCAATGCACCACTCATGAAAGCCTTTCCCATGTCTTTTCTTCGGGAGAATGAAGACTTCACATGTTGGAAGAAGAAATAGCCACAGAAAGCAGTTACAATCAGCAGGTCTGGACCGATGATGATGGTGAGTATTTTGGTATTGAACCCTTTGAGAATAATGACCACTAATTCAAAGATGATGAATCCCGCAGCTAGGTGTTGCAGGAGTTTCCTGAGTTTTGGCTGCAGCGTGAAATAACGGAGGCCGATGAGCATCAATGGTGCATCGAGAAGATTATTGATGATGCCTAGTGTTCTGTTTACACCTGGTGGAACTTTTACTACACCAGCAGATATCAGGTTGATGATAATGATCTGCGAGAAGTATATGATCAGTGCGAGAAAAGACATTCGTCCTTCCTTGAAGTTGATCAGCAAAAGTGTGACCGGGAGGAGGAGCAGTATGATACTGCTTATGCCAAGAATGGTTTCCCAGTGTTGCATAGGACTGTTTTCAAATGGGTTAAGGTTACAGCCTATATAAACGAACAAATATCATATTTAATTTCAGCTGCATAGTTGCTTTTCTGAGATTCAGCAAAAGTGCATTTACGCATCCGTAAAAATACCAATCTGTAATGCGTAGTTTTTTGTGACATTTGCAAACATGAGAAAAGGGCTAATCATCTGGGTACTGCTGCTAACTGTTTATCATTCAATGGCGCAGCAGAATGTTCGTATGTTCAGGACAACAGGCGCACTTCCATATATGGAGTATGGGCTTGGAGACGATAGGCTGGGTGGGGCGAAGATGGGTTACCTGGATTCAAATGTGTTGGTGAAGGTAACGGACAGTGTAAACGGCGACTATGTAGTGAGGTTATCCCGTCAACATTATGCCTACATGCCAAAGTCCTCGGTAAAACCAGCTGATGAGGTGAAGCCCAGGGATTACTATTTGAGTTCCAGCATCAAAGTATATGGCGACTCTGCATATGATTATGTATCGATCAATCTCGATGAGAAATTACCGTATCGTGCGCAACAGGTGATGAATCCAACGGGCATCGATGTGGATCTCTTCGGCATCACATCAAACACCAACTGGATCACGCAGTTGTCATCGGTCAAAGAGATTACTAACACCTGGTATGAGCAGATTGAAGACGATGTGTTGCGGATCCATATCCAACTGAAAGCGGGTCAACATTGGGGGCACAGTATTTATTATGATACACTCTCACGGAAAATGTATATCCGTGTAAAACGCAAACCACCTGCTGATGTAAAGAAATGGAAGATCGCGATAGATGCCGGTCATGGCGGTACCAATTCCGGTGCGGCGGGCGTAAATACCAAGGTGCTGGAAAAAGATTATACCCTCCTGATGGCGAAGGAGTTGGAGAAGGCGTTCAAAAAATCAGGGATGAAGCAGGTGTTTATGACCAGGACCAAGGATACTACACTCAGCATGGAAGAGCGGATCCTGATGTTGCGCCAAGCACAGCCAGACATACTACTTAGTATTCACCTGAATTCTTCGTCCGTGGATACGGTGAAAGGAACCAGTACATTTTATCGATATATCGGATTCAGGCCGTTGACGCAATACATCCTGAGGAATATGGTCAGTTTGGGACTAAAGGAATTTGGGAATGTAGGGTCCTTCAATTTTGCTTTGAGCGGCCCAACGGAGTACCCTAACTGCCTTGTGGAGGTGGCGTTTTTAAGTAATCCAGAGGATGAGAAGAAGATCGTGGATCCCAGGTTTCACAAAAACATGGCGCTAAAGATCGTGAAAGGGGTGAAAGAATTTGCTGCATCGGTACAATCCGGAAGCCCTACCGCCAAGGGTAAATAGGTGTATATTAGCGCTTTATGGATCGTAAAACATTTATACAACAATCGGCTATGGGCACACTTGGGGTGCTGGTAGCCGCCAAAAATGATCATTCGATGCAGAAGAACCTGTTTGTTCATCACGTGTATTTCTGGCTGAAAGAACCCCAAAACAAAGAAGCTGCCGCCAAGTTGGTGGAAGGCCTGGAAGGGCTGAGCAAGGTGAAAACCATCCAGATGTTCCATATCGGGAAGCCCGCGGATACCAACCGGGATGTGATTGAGCGGTCCTACGCCATTTCATGGCTGGTGCTGTTTAAGGACAAGGCTGACCAGGATTCTTACCAGGTTGATCCTATTCACCTGAAGTTTGTTGAGCAGTACGCTCATCTCTGGACAAAAGTGATTGTCTACGATTCCGTAGATGTTAAATAATCATGATATAAGCTGTTTTATTGGTTGGCTAGGATTTTTATGTATCTTTGCCCAGTCATAAGTTCTGATCTATTTGCTTCTGTAAGTCGTCCGCAGTTAAAACGCCCCGCCTTATCGTTCAGTTAGTCAGTTCGTTTTAGTTAAGTTTAAATTTTAGAAATGAACATTTTCGTGTCCAATTTGAGTTTCCAGGTTCAAGACCAGGATCTGCTCGAAATCTTTGCAGAGTACGGTGAAGTTTCCTCTGCAAAAGTTATCACTGACAAATTCTCCGGTCGTAGCCGTGGATTTGGTTTCGTAGAAATGTCCAACGATGAAGAAGCTAAAAAAGCTATCGCTGAGTTGGATCAGGCTGAAGTTGATGGCAGAACCATCTCTGTAGCTGAAGCGAAGCCAAGGGAACAGCGTCCTGAAAGGAAATCTTTCGGTGGCGGTGGCGGCGGTAATCGCGGCGGCGGAGGTTACGGCGGCGGCGGTAACAAATTCAACAAACGCTATTAATAAAAAGGCCCCTTGATGGGGCCTTTTTTAATGGGGCAATTTGGTAATGCGGCAGTGCGGAAATGAAGGAAGGCGCGCTATGCGTAGCAGCGCGCCAGCAGTCACTCCGGTTGTTTCCGCGCAGGCCGGCAATACCCAGTGTCCAATGCCCAATGCCTCGCGAAGCGTCTGCCGCCTTACCAAATTGCCACATTGCAGTATTGCCTCCTTATCTTTATGCAATGAAAGGTTCCAAGCCCGCACTCGGCTTCATCTTCGTTACCATTCTCATTGACGTTATCGGATTCGGGATCATCATTCCCGTTGTTCCCAAACTCATCAACTCCTTGGTAGGCGGAACCATGAGTAATGCAGCTACCTATGGTGGGTGGCTGATTTTTGCTTTCGCCATCATGCAGTTTTTTTTCTCCCCCATCCTTGGCAACCTGAGTGATCAATACGGTAGAAGACCTATTCTCTTGATTTCATTATTTGGATTCGGCCTGGACTATCTTTTCACGGCTTATGCGCCCAGCATCGGATGGCTTTTTGTAGGCCGGATCATCGCAGGCATTTCCGGTGCAAGTTTCACTACCGCTACGGCTTATATTGCAGACATCAGCACTCCGGAGAATCGCGCGCAGAATTTCGGGATGATCGGGGCTGCCTTTGGACTTGGATTTATCATAGGCCCAGCAGTTGGTGGTCTGTTGGCTAACCTCGGTGTAAAGGCTCCATTTATTGCTGCCGCTATCCTCACTTTTATCAACTGGCTGTATGGATATTTTGTGCTGCCGGAATCACTGGCTCCTGAGAACAGGCGAAAGTTTGATTGGAAACAGGCAAATCCGATTGGCTCCCTAAAACATTTAGGCAAGTACCCCGCAGTGTCTGGGCTGGTTGCATCTTTCTTTCTTTTGTATGTGGCCGCGCACGCCGTGCAAAGCACATGGAGTTTCTACAATTTTGAAAAGTTTAAATGGACCGAAGCACAGGTAGGCATCTCCCTTGCGGTGGTAGGTGTGATGGTAGCTGTTGTGCAGGGTGTTTTGATCCGTAAGATCATCCCGGCGCTGGGGCAAACCAAAAGCGTATTGATTGGTCTTTTATTCTATAGCGTTGGAATGATCTTATTCGCTTTTGCAAGCCAAGGATGGATGATGTATGCATTCACTGTGGTTTATTGCCTTGGTGGTATTGCAGGGCCGGCATTGCAAGGATATATATCCGGCCATATTCCCGCCAATGAACAAGGAAGCTTGCAAGGCGCACTAACGAGTCTGATTAGCGTAACATCTATCATTGGGCCATTGATCATGGCAAATCTTTTCGCATGGTTCACCAAACCGGGCCATGTTTATTTCCCGGGTGTGCCTTTCATTACCGGAGCGGTGTTACTTGCAGTAAGCGCTTTGCTCGCATACCGGACCATGAACAAAGAACACGCATTAAGCTAAATCAAATTAATATGGGAAAGCTGGTTGAAGAATTCAACGACTATCGCGAAAAAATGAACGAGGTGATCCTGAGTAAGAATAACCTCGTGATGAAAAGACTTTGGAACCTCGATACCAATACCTACGATGATGGCGCGTTAGATAAGAAGACAAAGGAGATGCTGGGCCTCGTGGCATCAATGGTGCTTCGGTGTGATGATTGCATCAAATATCACCTCGGCAAATGTCATGAGCTGGGTGTAGACACTGCACAGATGTATGAGATCTTTGCAGTAGCCAATATTGTAGGCGGAACCATCGTCATTCCACATACACGCCGAGCAGCTGAGTACTGGGAAGAGCTGGTTGGTGCGTAAGTGTGGAAGCGTATAAAAAAATCAAGAGATGAAAAAGATTGCTTGCTACTTGGTTTGCTTGATCATCCTTAGTGCTACAGCTACGGCACAGCAGAAGACTTATTGTAATCCGATGAACCTGGATTATGGATTCACGCCCATCCCGAATTTTTCTGAATGGGGAAGGCATCGGGCAACAGCTGATCCCGTGATCGTGAACTTCAAGGATACCTACTATTTGTTTTCTACCAACCAATGGGGGTATTGGTGGAGTGAGGATCTTAATCATTGGAACTTTGTAACCCGTAAATTCCTGAAGCCCTGGCATAAGGTGTACGACGAGCTTTGCGCACCTGCCGTTTGGGCCATGGGCGATACCTTGTTTGTCATCGGCTCTACGTATGCCAAGAATTTTCCCATCTGGATGAGTACCAATCCCAGGAAAGACGAGTGGAAGGAAGCGATCGATTCTTTTGAAGTGGGTGCATGGGATCCGGCATTCTTCCTGGATGATGACAACAGGCTCTATTGTTATCATGGCAGTAGCAATACTTTTCCTTTGTATGTACAGGAAGTGGATCGGAAAACATTTAAACCGATTGGCGAGCGAAAGAATTTGTTCGGTTTAAACTTTGACCGCTATGGCTGGCAGCGTTTTGGCGAATACTATGATAATGTGCCGCTCGATGGATTTATTGAAGGTGCATGGATGGATAAGCACAACGGAAAATACTATTTACAGTATGGAACGCCAGGTTCCGAGATGAGTGGATATGCCGATGGGGTAAGCGTGAGCGATAGTCCTTTCGGACCTTTCAAAGTACAAACGTTCAATCCCTTTGCGTTCAAGCCCGGGGGATTCTCCCGTGGAGCGGGCCATGGTGCGAGCTTTAAAGATAAATGGGGCAATTGGTGGCATGTGAGTTCGGTGATCATGAATGTGAAAAATAGTTTTGAACGCAGGCTGGGATTATGGCCAACTTCGTTTGATAAAGATGGAATCATGCACACCAATACGGTATTTGGCGACTATCCGCATTACCTCCCTACTGGTGTGGCTGATCATGAGAAATCCCGTTTCACCGGATGGATGCTGCTGAATTACAACAAGCCCGTACAGGTGTCCAGCACTTATGGAGGGTTGGGTGCAAACAATGCTGTTGATGAAAGCATGAAGACCTACTGGTGTGCTGCAACGGCCAACAAAGGAGAGTGGATCATTTCAGACCTTGGTGCAATATCAACCGTGAATGCCGTGCAGGTAAACTATGCGGACCAGGATGCAACTATCCTTGGTAAAGACAATACCATCTATCATCAATACAAGCTTTGGTTTTCAACGGATGGAAAGAAGTGGACGATACTGGTGGATAAATCCGCCAACAAGACCGATGTGCCGCATGATTACAATGAACTCAAAACACCCGTTGAAGCGCGATACATAAAACTGGAGAACGTTCATATGGCCGCGGGGAAGTTTGCGATCAGCGGACTCAGGGTTTTTGGTCTTGGCCATGGTGCAAAGCCTGAACCGGTTAAAGAGTTTATCACCTGGGTGGCTGATAAAGACAAAAGGAATGCATGGATCCGATGGAGCCCTGTGGCCAATGCGTACGCTTACAATATTTACTTCGGTACTGCACCGGATAAACTCTACGGCTGTGTGATGGTGCATAACGCCAATGAATATTATTTCAAGGCGATGGATAAGGAGCAGAAATACTATTTCGCCATCGAAGCCATTAATGAGAATGGAACCTCTGCATTAACCTACTCAAAATAGTAGCGTTACAATAATTCAAGCAAGCCCTTCCCTTGCCTGGTGATCACCGGCTCGTTGGTGGTTAGGTCTACAATGGTGGAGTACTCCATTCCGCCTATGCCTGCGTCTATCACGATATCTACCTGGTTACCAAAGCGTTCATAAATCATCTCCGGATCGGTATATTCTTCAACCATATCTCCAGGCAGTGAAGAACTGAGGATAGGATGGCCCAGGGTTTTCGTAATGGCAAGGGTTATAACGTGGTCGGGTACCCGAAGACCGATGGTGTCTTTTTTGCTCTTCAGTATTTTTGGAACCTGTTTACTGGCAGCGAGGATGAATGTAAATGGGCCAGGGATGTGGCTTTTAAGGAACCGAAATGTAGGCGTGGTGATGGATTTTGCATATTGGGAAAGATCGCTCAGATCATTACAAACGAAAGATAAATTGGCCTTAGCCGGATCGATCTGTTTGATCCTGCAGATCTTTTCAATGGACTTTGGATGAAAGATGTCACAGCCAAAACCATATACCGTATCGGTAGGATAGATGATGACACCACCTTCTGCAAGGCAGGTAGCTACCGTATTGATGTGTCTTTGTTGCGGATTCAGTGGATGGATCTCTAAAAGCATAAAATATTTTTTTGCGGGTTCCGGTTTGCTTCTGCCTGATTCTCACATTATTAGTGAAGATATCAGTGTTTACAGGTGTTTCAAGCGTTGATTATTTTTTCAAATTACTTGAATATATCGTTTCTCCATACTATTTTTATACCCTACGGAAAACGATATTGGAGTTCTACCCAATTTTTTCCTTATCCGTTTCGCCGCTTATCCAATGTTCACAGATCACCGCCCGATCCAATCCTGAACAGATTTATCACAACGTCTTTTTTATTTCATACGGAAACGCCATTTAAGTGTTGATTTAATTCAGCGCAACCAAAACTAATTGCACTGCAAAAACGCTCTTTTTGTGGTTTCAGAGGTAAGCACAGGCCTGCGATTTCCATCGTGGGCCTTATTTATAGTCACTGGGCATTGGGCACTGGGCATTGGGGGGAGTAGGGGTTAACGGATGAGGGTTATCGTGCCGGTGATGTTTTTAGTTGCGCATTTTCCTTCTCCTTTGATGCGGATCAGATAACTATAGGTGCCGGTGGGTGCGGGTTTACCTTGTGTGGTGCCGTCCCAACCTGTTTGTGGATTGGCGGATGCAAATACCTTGCTGCCGAATCGATTAACGATCTGCACTTCATGCGCACCGGGGATCCCAATATTCGCAAGGGGTTTAAAGGTGTCGTTCAGTCCGTCTCCATTGGGCGTGAACGCATTCGGGATAAAGATGTCTTTTGTCGGATCAAGATAACGCACCGATAGGCTCGCTGTGTCTGTACAACCATTCCCGTCTGTTACGCGGACAGTATAACGGTCATGCATACCCGGTGTTACAAGTGGTGTGGGTGAGGTGCAGTCTGACAAACCCGTGCAAGGGAACCATTGGTATGATTTACCGCCGTCGGCCTTCAGACTCACGGGTTCTTTGCTGCAGGTGACCACATCGGCTCCGGTGACGGCGATTTTCAACTTCGTGGATTGGACCTTGACCTGTTGCACTTTCGCACTCGTGCGTCCGTCCGGATCAGCGATGGTTAGGGTCACTGTATAATCGCCAGGCTTATCATAAGTATGAATAGGTTCAAGGGTTGTACTGGTTTCCCCATCACCAAAATTCCATAGCAGAATATTGACACTGGTCCGGTTAACGATCGATGTATTCTTGAATGAAATCTCTGCCGGCTTACAGTTGATGGTAGCGTGTTCAAAGTTTGCCACCAGGAGAATTCCCAGATCAATAGGCTGACCGGGCGTGGTGATAAAGTCGCCATTTGTCCACCCACTGGTTCCCACTGCACAGATGCTTCTCACGCGCCATTGATAAGCGGTGAGCGGCTGCAGAGAATCAATGTAGATCCTGCTTTCGTTCAACTGTGCAAGATTTGCGCGGATCCAGATGGTTGAAGTAGTGAGTTTGTATTCCACTTCAAAAAACTGCGCTTCGGCACCGGCGTTCCATTGCAGTGCTGCCCGGTTTCCAGAGAGATCAAATGGTAACAAACCTTCTGGTGCTCTGCAAGGTGATACGCCTGTGGTTGCAAATATTGATGACACCCAATTACTGGGACCAAGGTTGCAGGCAGTTTGTATGCGCCACTCATAATTGGTGCCGGGATTTAATCCGGTAATGGTAAATGCGCGATCGGTGATTTCTGCAGCTGCATCTGTCCAATTATCTGTTCCCGCTTCTGCATATTGTATGTTAACGCCTATTCCGGTGGGCAACACTTCCCAGGTCAATGCAGCCGATGTTTCAGTGGTGTTGGCAACCAGAAGATTAAAGGGTGCATCACAATTGGTATTACCTCTTAACAGATATGTTGCGTTTTTCCAGCCACTTGAATCAGCAGTTCCGCAAGCAGACCTGATCCTTACTTCGTAGGTATTGTTGACCTGCAAATTGTTGATGGCTGCAGTCGTATTATTAGTTTGAAATCCCGGAAGCCAGGTGTTGCTGCCCACCACACGATATTCGCTGATCACGTTGTTGCTGTTAGAAGCGGCGGTCCAATTCAATTGCATACTGGTTTCGGAAGTACCATTGATGGATACATTGCCAGGTGCGGGACAAAACGGATTGATGGTGCAGGTATTGCTGAGCACGCGCATCTCTTCTTCCGAGATGGCTCGGTTGTAAATCCTGAAATCGTCTATCCATCCTTTGAAGGTCTGCGGTTGGTCTGCATAACTTGCACCGATGAATAGCGGAATATCCGCCTGGCAAAAGGAGAGTTTATCAAAGCTGGTAAAGCTCTGCCCGGTTAGGATGCCATTGGTATAGATCGATAGCTGCACCCCATCAAATATGATAATAATGGATGTCCAAGTTTGTGAGGGCATAGGCGTGGGGTCAGATATCCAGTTGGTATAAATATGACAGAGTGGTGGTGTCACCATGCTGAACAGGGGCTGTTTGCTTGCGTTGAGCTCCAGTGTGTAACCATATTTGGGGTCTTCGCCGGGAACGGCTTTCGCTCTGCTGAATATGGTTTGCGTTGCGTTGGTTTCTGTTTTCACCCAGAGCGAGAGCGTCAGTTTTTCCGTACCGTTTAAAGCGATGGACGCGGGGATCTCCAGCATGCTGTTGTTGCCATTAAAATAGGCGGCTTGTGAAGCGAGGCCACTGCAGTTATTTCCGAAGCTGATGTTTCTCAAGATGGGTTGGTGCGCATTACCGGATATGTCTGCGGTACTCCCATCCATCGGCATATGCAATACAAGGCCGTTGTTCAGGCTACCCTGACCAAGGCAGATGCTGAACAGCAATATGCTGAGGAAAAAAATGGCTGCATGCTTCATGAGGAATGAATGAAACGCAATGCCCAATGCCTAGTGCCCAATGCCCAATGCCTTTACTGTATCGTCCAGGTTTCATTGCCTCGCAGCAACTTATCCAGATTTCCCGGGCCTTTGCTGGCGATCACTTGTTGCACCTGGCCATTGAGTTGATCTTCATAGCATGGACGTTCGGTTTCAAAGAATACGCCGAATGGACGAGGAAGATGACCTTCAATTCTTGGGTCATCAAACATCCTTACGAGGATCTGTGCTTTATAGAAATCTTGTTCATCATGTACCCAGCAATCATCGGCGCTTGCGCCATTGTTGAGGTCAACGATGACCGGATGAAACCCATCGAGCTTGATCCCTTTTTCTTTGTTTGGACCGAAGAGCAGGGGTTTGCCGTGTTCAAGGAATAGGGTTTCCTGCGGCTTGCTTCCTTTTTCGGTGAAGATCTCAAATGCACCATCATTGAAGATGTTGCAGTTCTGGTATATTTCGAGGAAAGATGCGCCTTTGTGTTTGTAGCTGCGCGCCAGCATTTCCTGAAGATGTTTTGGATCACGGTCCATGCTCCGGCCTACAAAAGTAGCATCTGCACCCATCGCTAATGCGAGTGGATTGAATGGGTGATCGATGCTGCCAAAGGGCGTCGACTTCGTTACTTTTTTCTCTTCCGATGTAGGGGAGTATTGGCCTTTTGTTAAACCATAAATCTGGTTATTGAACATCAGTATGTTGACGTCAAAATTTCTACGCAAGAGATGAATGGTATGGTTGCCACCGATGCTCAGTGAATCACCATCGCCTGTTACGATCCAAACACTCAGTTCAGGCCTGGATGCTTTCAATCCGCTGGCGATGGCCGTGGCCCTGCCGTGGATCGAGTGCATGCCGTAAGTGTTCATATAGTAGGGGAACCTGCTGCTGCAGCCGATACCGGAAACGATCACGATGTTTTCACGAGGAATGCCGAGCGTTGGCATCACTTTCTGCACCTGTGCGAGGATGGAATAATCACCACATCCGGGGCACCATCTTACTTCCTGGTCTGTCTGAAAATCCTTGGCCGTCAGGTTCGGGTTTACGGTAGCTGTTTCCATATCATCTAAGTTAAGAAAAATGCGGTTACTGTGTTACTGAGTTATTGAGTTATTGTGTTACTGCGTTGCTAACGTAAAGCTTTTCCGATGATGGGGCGTTAGTCCAAGAGATTCGATGGCTTTGCGGTGGTCAAGCGTGCCGTAGCCTTTATTGGCATCCCAGCGATAATCCGGGTATTGTGCATGCAGATTAACCATATAGTCGTCCCGGTAGGTTTTGGCGAGCACACTTGCTGCGGCGATAGAAGCATAGGTAGCATCCCCTTTGACGATGCAGCGATGCATCGTGAAGGGATACGGGCTGAACAAATGCCCATCTACCAGGATGAGTCCGGGCCTGGTCTGGAGCTGGTCCAAGGCCAGGTGCATAGCCTTGAACGAGGCTTTCAGGATATTGATACGATCTATCTCCTCCTGGTCAACACTGGCCACGGCCCAGGCGAGGGCTTTTTCACGGATCACATCACGAAGCAGATATCGGTCTTTTTCCTTCATTTTTTTGGAATCATTCAACAAAGGATGACGGAACCGGGGCGGAAGGATCACGGCAGCGGCGAAAACAGGGCCGGCAAGACAGCCTCGGCCGGCTTCATCGCAGCCGGCCTCTGTGAGAACCTTTTGGAAGTAAGATTTCAGCATTTTTGGAATCCTGGAATCCTGCAAGCCGGGAAATCTGGAATCCTATATTGGAATTCTGAAAACTCAATCCGGTTGTCAGTGTTATTACATTCAAGGGATCCAAAGGTACTTGTTTAACGTTTTCATTTTTTTTGAATTCTATGCAAGATGTCTTGTCTGCCTCAGGGCATTACCCGCTAACTTTGCAAACGATGGAAAAGAAGCGTAGTTCAGCAGTAGCCATTTGGTTACTGATCGGTGTAGGAATGATTGTCATTCAGGTTTTATTGGGAGGGATCACCCGTCTTACCGGATCGGGTTTGTCCATAACCGAGTGGAAACCGATTCTCGGTGCCATACCCCCCATGAATGATGAGGCATGGCAGAAAGCCTTCGATCAATACAAACAGATCGGGCAATACAAACACCTGAATTTTGATTTTACGCTGGGTGATTTCAAATTCATCTATTTCTGGGAGTGGTTTCACCGCGTCTGGGCCAGATTCATGGGCCTGGTATTCCTGATAGGGTTTATTTATTTTCTGGTCACAAGACGGTTTAAGAAGGAAATGATTTTGCCGATGGTGTTGCTGTTTTTGCTGGGAGCCCTCCAAGGTGCTATTGGATGGATCATGGTGAAGAGTGGGCTCAACGAAAATGATCTTTATGTAAGCCACATCAGACTCTCTATCCACTTTGTTTCTGCGCTTGGCCTGCTTGTCTACGTGTTTTGGTTTGCCCTGCAACTCATCGTCCCCGATGCACAAAAATTCAACTCGGGCAGGTTGTCTTCACTCAATATCGGGATCCTGGTTCTGTTGGTGGTACAGTTGTTCTATGGTGCATTCATGGCGGGGCTCAAAGCCGGTAGTTTTGCACCTACCTGGCCCGACATGAATGGGATGATGTTTCCCCAGGGATTGGGCAGCATGAGCAATGACCTTACCCACAATCCCTTAACGGTTCAATTCATCCATCGCGGTCTAGCATATTTCTTGTTTATTTTGCTGATCCTGTGGTGGTTCCGTGCACTAAAGGTGAACGGATCTTCGTTATTCTTGCGTACGAGAACCATTCCATTGGTGTTGGTTGCTTTGCAGGTGGTGCTGGGAATTTTTACCGTACTGTATTCAGCCAATAAACATGCGTTGCTCTGGTTAGGTGTAGCACACCAGTTTGTGGCTATGACCCTGCTGCTTTCGCTGGTGTGGACCAAGTATCTGGTCCGTAAATAAGCGGTCAGCACAAATAAGAAGATGAAGGAATTCCTGAAAGGCCTTTGGCATTCATTTCCGGTGCAGTTGGTATTTCTCCATTTCAGGAAATACCAGGTGTTATTGGTATTCTGGTTCATCATCGGCAGCGCCATCAACGGTAGTTTCATGAATACGTTTGGGGCCGATGCGCTTTTTCTTGCGCCGGAATACCTCGGCAATGTGAACGCCGTGAGTTCTGCCATCACTGGCATAGCCATGGGAATCTTCATCATGAGCTGGCAGATCACCACTTTTGTGTTGCACAGCAAACATTTCAAATTTCTCGCTACTACTTCAAAGCCTTTTTTAAAATACTGCATCAACAACTCGATCTTCCCTATTCTTTTCCTCCTTTTTTATTGCTACAAAGCCGTGCATTTTGATAAGGTGAGGGAACTGATGAGTCTCGGAGAAATCCTTGTTTTGATCGCTGGATTTCTTGTTGGATTTATCCTGCTGGTGGCCATTTCATTCTCTTGGTTTTTTGGTGCCGAAAGAACAATGATGCGCAGCATGCACCCCATCATGAACGAGCCGCATAAGTACATCGGTCATTTCGGGATTGCCGGCAATCATCACCATGAAAAAGGGCTGATCCATGTGGAATGGTTTTACAATACCCGGCTCAAGCTGAAGAAGCCACGCAACATCTCCCACTATTCACAGGAGTTTGTGGAAACGATTTTTCGCCGGCACCATTTTGCGGCGGTGATGGCTATCATCGTCGCCTTTCTGTTTCTTGCTCTGGTTGGCATGTTCCAGGATGTAGATGTATTCAAACTGCCCGCCGCTGCAGGAATCCTGATCCTGTTTTCTATTTTAATGGCAGGTGCAGCATCGTTGGTGTATTGGCTAAAGAGTTGGTCGATCCCCGCAGCAGTATTGATCATATTCCTCTTAGATGCGATGTTTAAATATGAGTGGATCGATACCAGGAACAAAGCGTATGGACTGAACTATGACGCAGTGGATACCCGGCCATCATATCAACGGGACAGTATACTTGCCTTGTGCGGTGTGAAGCAAATGGAGGCCGATAAACTTGCGATGACCAAAGTATTGGACCGATGGAAAGCGAGGCAGGATTCAACAAAGCCCGTGATGTATATCCTCAATTTTAGTGGAGGTGGTACAAGGTCCGCAACGTTTACATTGAATGTGCTGCAACAGCTCGACAGTATGATGAAGGGTAAACTGATGCAGAAGACCTTTATGATGACAGGCGCATCCGGTGGTATGCTGGGCGCAACGTATTATCGGGAATTGTACCGGCAACGGATGAATGGAAAAAACTTTAATCCGGCTGATCCGGCGCATGTGGAACGGATATCGCGAGACCTGCTGAATCCATTGTTCTCGTCTATGGTGACCAGGGATGTTTTTGCGCCGGCCCAACGTTTTAAAGTTGGCAACTACAGTTACGTGAAAGACCGTGCATATGCGTTTGAAGAACAACTGAATGAAAATACGGGCGGCCTGCTGGATATACAGATCAGGGATTATGCTGCCGATGAATCTGCAGCAAAAGTTCCGCTGCTCATGTTTGCATCTACGGTTTCTTCTGATGGCAGAAAGATGCTGTTGAGCACACAGCCCATCAGCTTCATGATGCGCAACTGGCCGGATTCCGCGAGTGGCGTGCCCGGAGAGCCGGATGCCATCGATTTCGCAACATTTTTCAAGAAGCAGGATCCATACAATCTTCGGTTACTCACGGCCATGCGGATCAATGCCACTTTCCCTTATGTGTTGCCAAATGTTTGGCTGCCATCGCAACCGGTGGTGGATGTAATGGATGCGGGGATCAGGGATAACTACGGGCAGGAAACAAGCATACGTTTCCTGAATGTATTTAATGAATGGTTGACCAACAATACTTCGGGCGTGGTTTTTATTCAGATCCGCGACAGAAAGAATGGTGCGGAGTGGAATGAACAGGGGGAGGTTGGAGGGGAAGGGTTTACAAGCATGTTTACAAAGCCGATCACGGTTATTCAACTCAATTGGATGCGGATGCAGGACTATTATCATGATGAACTGGTGTCTATGGCGGATGACCGGTTTAGTTTTCCGTTTGAGAAACTGACGTTTTCGTATGTGCCTACCCGTAAGGATCAGGCAGCCGCGCTGAATTTTCATCTTACCAATAAAGAGAAAGCGGATATACAGGCTGCGTTGAAGTCTGCGGAAAATATCCAATCGTTTAAATTAGCTACTAGCTATTAGCTAATAGCTAGTACAAGTGGTAAGGCTTTAGGCAATAGCTTCACCTCGATCAATTTCGAAGTTTCAAAAGGATCTCCGTCTACATGTAGTGGGGCGAGCATGGGGTTGTGGATCTCAATGCTTGATGCCTGAAAATAGAGAATACCTTCCTTGTCTTTGATATCATGCTGCACCGTTCCGTATTTCATTTGGTAAAACACAGAAAGCAGTACTTGCATCTTGTTCATCTTTTGCACGATGATGATATCCAGTAAGCCATCGTTCAGTTGTGCTTTAGGTGCAATGGTGAAGTTGTTGCCGAACTGGTTGCCATTGGCGATGCTGATGAAATAGGCTTCTGTATGAATTTCTTTTCCGTTGAGATGCAGGGTAAATGGATACTCTACCGCATCAAAAAAATTAGCCGCACTGATCCGCGCATAGGTCCAGAGACCGCGGGTTTTCATTTTTGCAAAATCATGGGCCACTTGCGCATCAAAGCCGATGCCGCTGAGCATACAGGAGAAATGTTGGTTGATGGTAAACGCATCTATCCATACTGCTTCTCCATTCACGGCCAGTTCCAAGGCCTGCAGGGGATCTGTGGGTATGTTTGCTGCCCGCGCCAATCCGTTGCCGCTACCCGCCGGGATTACGGCGAATTCAATGGGAAGCTCGCGCAATACGGAGGTAGTGTGGCTCACTGTTCCATCACCTCCGATGAGTACGATCCTTCTCACCCCTTCTTCCTTTACCTTCTCCCTGAGTTCAGTGTAAGCTCCGGACGGGTCAGTGTCCATGAACTCAAACATCACGCCCCATTGCTCCAGCTTCAGGCTTATCATGGCCTTCAGTCCGGCTTTGTCGCCGGTGCCGGAGATGGGGTTCATGAGAAGGATGAGTTTTTTCATTTTTTGCTTGCATTCCCTTGACTCAAGTGAGAAGATGAAGGGAGAAGTACGAAGCTTACTTTGAACTTCCCCCTTTATCTTGTCCCTTCCAGCAGGGTGATCAAATTAGATTACCATCGCAAAAGAGCACTTGCCCATGTGAATCCACTGCCAAACGCGGCAAGGCAAACCAGATCGCCTTTATTGATCTTGCCGGATTCCCAGGCTTCGCTTAACGCAATGGGTATAGAAGCGGCGGTGGTGTTTCCGTATTTCTGAATATTATTATGCACCTGGTCATCACGAAGCCCAAGTTTCTGTTGTACAAACTGAGAGATCCGGAGATTGGCCTGGTGTGGAATGAGCATCTTGAGATCGGAAGGCTGGTAGCCATTGGTGTTCAGCGCTTCCATGATCACCTCGGGGAATTTTACCACGGCTTTCTTGAATACGGACGGACCATCCATAAATGGATAGTTTTCTGCTTTGTCGATCATCGCGTGGCTCATAAAATAATCACCCATTGGTGCATTGTCATTATATGTAGCGAGGGGTTGTTCCATCCAATGGTTGGCGTGTGTGCCCGGATTGTACATCGCGAGGATCTCTGCGCTTTCGCCATCGCTGTGCAGGTGCGTGCTTAATATGCCGCGGGACTCGTCAGCCGAAGGCTGTAATACTACTGCGCCTGCACCGTCTCCGAAGATCACACTTACATTACGTCCGCGGGTAGAGAAATCCAGTCCGAAGGAATGTTTTTCCGAACCTACTACCAGGATGTTTTTATACATGCCGCTACGGATAAACTGGTCGCCCACAGAAAGCGCATAAACAAAACCGCTGCATTGATTCCTTACATCCAACGCGCCGATCTCTTTCATCTTTAGCGCGCGTTGCAACAGTACACCGCAGCCTGGGAAATAATAATCCGGACTAAGGGTGGCGAAGATGATAAAGTCAATATCCTGGGGTGTGATGCCGGCTCTTTCAATCGCGATCTTTGCAGCTTCCACGCCCATGGTTGCGGTGGTCTCGCCTTTTACATCTGCAAACCTTCGTTCCACAATTCCCGTTCTCTCCTGGATCCATTCGTCACTGGTCTCCATCATCTTCATCATATCTAAATTGGTATAGACGTTCTTAGGGACATAGTGACCTATCCCGGCAATGATAGCACGCATAGCAAGCAAAAATTTAGTAGACCAAAGTAAGGAAAAAATGGTTGCGATTCACAACCAATGGATCAGCGGGTCCATTGCATGGTGTCTGCGAAGTCAAGGGCTTCTTTTTGCACCGTTTGCCAATCTTTGGATTTGATGTAAGAGCCAATGACATGATCTCCGGCATTCGGAATGGGTACCTGCTTTTTGGTGGCCGAGGAGAATTGTTTGAACATATCCAGCATGGCAGATACTTTTACTACCGGATCCTGGTTTTTCTCGTCCTTGAAATAGTACATCATCAACACAGGTTGTTTCACGGCTGCGAAAGTTTGCGCATTCATTTTCTCTTCTATGAGCTGTTCCAGCTCTACCGCACCTTCTAATCGATAAGGGGAGTACCAGTATTTTTTATAGAGTGTAGTGGTGTCTTTAGGAACCACATCGTCCCCCCCTTTTACGGTTCTGGCAATATGAAGCCCCCAGTGATCATTGAGGAGAAAAGCGAACTGTTCATTGATGGCTGCGTTCGGGCTCATTAATACCATCCCTGCAAGTTCGGGATAGTGTTCAGCAGCAAGCATCACGGCTAAGGTTCCGCCGGTGGATGTGCCCACAAGGATAACGCTATCACCGAGTTTTTTGCCGATGGCATAGGCTTCTTTCGCAGATTCCCAAAGAGAAGTGGCCGTCATCCGGGAAAGCGAGTTTTCTGCCAGCAGTCCGTGGTCAGACAATCTGGACAGGTACATATTGGCTTTGAGATGCCTGGCGAAATTGATATGAACCGGGTTGCCTTCTTCCTGGCTAGCACTGAAGCCATGAAGGTAAACCACCGCATATTTTGTTTTGGCTTTGGTGGTATCGTTAACCCAAATGATGCGAGCCTGATTGTCTGGCTTAGTATTGGCGCGTGTTTCACGCACCTGGATCCATTGATCCAATGCAATGCCCTCGTACAGGACCTTAGGAAGAACACTGGTGTACTGTCCTGCTTTTGGCCTTGGGCCGATAAAGTAAATCACCACCAGGCTTGCGATCAATACAAGGAAAACACGCTTCATCATAATTTCAGTTCACAAAGGTGCCACAACCTTTGAATGTTTTAAAATCTTTATCAGCACCCCTTTTGATGCGAACCGTGACGGCATGGGTGTACAATTGGCCAGACATCACATCGGCACATGAACCCTGAACAATGGAGATCTCCATGGTTGCAGACTCTGTTGATGTATTAAAAATGGTGGTGTTTTCTTTGGTGGTTGGAGCAATCCAGGGACTGTTAATCGCTGGCATCGCATAACTGGTAAAACGGATCAGGTTGGTACTATCGATATCCAAACTCCATCCAGGTTCCTGGCCATTAGCGAAAAAATCAACACTTTCGGTCTTTTTTCTTTGCATTAATGCGGCGAAAGAGGAATCCAGAGAAGTTGATTCGGTTTTTTGGGCTGGTTGTTCAATGCTTACCTCCTTGACCTTCGTGTTGCAATTCGTTAAGCCGCCTGAAAAGGCTGTCAGCAGTAAAAGGGTTAATATCCGTTGATATGTCATCGTTGGCTTCTAAAGATAGGTATTCCTATATTTACAAATGCCTTCGCCAACAGCTAAATATCTCATTATCACCGGATTGGTTCTGGTGTTGATCGGCCTGATATGGTACTTATTTGGAGACAAGTTGGGCTGGGTGGGTCGCCTACCGGGTGATATCCGGATCGAGCGGCCTGGGCTTAAGGTTTATGTCCCCATAACAACGATGATCCTGGCCAGTTTGTTATTGAGTCTCATTATGTATTTCATCCGCCGCCTCTGACAAAAGAATTCATTCAGAATTCACAGATTACAGGCCTCCCAGAAGCTATTTTGTCGTACCTTCGCGCAAAATTTAGGCAGACAAGGCGAGCCCTTGTCTTGTTTTTTTAGAATCATATGGAAATCAGAAATATAGCCATCATTGCCCACGTTGACCACGGTAAGACTACACTGGTTGACCGCATCCTGCATACCACAAAGGTGTTCAGGGACAACCAGGAAACCGGAGAGTTGATCATGGACTCCAATGACCTGGAACGTGAAAGAGGACTCACCATTTTCAGTAAGAATGCAGCCGTTACCTATAAGGATGTAAAGATCAATGTTATCGATACCCCTGGTCACGCCGATTTCGGTGGTGAGGTGGAGCGTGTATTGAAGATGGCCGATGGCGTGATCCTGCTCGTGGATGCTTTTGAAGGTCCGATGCCGCAAACGCGTTTCGTGTTGCAGAAGGCTCTTCAATTGAATCTTCATCCCATCGTGGTGATCAACAAGGTAGATAAGCCTAACTGCCGTCCTGATGAAGTACATGATGCCGTATTTGAATTGTTTTTTAACCTCGATGCCACTGAAGAGCAGCTGGATTTTCCTACTTTCTATGGCTCTGGAAAGAACGGATGGTTCAATGATTCATTGACACCGAGCGAAGATATCCTGCCGTTGATGGATGGCATCATCAAGCATGTGCCACCACCAAAAGCAGCAGAAGGTCCTTTGCAAATGCAGATCACTTCTTTGGATTACTCTTCATTCCTTGGCCGTATCGCCATTGGTAAAGTAGCAAGGGGTGTAATCAAGGAAGGACAGACCATTGCCCTGATGCAAGCCGATGGCAGCATCAAGCGCCAGAAGGTGAAAGAACTGTACGTGTTTGAGGGTATGGGTAAGCGTAAGGTGACGGAAGTTATTGCCGGCGATCTTTGCGCAGTGGTTGGTCTGGAAGAATTCAACATCGGAGATACCATCGCAGATTTTGAAAATCCCGAGGCACTGCCCGTGATCAGCGTGGATGAACCCACGATGAGTATGATGTTCTCCATCAACAACTCACCTTTCTTTGGCAGGGACGGAAAATTTGTGACCTCCAGGCACCTGCGCGACAGGCTGATGAAGGAAACAGAAAAGAACCTCGCCATGCGTGTGGAGGAAACAGATAGTGCGGATAGCTTTTTAGTGTATGGTCGTGGTATTCTTCACCTCGGTATCCTAGTAGAGACGATGCGCAGGGAAGGATATGAACTCACCGTGGGTAATCCGCAGGTGTTGGTAAAGGATATCGATGGCAAGCGCAATGAGCCATATGAAATTTTGGTAGTGGATGTTCCCTCAGAATTCAGTGGTAAAGTGATTGACCTGGTAACACAGCGCAAGGGCGAAATGCTGGTGATGGAATCCAAAGGTGAAATGCAGCACCTGGAATTTGAAATTCCTTCACGTGGTTTGATCGGGTTGAGGAGCAACATGCTCACCAACACTGCCGGTGAAGCCGTGATGGCGCATCGTTTCCTGGATTACAAACCCTGGAAAGGCGTGATCCCTGGTCGCAACAACGGTGTGTTGCTGTCTAAGAATACAGAGAGAACAACTGCTTACTCTATTGATAAATTGCAGGATCGCGGAAGGTTCTTCGTGGACCCAGGTGATGAGGTGTATGTGGGTCAAATCATTGCGGAACACATCAAGCCGGGTGACCTGGTGGTGAATGCTACGGAAGCGAAGAAACTTACCAACCACCGCGCAAGTGGTAGTGATGATGCTTCACGTGCCGCACCAAAAATCCTGATGACATTGGAAGAATGCATGGAATACATCCAACAGGATGAGTGTATTGAGGTGACGCCGAAGAACATCCGGATGCGTAAAGTGATCCTCGATGAAAATGAGCGAAACAGATTGGCTAAGTCCATGAAAGTGGAAGCTTAAGAGAGGCATTGGGCATTGGGCATAGGGCATAGGGCATTGCTAGAGTTGCATACCGATCCGGAATGAATATCGGTTCATCATGTATTTATTTTTGTTAACTGTGGGCTCCCAGCCGCTGCCGGTATAAATATTTTGGGAGACTTCTTCCTGTAAAGTTTTACGGGTGTATCCGAAACTCAGGTTCCATCCAAATGTTTTGTGTGTCCTGAATGCAAGCCCCGCGCCCAGTTCAGCGTATGTGCCGGGCGAGTATTGATAAGCGGGCATGGGCATGATGTTACCCCTGATGTCAAAAGTCATCATGCCCTTGTTAAGATCTTTCACCTTGTCAATATTTAACCCAAAGCTGCCCATCACAAAGGGCTTCATGTTTTTATTGCCCATCATCTTCCGCACCTGTGCATAGACGGGGATGGACCTGAGTCGATAGCCATCTGTGCCGGCACCCGCACCCAACAGCCAGCCTCCTTTTTTCATACCACCTTGCAGACGTAAGTCGCCGGAAAGTTCATAGGTGCCAAACAACAGACCCGCTTCGCCAACACCCCAGGGCTTCCAGCTCTTTTGCGCATGCAGCATGCAGGGCAGGAAGATTAGTATAATGAAAATGATGTTTTTCATGGGTCTATGGTTTAGTGATTTTAACAGAAGAGGAAATCTTTGGCGCGGAAGGTGTTGAATAGTCTACAATGTACAATCCATCTGCTGCACTCACCAGTGCGTATCCGCCAAGCGTGATCACATCGTAAGTGGTCATGCCTTTCAGCTCCCCGATCTTCGTTACATTATCGGCAGTATTCACATCCATGAATTTGAGTCCTTCTTTTCCTTCGCAGATGATGAGGGTGCTGCCATCCTTGGCGAGGCCGTGCGGATTGAACATGGGATATGATTTTACCAATTTAGGCTTCTCCATATTTCTGACATCAACAACGTCAAGCTGGTTGGTGAAACCCTGGCATTCATTTCCGCTTCGCAGGGTTACATATGCGTAGTCGCCTTCTGCTACAACGGGATCACAGACGCGTGCGTGTTCAAACACACTCAGCTGTTTGGGATTGTCTTTTTCAATGGCATCAAAGAGATACATGCCCGACATAGAACCAATGAACAAATAGTTTCCATAGGGGTATATGGTTTCAACGGCGCCGTTGTTAAAATTGAAGCTGCTCACATACACAGGATTTTCCGGTACGCTGGTATTGAAAACTTTGAGCGTGTTGGTGCTCACGGTGTAGAGTCTGTCTAACCGCAGGGCAAACCTCGCCATACTACCTCCTTTACCATTCATGCCGTTGCTGCCGGATTGACTAAGGGTTGTGACGGGATTGGCAAACACGCGGTCTTCTTGCATAAACCATGAACTGTATTCTTCTTCGCGGATGGTAGTGTCAACCCGTACCCAGTCTGCGATGAGCTTGCCACTATCTACCAATCCATACCAGATGTTTTCCGGGAAAACATTTTCTACGGTCTTTTTCAGTTTCACATTGTTCGGATCCGAGATATCGATGGCAACGAGATCCGTATAGAAATCGGCATACAAAATATTCCCACGTACCGCAATGTCAACATTGCCAGGGATCTTGATGAATGCTTTATTAATGGGTTGTTGCGGATTGCGCACATCAATCACGTGCACGCCCTTCATCACTTCATTGAGGAACACATAACCGTCTTTGTAAAACAGTTTGCCGGGAGTTGACAGGATCTCCGGTTCACCGCTTTTAATATTGGCCCGCACTTCAGCAGTGGTTTTATACACGGGCTTGTAATAGGTAACTTCACGAAGGGTGTAGTCTTTGAGGCAGCTGCTCCAGCTGAAGCTCAACACGATCAATAGCGCGGAAAAAAGCTTTTTCATGATCCTCGTTTTGGTTGGTGTTTAGTATTGAAACAGGTGGCATGCATTTCGTTGCATCTCTATGGATTTCGCCTACTTCAGTTTTTTGAAATAGTACCTCCATTGCAATCCCCATTGGAAAAGATTTACATCTGGTTCTCCGGATTTGCTGACGGACTGAAGTCCGTATTGCAGATAAGGACGCAGTTGCCAGTGTTGTTTTGCGCCGCTGTGGTTATAGGTGATACCCAGTTGCCATTGGGCGAGGTAACTGCGTTTATTGGACTGTAAGAGACTGTCGGCAACACTCGCAGAGGCTCCCGGAATTGGCGTGCTGACTTGGGTGTTCGCATTACTGTTTCCCCTTAAGTTCATCACCAGTGCGTTGTTGAGTCCTGTATGGATCCACCAGCTGTTGTTTTGTTTGCCACCAAGTTTGAAACCGATAAGCAGCGGCAGTTCCAAAGCCAGTTGTTGATATTTAACAGTCGGATTTGCTACAGTAGACCTGCTGAAGAGGGTTCCGTTTTGAAGGATGCTGTCCTTATAGATTGTATACGTCTGGCTCCAACCGTTGCTTTGAAGTCCGAGTCCGAAACTCAGTTCAGTCTTCTTGTTTTTTTTCTGGACGATGAGACCCAGGTTGGCATGATGCCCCGGCCTCCAGTTGGCTGTTCCCTGAGTGAAAGTTGAAAAACCTCCATTGCCCGCACTTGAATTCAGGTCCATGGCCTTGGTGCCACCAATTGGTTCAAAGGGATGATTTCTTCCGAGTCCAACATATGCACCGAGGTACCAGCCTTTATCGTTATGAGTGCTCTTGTTCGGGATTTTCTTTGGTGCCAGAG
Organism: Chitinophagaceae bacterium; assembly: GCA_049661025.1. Lineage (GTDB taxonomy): Bacteria > Bacteroidota > Bacteroidia > Chitinophagales > Chitinophagaceae > Pollutibacter. The sequence goes on along the minus strand of JBASZQ010000081.1, from coordinate 85,168 downwards.
CGGAATCCATCACAACAGATTTAGACGATGTGTTTTGCAGAGCAGAGGTATACGCAATGGAAGATGGAATATCCAGCGCAGGCCTCCATCGATCCATATCAACAGTGGCGAGGTGCCGCGCGGACACTTGATCTTCATCAGGCATTTGCACCACAGGAACAGATTGTTTTATTTCCTGCGTTGTTGTTTTTGCAAAACGATTTGTTTTGTCGATGGATTTTCTATGAACTGCAGAAACGGTGGTTTCAGAACTAACCAGTTTCTTGCTACTCTTCTGCTGCTCTGTTAAGTTACTGAGCTGTTGCGTTGTTGGGTTGCTGGGTTGTTGCGTTGTTGAGTTGCTAAGTTGTTGGGTTGTTGAGCTACTGCGTTGTTGTGTTGTTAAATAATACATTCCTCCAATCAATATCGCTCCCGCCAATGGAAAAATCCACCAGAAAAACCTGCGCCGTTTCTTAGGGTGCAGCCGCTCCTCAATGGCTTGCCAATCCGCCGGATCGGGATCCAGGCGGAACTGCTCCATTTTTTGTTGTAGGATTGATTCCATATCAGGACTTTCCGGCATAAAATTCTTTTTTGATCTGTTGGGATTGAGTGATCAGGTCAATGAGGCATTTGCGGGCACGCATGTACTGGCTCCTGCAAGTCCCTTCACTGAGCTTGAGCATTTTGGCTATTTCCACATGACTATACCCTTCGATGGCGTGCAGGTTAAAAACGGTCTGGTAGCCGTCAGGCAGTTGACGGATCAGTTCCGCAAGTTGTCTCGCTTCCATCTCCTGGATAGGCGTGATCACCGATGAGGCGTCGTGGTTCTCCGGGATATGGGCCTCTTCCGTGAGTTTCATCCGCCGACGGTCCCTGAGCCAGTTGAGTGCGGTGTTCACCATGATCCTCCGGATCCATGCACCCAGTTCACCCTCTTGTTTCCATTGTTGCAGGTTACGGAACACACGTACAAAACCTTCCTGTAACACATCACTCGCCTCATGCGCATCTTTGGTATACCTATGGCAAAGCGCCAGCATCTGCGGGGCATAATGCTGGTACAGCTGCTTCTGTGCAACTGCATCGTTCTGCAGGCATCGGGAAACAATTTCCCTTGCGTTAGTCATGTCTGTAGTGCTGACACTTGCGTAATGTCAAACGTTGCATTACCCAATAGCTATTTGCTATTAGCTATTAGCTAGTGGCGGGAGTCATTCCATTCTTGCCGTAAGGTCGTATATCGGCCTCAAAACATTCTGGGCGCTGTGGATCAGCTCGTCCAGTTGGGGAATATGGAGGGCAGATTGCATTTCCTTGATACGGTTCAACTCCTGCTTGAGGCTGCTGACTTTTTTGTTGAGTTGGTCTTTTTGCTCATGAAGATCCCCCTGGGTATCAACCAGTTCCTCCAGTTCTTCGTCTTTATTGGGTACAGGGGGGAGGGTGGCCTCAAATGCATGGATGGTCTCGGCCACGGGAAGGGTGTTGAGGGTGGTCATAGCGGCCGACAAATGCTCGGGCGTTAGGGTTTGTGGAGTGATTTCAACTAAGGCCCGGGTAGATTGTTCAATTATAGACGTTAGTGATGTCATAGTATGTAAATTTGCAAAAAAAGAGGCATATGCGGTTATTGGTGATGGCAATGATGATTTCTTTTTTCAGTCTGGTACATCAGCCTGCTTCGGCTCAATGTTCCATCTGTACCAAAACAGCACAACAGTTGGGCCACAAACCTGCCAAGGGGTTAAATACGGGAATTATTTACCTCATGTTTGCGCCCTTCGCGATCATTGGCGCAGTGGGATACCGGTGGTGGAGGAATAATAGGTAGTAGGTTGAAGGTTGGAGGTTGGAGTGCTCGTAGAAGAAACTTGTGGAAATATATACATAAAATGGGGTGTAGTTTACGCCCCATTTTTTATAAATCTCATGATTAAAGTGTGGATTTTCAGGTCGTTGATGTTGAAACGCACTCCAACCTCTAACCCTCAACCTTCAACCTGTTTTCTGTGGCTGCCGTCACAGAAAGGCGGCGTCTTGGTTTGTTTGCACATGCAGTACCACACTTCTTCTTCCTGCGCGAAGCTGTGACGTAAACTTTTGAACGGCATGCCATCGATCTGCTTATGTCTTCCATCACAGAACGGTTGCTTCTCGCTCAGGCCGCAGGTGCACCAGGAATAATTTCTGTTGGCAGCAACGGCTACACATACAGGTTCATCGGCTGCTGCTTTGGGTTCGTCCATAATGAGTGGCTGCGGATTATTTTCCATGATCAAATGATTGGATAAAGTGATATAAATTAAAATGATGTTCTTGAATGGCTGTTTCAATCTCCTTCGCCAATACTGATTTGGAGATCGATTTCATTTTCTGATTTCTGATCAACTGATAAGCTCTCTCTGCTAACAACAATGCTTTTCTTTTGTTGTCTGTATCCCGTTCAAGGTGTTGGGTGATGGCCGATGCCAATTCCTGCAGACCTTTTTTTTCTGAGGCAACAGTGGCGATCACGGGTGCATCTTTTCCTGCGGCATGTGTCATGGCCTTGAGGTAAGTGGCAAAATGGCTGGCCTCTGGGCGATCTGATTTGTTAACCACAAAAATATCTGCGATCTCCATCAGTCCGGCTTTCATGGTCTGCACTTCATCTCCGGCTTCTGGTACCAACACCACAACAGTAGCATCTGCCAGTCCGGCGATCTCGATCTCACTTTGTCCTACCCCTACCGTTTCAATGATGACCAGGTCAAAAGGCAGTGCTTTCAACAATTCCGTGATCTCAATGATGCGTGGGTGCAATCCGCCAAGAGAACCGCGCGTGGCCAGGGAGCGGATGAAGACATTGGGATGGGTGTACCAGCCAGACATCCGGATCCTGTCGCCCAGGAGCGCCCCGAGATGAAATGGGGACGAAGGATCCACACATAGTACGGCAATGGTTTTGCCCTGTGCGATGAATTCACCGATCAGGCCATCGGTTAATGTGCTCTTGCCGGCACCCGGAGGACCGGTGATGCCGATGATATTCTTTTTATTTCCGGGGGGCAGAGACCTCAGCAATTCCTCGAAGCCATCGTCCTCATCTTCAATGAGCGAAATACAGCGGGCGATGCTCCTCGTATCCATTTTCTGCGCTGCTGCCAGCATCTCCTGCCAATTCATGGTTGATGTATGTAGTTAAGTTTCTAAATTCGGCCAATTGCCGTGGACAACAAAATTAATCTGAACAGGAATATCACGCTGCTGTTGGTGATCGCCATCTGGGTGGGGCTGCTATGGTCCCGTGCATTGTTGAGTGCGGGCATGGGATTGTTGGTGATCCATACCTGGTGGGTGTATCGGACGCAATGCTGGGAAGCATGGAAAGCTTCACGATGGCTGCAGGGGCTTAGTTTGTTGTTTCTGATCCCGCTTTTCAGTGGGTTGTGGAGCGAGGACCATCGGGCATGGCTGCAGGTGATGCAGGTAAAAATTCCTTTGCTGGTGTTGCCGTTTTGTGTGCCTGCATTTACGCACTTGGATCTGCGCGCCAGAAAAACCTTATTGTGGGCCTTGATGATTTTGCTGGTGCTGAGCATGGGACAATCTGTGTGGTGGATGTTGAGAGATCAGGATCGCGATTATCTTGGTGGTGCTGTGATGCGGGTGCCTATGGGTGATGATCATGTGCGGTATTCGTGGTTATTGGTTATCGGTTATACGTGGTTGTTAGGTTATTGGATATTGGGTTATTTACGTAGTAGGTTAGTGGTTATTGGGTTATGGGTTATGTTGGCCGTATTCATTCATTTGTTGGCGGCGAAGACTGGGATCATCGGGTTTTATTTGGTTACAGGGTTATTTGTTATTCGTTATTTGAAGAACAGGTTATGGGTGATGGGGTTACTGGTTATACTTCCGTTGATCGCATGGTTTACTGTCCCCAGTTTTCAGCAGCGGGTGAAATTTGTTCGATGGGATTTTCAGAATTATTCGAGGGGTAATTATGTGGAGGGGCTGAACGACGCACCCCGGATTGTAAGCTGGCGTGCGGCAACGCAGATCATTCGTGAAAATCCGATTACTGGCGCGGGCGCCGGTGATGCAAGGCAAGCTGTTCAACAATGGTACAGTGTGCACGCAGCTTTTCTTAAGCCCTACGAGCAATTGCTGCCGGCCAATCAAATGCTGATCTATGGCGTGTATGCAGGGGTTGCGGGCCTGCTGGCGGCCTTGTTTGTTTTGCTGATGCCGTTGTGGATGAACCCCCACCGGAAGAATATCCTTTGGCTTTCCTTTCATCTCCTGACGGTGCTGGGGTTCATGTATGAGATCGCTCTGGAGATGCAGTTTGGAATAGCGATTTATATGATTTTTGGATTGATGATGTATGCAGAAGTTAAAAGTCAAGATGCAAATGTCAAAAATGCCTGATGATTTTTTTAGTTTTGAGTTTTGAATATTGATTTTGCACATGACCAACTTCATCCCCATATTTCCCCTTAACCTCGTTGTATATCCCGGTGAGGATCTGAACCTGCACATCTTTGAGCCAAGGTATAAGCAATTGATCTCGGAATGTGTTGAACAGAAAAAATATTTTGGTATTCCGTCTGTCGTTAAAGAAAAGATGGCCGAGCTGGGCACGGTGATGGAGATCAGGGAAGTGGTGAAGGTACACGAGAATGGGGAGATGGATATCAAAACGAAAGGTCTGAATGTTTTTCGTGTGCTGGAAACCATCACTACGGTGCCGGACAAATTGTACAGTGGCGCTATTGTTAAACATATTGTGACGGAAGATGATGGCAATCGTGAGTTGATGCAAAAAGTGATGGCCTCCATCCGTCAACTGCACGAGTTGCTGAATGTCAGCAAGCAGTTTCCCAAGCCGGATGAACAGCTCACCAGCTATGATGTTGCGCACCACATCGGCCTATCTCTCGAAGAAGAGTATGAAGTGTTGAGTCTGGAGCGTGAAGTGCAGCGGCAGGAATACTTACGCCGCCATCTCAGTAAAGTGATCCCAGTGGTACAGGAAATGGAAAGCCTGAAAGCCCGGGTGAAATTAAATGGACATTTTAAAAACCTGGGGGGATTTGATTTTAAGTAGTTTAAAAGTAAAAGGTCAGAAAGATTCACAAGCTGTATAAGCTTAACTTAAGTATCAGGGGGAGTTTGGGAAGGGATTTGTGGGATTTAGTTGTTTGATAAGTATATCTTCAGGTTCAGTATAAGTTTAACTTCAACATTTAGTGAGAAACACCAAACTGGCCGTAACGGCTTTGCTTATTCCGTTGAGTTTCGTGCAAAAAGCATGCGCTAGCGCTTTCCCCCAAGCCTTGTCACTTAAATTGTTGCTTTTTGTATTTATTATTCACGTAAACAGTTTGCGGGCTCAGGAGAATACTATTGGCATAGAAGCCGGAAGAAATTTTTACCATTTTTCAATGAGTGATACGGGCAACTATGTATCTAATGTTTCACAGTACTCTGGTCGCACTTCGTTTGGTTTATCTTTTCAGCACAGATTTCCATCAGGTATACTGATTGAGTCAGGATTGTTTTATAACCGGTATGTGCAGCAGTATAAGTCGGAAAAATATTCTATTATTCATGAAGAAGTATACAACGCATGGGTGCTGCCAATTAAGTTGGCGTACGCTTTTGACATGTTTAAAAAGAAATTGGCCGTTTCGCCTTTTGTTGGATATGGTCAAGGGATCAAGACCGCACGATATGTTAACTCCTATTATAATATAGTCCTGAATCTGGACCAGGGTGGTATTTATGACTCAACAACGCGAGGCACATTTTTTAATGATGCAAAAATGTTTTTCCCGCTTTTAAACATAGGTGGAAGGGTAATGTATTCTTTTTCTCCACGGATCAGGGTTTCTGGGGTTTTCGATTACTTCCATGGACTAAACGATATAACGGATGCGTCTTTTTTGTACAATAAGGGAAGTGGCACGAATGACCACTGTGCAAGTCAAACAGGAAAAGGTAGTTACGCATCTTATCGTTTAGGGTTACATTATGCATTTGGAAAAGGGGTAGTAACGGAAGTAAAAAAGCAGAAGCAGACCATTCAAAGGAATAATATTGAGCATCAGCGTACTTCTGATAGTATTGCCTCAGCAGCGAAGTTTCCACGATGGTATATTGGTTTAGGTTTTGGCGCCCATACTTCGATATTTAGATTTACTGAACCCAGTCCCATTCCAGGCGGCGGCAAAAGTGGTCACTTGAGAGCGCTTCATTTAGATGTTATGTATGCCATTGGTGACAGATGGATGCTGGAGTCTGGTGTATCTCTTGCTGCTATTGTTCCACCCACTTATTTTTCTAATGTAGCGGGAAAAATTGAAGCGGGTATGACGATCATTCCATTTCGACTAAACTATATTTTTCATATCGTGCCTGATGAAATAGACCTTATGTTGTTTGCGGGATACAGCCAAGGCATAAAATCTGATCAGTTTGAGTTTGGCTTTTTGAGTCCTGATGTTGATGCCATTGGCAACTATTATGGCAATGTGTTTTTCCCACTTGCGGATATTGGTATTCGGTTTAAAGTTCCGCTGGGCAGGATTCATATCGGTGCAGCAGCATCTTACAGCCATGGTTTCACCAAAATTTATCGAATAGACGTTTTCGATATGCGAAATGTAGCCGGAGGGTACCCCAAACTGATTGAAAGTAAAGGATCGCAACTCAATTTCAGGCTGGATGCGTATTACGCCATTAAGCGTGGAAAATAGAATCCAGGCTTGTGCTATTTCAAAAATCAAAATCTTGTTTTGAATTTTGAATTTTTACTTTTGACTTCTCATGATCACCATCTGTTTTGATTTTGGCAACACGCGCCTCAAGTACGCCGTATTTGATGGCGATGTAATGACGCATATCCAGGTTCTGGAAAAAGGAAGTCCGGTAGAAGTGGCGGCGGCACTGGAACAGTACAAGCCCCATCGATCCATCCTCTCTTCTGTCATCAGCCATGATCCGCTATTGGAGACGCTCCTCGCGGAGAAAACATCGTTCCATAAATTATCCCACACTTCTAAACTGCCCTTCACCGTGCCGGTGGGTAAGCCGGAGACCATGGGTGCAGATAGAATTGCACTGGCTGCGGCAATGGTGAAATTTTATCCGGGGAAGAACAACCTGGTGGTGGGACTAGGTACCGCCATCACGTACAACTTCATCAATAAGTATAGTGAGTTTTTGGGTGGCGGCATTTCGCCCGGTATGGAGATGCGTTTGAAAAGCCTTCATGACTATACGGCTCTCCTGCCGCTGGTGAAAAAAGACTGGAATTTCCCGCTCATCGGCTATGATACCCGCACCAATATCCTCTCCGGAGTGATCCTGGGTATGGCCAAGGAGATCGATGGAACCCTCGATGCTTACCAGGAGAGATATGGGAACTTTAACGTGGTCATAACAGGGGGTGACAGCCTATATTTCGCCCAACACCTTAAAAACACGATATTTGCCGACCCTGATTTTTTATATAAAGGTCTTTATGCCATTAGCGCGTACAACAACTAACTGGAAGATATGCTGCAGTGTACTGATTATCAATGTGTTATTGGTTTTCCAGGCGCAAGCGCAAGATAATTCCCCTTACTCGAGATACGGTATCGGTGACGTACTTCCCCAGACCAATGTGCTCAACCGGGCCATGAGCGGGATGTCATTGGCCTACTGGGATCTGCAATCCATCAATTTTAATAATCCGGCATCTTATGCCCGGTTAAAGCTCACCACCTTTGACGTGGGTCTGGAATATGACCAGCGTACTTTGCGGGCAACCAACACTACTTCGTCTTATAAGTCGAGGAACCTTGTCCCCACCTATCTGAACATCGGATTTCCGTTGAGCAAGAAGAAGAGCTGGGGCATGAACCTGGGCTTTAAACCGGTTACGCGTATCAGTTATGATGTGATCAGCAACACCAGGTTGTCTAATATAGATAGTGTGTCTTATCGTTACTATGGTACGGGTGGCAGTTACCAGGCGTTTATTGGTCTTGCAGGTGGCACCCGGAATTTCAGCGTCGGGATCAATGCCGGTTACATGTTTGGTAACAAGCACTATGGAACGCAGATGAGTTTCATCAATGATACTGTGCGATATATCAAAGCCAACTACACAGACTCTACCAACTTCGGTGGCCTTTTTGTGAAGGCAGGTGTGCAATATCAATTGGTATTGTCTGGTGATATGAACTTAAAATTCGGCGCAACATTTGGACTTGAGAACAAGATGACCGCTTATCGTGACGTGACTCGGCAAACCTTTGAAGGAAGTGCGCGTGGGCCATTTGTGTTGGATAGTGTGTATCGTTTATCAGGTGAGACGGGAGATATTGTGATGCCAGCTTCATGGGGTGGTGGCATCTTGTTGGAGAAGATGGATAACTGGCAGGTGGGTATTGAATACAACAGCGTGCAGTGGGCTGATTTTTCTTATTTCGGTCAAAAGGATCAACTGCAGAATAACTGGGCCGTGCGGATTGGTGGACAGATCATTCCTTCCATCAATTCTAAGAACTACTGGAACCGCGTGGTCTATCGTGCGGGATTTGCATACGGCCCGGACCAGGTAAATACAGGTACCAATTTGAAAACCTGGACCGCGAGCTGGGGTATGGGTATGCCGGTGAGAAGGAACTATTATACCAACCAGTATACTACCATCAATCTTACTTTAGAGATGGGTCAGCGCGGAAACAAGAGCGATGCGATCCGGGAGAATTTCTTCCGTGTGGCGATGGGTTTCAATCTCAGCGATATTTGGTTTAACAAACGGCAGTACAATTAAGATTCCGTGGGTAGACGTCATTACAATATTATCATGGCAGCTGGTTTCAGCTGCCTTTTTATATTCAGCGCCTGTGTGAACAGCGAGAAGGAAGTGAGCGATCTGCTGGATAAAAAGATCGGAGTAGATGAAGCCACTAACGTACAAGGCTACATGAGCAACACCGGCAAGATGAAAGCCAGGATGCGCGCTCCATCCATGCTGCGCTACCAGGACAGTACGGCCAGAACTGAGTTTCCAAAAGGCATCCATGTGGATTTTTTCAATGACTCAACGAAGATTGAGAATCAGATGGACGCCCGCTTTGCGGAGTACTATGAGATGAAGAGCCAGATTTTTTTGAAAGACAGTGTAAGGGTGTTCAACAATATCAACGATACCCTGTTTTGTCAGGAACTGTGGTGGGATCAGACCAAACAATTGTTTTATACCGATAAGCCCGTGCGGGTGCATCGTCCGGATATGATCATGTACGGTGTAGGGTTGAGTGCGCCGCAGGACTTCAAAACTTTCGAGATTTATAATCCTACCAACAGTGTGTTCCGCATAAATGATGTTGGTGTGCAAGACACATCGGGAAGGGCAGCGGATACAGTGCAGAGGTCAGCTGGTCCCCGGTTGCAGGACACGCTACGCAGAAGATAGTTATTCACTTTTTTAATTTTTACTTGTATGGAATACCGCTACATGGGAAAAACAGGCCTCCAATTGAGCCTGTTATCTTTCGGTTCATGGGTTACGTTTCACAAGCAGTTTGAAGACAATACAGCGGACACACTGATGGGTATGGCCTATGATGCCGGGATCAATTTCTTTGATAATGCCGAAGCCTATGCAGGTGGCGAGAGTGAGTTGATGATGGGCAGGGTGCTGAAGCAGAAGAATTGGGAACGATCATCATATGTGGTGTCTTCCAAAGCATTTTTTGGTTTGCGCGGAAAGGATAACAAACCCAACCAGCATGGGCTGAGCAGGAAGCATTTGTTTGAAGCTTGTCATGACGCGCTGAAACGTTTACAACTGGATTATCTCGATCTGTTTTACTGTCATCGTCCGGATCCTAATGTGCCGATTGAAGAAGTGGTATGGACGATGCACAACCTGATCCAGCAGGGGAAGGTATTGTACTGGGGCACATCGCAGTGGAGTGCGGCAGAGATCATGGAGGCGCACAAGGTGGCACAGCAATATCATTTGGTGGGACCTACTGTAGAGCAACCGCAATACAATATGTTTGAGCGCTTCAAGATGGAGCAGGACTATCTACCCGTGTTCAGGAGTGTGGGATTGGGTACAACCATCTGGAGTCCGCTGGCGGCGGGTTTCCTGACCGGAAAATACCTGAACGAGATACCCGAAGGATCCAGGCTTTCCATGGACACCTTCAAGTGGCTGCGTGAGCGTTGGCTGCAGGAAGGGAAGATTGAAAAATTGAAACAGCTTGTAAAGCTGGCTGATGAATTGGGTGTATCGATGGCTTCCCTGGCCATTGCGTGGACCATCAAGAATCCACATGTGACCACTGCGATATTGGGTGCGTCCAGGAAAGAACAACTCACTGAGAATCTCAAAGCATTGGATGCGTTGAAGGTGTTGACGCCGGAAGTGATGGAGCGGATTGAGGGGATATTGTTGAATAAGCCGGTGTTGGATCTGAATTAGCAGGTTGAAGTTGGAAGTTGGAAGGTGGAAGTCTTTCTCTTCCAACTTCCAACTTTTTTATTAGATTGTCTGCCATGTGCCGGACAATTATTCTTCTCTTCATTTGCGCCTGCGCTCAGGCTCAGCCCAACTTCAGCTATGAAGTGAACAAGCAGCGCATGGGCATTACGGTGTTGCATGTTGGATTCAACATAACTACAAGGCCCGATGGCGAAGGCAAGTGGAAGGTGAAGTTTTCCAATGACACCAAAGATACCTTGACACTGCGCAATGTGGTGCCGGAAGGGGAAGTATACATCACTGGTTTTGGCGAGCATCCTTTATCACGCGCGCATCTTTTCTTACCCTCACGTATACCCGTAAATGTAGTATTGCCGGACAATGCCTGGGAACTGGGCTACGCATCGAAGGATGGTAAATGCATGCTGATGCGCAGGGATCGTGAGAGTATTCAAAACGGGCAGCGCAGAAGATTTGAGACCGTACTCTATCCCGGCGGTTCTGTTGAATACCATTATTGGGTGAGGGATTATCAAGGCAGCTGGCAGGAAGGACTGCGAGTGATATTCCAAAGGGAGAAGCTATTTGATGTGGAAGGTTTTGATGCATCGATGTACCAGCGCAGGGATTTGCAATGGATACAGAAAGCATACGTTATGCACCTCATCATGGCCTGGGATAAGTTTTACTTCGATAATGGAAAACCGAGACTGAAAGAGTTTATACAGCGCGGAGAGAAACTATACGGTGGCGATGACGTTGTTGGTATCTGGCCCACCTGGCCCAGTCTGGGTCTGGACCAGCGTAACCAGTTTGACCTGTATCGGGACCTGCCTACATCCTTGAAAGGTGCTACAGGAAAAACGAAACTATTCATTGCTTACAATCCCTGGGATGAAAGCACGAGAAAGGAACGGCATTTGAGCGGACTGAAAGACCTGCTTCGCGAGACCGATGCAGATGGTGTGGTGCTGGATACAAGGGGAGAATCAAGTAAAGAATTACAAGCAGCAGCAGATAGTGTAAAACGGGGTGTGATCATGTACAGCGAGGGCATGGCTGTGCCGAAAGACATGCAGTACATTGTAAGTGGCAGGGTGCATAATGCATTGTATTATGTACCGATGCTTAACCTGAATAAATTCATCAAACCGGACTTCGCTATTTTTCGTGTAGCGGAATTATACAAGGAGCCTATTCGCCGCGAGTTCAATACATCGTTCTTCAACGGATACGGTACTGAGCTGAATATTTTTGCGCCGGGACAACCTGAGTGGCTGGAAGAGCAATACCAATACCTCGGCAGAACAAGTTTTGCATTAAGGCAGCACAGCAGCAATTTCACGCAGGGCATCTATACCCCGCTGATTCCGGTGAGCCGGGATAGTGTTTGGGTGAACCGATGGGAGACCAATCTAAAGACGATCTATACCATTTACAGTATAGTGCCGCAAGGTGTGCGGGATATGAGGTTCAACCTGCGCAATAAACCTGGATATCACGTGGTGGATCTTTGGAGGCACAGGGAGTTGGAAGGTGGAAATTGGAAGGTGGAAGTGGAAGGGTTTAGGGTGGAGGATCTGGGAACGAACAATGAAGGTGCGGTGGGGTTGGTGGCTGAGTTACCAACGTTGTTGCGTGTTGAATTGGACGGAGATGTAATGAAGGTGGAAGGTGGAAGATGGAAGGTGGAAGAGGGATATAGGATGCAGGTTTGGAGGGATAAACCGTCTTATGGACAAACCCCAGTTTTCATTGAACCCAACAGAAACTATGCTTTGTCGGATTTGTTTGGAAGGTTTGAAGGGCATATCGTATTACAATTGGTAGATAAACGAAATGAGCTGGTGGATGAGCGGGTGATCTTTTTGGAGCCAGGGGCTGCGAGAAGGGTGAATGTTCAGGAAAGAACGAAGAGCGCAGTTTCTGCACCTGCCAATATGGTGAAGATCCCCGAAGGGAAGTTTGTGTTTAAGGCTACCAATGGCGATGCCTTTATTCCTTATCCCAAACAGGATGAGGGAAAAACATTCAGCATGCCATCGTTTTATATGGACAAGTATCCTGTGACAAACAGGATGTTCGCGGCTTTCATGAAGGCCTCGGGTTATCATCCATCGGACCCCAAAAATTTCCTGAGACACTGGGTGGGTGGAAGGATCCCCGTGGGCATGGAAGACTTCCCGGTGGTGTATGTAAGTTATGAAGACGCGAGGGCTTATGCGAAATGGGCGGGCAAGCGATTGCCTACAGAGATCGAGTGGCAGTATGCCGCGCAGACGGCTGACTTGCGGGAGTGGCCGTGGGAGCAGAAATTAGAAGTTGGAAGGGAGAAGGTGGAAGTGACCAGTACGCTCACTGTGGTTAAACTAACCGGAATAGATTCAACCCTGTGCAACCTTGGCGATGGGCAATTGTACAAGGTAGGTGCTTATCCATTGGGTGTAAATCCGAACGGATTGTATGACTTGGTAGGATCTGTGTGGCAGATGACCAATGATCTGTATGTGAATGGCAGTTATCGTTTCATTATTCTCAAGGGCGGGTCTTATTTCAATCCATCCTCCAGTTGGTGGTATGTACAGGGCGGTCCGCGTGAGCTACACTACCGGCAGATGTTGTTACGTGTGAGTCAGGGTTTTGAACGCAATGGAACGGTGGGGTTTCGGTGTGTGCGGGAATAAAGGTGGAAGGTGGAAGGTGGAAGGTGGAAGAAACCGACGAAATACTTCCAACTTCTAACTTCCACCTTCCAACTTAGAAATCTACCCTTTCAACGTATATTTATCAAAACGCAACGATTTATGTCATTTAGGGATAGAACAGTATTCATCACTGGCGCCAGCAGGGGCATCGGCAGGGCTATTGCATTGAAACTTGCGAAAGACGGCGCCAATATTGTGATAGTAGCGAAGTCAACGGAAGAGAATCCAAAACTCGGCGGCACTATCTTTTCCGTAGCTGAGGAAGTAATGGCAGCAGGAGGAAAGGCTTTACCTGTAGCTTGTGATATCAGGAGTGAAGAGCAGATAGAGAATGCGGTGAGCCAGGCGGTGAGTACTTTTGGAGGGATCGATGTGTTGATCAACAATGCATCGGCCATCAACCTTACACCTACAGAGCAGACGGAGCCTAAGCGCTTTGATCTCATGCACGACATCAATGTGCGCGGAACTTTTTTTGTGAGCAAGGCTTGCATCCCGCATTTGAAGAAGGGTCACAATCCGCATATACTGAATTTATCTCCTCCCATCAATATGGATAAGAAATGGTTTGGTCAACACGTGGCCTATACCATGAGCAAGTACAACATGAGTATGATTGCGCTGGGTTTGAGTGAGGAGTTGAAGAAGTATAAAATTGCGGCGAACACACTGTGGCCCCGCACCACCATTGACACTGCAGCGGTGCGTAATCTTTTGGGTGGTGAGGCACTGGCGAAGATGAGCAGAACGCCGGAGATCCTGGCCGATTCGGCGTACATCATTTTGAGTAAACCATCGGACCAGTGCACGGGTAACTTTTTTATCGATGAAGAAGTACTCGCAAAAGAAGGTGTGACGGATTTGTCGCATTACTCTGTGGTGCCAGGTGCGCATTTGTATACGGATTTGTTTCTCTGATTTTGCGAGGGAGAAGATAAAGGGAGAAGTACGAAGCAGTAACTAATAACCACTAACGATTAACTGAACTTATGGATCGTCGTAATTTCTTACGCAACACCTCCGCAGCTGCGGCATCGGCACTTATTTCTGCAGACGCTTTTGCAGATGCAAAGGATTTTGAATTGAACGAGGTTACGGTGGATGCTTTGCAGGAGCAGATGCGCTTGGGCAAGATGACATCGAAACAACTCACCCAGAAATACCTCGACCGCATCAAGGCTGTGGATAAGAGTGGACCGATGTTAAACGCGGTGATTGAAGTGAATCCCGATGCGCTTGCTATTGCAGCGCAGATGGATGCAGAACGAAAAGCGGGTAAACTGCGCGGGCCCTTGCACGGGATACCGGTCTTGATCAAAGACAATATCAATACGGGTGACAAGATGATGACCACGGCGGGTGCGCTGGCGCTGGAAGGAAACCGGGCGGACAAGGATGCGTTCATCATTGCGCGCTTGCGTGAAGCAGGTGCAGTGTTATTGGGTAAAACCAATCTGAGTGAATGGGCCAATTTCAGATCCAGCAGGTCAACCAGCGGATGGAGCAGCAGGGGCGGACAAACGCGCAACCCCTTTGCATTGAACCGCAATCCGAGCGGATCCAGTTCAGGATCTGGCGCGGCGGTGAGTGCGAATTTATGTGCGATCGCCATCGGCACAGAAACCAACGGATCCATCATATCACCAGCATCCAGTTGCGGTGTGGTGGGATTGAAACCCACAGTAGGTTTGTGGAGCCGGCAAGGGATTATTCCCATTTCGGCTACGCAGGATACGGCGGGACCGATGACGAGGACCGTGAAAGATGCGGCTTATCTGTTGGGTGCATGTACTGGGGTGGATGGGAACGATGGCGTGACGGCTGCATCGCAGGGGAAAGCGCAGAAAGACTATGCTATGTACTGCAAGACCGATGCCTTAAAAGGAAAACGCATCGGCATCGAAAAAGCATATTTCACCGGTCATGAGGGTGTGGTTGCTTTATATAAGCAGGCGATAGAAATTTTAAAAGGGCAGGGGGCAGAGGTGGTAGAGGTTGAGTTGCTTAAACTCACAAGACCATTGGGTCAGCCATCTTTTGTGGTGCTTCAATATGAATTCAAAGACGGCGTGAATGCTTATTTACGCACGGCCAATGCGAAAGTGAAGACGCTTGCAGAAGTGATTGCATTTAACAAAGCAAATGAAGCGAAGGCGATGCCTTACTTCAAACAGGAGACATTGGAATTGTGTGAATCGAAGAAAGGTCTTCAGGAAACCGAGTATGTGGAGGCGTTGAAGAAAAGCATTGGTGCGCGGCAGATCATTGATGAACTGATGAAGACGAACAACCTGCACGCGATCTGTTCCACCAGCTCGGGTTTTCCCACTTGCATAGACCAGGTGAATGGCGATTACGGCAGTGGATTTTCATTTTCTTCACCGGCAGCGCTGGCGGGCTATCCGCATATCACGGTACCGATGGGGCATTATATGGGTCTGCCTGCGGGATTTTCATTTATGGCCAGTGCATGGCAGGAGGCAGAGGTGATTGGTATGGCGTATGCGTATGAGCAGGCGTCTCGTAAGAGGACGGCGCCTGAGTTTAGGGCAAGTGTTTAGGAGGGTTTAGTTTTTATGATGGAACTATACAAACTGTATTATAACCGGGAGCAGGCGGAGGCGGTAGGTGCGGTGCTGGGCGAGGCCGGCATTGCGTATGAAATCATAGCTACCAGGAAGCAGTTTGATCCCAGTTATGCGTTCAACAATGTGGATCCAGATGTGAACCTGATGCTAAGTGCCGAAGATTTTTCGCGGGCCAATGAAGTGCTGAAGGGTTACTACGCGAAGAAGGCCGAAACAGTGGATCCCAATTATTATCTCTTTCACTTTATGGATAAGGAATTGCTGGACATCATCCGCAAGCAGGATGAATGGGGTGCTTTTGACGTGGCGCTGGCCAAGCAAATTTTGCAAGATCGTGGTATTCCTATTACGGATGAGGCCGATGCCATTTCCACGCGCCAGCGAATGGTTGAACTCGCGCAACCGGAGGCAGCACCGTTATGGATGTTTGTATTGGGCTACCTCTCCGCATTGGTAGGCGGATTCGTAGGCTTTATTATCGGCTGGTTTTTATCGGCCACCAAGGTGCTCCCTAACGGAGAACGCGTTCCCATTTACAAACCTACCGACCGCGTGCATGGTCGCATTATCATGACGATGGGTGCTATACTGTTTATGACTTATATTCTGATTGGTATGCGAAGGAGTTTGGGGTAGGTCAGTGTCCTGTCAACTTTTCAAGTAGCACTGAAGTTTCTTTTGATGAGGGCAATGGCCCATGAATGGCCACCAGTTTAAAGTCTTTGTCGATAATGATAACTCTGGGAATAGCGGCAAGGTTATAATCAAGAATTTGATCTCTGCTCACAATACCGTGATATTTTACATTGTCGATTTTTTGCATGAATTCCTTCCATCTATCTTTGTTTTCATCAACTGAAATAGATAGAAACACAATGTTGCTGTCAGCGAACTGTGCTTTGAGTTGATCTAAGTGTTTGAATTCATTGATGCAAGGGCTGCACCAGGTAGCCCAGAAGTCGATGTAGATGACCTTGCCTTTGTATCGCTCGAGATTCACTTCAGCATCGTCCGTATTCCTATAAACAAAAGGGATAGCGTTATCACCAGTGCTGACCAGCATGAAGCTTTGCAGCGAGGTTTCCAATGCTTTTCGAAACTTGCTATCCTTAATTGTTGGCAGCTTGGAGGCAATTACTTGTAAATTGTCTCTTGAGGTAGCGCCATCCATATCCAGTTTAAGTGTTTTAGAATTGAACCAGTCTTCCCAATAGGCGTTTCTTTCTGTATCAATCGGAATTTGCCTGATCAATTGTGGCAAGACCGATCTGTAAACGGAGATAGACAAGTAGTCTTTCCTCAGTTTTACGTAGGGCATTTTCAAAGAGTATGCTTTAATGGTTTCCCTATATTGATCCATAAAGCGATTGAGACTATCCCCGCTGAGTTTATTTTTATATGGGAAATACATGTGCAGATAGTAAATGCTATTCAGGAAGTCTGCCTCTATTCTGACTTCTTCTAAATGCTGAAAGTCGGGAGGAAGCTGCTTCGTATTTTTCAACCGTAGTTTCCGGTTTATCTTGATTGATTCAAGTGTATCGAGAGTGGCATCAAGGGTCTTTTTTACGTTGTTGCCGGATTCAAGATATGATCCTGCTTTGGGATATGGTGTAAATTTCAAATAGTCCTGTATGAATGCATTCTTGCCTATAAAGGTTGACTTTTCCGGGAAAGAATAGTCAATGATTACCTCTAAAGTATCCTTGGGTTGCAGGTAAAGGATATTTCGCCCAATTTTAAAATAACCAGCCTTATCGATGTAACGTTGAAACTTAAAATCACCATTTGATTCCGGCGCAATTAATGTGCTGGCATTTACAACACTTAGTTCGCCGATTGCTGAGATATCTTCAAAAGCAAGGGCATTATCTGAATTTAATATTTTGCCCCTGATCAGTAGGTTGTTGCTTTGTGCAAGACAAGCAGCAGAAAAGTATAAAAGAATTGCAGTTAATGCGGCCTTCTTAAAGTAGAGTGTATTCATAGAAATGTATCAATATCGATTTCTTTTGTACCTGTCCAGAAACTAATCTAACAGTTATTTGCGGGTTGAATTGATATGTAAACGTAGAGTAGATTGTTCTTAGCTTTACTTTAACACATTGGTGAGAAAAAGGAAACTCATTTGGACTAAGACTAAAGAAATTTATTTTGTGTCTATATGGCCGGCAAAGAGAATTTGAGCTTAGATGAGGTGAGAGGCCATTTTCTTCATTCTATGGAAAATATAGCGATCATCAAAAATGAGTGCGAAGATTACCCTTTCCATAAATTTATAGTTTGAAATGCGCGATATTATTATCAGTAGATTTTTAAGTTTAGTGTTGAGGCATAAGCCAGAAACCCTCGGTATTCAACTGGATCCGCAGGGGTGGACAGATGTTGCGATTCTGATTGAAAAGATGAAAGGCCAAGGCATGCAATTAGACAGGGAGAAGTTGGACCATATTGTTTCCACAAACCCAAAGAAGCGATTTGCTTTTAATGAAACTTTAGATAAAATAAGAGCAAGCCAGGGCCACTCCATAGAAATAGACCTTGGGTACAAAGGCCGGAAACCACCAGATATTCTATACCATGGCACAGGGGAAATGTCTGTACCTTCTATTTTGAAAAACGGTCTTGACAAACGAAGCAGGAGCCATGTTCACCTGAGTGCAGACCTTGAAACGGCGAAAATGGTGGGAAGCAGACATGGTAAACCCTTTATTTTTATGGTAATGGCGGAATCAATGCATGCTGCAGGTTTCGAGTTTTTTCTATCGGACAATGGTGTGTGGTTGACGGATCATGTGCCTGCGGAATATTTGAAGGCCAATAGCCAATGATGGAATATTCAGTGGTGTAAGTTTGTAATTTTAGACTAAATCAAATTATCTCGAAAACGAAATAATTTCATCCAATGTCATTTCCTTGCCATCAATGTCAAGTAACCTAAAATTCATTTCTTCTCGTTTTGGCACAAGATGATCTATTTGGTAGTAGCGGTGAAAAAACCCCGATATAACCACAATGCGCTTACTTGGATATGCCGAGATGTAGCGTTGTATTTGTTGTGCCATAACTTTATCACGGAGCTGCCAATTTTCGAGCATTTGATAGACCCTTTTTGAGAATGGCTGCAAAGAGGGTACTGAGTCAACCAGCGATTTAATATGACTTTCCTCTAAAGTTTGTAGTTGACGGATAATTTCCGTTGTGCTATCCGTATTGAATTCCTGCAATGTGCTATACATTCTCTTTGACATTTGTGTACGAAGCTGCTCTCTTTTCAGATGCAAATTGGCCCTATACGGGGACATTTCCTTGTTATCAAAGGCGCTAGACATGCCAACTTCAAATACATTTTCAAGACGAATAAACTCTTTTCTATATTTGTCTCGTTCAGGGCCATTCAATGCAACGTCAATAGGTTTGACGATAACCTGAGGAAACTCGCGATAGAGTTTATGTATCATATTTCCCTCGATATCATTTTTGGACCTACCGGTTATTCTACTCAAATACTTTATCCATCGAGGAATAGGTTTAAACTGGCCGGTTTTAAAAATGCCGGATACAGAATCGTGCTCGATGAGGACGACGTCGGGTTTTAGGTTCACCACAACTTTCAACAATGAGTCGCTATGGTATCCCGTATGTGGCGTATGTTTAGTGCCAACCAGGATAACATCGGTCAATAAACTGCCTTGGCTTGTTGCACTGAGGGGAGCGCATACTAAGAGGAGAAATACCCAAATTTCTTTTTGATGAGATTGCATAGGCGAGGTGGCTAGTTGGCGACTTTTTGTTTGGTGTTTGTTTTACACAAGAAACGTATAAATGATCATTTAGGTGATAGAGAGATAGAACCCCAGTGTATGAGGAGTTTCTGTGGGGTGAGGAGTAGATAAGGGTAGAAGCCCGTTCTGTTAAAAAATGCTAAAATGTCTTTACAGGACTAGGAACTCCTTGTATTTATATATTGCTTGCAGTGTTACGAGACCAACTGTATATTCAAATAGCTAACAATAAACACTCAATATGCCAAAAACACTACTGCTGCTGCTTTGCTTCTTTTTTGTGACCACATCCTTCAGTCAACGAAGACTGGTGTCCTGGAGCCAGCAAAACATTGAGAATTTGACGAAGGAAATGTATGATGCGGCACAGAAGCTTTCTGCCGCAGAACTCCTGAACAAGAATATAAACGATAGAAGTTGGGCCGATGTGTTTGCTACGTTGAATGCATCTGTAAACAATTATACAAAGGATACGGTCTATTGGAAGGCCCTGGCCGGTATGGTCCCCAATAAAACGGAAACGAAACTAACAGGCACGAGCAGATTGGTGATTTGGGACCGCATCATCAGCGGGGATATCGTGTTTGAAGGAAAGGGTCTGGTAATTGACAACGACCTTTTCACGGTAGGTGGCCGGGCAAATCAGATCCTGCAGAACTTGACGGGGCAGAACTTTGGTTATGTTACGATCAAGAGTTCAGAGAATGATCTCCTTCAGCTCAGGGACCGATGGGTGGATTTTTTGAGCAACAAGCCTGTTGCCAAGTACGCTCCGGAGCAATACAAAAATGCAAAGATTCCCGAGATCAGTAGTTTAAATGCCGTGCAAGCAATGATTCAGTCCTTACAGGATGATCCACGGAAAGATGAGCTGACCAGAAAGTGTCTGAAGAACGTCTATCAATTGGACGAGATGCCTAAAGACAGCAGTTCCCCAGCCAATTTTTGCAATGCGGACACTTACACGCGGTCATACCTCGTCATGTTATTTGGCATGACCCCACAAAATGAAACCATTGATCCAAAACGCTGGAAAGCTTTCTGGGAAGGGTATCATGACAAGTTAGTGTGGAATGGAGAGAAGGGAATTTGGGAGATTAAGAAATAGAAAAGCTATAATAAATTAATGATTCACGCAGTTTATCAATCATGTTAGCAATGGAAGCGATTTCTATTGCAAAATAATTTACTAATTATTTATGCGCCTTTTTTTTCTGATCCTGATACTTTACTTAGCAATAGTATCATGCAATAGCGTACCTAAAGAGAAGGCCGAAGTACCCCTTGGTTTTATCGTTAGCAACATTGATATAGCTTTGGATACTACAATAAAAAGCGTAGCTCAATGGCGGGGAAACTTGATGTGTTTATTGGACAATGGAACAATAGTAGCCTTGGATACCAACTATAAGAGGCTTGGACAACTTGAACGGCGTGTAAATAAAAGGAAGTTTCAGTATTTGTTTTCATTGGGTGATACTTTATTTGTTGCTAATAATCAGTTTGTCTTCTATTTCGATACTGCATCGATACTTCAGGATTATGATCAGGTACAGCGCATGTATGGAGGGAAGTTATACGAGGATAGTAATTATTACGTGTATGCCTGTTGTGTTGGTGAGTTTGGAGGGTCGGTATTTTTTCGAAACAAGAAAAGTGATAAGTTTTACTCATATTATGCAACCTGTGCTTCACAGGTTTTGATGTTTCAAGGGCAATACATTGTATGTAACAATTTGGCCCATTTGGGTGGAAGTACTGGTTTTCTGGTTGTACCAAATCCAGAGACATTATTTATGCTAAATGATGAAAAACAGCGGAATCATTGTAATTGGTATGCAGAGGTAGATAGCCTTAACGTTGATTGGGATAAGCGCATGAAGAAAGGGACCAGATCATATGAAGGACCAAATGCAACAATGTCTCTGATGTCCTTTGTAGTGGGTGACAGCTTGTACTCGATGCTAACAAACGATAGTTCTACATATATTGCCGTTCATAGGGGTGATACTATTCTTGAACGTCAAACGATATTGAGTAAGAATGTATTATTTCACTCTACGGATATGGTTCAGTCAGGTACAAGGCAAGTTTGCTTGTATCAACAAAGTGGAGGTGATCCATTTCAAGCCATTAGAAACCCTGGGCATGGTTCAGGATTGATTGTGGTATATGGTAATCGTATTGACTTTTTGCAAAATACGGGTCAAAGAAACTAAGTTTCGTTTATTGATATGAATAAGGTTCAATTGCACATATACCGAATGCAAACATCGATTCTAGCGATACTATTGGTCTTTGTGTCTGCTGCCTGTAGCCCGAAAAGTACGTCAGAAAATGCACTACATCCCGAACCAGCCTCTTTTGTTTTTGCGAAAGAACCACCAGATAGCGCAAGTTATACTCATCTGAAGTACGGTTTTTACCGGAGCAAATCAGGCAGACTTTGTGAAAGAAAACTTGCATTTCCCAGAGATTCTACTTGTAACTGTGAGTTTGAAGTATTTTATGATAGTGTGATCAAAACATATGAAAATGATGATGAGCTGATTAAACCATTAGATTCAGTAGTAGATATCGCATCATTTGTTTGGCTGGATTCAACAGAGTATTCAAAGGATAAGAACGCGGTCTACTACTATTTTGGTACCTCGTGTGGCGGGGTTCGTACAATAGTGGACATGGCGGATCCGCCAAGTTTTAGACGCCTGTGTGAATATCGGTGGGGGATCGACAAGCGATATGTATTTTACAAGAATGATGTGGTTCCCGGAGTGAACCTAAAGCATCTGGTGGTGCTTTACCCTCCTGATACATCATATCATTTTGTTGAGTATATCAAAGATGATAGAAACGTGTTCTATAATCATAAGATCGTTAACGGCGCTAATGCTGCTAGTTTTCGTGTTGTGAGTGGAAAGAACTGGGATGCTGAAGATCGATTCAATAAATACCAACATGGAGAACGGCTACAGCAAGATTTAAGTGAGGATTGAATTTAAAAATCGGACAATAAGATGGAGTTTGGTTTTAACAGTTTATGGACGGGTTTATGTTTAGTTTGGTTGGCTTTTGCTAAGATGTCATGTAATAATGAGGCAAAAAGCCATTTTGTTTTCCAACCTTCGACCTACTACCTCCAACCTGCGCTCAAACTATCACTCACTTGCCTGATGATATTGTCCCTCGCACTCACACTTAAATACCAACCCAAAGGAAGGAGTTTATTCTTGTTGTTCAGGCTGAGCTGGCTGTAGTGAAATCTTGAGCGGAGGCTGCCTTCGTTGAAGAGCTCTTTGCTGATGTTAATGTGCGTTTCGGTTCGGCGGTCCCAGGCATTCAGGAAGCCGGGAATGATAGTGGTGAGGTCTGGTAATATGGAGACGGCGCGGAGTTGGTTATCGGTCAGATTCTCGCCGGTATTGCTGTTGCGTATGAAGAGTAGGTGCAACTTGATCTTTTTTCTATAATTCCGCTCTGCTTCGTCGATGTGGTTGTTCAATGCAATCGCCAATTGCCAGGCCGTTTCGATTCCTGAGTTTTCTTTATAACCGCCATCCACAATATGGCCTTTCTGCTTTCCATCGATCCTAATCAAAGCCCCGGATGTGATTAGCGGAAAACGGGAACACAGGGAGGCTGCGGTCTTCACTGCTACATCCTGACCCAATACGCGCAGGACATCTATATCGTCCTTGAATATGCTGTCAGACAATACGAGATTGGAAACGATGGTTTTCTGTCCCGTCTCGGCCAGCAGGCCGTTGATGAACAGGTTGGGTACCTGCTTGCCTTTCGGATGTTGCCAGAGATCAAGAAAAGGCTGGTCCATCGTCTTCGCAAACAAATGCTTCTCATAACTCCAGGCCCAGCTGTCTTCCAGCTTATTGTTCCGGCTCAATCCTTCAATGGGTATGGGGATCAGTCGTTGCAGGTTATCATGAAACACGAAGGCCGCCGTCAAACTACTCAGAAAATCGGCACTAACCGTTTCATCAAATGCCGCGGATGAAGAGGGGAATCCGTCAAACGCACCAGTCAGTTGGTCTTTCCGATAGGCCGCATAAAAGCAACTGCCCACGCCGCCGCCAGAAACGCCGCTGATGGCATATACCTTATCCATAAATCCCGGCTGCAGTTCCTCCATTTTTTTCAGCGCAACGGCGCTGAAGGTTGCTGCACGAATGCCGCCGCCTTCGGCCGCTACGAGATAGATGGTCACCACGGAATCCGTTGATTGCATTTTCGGCTGGATCCATTTGATAAAGTTCTCGCGGATGGTTTCCCGATGCACGGTCTGCGTGGCGGGGATCAACCTCACGGCACTGTTGTCGTTACAAGTACTTACCAGTACGATGTACCCACCGATTACAAGGAAAGCCGGTGATTGCCGGAAGTTGATGAATAGCGCGATGAGACTTAACACCAGCGTGAAGAAGATAAAGCCGGCCAGCAATACGGTGGCCGGACCTAACATCCGCGCATAACCGAATTTCAGCAGGAAGAAAAAAGGCGCGATCATCGCGGCTACGGCAATCAGGATGCTTCTGAAAGCAATGCGATTGGCCTTCATCGACCATAATCTTTTCAAAGGTGTCCGTGCTGCGGTATATCGCTGGTGTGCTGGTGCGAAATCAATGTGCATGGCTTCTGCAATCTTCGCCCGCTTTATAAAGAAGATGATCAGCAGGATGCCCATGATAACCAAAACCAGGAGATTGATGGTAAGGGTGAACCATCGTTCATTCGGGATTTTCCCCGCTGCGCGAATTAATGCGCCTGCCACAATCAACAAAGGAATGATGCCGATGACGCGCGGGATCCAGACAATCAGCCGCAACGCCAGGGGATCGTCGGGGTCCACATCGAGGAGCTTCGCCTGAAGAATGATTCTGGAAGCATACCAGCAGAGTAAGCACCAAAGGAGAAGAAATGCTGTGGAGAATAGGAGATAGGGAGTAGGGAGATAGTTGGTGACAACGCCTATGAAGAAATCCAATCCCTGGTCGTTGAACACTAACGCGTACGTACCAACGAAAAGTAGTAAGAAGATAAAGGCTAAGGGGTAAAGGATTCTCCACGTTGTAACAACAATATGGAGAATCCTTTTAAACATCAGTTGAATTATTCAGATAAAGTGTACACAGCGTATCCGCGTTGCGTGAGGTCAGAGATCGCCGTCCTCGCGGAATATGCCTTCAGTGTTCCCGGCGCATAAGACGCTTCGGTAAAGTTTCGGAACGCTGCGGTTTGTCCGCACACCACAAACTTCACTCCATTGTCTTGCAGTTGTTTGATCAATGCAAGGTTGGGATTCTTCATTTTGAAACGCTGGGAATAGATCTCATCGTTCAAAAAACTCATCGCACCCGGACCATGAAACACCACTACCACATCCATTTTGTCTTTCGGCACGCCGGCTGCGGCGTGAAGATTCAGGATGCGCATGGCTTCCAGCAGTCCACTGTTGAAACTGCCCCGCGCACTATCCGGTGTGGCTGCGCTGACATCAAACGCAATCTTGGCGACACCTTTGTGTGCAAAAGGAAAGCCCACATTTTCAACCGGCATCACACCCATCTCCACGGCTCCTTTATACAAGGGGAAAACCAGTTTCGCTTCGTTGGCCTTTAAGATGGCTGCGCGGTTCTGCGCCTGCAGGCTATGAAAACTCGCTATTACAAAAATGAAGGCAATTATCTTTTTCATGTTGCTTGCTGAGTTGTTAAGTTGTTGCGTTGCTGCGTTACTGAGTTGTTACTTGGTTAAACCCGATATGTCATCCAGCACCCACACCCCTCTTCCATATGTCCCAATCACCAGATTGTAATCCCTCGGATGCACAAACAGATCGTTCACCGAAACCGTTGCAGGCAGATTGCCCTGAATGGATTGCCAGCTCTTGCCTTTGTCCCTGCTGATGTATACACCCATATCCGTGCCACAATATAAGATGTTAGCATTGCGAGGATCTTCCCTCACCACATTGACTGGCGATGCCGGAAGGTCCGTCACCAGTGCCGTCCAGGTTTTGCCGTAGTCTGTACTGCGGAACAAATAAGGCTTGATATTGTCTTCACGCCTGTCGCTCATTGTGATATACACCGTTCCTGCATCATACTTTGACGCCACCAAACGAGACACATGCACACGCTCCGGCAATCCCTTTGTAATTTCTGTCCAGGCACCACCATCGTTCATGGTTGCCCAAACCCTTCCGTCATCGGTGCCCACATACAGTAGGCCTTTTGTGATGGGTGATTCATCGATTGCCGTGATGGCCTGATGGTTAATCGCGTAGGGAGTACGTCCCATACGAGACACATCATTGTATGTCAGGTCACCACTGATGCGTTTCCAGGTCTCACCCTGGTCCGTGCTCTTGAATAAATATTGAAAACCGTGATAGAGGGTTTTGTTGTCGTGTGGTGAAAGCAGTGTGTACGCCAGCCACTCACCGCGGTGCACTTCTTCATCATCTGCTTTTTTCGGGAAGATGTTTTTGGAAGCGATGGAATCCTTAAACACCGTGCTGCGCGTCAGTCTTCCGTAGAAAGTGCTTGAATACACCAGCGATGGGTTGCTTGGATCCACTGCGTGGATAGTACCTTCCCCTCCCGGCGCATCGCGCCATTTTTGGATCGATGGGTCCTTGCTGCCAAAGGTATTTTTCACCGATGCCATGAAGCTGCCTTCGTCCTGCACAGAGCCGATCACATTGTACGGCGTGTTCATATCATAGGTGATATTGTAAAACTGTGTGGTGGGAATCACGTCAAAGAAATTATTGAGTGTCTTGCCGCCATCATAGCTCACCACTACACCACCGTCGTTTCCATTGATGAGATAGTTGGGATCGGTTGGATCAATCCAAAGCGCATGGTGATCACCATGGTTGCGCTCGCTGCCACGGTCTGGTCGCATCATATTGAAGGTCTTGCCACCATCGGTGCTCTTCGCGATGGGTACGCCCATGATGTACACCACTTCCGGATTGGTAGGATCCACGCGGATCTGTCCGAATACCCAACCATAAGTGCCTGCAAAACGTTCCAGCTTATCATCCTCGGTACTCACCTTTGCAAAACTCTGCCCTGCATCATCACTCCTCCACACTTGCACACCAAAAGGAATCACTTGAATAGGACGACCATATGGATCGAGTTCTCCAGCTTTGGGTTCGCGCTTGGGCGTATGGTTATCGATATAGGCGTAAAGAATATTGGGATTGCTGCGGGAAAGTGCAATTCCAACCCGACCTGTAAACTTCGTTTGTGGGAGACCGTTAGTCAGCCTGGTCCAGGTCTTTCCACCATCGGTGGTCTTCCTGATGAAATCGCCATCCTGTGGCGTGGGATCGCTCCAGCGAAGTCGGATCCGGTTCCATGTGGATGCATACATTGTTTTAGGATCGGTGGGGTGCATCACGAGGTCAATCACGCCATTGGGATCATCGTTGATCAGTCGCTTCCATGTTTTGCCCCCATCGGTGGTTTCATACAAACCGCGTTCTTTATTATTGCTCCACTCATTACCGGAGGCAGCAACGTATACATGGTTGGGGTTCGATGGATGGATGATTACACGCGAGATGGTGGAGGTATTTTCCAGCCCGATGTGTTTCCATGATTTGCCACCATCTTCGGATTTATACACACCCATGCCGGGAAGCGATGCGCGGAAGATATTGGCTTCACCAGAGCCGAGGTAGATGATGTTGGGATTGGATTTAGCTACGTCGAAAGAGCCCACGCTGAGTGTGCCTTCGTTGTCAAACAGCGGTTTCCAGCTTTTGCCGGCGTCTTCGGTTTTCCAGAAACCGCCCGTGGCAAAAGATGCCCAGATGATGTTCTTGTTTCCGGGCACACCCAACACTTCGCTTACTCGCCCTGATATGTTATCCGGACCCACATTGCGCCACTGGAGGCTTTTGTATGGGCTCTTAGCGGCCAGTGCTTTCTGTTGCTGGAAGGCCTTTTGCCTGTCGGCCCCCGATGATGGCCTGTTCTGGGCGGTAGTGGCCAGGCAGAGTGCCATCGATCCAATCAAAAAAAGAGATCTCATGCGCTTGGTTTGTTTGTTTAAATGTAATACAAGACGGCGAGGTTTACATAAATTGCTTAGATGAAATATCTACTCCTTTTCCTGCTGTTTCCAGCAACAGTTTTTGCACAGAAAAAGAAAACGCCAGCGTCGCCAGATAAGAACAAGATCGCGATGGCCCAGGACCTTGATCAACAGTACAGTCACTATAAAGAAGTGGCGATGAAGATCTGGGATTATGCCGAGGTGGGATATAAAGAAGTAAAGAGTTCTGGGCTGTTACAGGAGGAGTTGAAGGCTCAGGGGTTTAAGGTTGAGGCTGGTGTGGCGGGCATTCCCACGGCATTTGTGGCTACTTACGGGAGTGGCTCACCGGTGATCGGGATTCTGGCTGAATATGACGCACTTCCTGGAATCATGCAGGACGCAGTGCCGGAGCGAAAGATCGCTGAAGGCAAGCAGGCGGGCCATGCTTGCGGACATCATTTGTTTGGAACGGCATCGGTGGCGGCGGGTATTGCCATCAAGAAGCAGATGATGGCTACGGGCATGAAGGGAACGATCAAAGTGTATGGTTGCCCTGCGGAAGAAGGCGGTAGTGGCAAAGTTTATATGACGAGGGACGGGCTGTTCAAAGGTGTTGACGTGATGTTGCACTGGCATCCGGGTGATGAGAACGCGGTATGGCTTGACGGTGCGTTGGCGAATAAGTCGGCGAAGTTTCGTTTCTATGGCGTGTCGGCACATGCGGCGGGTGCGCCTGAGCGTGGCCGTTCTGCGCTGGATGCGGTGGAGGCGATGAACAATATGGTGAACATGATGCGCGAGCACATTCCGTCATCAACGCGGATTCATTATGTGATCACCAGCGGTGGCAAGGCGCCGAATGTGGTGCCGGATTATGCCGAGGTGTATTATTATGTGCGTCATCCGGAGAAGACAACGGTGGTGAGTATTTTCGATAGGGTGGCGAAAGCCGCTGAGGGCGCGGCCTTGGGCACGGAGACCACGATGAAGTATGAGATCATTGGCGGTACGCATGATCTTTTGTTGATTGATACACTCAATCATGCGATGTATCGTAATCTTCAATTGGCAGGTGGCGTGATGTATTCTGCGGAAGATCTGGCTTTCGGTAAGAAGATCCAGACTAGTTTTCCTTTCAACTATCCTGATGTTAAAGATGCGGGCATGATCAAGCCGCTGGTAGTGCCCGTCAATGCTAGTCCGGGCAGTACAGACGTGGGCGATGTGTCTTATAATGTTCCTACGGTTGGATTTTCAACAGCAACCTGGGTGCCGGGAACGGCGGCGCACAGTTGGCAGGCGATTGCGGCGGGCGGAACGGATATTGGTGCAAAGGGCATGCTTGTTGCTGCAAAGACCTTGAGTAATATGGCGATGGATTTGTTGAATGATCCTGCGTTGATAGAGGCGGCGAAGAAGGAGTTTCGGGTGAAGTTGGGAAGTTATCAGTATAAAGCGCTGTTGGGAGATCGGGCGCCGGCGCTTAATTATCGGGACTAATTTTGGCAATTGACAATTGATAATTGGCAATTTGCAATTGGCACTGGTTTTTGGAAGTTGGATTTTGGTGGGCGTCACTAACTTCCAAGTTTCAATTCTAACTTCCAAAAACCAGTGCTAATTGTAAATTTCTAATTGCCAATTGTCAATTGCTGAAATGGTACACTTCTTTTCCATCAACGATTGTCCTCATCACCTTCACCAACTTTATCTCCTCAGTTTTAACGCTCCGCAGGTCTTTATCCAATATGGTAATGTCTGCGCGCATACCAGTCTTTATCTTCCCGGTAATACTATCCTGGAACGCCGCATACGCATTGTTAGCAGTATAGCAGGTAAGCGCTTGTTCCACGGTAATTTTTTCCGACGCGTACCAGCCGTTTGGATTTTTGCCGTCAGACGTATGTCGGGTAACGGCGGCGTAAATGCCGAGAATCGGATCGAGCGGCGCTACGGTCCAGTCTGAGCCAAAGGTTAATTTAGCACCTGTCTTTAGTAAACTGTTGAATGCATAGGTTCGTTGCAGCCGGTCGTCTTCCAGTCTTTTGAACGCAAAATTACCATCGTCATACAAATGATAGGGCTGCATGCTGGGGATCACTTGTTGGGCGGCAAAGTTGGCAATGCCTGCTTTGCTCAGGTGTTGTGCGTGTTCCACGCGAAAGCGGCGGTCCCTTTTTCCGTTAACAAAGGTGGCGTAGTTGAAAACGGTTAAGATAAAGTCATTGGCTTTGTCGCCAATAGCATGTACGGTCACCTGCAACCCGGCTTTGTCTGCTTCGGTTACCCATGCGCGTAAGTTTGAAGTATCCGTGACCGTTAGTCCGATGCTTTTCGGTTCATCCAGGTAGGGCGTGTAGAACCAGGCGGTGGTGGAGCCGAGGGAGCCGTCTACAAATCCTTTGAGCGCGCCCCAGTGCAGCATGGCATCCCCCTTTCCATTTTTCTTCACGTATTCATCCAGCTTTTGCCATTCTTTCAGCGGCACAAAACTGTACACGCGGCAGAGCAGTTTGTTGGCGGTTTGTGCGCGGCGATAAGTTTCCAGGTCCTGGAATCCGCCGAAAGAAGACACATCGTCAACTGCGGTGATGCCGTGTTCTACGGCGTGTTTGCTGGCGCGTTCAAAATAGGTATCCAGCTCCTGTGCCGTGGGTGCCGGGATGATGTTGCTCACCAGGTTCATCGCTTCGTCTTTGAGCACGCCGGTGGGTTCACCGTTTGCGTCTTTGACGATGACGCCGCCAGAAGGGTTATTGGTGTATTGGGTTATTTTGGCAAGTTTCAGCGCTGCGCTATTCGCGAGCGCCATATGTCCATCGTATCTGCTGAGGAGAACGGGCCGGTTTCCGGTGATGGAATCGATCCAGTTTTTATTGGGCAGTTCACCGCCCCAGGCTTCATGGTCCCAATCGCCACCCAGGATCCATTGGGTACCGGGGTTCTGTTGTATGAATTCTGCGAGGGTTTCTTTAAAGGCCGAAGGGGTGTTGGCGTTTTTCAGTTGCACACTGGCGAGGCCATAACCGCCGGCGAGAAAATGGGTATGGTTATCTCGGAAGCCGGGGATCAGCATTTGGCCTTTCAGGTCAATGATTTCGCCATTGACGGCAGAGGGGTCATCGCCCACGTAGATGATTTGATTGCCTTTGATGGCCACACAGGTTGCGGTGGGCATGGCACTGTCTCCCGTCCACACTTTTGCGTTGATGAAGACTTTATCAGCGTCTAACGGTGATCCACAACCGTAAAGTAAACAGGCAAGGGTAAATAGCAGTGGTGTTATTTTCATGACCCTAAGGTAATTATTTAGGGGGAGTGTTTAGGCCTCCGGTTTCATCATCGGAAACAACAATACATCCTGAATACTGTGTGAATCCGTCAGCAACATGCAAATGCGGTCTATACCAAATCCAATACCGGCTGTGGGTGGCATGCCGTATTCCAACGCGCGGAGGAAATCATAATCAATAAACATCGCCTCATCATCCCCGCGCTCCATCAGTTTCACCTGCTCTTCAAAACGATCGCGTTGATCAATGGGGTCATTGAGTTCACTGTAAGCGTTGGCTACTTCTTTCCCGTTCACCATGAGCTCAAAACGCTCTACCAGTCCGGCTTTGGAGCGGTGCTTCTTGGTGAGCGGACTCATCTCCACGGGATAATCAATAATGAAGGTGGGCTGAATATAATGGTGCTCACATTTTTCGGAAAACAGCTCATCGATCAATTTTCCCTTACCCATGGTTGCATCCACGGGTATGTGCAATTGCTTACATACATCACGAAGCGCATCTTCATCCATCGCACTGATATCGATACCCGTATGTTCCTTGATGGCATCAAACATGGTGATGCGTTTATATGGCGCCTTGAAGTTGATCTCTTTTCCATCCACAGTGGCAACAGTGGTTCCGTTTACGGCAACTGCGGCACGTTCCAACAGTTGCTCCGTGGTTTCCATCATCCAGTTGTAATCTTTATACGCCACATAGAATTCCAGTACGGTGAATTCCGGATTGTGGGTGCGGTCCATCCCTTCATTGCGGAAGTTTCG
The DNA here is from genome assembly GCA_049661025.1 of Chitinophagaceae bacterium. Classification (GTDB taxonomy): domain Bacteria; phylum Bacteroidota; class Bacteroidia; order Chitinophagales; family Chitinophagaceae; genus Pollutibacter. The sequence continues at coordinate 53,498 of JBASZQ010000081.1, read as the reverse complement.
CGAGAATTCATAGACCCAATCAAACCCACCCACGATCAGCCTTTTCAGGTAGAGCTCGTTGGCGATGCGCATGTACATTGGAATATCCAGCGCATTGTGGTGTGTGGTGAAAGGCCTTGCAGCCGCACCACCGGGAATGCTTTGCAGTACAGGTGTATCCACTTCCACAGCGCCATGTTCATTCAGGAAATCGCGCATTGCATTCACCATACGGGTCCGTTTCATAAAGGTTTCGCGCACGTGCGGATTAATGATAAGGTCCGCGTAACGCTGGCGGTAGCGGAACTCGGGATCGGTTACGGCGTCAAAGGTTTCGCCCTCTTTTTCTTTCACTACGGGCAGGGGTTTCAGGGACTTCGTCAGCAACACCAGTTCCTGCACATGCACGGATGTCTCACCAGTTTTTGTGGTGAACACATATCCTTTGATGCCTACAATGTCACCAATATCCACCAGCGATTTCCAAACTTTATCGTAGAGCGATTTATCTTCTCCCGGAGCAATATCATCCCGCCGCACATAGATCTGAATCTTGCCGGTACTGTCTTGCAGCACGGCGAAGCTGGCCTTACCCATGTCCCGCACACTCATGATCCTGCCGGCAAGACACACATCTTTAAACGCTTCCTTATCTTCTTCCTTATACTTCTCCCTTATACCATAAGCTGTTGCATTTACAGGGAAAAGGGGAGCGGGGTAGGGATCAATACCCAGGCGCTGCAATTCTTTCAGTTTGTCTCTCCTGATGATCTCCTGCTCTGACAGATGTTGTTGCATGCTTGCGAAAAATTGAATGGCGAAATTAATGTGAATCGGTGAAACTGGCAGAAGATAAGGGCCTGCAATGCAATAATATGGGTTGTTTTTTCGATATATGGCCATAATATCCCATCCATGATCAAACAAGGCTTGTTCACACTGACGTTGTTATGCTGCATTGCAACGGGTAAGGCGCAGGAATACGGTATCCAGGAGTATGAGGTCCGCGGCATGAACATCATCAAGGCCAACCTGACGGGCTTGCTGTTCCGCAGCTATGGCGGCCAGTTTGAGCGCGTGATCAACCGCAGGATCAGTCTGGGACTTTCTTACCGGAACATGCCGGAAGGACCGATACCGTTCAGGAATGCGGTGATCAACCAGGTGGCGGATGGGGATCAGGAAACCATCGACCAAATCAATTCCCTTCGTATGAAGAGCATGGCCATCACGCCGGAGGTCCGGTTTTACCTCGGCAAGAAAGGGTTTGGCAACGGATTTTACCTCGCACCATTTTACCGATACGCCACGCATGAAGCCAGCAATATCAGTGTAGACTACCAGGGCACGGGTGGGCCCAACCAGATCGATATGTCTGGCAAGCTGACTTCTAATACGGGCGGATTACTGATAGGTGCGCAGTGGACATTGGGAGAGAAGATTGTGCTCGACTGGTGGATCCTCGGACCGCACTATGGTGGCGGAAATGGCGATTTGCGCGGGGTGAGTGCTACGCCGCTCACGCCATCTGAACAAGCTGATTTGCAGAATGAGCTGGAGAACCTGGCCTATCCCTTTGGCGTGAAGGCAACCGTTAGCGTAAACGCCAATGGCGCTTTAGTGCAGATGAAAGGGCCCGTTGCAGGTGTACGGGCAGGGATCATGCTGGGATTCAGGTTTTAATTTGAGGTGGAAAAATTCAGTTCCCAGCTGTTGTTACTGTAATTGGTTTCAATATTGTTTTGCGAGGGTTTTTGGTTGAGCAGCTCCAGTTTGTACTTATAAACTTTATTGTTGGCGAGGTTTGCACTAATGGCTCTCGAGAATTTGAACTCTTTACCGGGCTCCAGTACAATGCCGTCATACATCAGGCTTTCACCTCCGGCCGGCGAAAAATCGATTGCCCCGTTTTCCCTAACATATCCCTGAACAGAATATTCTTTCAGATTGCAATTTCCGTTCCCGATGTTTTTAATGGTATAGTTTGCCACAAATGAATTGGAACCGGCGGGAAACCGGGTGATGCTGGTCACTTGAATCACGAGATCCGGCACAAATGCCCGGGCCTTATTCTGCATCCCCAAATTTGCCATAGTGGCTGCGGGTACTGAATTGCCCGTAAATTTCATCTCTGCAATATTGTTGTTTTCGTCAGCTTCTGCAATGGTATTCCTATCGTCCGCTTTTAGTCGGTATACATAAGACTCCGTATTCAAAAGAGGTGACTGCGAGGTAAAGAGCAATTGCACTTCCACTTCCTGCAGTTTATTTAAGGATCCGTAGTTGAGTAATTGAAGACCTCCGCCCGCGCTTAGCATGGAACCATTTAATGCGTATATCTGTCCCTGTACAAACACCTGGCGCAGATCCACCGCAGCCCCGCCCTGGTTTCTGACGATGAATTTTACAGTGTAGTTATTTCCATTGTGAGCAATGGATTTGATAGAAATAACGAGATCTGCCTGGGAGGAAAAAAGCAGGGTTTTTTCCTTTTGAATAGTGGTGGGTGTAGCAGTTTGCGCAAGTGCAAGGGATTGAAAACCCAGCATGGCCAGTAATCCCAATAATATTGTTTTCATCTTTTCAGATTTATAAGTGATGGTTGAACATCGATATTATAAAGATGAAAATCTGTGGCGTCTATTGTATCCCCAAAAAACAGGATTTTTAATACACGTAATATTTACCGTTGCGGGTGAGTTTACCATTGGTGATGACTACCTCGTCAAAGGGCGCAGCCTGATTGATCAGTTTTGCGGCAAACCGCGCGTCAAAATTTTCTTCTTTTCGCAGCGCAGATTTTAAGTTACCGGCGCCATCGCGAATGGTCACGTTGGCCTCGTTGCTGAGGTTGACGATGCATTTGATATAGCCATCGCCCTGGCTGCCATCGGCCACATAAGTCTTGGTGCCTTCTGTATAAATAAATTTCAGATCCTGCGACCGTACATTAACAGAGTCAGTTTGAAAGATGGGCCTCACTTCAATTTTCAGGATGGGCGAAGTGGTGGGAATGCTATAGCGATTCCGATTAAATCCAGAGATGGGTTCAGCGAGATAGTTGTTAAAACTTTGCACATTGCTACCCACAGTAAACACTGCTGTACTCACCAGGGTATTGGTGGGCACTTCCGGTACGGGATCTTTACTGCAGGATACGAAGGCCACCATCAGTACTACAAACCATTTCTTCATAGTGCAAATTTAATGCGATTGTATATAAGGACACCATTTCTATTGTATTTGTGGCATCAAATTGATCTTGTTAATTATTTCAATTCATTTAGAAGATAGAGTATGCAGTACCAACTGCAATTCCCACTATGGTAAGTAGGATAAGTGAAGCACCAAGAATGTGGCTTCCCCTGGATGCTCCTTTATTAGGCTGATATATTTCAATGTGATCTACTTCACTGGTATTTAAAGTATAATCAACACTGGCGGATATTGAATCTCTAACATAAACGTGGACCTGATTGAAAAGGAAGTTGCGATCTCGTATTTTGTACTTATTCATTTTAGGGTCCGTGGGTTCCATGTACTTTTTTCGCATTTTGACGGGTACACTAAGTTTACCACTGATCAGACTGTCTTCGATGGAAAACTGTTTCAGCTGTCTGACCTGGTCTTTGAAATGAATGTATACTGTTTGGCCGGAATCCGTCAGGGCTTTGGCCGTGGCCGTGCTTGTGGGAAGTGTTTGTACCTGAAAATAGTTTTTAAAGCAAGAGCTGAGAGAAAAAGCCAGCACTAGGGGGAGGTATAACTTTTTCATGTTGGTGGGGTTTGCTTAAAGTTATACAGCTTCCCACACATTCCATAGTGACGTTCAATTACAAACGGTCTGATCAAATGGGTGCGGTCACCGTAAGCAACACCTGCCAGGCTTCTTTTACTTTTCCATCCTGCAACAATGATGCCGCGTAACGGTGAAGTTCTACTTCCATATCCTCCGGGTTAGCGGAGAAATATTGCACGATGTTTTTCACATTCACATCATAAAACGAAGGCTCATATACGGGAAGCTGTTGCACATTGGCGAGTTGCCCGAGGTGATTGCCCGTGAGAATATTACTGTTGCGGATGGATACAGGAAGCTGGTCAATACCGATGCCGAGTTCCGTATTGGGCTTGGCCACCTGAAACAAACTTTGCGCATCCACTTTGCTGTACCAATCACCGCCAAGACGTGCCACATGGTGCAGTTTATGTTGATCGATCATGGTTCCTGCTTCATTGAGGATGGCATCATCCACATGCATACAGATCACTTCGCAGATTACGAGATTGCCCGCACCACCACTGGTTCCCAGCGGTTTTACTTCCAGCACCTTGCATTCAAGTTGCACCTTGCTTTCTTTCACGCGTGGTGGTTTGATATGGATCGATGGCTCCATGGTGAAGCCTGCTTTCTGGAATTCGTTTACACCCGCAGGGTATTCACAGCTCGCCAGCGAAGCCTGCTGCACCATATCATAGTCCACCACATTGATTACTACTTCGGGCACAGCGAGTACATTATCCAGGGTGTGCTTGGTGGTATTGTCCCGCACCCTTCTGGAGGGTGAAAAAATCAGGATCGGCGGATTGGATGAAAACATATTGAAGAAACTGAAGGGGCTCAGGTTCACCGCGCCATCCGCATTGATGGTGGAAGCAAAGGCGATGGGCCTTGGTGCAATGGCGTGTTGGAGCCATTGTTGCTTCTGCATCGGGTTGAGGTCCTGTAATGTGATCAGCATCTTTATTTTTTTAGGGCGAGGATAGAGAAATCATCTTCATCTTTTCGCATGGTGTTGTGCAAGGAGCCAAGCCCATCGATCTGCAATTCCACTTCATCACCTTCCTGCAGCCATTGCTCTTTGTGAGATGAATCGTTTAGTTTGGCCGTTCCGTTGAGTTCAAGGAAACATCCTGAGCCCACGGTGCCGCTGCCGATCACGTCGCCCGGATACAACGTAACACCATAAGAGGCACGTTCGATGATCTCCGCAAAAGTCCAGTTCATCTCGCCGATGTTGCCACGGGATACTTCCACGCCGTTCACTTTGCAGGTCATGGTAAGGCTCCAGCTTTTGCCGGTATGTCCGGGCAGGGGCGGGATCTCAAAATCTTCCAGCTCATCCAGGGTAACCAGCCATGGGCCCAGAGTGGTCGCAAAATCTTTGCCTTTGGCCGGACCGAGGTTAAGCAGCATCTCTTCCATTTGCAGTGTTCTGGCAGAGAGGTCATTCATGATCATCAGCCCGCCGATGTATTGATCTGCATGTTCCGCGCGGATATTGCGGCCCGCCCGGCAGATGACGATAGCGGCTTCCAGTTCAAAATCGAGCTTCTGGAAATGATCAGGCATCAGGAGCACATCGCCGGGCCCCTGGATAGAGAGATGATTGGTGAAATAAAATATCGGGTATTGATCAAATTCGGGTATCATCGGCACACCCCTGTTGCGTCTCGCCGTTTCCACATGCTGGCGAAACGCGTAGCCGTCCCTGCAGCTGGTTGGTGCCGGCACCGGAGAGATCAGTTGCACGCTTTCCACTGGAGTAGCCTTTACCTGCGGGAAATGGCCCTCACGGATAGATTGAAATCCGCGCTGTGCAGCGTCATAACTATCGTCCCAATAATTAAGAAATAGCGACATATTTCCGGGCAGATCGGGGTGCAACCGGTCCATGTCGTATACATAATTTTCGTAAAGTATGGCTAGCTGATCGTGACCGTCTTTGAGATATGAAACAAGCTTCATGCAGCGAATTTAGATAAAGCTTGTCAGTATTATTGAGGCGGGAGCGTGTGTTTTAGGGCCGTTAATAGGGCCAATTAACAATTGTTTTGTACCAATCTTCCATTTCAGCCAACCAAATTAGTTCAACAATGTTAATTTTGCAGCCAGAATTGGGTTCTTATTTAGATTAAAAGCCAAGAGGTATGGAGACGACGCAAGCAACCAAAAAGCCCCATTATTCCAAAGGAACGAACGTGGATGTTTTCCAGATGTTGCGGTCTGATGTGAAGCAAATTGTTCGTGAATTGGAGCCGAAGCGCAAATGGGAGAGTAAGCTCAAAGCATTTCTATTTCCACTGATCTATGTAGGCCTCTGGGCTTGTGCCATGATCTGGGGTAAGCAATATCCCTTGGTGTACTTTGGCGCCTATGTGGGTCTTGGATTTATGCTGATCATCATCTTTCTCAGCATCATTCACGATGCCGTACATGGAACCATATTTGATAAAAAATGGATGAATGAGCTGTTGGTGCACATGTTTGATTTCATGGGGGCCAATAGTTTCATTTGGAAGTTGAGGCACGTGCGTTTCCACCATAATTATCCGAATGTGTTGGGATGGGATACGGACATTGATCAGAGTGACCTGGCAAGGGTATTTCCCCATGGCGAGTATTCTAAGTATCACAAGTATCAGCATATTTATTTGCCGATGTTGTATCCGCTGTTTTTATTCAACTGGTTGTTGGTAAGAGATTTTAAGGATTTTTTTTCCAGCAAAAAGTATGTGCGGAAGTTGATCACAATTCCGCCGATTGAATATGTGAAGTTGTTTTTGTTCAAGGCGTTTTTCTTTGGCTACATGATCTTCCTTCCGAAGTATGCGCTTGATCTGAGCTGGGGCCAGGCCATTGGCGGCTTTGTGGTGATGGTGTTCACTGCCAGTATTTTCGCGTTGTTTGTGCTGCTGCCACCGCATGCCAATATTGAGTCTGAGTTTCCATTGCCGGGAGAGGACAATGCCTTGCCGCAGAACTGGTTCATGCATATGCTGATTACTACCAATGATGTGCAGGAAGACAATTGGTTCACCCGGTTCTTCATGGGCTCATTTAATTATCACGTGGTGCATCACTTGTTCCCCAATGTGAACCATGTGTATTATCCCGAGATCACGCAAAAGCTTGCGCGATATGCGAAAGAGTATCATTTGCCGTACCGGCGCATGCCATTGGCAACCTGTCTTCGGAACCACTTCCTGCTGATTAAAAAGAACGGCAGCAGTGAGTTTGATGTTTGGGAAGAATCGATGTGATTTCTTGGCAATTGGCATTGGTTGTTGGAAAGTTGAGTTTAGTAAACGGCACCAAGTTCCAACAACCAGTGCCAATTGTTAATTTCCAATTGCTATTTGTTAATTACTTTATTTCGTTGTCTATCTATCACGAGCCGCGCGATGATAACCGCTGCGTCGCTGTCTTTATAAGTTCTGAGCAAGGTTTTAAGTTTGTCTTCGTTCACATCAATCACATACAGGATGTGAATCAGGCGCGGAAAATCATGGACGATAAGATCGTTGATACGTGCAGCCAAGGCCTGCACAAGTTCCTCCTCTGTAATAGAAGGTTGCAGGGCCAATTCCCACCGGTTGTTAATGGCTTGAATGATATCTGTGCCAGAGCTCCACATTCTGCCTAAATTTACAGCGAATTCAGAAGGATAAGTATGCAAACTTTATGGCAACCGGGAATTGAGCTTCAGGAACAGTCGGGTCTCTCTAATTACAGACACTGGCTGCGGGAAACGCGAGGGCTGGTATTTGCCGACTATGCAGACATGTGGAGCTGGAGCGTAAAAGATCCGGAGGCCTTCTGGGAATCTTTTTTTGTGTTTGCGGGGATCAGATCCCACGCGCCCTATCAGCGTGTCATGAACAAACCTGCGGAGGGGATGATCGGCACGAAATGGTTTGAAGGGGCACTGGTGAACTATGCGGAGCATGTGTTTATGCATGCCGATGCTGACCGGCCAGCGATCATTTTCCGAAAAGAGCAGGCCGCTGATCTTGAGATCAGCTGGGCGGAACTGCGGATGCAGGTGGCGAAGGTGGCGAAATGGCTGCTGGAGAAAGGGGTGCAGAAAGGCGACCGCGTAGCCTCCGTATTACCGAATATTCCCGAAGCCGTGGTGGCATTTCTGGCTACCCAATCCATCGGCGCGGTGTGGAGTTCCTGCTCACCGGATTTCGGTAATCCTTCTATTGAGGACCGGTTTGTGCAGATCGCTCCTAAAGTATTGTTTGCGAGCAATGGATACGTGTATAACGGTAAAGCATACCCGAAGATAGATGCTTGGAAACCTTTGCGCGAGAAACTACCCGGGATGCAGGAGCTGGTGCAGGTTTTCTGTCTTGATACAGGCTTGACCATGGACGATGCAACGGATTGGGATGCGCTGTTGCAGGGTGATGCAGTTGAACTTATTTTTGAGCCTCTGCCCTTTGATCATCCCTTATGGATCCTTTATTCATCCGGCACTACAGGCAAGCCGAAAGCCATCACGCACAGTGTAGGCGGAAATCTGATTGAGCATTTAAAAGTGTTGCAGCTGCATTGGGATGTAAAGCCTGGTGAGCGGTTTTTCTGGTATTCCACTACGGGCTGGATGATGTGGAATTTTTCAGTGGCCTCGCTGTTGACCGGTGCTACGATGATGATCTACGATGGTGCTGCGGGTTATCCGTCGCTTCGTGCATTGTGGGATTTTGCGAAGGAAAAAGGTATTCATCATTTCGGTAGTGGAGCCGCGTATTTCATTGCATGCATGAAAGAAGGGCTGCGGTTTGATCAGGATACATTTCCGCAGCTGCGGACCATCGGTTCCACCGGATCGCCTTTGCCGCCCGAAGCATTTGAATGGATATATAACGATGTGAAGCAGGATGTATGGTTGATTTCTTTCAGTGGCGGCACGGACATCTGTTCCGGTTTCGTGGGTGGTTGTCCGGACCTCCCCGTAGTGGCCGGTGAGATCCAGTGTAGGCTCTTGGGTTGTTACCTCGAAGCCTTTGATGAGCAGGGCAAAACCGTACGGGATGAGCTCGGTGAAATGGTGATTCTTGCGCCCATGCCCAGCATGCCGGTGTTTTTTTGGAACGATGAGAACCATCAACGTTATCACAGCAGTTATTTTGAACAGTACCCGGGCGTATGGCGGCATGGGGATTGGATCAAGATCAGTTCGCGTGGATCAGTGATCATCTATGGCCGGTCTGATGCTACTTTAAACCGTGATGGTGTGCGCATTGGAACGGCAGAAGTATATAGTGCCGTGGATGCGGTGCCGGAGGTGGCAGACAGCCTTGTTGTTTGTGTGGAACGGGAGGGCGGTAAGTATTATATGCCACTGTATGTAGTGATGAAGTCAGGTAAGGCGTTGACCGATGAAGTGCGAGCGGCTATTAAACTTAGCCTGCGTAGCAAGTACAGTCCGCGCCATGTTCCGGACGAGATCATTGAAGTGAACGACATTCCTTATACCATTAGTGGAAAGAAGATGGAGACGCCGGTGAAAAAAATATTGATGGGCATGGATCCCGGTACGGTGGCTTCCAAAGACACGATGCGCAATCCGGATGCGCTGCTTGCATTCATGCAAATGAAATAAGTTGTTTTTCCATTCAATACTTCTCCACTACTCCCAGTGAAAATAATGCGAAATCATATTTCACGGGATCTGCAGGATCAAATTCCCGTAGCTTTTCCGTGAGTTGAAGCGCTGAGGTCCAATCAGCATTTGGCCGATCGATCAACCCAAATTTTTTGGCTACGCGGGAGACGTGCAGGTCCAGCGGACACACGAGTTGCGCGGGGCTGATGTTTTTCCAGAGACCGAGATCGATCCCATCGTTCCTAACCATCCAGCGCAGAAACATGTTGATTCTTTTACAAGCGGATCCCTGGCTAGGTGAAGCGATGTGCTTTTGTGTTCTGCGAAGGTGTGGGAGCCGGAAGAAATACTGTTTGAAATGATTGAGGCCTTGTTCCACGGTGAGATCATTTTTTTGCATGCCGTCCGTGAACGCCGATTCAAGACTTGGTTGCACCTTGTAATGGCTTCGGAAGAACTCCACAAAATACAGGAGGTCATCATCGTTGAAAGTGCGGTGGCGGAACTTTAATAATCTTTTCAATTCAGCAGGTGAAGCGTCAAGGCAGAACGTATAGGGAGCATTGTCCATACGTTCCAGTAATTCAACCGATTTGTTGATAATGGTAGTGCGGTTTCCCCAAGCGAAGATGGCGGCAAAAAATCCGGCGATCTCCTGCTCCTGCGGTAGAGTAAACCGATGGGGAATGGATAAGGGATCGCCCTTGATAAAGTCAGGATCTTTGTGAGTTAAGAGTTTGCGGTCCAGAAAACGCTGCAGAGAAGTCATCTCATTCAAGAGAAAATGATTAGTTTTAACCTTCAGAAGTTAAGCAGCAAAGTAGGACAAACATCACTTATGAAAAAATACCAATTTGGCTTTTTCCTGTTTTGTATAGCCTGTCTTTTAGGCTGTCAGAAGGAATTTTTGCGTGTAGATTCAGATGAGTCTACTCTTATAGAGAAAGTTAAATATAAGTCAGCAACAGATAGCATCATTAGCCAATTTACTTTTAATTCCGATGGTTTGCTGACAAAGGAATCATTTCAAATATTCGACGGAACGGATGTGCGCGAAGGTTCGATTACTTTGACACGTGATGACAGCGGCAGGATTATTCGCTCTTTTTTTGTGGACGGTTTCTCGCAAGATGCAATAACAAATTTTCAGTACAGTGCAAGCAAGGTAAAGTATGGAGTATGGTCATTTTTAATTGGAGGAGCTTCGGTTATAGACAGCGTGGTCTATACTCACACAGACAAAGTAAGTAGGACGGCGAGTTATATAACTCTGCCGGGTTCAGTGGCAGAGTTAGATCAGTACAATGAATACAAATATGATTCTCGCGGAAATCTTGTTGAGATAAAAAACTATCTTTCGTCTGGCACTGCGGACTTTTTGTTTGGTACTTACACCTTTGAATATGACGACATGATTAATCCTTGGTATTCAAATGATGATGTGCTGGTGGATTTTGACGACAGACTTTATACCTCTCCAAATAACGTTCTAAAGGCATCTTATAAATATGCGGATCCAAGTGAAAATTCCGTCAGAGTGTATACTTATCAGTATAATAATGAGAAAAAACCTATAGCAGGCACTATGCTGGAAGAAGGTATTTCTTACCAAATGGAATTTATTTATAAAAAATAGTAAAAGAAAAGGCAAAAGTCATTATATGAAAAATATCGTATTCCTTTTAATAGCATTCGTAATGTTGATGAGTTCGTGTTCCAAGGAAGAATCGCTGGAAACAGGCGGTAGCGGTGGCGGTACGGGGGGTGGAAGTACGTCTGGCGCACTACTGATAAAGGTTGTAACAACCGGTGCCGAGGTTTCAACACAGGATTTTACTTATGATAGTAAAAATCTATTGTCGAAATATTCCGCTACAGGAAATGCAAATGGCGTCAATTCTACATCTACTTATACCATTTCGAGAGATGCAGAAGGGAGGGTGTCAAAAGTAACGCAGGATGTGGCTGGTAGTCCCGGAGTGCCCAATAACTCGGCATCTGCTGAGTATTATTATTTGGGGCCTGGCGACAAGAAGCTTAAGTACGCCATTCAGATCATTGACGGAGGAACCGGTTTTATATTACGCGATAGCGTTGCGTATCAATATACAAGCAGTGTAATCACACGTTCCAATCACTATTATTCAATCGATGATGGCGCTAGCTATGAATTGTTTTTCTATAGTACTTTCAAGTATGATACAAGAGGAAATGTGATTGAGCAAATATTGTATTCCGATCTTGGTTCCGGATTTGAGCCTGCTCAAGTAGTCACTGCTGAATATGACAATAAACCCAATCCTTGTAATTTTGAAGATGATGCTTTCCTTGAGCAAGGCATGTCACCATATATTGCTACAAATAACGTTATTAAGCAAACCATAAAGTCTGATTTTGCCGGTACAAATCTTACTTCCTCAGGTACATATCAGTATAGAAGCGATGGGAAACCTTCCAAATCGACAGGGTCTTTTATGGGCGTGACATATAATGCAGTATTTACGTATAAATAGAAGATGATTTTACTTCTTGTTCTCAAGTACTGATTTCTTACATTTAGGGGAGAAGGTTTTCTATGCCAGAACCATTTTCCCTTTCGCAAAAAGTTGCCATTGTTACCGGTGCCAGTAAGGGCATCGGCGCGGCCATAGCGGTTGCCCTTGCACAACAAGGTGCAACCGTTATCATTTCCAGCCGTAAAGTTGAAGCGCTGGAGGAGCTGATTTCCAACCTCCAACCTTCAACCCCCAACCTCCATGCCTTTCCTTGCCATATGGGCGATATGGACCAGATCGCCGCATTGGTGCGTCATGCGCAGGAGAAGTTTGGCGGGGTAGACATCATTGTCAACAATGCCGCTACCAACCCTAGTTTTGGGCCTGTGGTGGATACGGATAGCAAGATGTTCGATAAAATAATGGACGTGAATGTAAAGGGGCCAATGGAGTTGGCGAAGTTGTGTTACCCTTCTATGAAAGAAAGAGGTGGCGGATCCGTCGTCAACATCAGCAGCATCGAAGGCATCACGCCCGGCCATGGGCTTGGATTATACAGCATCAGCAAAGCCGCGCTCATCGCAGCAACGAAAGTTCTTGCGAGGGAATGGGGTTCGGCATCCATTCGGGTGAATGCGATCTGTCCCGGACTGGTGAAAACAAAATTCAGTGAAGCACTAACCACCAATGAAAAGATCATGAAGATGGTGATGGCGAGGCAGGCCTTACCGATGGTGGCAGAGCCGGAAGATATTGCGGGCCTTGCATTGTTCCTGGCTTCAGACGCTTCCCGATTTTGCACTGGCGGTATTTATACAATCGATGGCGGACTTACGATATAAGTTATGGTGAATCTTTTTGCTACAGATAAATTAACAAAATGGCTTCCTGCGTATAAAGCATTTGTGGAGCAGGAACTGCATCCATTGGACCTTGCGCTTTCTGCATTGCCTTTTCGCGAGACGGAAAAAATCCTGCAGCAGAAAAGACAACTCGCGAAGGATGCCAAACTTTGGGCGCCTTTCCTTTCCGTCAAGCAAGGAGGAAAAGGATTGACGCTGACGGAATTTGCGCAGGTGAGTGAGTGGATGGGCACCAGTCCCTTCGGTCATTATGTTTTCAACTGCCAGGCACCTGATATTGGAAACATGGAGTTGCTGCACCGGCATGCCACCAAAGCACAACAGAAGCAATTCCTGGAACCCCTGATGGCGGGCGAGATCCGTAGCTGTTTCTCGATGACGGAACCGGAAGTGGCAGGGTCAAACCCCGTAGTGCTTAATACTTCGGCTATACAAGACCGTGAGCAATGGGTATTGAATGGTCACAAGTGGTTCACCACGGGTGCGGATGGTGCGGCCTTTGCCATTGTGATGGCCGTGACGGATGCACAGGCAACTCCTTACCAACGGGCCAGTATGCTTATCGTCCCCACAAAAACCAAAGGATTTAACATCATCCGCAACATTCCCATCATGGGTGAAGCCGGCGAAGGCTGGCTAAGTCATGCAGAGATCGAATATCAGGATTGTAAGGTTCCTTCGGAACATCTGCTGGGTGCTCGTGGTGCGGGCTTTGCCCTGGCGCAGGAGCGCTTGGGTCCGGGCCGTATCCATCATTGCATGCGCTGGATCGGGATTTGTGAACGCGTGTTCGGATTGATGTGTAAGCATGCGGTAGGTCGTGATATGGGTGATGGGCAAAAGCTCAGTGAAAAACAAGTGATCCAACACTGGATCGCAGAATCAAGGGCTGATATTGACGCTGCGCGGTATTACGTGTTGCATACAGCACAGATGATTGAGCAACAAGGTGCGAAGGAAGCGAGGCATCACATCTCGGCCATCAAATTTTTTGTAGCCAATATCCTGCATCGGCTGCTGGATCGTGCGATACAAGTGCACGGTGCATTGGGTGTTACCGATGATACCTTGTTGAGTTTTTGGTATCGGCATGAACGTGGCGCTAGGATCTATGACGGTCCAGACGAAGTACATAAAACATCATTGGCCAGGCAGATCCTCAACGCATATGAACAGTGAGTATCTAGACAAGCCCGTTGAGGCGAGGGCCTCCGAATTACCGGATATGGAGAAGCTCCGCGGCTACCTTGCAGATCAACAAATCACGCAGGGAGAGCTGTTGGATATCCAGCAATTTCCGGGCGGATATTCCAATCTTACTTTTTTGCTTCGCACATCGGAGCAGGAGATGATCTTGCGCAAACCACCGCGTGGTGCCAATATCAAAACTGCCCATGATATGGGCCGCGAGTTCCGGGTATTGCAGGCCTTGCAACCCGTGTTTCCTGCCGCGCCCAAAGCCATTCTTCTTTGCGAAGATGAGTCCATCATCGGCGCTCCATTTTATCTGATGGAAAGGGTTGAGGGCGTGATCCTGCGCAACCGTTTACCGAAGGGCATGTCAGTAAGTTCAGCAACGATGAAGCAATTGTCTGAGTCAACGGTTGACCTGCTGGCAAAACTGCACGACATCGATTTACAATCCACCGGACTGATACAGATGGGCAAGCCGGAGGGCTATATTCATCGCCAGGTGAATGGCTGGAGCGAGCGGTATCTGAAGTCGGCCACCGATGAGATCCCCGATATGATCATGGTTGCGGAATGGCTGGCAGGCAATGAGCCAGAAGATGATGCGGTGTCCTTTATTCATAATGATTTCAAGTATGACAACCTCGTGCTTTCACCCGATGATCTCACCTCCATCAAGGCGGTGCTGGATTGGGAGATGGCTACGGTGGGTTCGCCATTGATGGACCTCGGCACCACGCTGGCCTATTGGGCCGAAGCCACGGACAGTCCGGTATTGAAGCCGTTCAACCTCACCTGGCTGGAAGGCAACCTTAACCGGGAACAAGTGTTAGTGCACTATGCAGCACGGCGAAAGATCAGTGCGGAAGGATTTTTGTTTTACTATGTGTTTGGATGTTTTAAGATCGCGGTGATTGTGCAACAAATTTATGCGCGGTATAAAAAAGGGTTGACAAGCGATCCGCGTTTTGCAGGACTCATGGAAGTAGTGAAGGCGATGGCGGCCAATGGAAGGCAGGCCATTCAGTATAATCGAATTTCAAATTTTTATTGAATATGGAATCGCAGTATCTGAGTTTCAGGAACCTGAATTTTTTGTTGTACGATGTGCATCACATTGATCATATCCTCAACTATCCCAAATATGCTCATATCGGTGGCCGTGAGGAAATGCAACTGTTGTTGCAAGGGGCAAAGGATCTTGCCGACAGGGAATTGTATCCTTACTTCAAAGAAATGGATGTTCATCCCGTGAAACATGCAGATGGAAAGATCCATTCACATCCCCAATTAAAGAAGGTCTTTAAATCTGCTGCGGATGCCGGCTGGTTCACAGCTTTGGTGAACCTTGAAGATGGTGGCATGCAAATGCCCTACAGTATTTTTTCTGCTGCGCATATGATCTTTGAAGCGGCCAATAGCAGTGCGCAGGGCTATCTCGGCGTGTCTACCGGATCATTGGAATTGATAGAATTGTTTGCAGACGAAGCATACAAAAAAATATTTATGCCGCCCATGATGGAAGGCCGTTGGCAGGGTACGATGGCGCTCACGGAACCGCAGGCCGGCAGCTCTTTATCAGACATCGTCACCAGTGCAAAGCCATCCGGTGATCATTATGCCATCACGGGACAAAAGATATTTATCTCTGCAGGCGAACACGAGGCCTGTGAAAATTTTGTGCACCTTACCCTTGCAAGGATTGAAGGAGCGCCTGCGGGTACCAAAGGCATCTCCTTGTTCATCGTTCCAAAATATTGGCCGGAGGCCGATGGATCCCTGACCTATAACCATGTGAACTGTGTGGCGGATTTCCAGAAGATGGGCCAGCGTGGTTATGCTACCACGCATTTGCTGTTTGGAGAAGAAGGGGAGTGCAGAGGCTATCTGGTGGGTGAAGCCAATAAGGGCCTGCAGTATATGTTCCAGATGATGAATTCCGCGCGTATTGCCGTGGGACAAACTGCAGCTGCGGTGTCTTCTGCTGCGTATTATTATGCATTGAAATATGCGAATGAGCGGCCGCAGGGAAGACATATTGAAGACAAGGATCTGAGTAAACCACAGACGTTGATTATTCATCATGCGGATGTACGGAGGATGTTGTTGTTGCAGAAAGCATTCGTGGAAGGCGCGATCAGTCTGGTGGTGGAGTGCCTGAAATGGTATGATCTGGAGAAGGTTACTTACGGAGATGAAAAAGAGAAGGCACAACTCATGCTTGAGCTGCTGACTCCTATCGTTAAAACATATCCCTCAGAGTATGGAATTGTTTCCACCAGCAACGCCTTGCAAGTGTTTGGTGGGTATGGCTTCACGATGGACTTCCACGCACAACAGTATTACAGGGATATAAGGATTATGTCGATCTATGAAGGAACTACAGGCATCCAATCCATGGATCTCCTCGGCCGTAAGATTCCGATGAAGGGAAGTGCGGGATTGTATCATTTGCTGGACGAAGTGAATGCTACTATTGATGCGGCGGCCTTGTTTCCAGCATTGCAGCTGTATGCGGGACAGCTAAAGGAGGCAGTAACGAGGATGGGGCATGTGCTTGCACATCTGCAGCAGTTTGCGGCGGCTGGACAAACAGAAAGATACATGGCCGATGCCAATCTGTTCATGGAGCTGACCTCTATCACAGTGGTAGCCTGGCAGTGGTTGAAGCAGGGTATTGTAACGCAGCAGATGATGGCGGAGAAAGAAGATGAATTTTATTTTTCTAAGATGGAGACGATGAAGTTCTTCTATAAATATGAGTTACCGAAGACGGAAGGTTTGGCTACTTCCATAATGGCCGCTGATGAAGTTACTATTCGAAAAGAACGAGAGATATTGATGTGATGAAGAGGGGTGTTATGTTGTTATTGGTTAGTTGTTATTGGGTGTTGGGCGTAAGGGCTCAGCTCAGCAACTATGTGAAGAAGGAAACGGAGGAGATCCGGTCCGTACAATTAAATGATACGGATTGGAATGACCTTGCAGCTTTTGCTGAGGCCATCAAAGACAAGCGGGTGGTAATGTTGGGAGAACAGAGTCATGGTGATGCTACCACCTTTGCATTGAAGGCGAGACTGGTTCGTTTCCTCCATGAGAAGATGGGGTTTAACGTGCTTGCGTTCGAGAGTGATTTTATCTCTTTTTCTGCATATGAACAGGTGCGCGACAGTGCTACAGCGTCAAGATTTATTTCTGATAACCTGATGCACATATGGACGAGATGCAGAACAGTGAACGATTTTTTTGCCAGTTACCTTCCTTCACAGGTGAGTGGACCAAGGCCCCTTCTTGTTGTGGGTTTTGATACGCAGTTGCACGGCGCAGTGATTCGCAAAACCAATAAAGACAGTTTAATCATCGCATGGGAGAAGGCGACCGATATTTCTTTGACGAGTTCGGAACGGGGATTTGCTGCGCGATGGATGGATTCTCTGTCTTCCTTTGGTATTGCGCAGCAAACTGACAGCCTGTTGGCTTTGCAGCAAATTCTGGATCGTTTTGAAATGAAGATGCCTAAGAAAAAGGATCAGCTCATGCAATGGTGTGCGTCTGTCAATGGAGAGGTGCGCAACCGGATCCGATACAGTAAAAATGAGCAGTTGTATTATTATCGGGACCAGCAGATGGCGGATAATCTTTCATGGCTGTTAAATGAGCAATATGCCGGCGAGAAGGTTATTGTATGGGCCCATAGCGCACATATCGCGAAGTATCCATTTGACGCAAGCCTTGAGCAAATGGGTAAGGTCGCAATGATGGGGAATATCCTCGCTGCTGACAGCAGCATCCGTGCGCAAAGCTATGTGGTTGGGGTGACTTCATTTTCCGGAGTAAGTGAATGGGCGAATACCACCAGATTTGACATCAAGATTAATGAACCCGCACGCGATGGTTTTGAACGATGGATCCCCAATAAATATCCATTTGCGTTCACGGATTTTACCAACTGGATTAAGGGTGGTGGTAACATTGATCAAAAATTCAAGATGAAAGGATCCATCTATTCCCATCACCAGAACGTGAACCTGACCTGGCTTCGGGTATTTGACGGGATGCTTTTCGTACGATATATGGTGGGATGCCGATAGAATTTTATTGTGTTTTCAGCAAAACAATTTTCCAAATAACTGATAACCAATAACCATCAATTTATTGCATTGGTTTTTAGGCTAACCTTAACGGCAACAAGCTGTTAAAGCCTTGTACGGACTGAAATCCTGTATTATTTTAGGGCATCGTATGAAAACCAGATTGATTCTTACTACCCTATTGATGAGCGTCCTTTTTATGGGCGCTGTTGGCCAGCAGAAACAAAAACCCACTGCTGCGCCCCCACCTCCCCGCAATCGTTTTGCCATCGAGAGTACAGACACCACGGAGCTGCTCATGAACGAGTATCGTTTCTGGGGCATCGTGATGGAAGCACGTAGTGCGGCGAAAGGGAACTACCGCGCGCAGATCTCTAACCTGGAGCGTTTGCTGTTTACGTTGGAGCCATCAGAGATAGAGCAGTTCGACAATCGTTTCATGGCGCTGATGGAAGTGGCTTATGACTATAAACTATGGGGCGCTGCTTATGTCATCAACAGTGGTTGTTCCGATGATTGTTTTGACTATTTCAGGCAATACCTGATCTCGCAGGGTAGGGATCGTTTCTATGCCACATTGAAAGATCCGGAGTCTTGTTCCGCATGGATCAAATCCGAGACCCAGGAAGATTGGGAGGGATTGTTGTATGTGGCATCCAAGATCTATAAAATGAAAACGGGATTTGAGATCCCCTGCAGTTATACACCGGAGTTTGTGATCAGGGGCGATGCCTTTGATGCGCAGACGGTGCACAAGGCCTATCCCAAGCTCGCGAAGAAATTTATCACAAAGAATTAGTGAAGGCTGACTTGATGAGACGGTGCCCCCTGCTTATCTTTATTGTATGGCATGGGCAATCCAATCAGGCAACAATCGAAGAGACCAATACGGCCTGCTGATATTTGCTGGTCTTGGCATGACGGGCTTCATGATGTTGCAGGACCTGCTGACGGCCCGCCGTATGGGATCTTCTTTTTATTGGAATGAATCACTCCTGTTCAGCGCATACTGGCTATTGGCCATTCCCATTTTTTTCATAACCCGTCAATGGGTAAAGAGAGCTAAAGTTCAACCCACTAGTGCTGATCTTGCAGGCATTTCCATCCTGGCAATGTTGGTGCACATGGTTGTGTATGCATTAGGTCTGTGGCTGGTATCGATGGTATTCATGGATCATACCTACGGCTTCCAAAAAAACCTGTACTACACCATCTCGTCTGACCTGGTGAAATACCTGCTGATGTATGCGGGATTGTATTTTTACCTGATACCAGTTGGTAGATCGATTCAACCTCCAAACTCCCTCCTCTCACCTGTATCTGAGCCCTCAAACAAACTACTGGTTACCCAGGGGAAAACCTCTATCCCCATACCGGTATCATCCATCAGCTATATTCAAACTGCGGATCCCTATATCGCCATTCATGCCGATGGGAAAAAGCATCTCCACGCGCAGAGTCTTTCTGGTATCTTGGATCAACTGGATAGTAGGTTTATCCGTATTCATCGGTCCGCTATCGTCAATACCCAATCGGTCATCAAATGGACCTCCAGGGGAAATGGCGATTATGATGTATTGCTGTCCGATGGCGTATTGCTTCGCCTCAGCAGAAATTATGCGCAGGCATTTTGGGAAGCCATGGAAAAACCTCACTCCGCTTAGCCCACATATCCCTCCACTCAGCCAACCCGGTTTGGAAAAGGCCTTGATTAGATTGCATCTTGCTGCTAAAAATCATGCGTATGGTTATTCTATTGTTGATGCTCAGTGTTTGGATGGGATGCCAATCAGAGACCCATCGATCCCAAACTTCACCCATGGCCAAGGCAGACTCTCTCATTGTAGGTGGAGGTTGCGAGACCTGCGAGTATATGTACATCGGCCAACCGGCAGCAATCGATGCCGTGGATACAAGTGCAGGTTGGCAGGAGCCGGGGCAGAAGCTTGTGATGAAAGGAAGGGTATTTCAGATCGATGGGAAAACGCCTGCTGCGGGGATCCTGCTGTATTACTGGCAGACGGATCATGCAGGCTTGTACAGTTACCGGTCAACCATGCCTGATGGTGTCAGGCGCCACGGGCATATCCGAGGTTGGATGCGGACCGATGCAGAGGGCAGGTACACGCTATACACGACAAGGCCGGCACCCTATCCCAACAGTAATATTCCTGCCCATATTCATATGGTGGTGAAGGAGCCGGGGATGAGTGAATATTATATCGATGAATGTGAGTTTGATGATGATAAGCTGTTGACGGGTGCGGAACGAAAAAAACGATCATCGCGCGGTGGAACGGGAGTGCTAAGACCTGAAATGATCAACGGCGTGCAGGTGGCGGAGCGAAACATTATACTCGGGTTGAATATACCGGATCATCCTGCTATGAAAACGAAACCTAAGACCATTGGGCTGGCGGTGGGAGAAGAGCAGCCCTCGTTCATGCCTTTTCATGCATGGGGTCCGGATGAAGGCAGCAGGGCTTGTCCGGTGTGTAAGTATGGGCGGTACCAGGGGATCATCTACTTCCTCGGTGCTGATCCTAACTGGGATGAAGTGAAGCAGTGGCTGAGTTTTCTGGAGCAGCAGAGTGTAAAGCGGGCTCCCTATTTGAAAGTATATCTCGTTTATGGAGATGGTCAAAACTATTCAGCGGCTACGCGTAACCGTGAGCTTGCTGCACTCGGGCAGTCGTTGCAGATCAAACATCTTGCCTTAACTTATATACCTTCATTTTCCGATGAGGAATCCGAAATACACCTGAACAAATTAAACAACCTGAAAGGAAATGTTTTTGTGGTGTACAAGCAGCGGGTGATTACAGATAAATTCATCGATATATCCCCTACGCCAACAGCGATGCGCAGCCTGACCGAAGCGCTGGAGCGGGCCGCAGGGTAAGGACTAACGCTGGCTCATTTGTTGCCACTGCAATTGCCTGATCTTGTTACTTAATAAAAAGGCAGTAGCGGCAGAAAGGATAATCACGATTCCCGTGACCCAAAGGGGTGCAAATTTCAATACATAGTGGATCATGACCACGATACCCAGCAGGAAAACGATCACCAGGTTGTTGATCATATTGCCTCCTTTTTGCTGATCCGCCAAGGGCCTTGAGAATGGAAAATATTTGCCTACCAGTAAAATATTAGCAAATGCCATGCAGAGCATATTGGCCACTCCAAGCATAACCTCCGGCAAAACCTGCCAACCCATCAGGAAGATCAGCACGATGGTAATGATCAACACAAAGGGTGCGTAGAACTTGATCAGGATCGCTTTTGCAGATCCGATGATGATCTCACCGGGCTTCGCAATAGGATGGGCGTAGAAGATCCATGAAGCGCTTTCTTTTTCCGTGAATCTGGCATAGGAGAGAGCCTGTAACATGAAGAGGCCTGTGAAATAGATCAGGGATAACATGATCCCGCGCGATTGATACATATTTTGCAGCGCCTCTTCCAGTGAAACATTTTTTCTCGGCATTAGAAAGATTACGGCCAGTACCACCATGTAACCTAGAGATGGATAGGTCTTGAGTTTGAAATCGCGAAGCCTGCTACTGAGGTTCCAGGTCAGTGAAAATCCCGTCTCTTCTACTTTTGTTTTTGTAAAACGCTGTGCAAGAGATGCGGACCAATGTTGTTTTCGAATTCCCAAGGATGCTGTGGGTGTGGAGGATTCTGAGCCAGATCCGGCAATCATCCCGAGTTTACGATTGAAGGATGGTGCAAACACACGTACGATCAACCACAGACTGCCGATGGGAATGAGCAAGGCAAGGGATGCAGCAAACCATTGAAAAGCGGAGCCATCCAACCTTGAGAGGACACTGAAAGCGTTGGCAAACCAGGCTGGCGGTATCAGCAAGGTCCACCATTTCTCAGGTAGTGCAAAACCTTCCAGGTTAGCCCGATCCATCATACGCGGAAGTACCTGATAGCCCGCATAAATCAGAATGGCAAAACCAACCTGGAATCCCGTAATGATTGATTTGAATTTTTCCGGTGTAGAGATTTTTAGAATGACGAGGTAGGCTGCATTCACCAGAAAAATGGTGAACATCACCACGAAGGGCAAGAGCAATAGATTGATCAGCACCGCGGTTATTCCATAGCGAATGCCGATGGTAATGAATCCGGCAATGGTCATCGGGATGATCAGCTTGGTGATGTAGACGATGATGTGTAGCAGCCTCGATAATAGAAAAGTTCGATCTGAAATAGGTCTGGGCAGGATGATGGCATTGTCACGCACATCGATCAACACAGAAGTAAAATCACTGATGAGGGTGGCCGCAAGAAAAAACATGAACATGCCATAGTATGCCGTCAACGCTGTTACGGGATCGTTGATCGTGATGATGGGAATGATGAAAATGAGTCCCATCAGGGCCATCAGAAACCAGGCCAGCAAAGGTTTGTTGTTACTTTCATCAGCATTGGAATTTTTGCGGATCAGGCTGTTTGGCCTGCGATCATCCAAAAGCAGTTTCATGTCCAGCACTTGGTAGAGATGGGATGTGTTCACCCCCATTCTCCTGTATACGGGAGCGGGCAACATGATCAGGCCCAGTAAGAAACGGTTCACTGCAGAGCGTTTATTGGCCATCGTTCAATGCATTGATGAGATTCTGCGCCTGGTTGGCGGATTCCTGTCCTGACGTAAGGGATGCAAAAACATTTTCCAGACTGCCGAGGTTACCGGACTGTTGTTGCAGATCCTGGAATGTGCCATCGGCAACTACTTCCCCATTGTTGATGAGCACAATGCGGTCAGACACTTTTTCTACCACATCCATCATGTGACTACAGTAGAAAATGGTTTTGCCTTCGTTGGCCAGGCGCGCGATGAGTTCTTTGACGATGATCACACTGTTAGCATCGAGGCCGCTGAGTGGTTCATCCAGTATAATGATCTCCGGGTTGTGGATCAGGCCGGAAGTGATCAGTACTTTCTGCCGCATCCCCTTGGAGAAGGTATCCATACGTTGATGAATATTGCCGCCAAGTCCGAACGCGTTCATCATTTTTTCAATACGGTCGTCTGCCAGCGTTGTGGGAAGATCATGCAGCTTCGCCATATAGCTGAGGAATTCGTAAGGCGTTAGTGCTTCATACAGTTCTGCCAGTTCTGGCACATAGCCGATTTTTCTTTTGGCCGCGATGGGATCCTTGTGGATATCGATCCCCGCTACTTTTACGGTACCGGCATAGTTGCCAAGGATACCACAGATGATCTTTACAGTAGTGCTTTTACCGGCGCCATTAGGGCCGATGTAACCGATCACCTGACCGGGTTGAATGTGGAGATTGATGCCGCGGAGCACCATCTTGTCTCCGTATGATTTGTAAACATTCTCGAGGGATATCACAGATTCCATGCCCTGAAGTTACAGGAATTTCGCACCCGGTACTTCCAGGATCAGTCCTTCGCCATAACAACCTGCAGGTGTCTGGTAGCCGGGTTTCCAGTTTCCATTGAGTATCTTTTTGGCAATCAACAAACTAGTGATGGCTGTTAGGGTATATCCTTCCGGACACTTCAATCTTCCAACTTCCACCTTACCACTACTATTAGTGACTTCACCCCATACCAGACTAAGTGATTTTGCCCGCTGCTCATCCGTTGGACCCGCGGGGCGGTTCTTAATCTTCTTCAACTGACGGTTACGCATAAACGAAGTTCTGAGCAGCCAGTTGAAGGCCCATTGGTATTTCAGTTTTGCAAAGGTCTTTGGATGTTGTGCGGTATAGGTTTCGATGTTGGGAATGCCGGTGGTGGTGTACGCGGTAGAAACATCGCCCCAGGGGATAGACATCACAAAAAGTTTCTTCACGCCGAAATCTACTTCCATGCCTTTATGTCCGAGTGGTACGGGAACGATCTTTCCATCAACACGGGCCGCACTTTTTTCACCCATGCCTTCTGCCATGGTGGTGGCTGTGCCATGGCTAAGACCACTGCCAAGGCCGGCGAAGGCAAGTTTCAGGTGCGTGGCATCAGGCATTTTATTTTTCAGGTGCATGGCCATACAATCCGTTGGCACTACGTCAAAGCCTACGCCCGGCATAATCATGATCTGTTTTTCCTTGGCAGCAGCATCAAAGGTTTTCGCCATTTCATACACCTGGATCTCGCCAGTGATGTCTGTATAATGTTTGCCGTTGCGCAGACAGGCTTCAATCATGGGTTTGGCGGTGCGCTTGAATGGACCTGCGGCATGCAGCACCATGGGAGCGCGTTGCAGCAGGGTATCCAGTGCTGTGGCATCTGCGAGATCCGCCACACCCCATTGCATACCCAGTTGCTCAGCCAGAGGGCGTACGGCTTCTTCGCGCCTTCCGGCAAGGATCGGTTCAATGCCATGGTCCCTGGCCATTTTCGCAATCAGGGTTCCTGTATATCCATTGGCGCCGTAGAGAATGACTGTCTGCATAGAGATGTTGTATATTTAAAGCTACTTAATTTGGGCTATTGGCTAATGGCTAATGGCTATTTAATACACTTTATGCGGAGAAGACAATTTATCAGGCAGTCATCGGTTTCGCTTTTGGGACTTGGTTTGTTGGGTGTACGGGGCGGAGATAATTTTTCTGTCGATGGCAAACGGATAGAACAGCGGCTCCGTGAGTTGGCGAAGTTTGGCGTTGATGATAAAGGTCGCGGTTATCGGGTGGCCTATACAAAAGGTGATATAGAAGGAAGGGCATGGTTTATGGAGTTGATGAAGAAAGCCGGATTAAATCCTACCATAGACGCAGCTGGGAATATTATCGGAAAACGAAAAGGGAAGAACAATGCGTTAAAGCCCATCGGATTTGGTTCACATATTGACATGGTTCCCGATGGCGGCAACTATGACGGAACAGTGGGCTCTATTGGCGCGCTGGAGGTGATAGAAGTGTTGAATGCGCAGGGAATGGTGACGGAACATCCATTAGAAGTGATCGTGTTTGCAGATGAGGAGGGTGGTACAGTGGGCAGTAAAGCGATGACAGAAGGATTCACAAAGGAGCAACTGCAGCAAAAAACGCAAAGCGGGCTCGCTATTTATGAAGGGATAAAAGTACTGGGCGGTGATCCCGACAAGCTCCCTTCCTGCAAACGCGATAAAGGCGCGTTTCATGCATGGCTTGAGTTGCACATTGAACAAGGCGGTATTTTGGAGAAAGAGAAGATACAGATTGGTGTGGTGCAGGGCATCGTGGGAATTGTACACTGGGAAGTTAAAGTAGAAGGCTTTGCGAACCACGCCGGGGCCACGCCGATGAATATGCGACAAGACGCCTTGCTTGCTGCATCTAAACTGGTGATTGCGGTGAACGAAGTGATGCATGGCGAGAAAGGATCGCATGTGGGTACCATCGGGAAGATGGCTGTGCAACCCGGTGCCTATAATGTAATACCCGGGCAGGTAATGATGGGATTAGAGATCCGGGATCTCTCCGCAGAAAAAATTGAGCAGCTTTTTGTGCTGATTGAAAAACGCGCCGCGCTGATAGCCAAAGAAACAGGAACCAGGATCAGCTTTGATCGACAGCCCAACGGCATAGAACCCGCATTAACGGATCCGCATATTCAAAAAGCCATTGATGCTACAGCAAGAAAGATGGGTTTAAGTACGAAGTTCATGCAAAGCGGCGCGGGGCATGATTCACAGCATATCGCTTCTATCGCGCCAGCCGGTATGATATTTATTCCAAGCATTGGTGGCGTAAGTCATTCTCCCAAGGAGTTTTCAACAACTGCCGATATAGTGAATGGGATCAATGTGTTGTTGCAGACTGTTTTAAATCTGGACAAAGAAGTCGGGTGAGTAAAGGGAGAAAATAAAGGGAGAAGTGTGAAGCTGTCTTCGCACCTCTCCCTTTATCTTCTCCCTTTCCTTAACGGCAACTATCCAATCGCTTGCTTAAGATCTTCAATCAAGTCCTCGGCATCCTCAATACCCACACTCAAGCGGATCAATGAATCACTCAATCCGTTCTTGATGCGCTCTTCGCGGGGAATAGATGCATGCGTCATAGATGCGGGGTGATTGATCAATGATTCCACGCCGCCGAGGCTTTCTGCAAGGGCAAATATTTTGGTGGAGGATAGCAGTTTAGTGGCGGATTCCACACTGTTGTTTTTCAGTTCAAAACTGATCATGCCGCCGAAATCACGCATTTGTTTTTTAGCGATGGCATGACCGGGATGATCTTCGAAACCGGGCCAGTACACCTTGCCCACTTTAGCATGGTCTCGTAAGAAATGCGCGATGGCCTTTCCATTCTCACAATGTCTTTGCATGCGCACATGCAAGGTCTTGATGCCGCGCAATACCAGGAAACAATCCTGCGGACCGGGAACGGCACCACAGCTTTTCTGGATGAAGTAGAGCTGATCCCGCAGCCACTGGTCCTTCATCATGAGCGCACCCTGGATCACATCGCTGTGTCCACCCAGGTATTTGGTGGCAGAATGCATCACGATATCCGCACCGAGATCCAGCGGATTTTGCAGGTATGGTGATGCAAAAGTATTGTCTACACAAGTGATGATCTTCTTCTCTTTCGCCAGCTTTGTGATGGCCTCAATGTCCGCGATGTTCATCAGCGGATTGGTGGGTGTTTCCACCCAGATGAGTTTTGTTTTGTCTGTGATGGCCTTGCGGATATTCTCCACTTCCTGCTGATTCACATAATAGAACACAATGCCGAAGCGTTCAAACACTTTGGTGAACAGGCGATAGGTGCCACCATACATATCATTCCCGCAAATCACTTCGTCGCCGGGTTGTAACAGTTTGATCACGGCATCCGTAGCTGCTACGCCGGATGAAAAAGCCAGACCGAAATTGCCATTCTCAATCTTTGCAAAAGCCTCTTCCAGCGCAAAACGCGTGGGGTTCTGTGAACGGGCATATTCATATCCTTTGTTCACACCGGGTGCCTGCTGAACATAGGTGGAGGTCTGGTAGATCGGGGTCATGATGGCGCCGGTAGACGGATCAGGATGTGAACCGGCATGGATATACGTCGTGTTCCTTTTCATGACACGAAAATAGGGATTAACTAGGGAAGCCATACACCGGCAATCATACAACGGAAGTCGAAATTATCCGCAGCATGGCTGGCTGCCGCAACAATGGGCTTGTCAAGCACTTTTGGCGACAGCATTTTCTGTGCAACAAGTTTTTTTCTGCCTTCTTGCACCAGGCTCCGGATGGCTTCGTCCTGCATCCAAAGTTCCTGTGGAGGTTCAAAACCGGTTTTGCCCTTCTGCCAAACGATCTCTTTGGGCAAGAGATCTTTCATGGACTCGCGCAAGATCCATTTGGTGTATCCGTTTCTGAAACGATAGTCCGATGGCTGGCTGAGTACAAACTGCACCAGCTGGTGTTGCAGGAAGGGCAAGCGCACCTCACGCGAATGCGCCATCGCATTACGGTCCGCATATCGCAACAACTCTTCAAGACCCATCCCCATCAGATCAAAGTATTGAATATCGTTGAGCTTGTCTACTGTTGGTTTGAAGATGCCATCTTCATCTGCGTGTGCGCGGCGATAGTCCGTATCAATGTATGGGTTCTGCTCTTGTTGTTTGACTGCGCGTTTTTTCAAACTGATGGCCGTCCATGTGGGCAATAATGCTGCAACGCGGTTGCGCCAGCTCCATGCATCCAGGAAATTATTTTTCCGGAAAGCCTGAGCCTGGGTTTGTGCTTCGGACCAGCCTTTGCTCTTGATCTGTTCTTGCAGAAACCAATGCGTATATTTTGTATATCCGCCGAGCACTTCATCGGCACCTTGTCCGTCCAATAATACCGTTACGCCCACTTCCTTTGCCAGTTTATACACGCACCACTGTGCAAATACCGACGCCGAACTAAAAGGCTCATCCTGGTGGTAGATTAACAACTTCAACTGATCCGCCAGGTCTTGTGCCGATGGCGTTGTGGTGTATGAGGTCAATCCGCATTGTTGGCTCACCTGATTGATCTGCGCGGATTCATCTTTGGCAAAGCCGGGAAATACTGCAGAGAAGGCCTGATGGGAGAACGATGTGTTGTTGCCCTGATTGTAGATTGCTGCGATGGTGGAACTATCTATTCCTCCGGAAAGACTGGTCCCACAAGCTACATCGGCCTCTAATCTTGTATGCACAGCAGTATGCAACAAAGATGAAAAGCGTTGCATGACCTCTTGTCCCGGCAGGCTTTCTCTCGCTTCTTTATCCAGGTCAAAATACCGGGCCACCACGGGCTCCTGGTTGGCTTCCATCAATATAAAATGCGATGGCGGCAGTTGAAAAATGTGTTCGTAAAAAGTATTATCGGGCCAGGCCACTTGTTTGGTATGCCCGAGGGTCAGATAGTTATAGAGCAGCCCGTGATTAACTGAAGCATCGATGCCTGCAGCCAATAGTGCTTTGATCTCTGAGGCAAATAAAAGCGTGTGTGCGTCCTTGTTATAGTGATAATAGAACGGCTTCTCGCCAAACCGGTCACGCGCCGCAAACAAACTTCTGTCCTGTTCATCCCAGATCGCGAAAGCAAACATGCCGTCAAAATGTTCAAGGCAGTCATGGCCGTAAGCAGCATATGCCGCAACCATCACTTCGGTATCACCATCGGTATGAAAATGAAACCCTTTCTGTTGAAGGGATTGTTTGAGCGCTTTATAATTATATAGTTCGCCATTATACACCAGTACATATCGATCCATATACCGGAAAGGCTGATCTGAGGCGGTACTGGTATCGATCACGCGTAACCGATGATGCGCAAGGCCGATTCCGTTTTGTTCATAGAACCCTTCCCCATCCGGGCCTCGGTGCCGCAGGGTATGGTGCATCGCCCGCAGTTGTTGCGGGTTGATGGCGGAGGGGGATATGATGCCGGTGATGGAACACATTGAGGAAAGTCATTTGGCATTTGGCAATGGGCATTGATGTCGCGACCTACTCTAGAATCCGAAAGGAACGCTTGCCCTCAGGTTGTCCCACTGCACAATCATCGACATGCCTCCGGTTCTTTTTTCGAAATAGATGCAGAAGTTTTCTATGCTATCTGTTGTTTTTTCAGGCTTGATCTCAAACCTGGCCACGTCCTTGTTCTGGTCGTATTTGAATGAACCCCAGGTATCGGTTTCACGATTCACAATGAGGGTCCATGATTCAGGTTTGGGGAAAGCGTATAATGTATATCGGCCTTTTTTGATTTTGGTGCTGCCAAGGGTTACATCCCTGTAGAATTCTATTTCGGTAGCTTCGTTTGCGCCGAGCCGCCAGATCTGGTTGTATTCAACCAGGTTGCCAAACACTTCCCTGCCATTTTTTTGCGGGCGGGAGTAGATGACCCTGGCGATCAATGGTTCTGTGCCGCGATCCTGTATCTTGAGGATGGGATAGTTGGCCGGGTAGTAGCTGATGTCCAGGGGCGATTTGTCGATGGCTGGAATCTGCTTGCTGGCGCCATTCTGCGCCGTGGCACAGAGGGTGAGGATCAGGGAAAATAGCATCAGGGCCAGGTTTCTCATGAAAAGAATTTTGACAAAAATAACCCGCCAAAGTTGGTTTTGGAAATAACTTTAGTCATGTCCCAAACTTGGCCGGCAGATTATTTTTGCCCCTGATAATCATCACTAATGAAAGCAGATATCAAGTACAGCACGCCTGAGGAGGCCTTGTCTATTATTAAATCGGGCGATCGTGTCTTTATGCACGGATCGGCCCAAACCCCGGTATTCATCATCAATGAGTTGGCCAAGCAGGCCAATCGGTTGAGGGATGTGGAAATCGTTTCCATATCGGTCTATGGGGACCTGGAGATCGCTAAGCCGGGTTACGAAAAATCTTTTTTGCTCAACTCTATGTTTGTGTCTGGTACACTCCGACAGGCGGTGAACGAGGGGCGGGCCGATTATATTCCCGTGTTTTTGAGTGAGATCCCTGAGTTGTTCAAGCGAAATATCTTACCGATTGACGTGGCCATTGTGCAGGTATCCGTTCCCGATCAACACGGTTACTGTTCATTGGGTGTATCTGTAGATGTGGCACGTAGTGCGGTGAATACGGCGAAGGCTGTTATTGCACAAGTGAACCCGAATGCACCGAGGACGCATGGGGATGGGCTGATCCATGCTTCGCGGTTCAAGAGCATGGTATACTGTGAGGATCCGATGCAGGAAGCGAATTTCAGTGAGAAAGTGGGCGAGGTGGAGCATAAGGTGGGTCATTTTGTGGCGAGCCTGATCGAAGACAAGAGCACTTTGCAGATGGGCATCGGTGCGATACCTGACGCGGTGTTGAAAGCATTGAGTGGTCATAAGGATCTGGGTGTGCACACAGAGATGTTTTCCGATGGTATTATCGATTTGTTTGAGAAAGATGTAATCAACAACAAGTATAAAAGTATTCACCCCAATAAAGCGGTGACGGGATTTGCCTTGGGCTCTAAGCGATTGTATGACTATGTAAATGATAATCCAGCCTTTGCATTTTTGGATATCGATTATGTGAATGATCCGCATGTGATCCGCAGGAATCCTAGGGTCTGTGCCGTGAACAGCGCGGTGGAAGTGGATCTCACGGGCCAGGTCTGTGCAGACTCCATCGGTACGTATCAGTTCTCCGGCGTAGGCGGGCAGATGGACTTCATGCGGGGTGCGGCACTGAGCCAGGGCGGTAAACCGATCATAGCGATTACCTCACGCACGGCAAAAGGTGTTCCGCGTATTGTGCCTTTCTTAAAACAAGGTGCGGGTGTGGTGACTACACGTGCGCATGTGCACTACATCGTTACTGAATTTGGTATTGCGTATTTATATGGTAAGAATCTTCGTCAGCGTGCAAAAGCATTAATTGATATTGCGCATCCGGATGATCGGGAGATGTTGGAGCGGGCGAGTGTTGAACGGTTTAAGATATTTTAGGTTGCAGGTTGAAGGTTGCAGGCTGGAGAGGTCGCTTTGGTGGCGTTGATCTTGCGACCTACGCGCCCTGCGACCTGCGAACCAACTCAACGTGTTGTACCAACTCAGGGAAAAACGCTTCAAATCCTTTCTGCAAGGTTGTGTAATGTTCATTGAAGATCGAAAATGCGGTATCCATCTCCGTTATGTGCTGCGCGCGGCGTTGTAAGCCACCCATGCTTTGCCTGAGTCCATCAAGGCTGCGATAATGGAACAACCAGTTTTGAGAACGCATGTAAGGGAACATCCGTGCGAAGCGTTCCGGGAAAACAGGCAGATAGGGAGCCAATGTGGTATAGGCTTGTTGGCTGAAATCCATCAGGCTTTTTTCTGTGGGGAATATTGGTGGGTGGTTGGCCAGGAAATGGTCGTGCACTACGTCTATGATGGGACTAGCATAGAGGCCATAAGCGGACCGGAATAATTGCTTGAGTTCTTTATTGACGGGGTGCTCATCGGTATAACTATCGATGGCCCGATGGATGGCGATGCCTTGCTGAATGCCGTCGCTGTAATCGAACTTTTTCTTCCCTTTCACAAAATCAGAAATCATATTTCCCACCAGGATTTCCGGGTGGTTGTAGGAGAGATATGCGTGAGCGAGAAAATTCACTATAGAGGTTGAAGGTTGTAGGTTGCAGGTTGTAGGCTTCGCTAACATTGCCGCATTACCGCATTGCCAAATTACCGCATTAAATGTTTAGTTTTGCCGATCTAAATCACGGTTATGACAAAAGGTCCTGTTTCCCAGTTTATGATGCACCACTATCGTCACTTCAACGCGGCTTCGGTGGTGGATGCAGCAAAAGGTTATGAGGCACACCTGACGGAAGGTGGCAAGATGATGATCACCCTCGCTGGTGCGATGAGTACCGCTGAGCTGGGTGTTTCCCTGGCGGAGATCATCCGCGCGGGAAAGGTAGACATCATCTCCTGCACTGGTGCCAACCTGGAAGAGGATATCATGAACCTGGTGGCGCATTCACACTACAAGCGGATCCCGAATTGGCGCGATCTTACACCCCAGGAAGAGTGGGAGCTGCTGGAGAAAGGATTGAACCGTGTAACGGATACTTGCATTCCTGAAGAGGAAGCGTTCCGGAAGATCCAGCACAACATTGTGAAAATCTGGAAGGATGCAGAAGCCGCCGGTGAGCGCTATTTTCCACATGAATACATGTACAAGTTATTGCTGAGCGGCGTGATGAAAGATGGGTACGAGATCGATCCCAAAAATTCATGGATGATTGCTGCAGCAGAGAGAAATATTCCGATTGTGGTGCCGGGTTGGGAAGACTCTACGATGGGTAACATCTTTGCATCCTATGTGATCAAAGGTGAGTTGAAAGCAACCACGATGAAGAGCGGTATTGAATATATGGTGATGCTCAGTGATTGGTATCGTGCGAACAGCGGCGGTAAAGGCGTGGGCTTCTTCCAGATCGGTGGCGGTATTGCGGGCGACTTCCCGATTTGTGTGGTGCCGATGATGTACCAGGATCTGGAGTGGACCGATGTGCCGTTCTGGAGTTATTTCTGCCAGATCTCGGATTCAACAACCTCTTATGGTTCTTATTCCGGTGCAGTTCCCAATGAGAAGATCACCTGGGGTAAGCTGGATATTCATACACCGAAGTATATCATTGAGAGCGATGCTACGATTGTGGCGCCGTTGATTTTTGCGTATTTGTTGGGATGGTAAAATGGAATACAGGCATACTGTAATACTGACATTCAGAAAATCAGAAAGGAGCGATGCAGTCGTTCCTTTTTTTGTAAAAATATTTTTTCAATGTTGTTTGTAAATTGAAAAATATAATTCCATCTTTGCATCCGCAAACATTTTAAAACAAGAACAATGCTCCGCATCATATCACATAGCAAACAGATGAGCTGGTTTAGCCCCATGGGCTATAGCACCAGTGGCGGGGCATCTTGTGCCGTAGGATAGATATATCATCGATCTTTATACAACACAAGCCCCGCCTGAATCTGCGGGGCTTTTTTTGTGTCCCGATGGATTCACGATGAAACGGAATCGATCATTAAATTTTGAAAATGAATATTCAACGCAGGAACGTCGTACCACGATCAGGAACGCAAGAGTAAGCGCAAGCGCATTCATGTGAACAGCCCGGTCGTGCATAAGCCTGACCGGGTTTTTTGTTGCGTCTGCATGAAGGAGGTAAGTCATGAAAATGTTGGTTTTGATATGGATCGTAAGGTTTGTGTTGCGTCTCTTCACGAGACGCGAAGCGGTTCCTCCTGTGGAAGAACCCCGCAGGCCCAGGGTGCCTGATCCTGCGGAACATTTATTAAGGTGATGAATTTTTAAAACAAAAAAAATGGGAAAGTTAACCATAAAAGGAAAAGAGTTAAGGGCCATTGGTTATCCGGAAGGACCGGTGATTAGTATGGCGATGAACATTGTGCACAGGAAGTTTAAGCACGGTGTCAGGGAAGATGTGATGAAGGTGTTGAAGGAGATTTTGGAAAAGCCTGAGACATTTAAGGATGATGAAGTCTGGGCAAGCGTCGCGGGGCAATTGATGCCGCCTGATGAAGAGCAGTATGGGGAACTGTCCCTTAACCAGACAGGTATCCAGTTCAACACTTATGGTACGGAACATATTGAACAAGGTGCGATGCACCAGATGTATGCAGCTGCTAAGTTACCGGTTGCAGTAGCGGGTGCGCTGATGCCTGACGCGCACCAGGGTTATGGATTGCCCATCGGTGGCGTATTGGCCACGGACAATGCCGTGATCCCTTATGGAGTGGGTGTAGACATCGGATGCAGAATGTGTTTGAGTGTATTTGATTTTGGGTCCGATGAGTTGCATCGAAAAAGGGATTTTTTCACATCGGTGTTGGACGAAAGCACACTGTTTGGCAGCGGTGCACAGTTTGATAGAAGTGTGGATCATGAAGTGATGGATCAGGCCTTGTTTTTTGAACTGCCTTTATTGAAGAGATTGCATACAAGGGCCTGGATGCAACTGGGATCCAGCGGAAGCGGAAATCATTTTGCAGAGTTTGGTCTGGTGGAGATCGGCGCAAAAGATGAGATCCTGGGTATAGAGCCCGGAACCTATGTGGGCTTGCTGACGCACTCGGGGTCACGTGCCCTGGGTGCACATATCGCGAACCACTACACGAAGATCGCCATCAGCAAACGCAGGCTGCCGCAGGGGGTGAAGAATCTTGCCTGGCTGCATCTTGATGAGGAGGAAGGTATGGAGTATTGGATGGCGATGAATCTTGCGGGCGACTATGCTTCGGCTTGTCATCATGTGATCCATGATAAGGTCTCGAAGCAGTTAGGCAGAAAGCCTATGCGGCGTGTGGAGAACCATCATAATTTTGCCTGGAAAGAAATCTGGAATGGCAGGGAAGTGATCGTGCATCGGAAGGGCGCAACACCTGCTGGTAAAGATGTGCTGGGGATCATCCCGGGATCTATGACGGCGAATGGCTTTATTGTGAAAGGACGAGGTGAGCTTGCGGCGGTGAATTCTGCTTCCCATGGAGCGGGCCGTTTAATGAGCCGATCCAGGGCGCAGGAAAGTATCACGCATAAAGCCATGAAGGAGGAGTTGAAAAAGCACGGTGTAACCTTGATGGGTGGCGGGTTAGACGAAGCGCCGTTTGCTTACAAGGATATCAATATGGTGATGCAATCGCAGGCATCGCTGGTGGATATTGTAGGGAAGTTTACACCAAAGATTGTGAAGATGGATGGATAAGGGAAAGGAGTGAGGGGGTGGGGTTGCCACTCCCTTACCTGCCCTCTGGATAATTTCATGTTGTTAAATAAGTATTGTAACTTAATGGAAAGAAAAACACCATGCTGAAACAAATCATTTGTATTGCAGGCTTGATGCTGATATTTGCGGCCTGCGAAAAAGACGACACAACTGCCATAGATAACATCGAAGACGTTTATCTCAAAGCAACCATAGGTAATGAAACAATCAACTGGGGTGCTAAATACGATAATACGTCGCGATCACAGTCACTCGATTCTATTCTGTCAAATTCTTCTCGTGATAACTTTTTCCTTCAGTCGAGTCCTCAAGTTTTAGGATCTTTTGGTATTAATTCTTTAATGGGAAGATATAAGAATAGTAATTTTTTCATTGTTACCATGCTTGACACATTGATTCCCAATCTCGATCCCCCGCTTTCTTATTTTTTACCAAAGCTGAAGGTTGGCAGTTATCCTATGGGCTTTTTAACGTTTCTACCTAGTTTGACAGTAAGGCCTGGATTTTTCGTAGGTTATCAAAAGGATGGCATTACATACTCCTCCATAGCTAATCCAAGAAACAATGGTTTTTTCCGGGTTACCCGCTTAGAAAAGATCAATGATACGTTGTTCCATTACATCATGGAGTGTGAGTTTGATGCGGTAATGTTTCGTTCAGGTACGCTTAATGATTCTTTGAGGGTACAGGGGAAGTTCAGGAATGTGATGATGCC
This sequence comes from Chitinophagaceae bacterium, assembly GCA_049661025.1. Lineage (GTDB taxonomy): Bacteria > Bacteroidota > Bacteroidia > Chitinophagales > Chitinophagaceae > Pollutibacter. The sequence continues at coordinate 18,039 of JBASZQ010000081.1, read as the reverse complement.
GCGGTAAATAGATTTTCAATTATCGTCGATGCTTTACAATTTGCTCATCTCTGCATCCATCAATACCCAATGATCAGGATCTAGAGTAATTTCCGTAGGCGCACTGTCTAGCGGAACGCTAATGGTATTGCTCTTACCGGATAGCGTGATGGTTTTGCGGATCTGCTTTCCCCCTTGCCGGATGTCTACCTGGATGGCCATGGTGAATGCACTGCCATCGGTTTGTGTCTGGTTGAGTTGCAACAACAGTTCCTTGCGTGCGGGATCGTAACGCCAGTTGCCTTTGATGCGCAGGGTGCCGGGCTTGTACAGCCATTGGTCAAAGAAATAGTTCAATTCCTTGCCGGAGACTTCTTCCATGATGCTGATGAAATCAGCAGTAGTGGCATGGCTGTTCATATACTTCGCATAATAGGTGCGGATGCCTTTCCAGAAAACCTCATCGCCCAAGATTCCGCGAAGCATGTGTAAGGTCCAGCTACCTTTTTGATAGGTCTGGATGGTGGTGACCTTATTCATGTCGTCCAGATTGTTATGGATGATCCTGTAATCCGGATTTTTTGCATAGAAATCATCCACGGTTTTCTTGCTTTTGGCCAGCCCCTTTTGGAATTCGTCTTTTCCGTATTGGTGTTCAATAAAAAGCAATGTGAAATAGGTGGCGAAGCCTTCACTCAGCCACACATCGTCCCAATCATATTCCGTGACGGCATTGCCAAACCACTGGTGCGCGATCTCGTGAATCACCACATTGCGCCATCGTTCATTCCTATCGCCCACCACGCAGCTCTCACTGTAAAGGATAGCCGAAGCAGCTTCCATGCCGCCGCTTACACTGTTGGATTGGATATTGGCCAATTTTTCATAGGCGAATGGACCGATGCGGTCACTATAGAAGGCGAGGACTTTTTTAGTAGGTTCAGCAAAATCAAAGAAGCCTGCTTCCCGATCCTGATGATACACCCAGGTCTGGATGGATTTCCCTTCAAACTGATCTACTTCCTGTACGGCGAACCTCGCTACACCTAAGACATACAACCAGGGTGCGATGGGGACCGACTGTTTCCAATGCGTGAGGCGGTTGCCATCCGGTAGATCGGTTTCTTCAATCTTCAATCCATTAGATACTACCTGGTAATGCGCGGGCGCGGTGACGATAAATGCACAGGTGGCTTTGTCGTAGGGATGATCCACCATCGGCAACCACTGCCGGCCTTTATCCGGCCAGTTGTCGCTAAAGAACGTACGCTCTCCGTATTTGTTCTTGCCGATCTTAAGTCCTGTCGCAGGGATGCCGCTGTAGATGATCGTGTAGGCGTGTCTGTTAGTCTTTTTGCTGGCCGCGGGCAGGGTGATCAGTAAGACGTTGTTTTGGTGTGTATAGGTCAGTTCTTTCCCTTCGCTGATTACTTTACTGACAGTCATGCCTTTTCCGTCTGTGCCAGCGTTGGTGAGATCAAGTCGTAGCGTTGTTACGCCATCTGCGAGGAATCTTGCTTCAATAGTAGCCTCGGCTTCTATTTTATCTGTGGCATCAGAGAGCTTGATCTTGTAGGAGTAATTGATGATATCGATACGCGGATCTTTGGGGTAGGTGTCTGCGAAAAGGTTGAGTGAGATATGAAGGATGATGATGATGTAGAATAGCCGGTACTTCATGCGAGTAGTTTATTGAACCAAGAAGGCTCTATTTAGAATACTAACAATTAAATTCTTAACCGTTTCCATTTCTTCCGATTTGCTGGCAGCAACGAACAAGGTAATACTTGCAAGTGCTTCGTTACTGATTATGGTATTCCCTTTTTTTGTATATAGGAGATTATTCTGATCGAGAAATAACAAAAAGCATGCTGCTGCTATTCTTTTGTTGCCATCTACGAAAGCATGATTTTTAATGATGAGATATAGCAACATTGCGGCTTTCTCTTCAATTGAAGGATATGCGTCTTCGTTTCCAAATCCCTGCCGGATTTGTTGGATAGCACTTTTAAATCCATCATCTTTTTCCTTGCCGAAGACTCCGGAATTGAATTCGGAACGCATGGCATTCACTACATCTGTGTACACTGAAAAGTCCGGATAACTGACTTCATTGGTGTGCCTTCCTTTTGAATCAAGTGCTTCGTGATCATAGTCGTCAAGTAATTGAAGCCCGATGCTGAATTGGTGGAGCCAGGTGAAGTCTTCCGAAGTTGATGCTTTTTCTTCAATGGCTCTGCTAAGGATTCTGATGCCATTATGTAGGATTTGAATTTCTTGGTTCTTTTGAGCAAGCCTTTTTTCATTTAATACCATTCCCTCAATCAGATAGTTTTTGAGTCTTTGGGTAGCCCATTGGCGAAATTGGGTGCCTCGTTTAGAATTCACCCGGTAGCCTACGGATAGAATTGCATCCAAGTTAAAGTACTCAATTTCCCTTCTGATCTGGCGGTTGGATTCTTGCTGAACTGTTGCATTTTTTGCAACAGTTGAATTTCGATCTAATTCTCCTTCCTGGAAAATGTTCTTTAAGTGTCTGGAAATCACAGATTTGTCCTTTTCGAATAAACTTGCAAGCTGATTGAGGCTGAGCCAAAAGGTGTCACCTTCAAACTGTACTTCAACTTGAATTTTTCCGTCAGATGTAGAGAATATTTCAATCTGATTTCCTGTCACAATTTACGGCTTCTTCAAAGGTAATTGAATTGCAGGCCTGAATTCAGTCAATCCTTTTTCTTTGATCATCGCTTCCACCTCTTCTAATTTTGAGGGCACAAATCCACTGAGATTCTCCACGCCGGTTTCTGTGACGAGGGCCACATCTTCAATGCGGATGTAGAGCCGCTCTTCATGGATCCAGATCATAGGATCGATGGTGAAGACCATGCCGGCTTTGAGCGGGATGTTGTGAACCACACCCACATCGTGAACGGCCATGCCCACTGGATGTTGAAAATGTCCGCGAAAACGAATGCCATCTTCCACTGCCTTGAGGTGCGCTGGTTTCAGGAATTTTTTGCCAACGATATACTGTTTCATATCCGCAGCTGCTTTGTCCAGCACTTCACCAGAGGTAACACCGGGTTTGATGTAGCGGAATAAAGCGTCCCTGTATGCAACAATAAAATTATAGAGCGCTTTCTGCTCTTCCGTGAACTTTCCATTCACTGGCCAGATGCGCGTCACATCGCTTGTGTAGTATCTATAGTCTGGTGCGTAATCCATCAACACCAGATCTCCGTCTTTCAATGCATCAGTCTTGTGAAAATAATGTCCCATGTAGGCGTTGGTGCCACCGCCGATGATGGACGGGTAGGCATCGCCACGAGCACCGTGCAGGTAGAAAATGTATTTGGCTGCCGCATCCAGCTGGTATTCATAGATGCCGGGTTGCGTGGATCGCATGGCTTCCATGATGCCGAAGCCCGCCATTTCAGTGGCCTTGCGGATGAGTGCAATCTCCGTAGGGCTCTTGATGGAACGCATGCTATCTATCAGGGGACTGAGATCCTGTAGTTGAAATTGTGGGTACCGCTCTTTGATCTTTTGGATGAAGGCAGCTTCTTTGGTGGGCTTGCCATCCCAGGGATCGGCGGCGTCACGGGCCTGGCCCGCGAGGATCTCGTCCCTGCTATCGTTGCCTGTTTCGGCCGGACTAAACTCTGTGAACAGGATAGGTGCCGGCGGTCTGATGAGGCCGGTGCCGATGAGATCCATCGATAAAAATTCAATGCCCTTGACCTGTTCAATGCCGGTGAGTTGTTTGATGAGTGCGGCATCTTCTGCTGATAGCACCTTGCCCTGGTTGCGTTCCATGCCTTCATCCCGATGGGGAAGATAGAGGGTAGTGGTTTTGTTTCTTCCGTTCAGCAGCAGGTAGGCGTGGGCGGCTTCGATGCCGCTCAGGTAGTAAAAATTATTGGCCTGCCGGAAGACGGTGAAGCCCGGGATGCCCGAAGCACCTTGAATCAGGGCGATGGCTTTGTTACCGATGCTGTTGAAGATCACAGTACGCCGGGCCGCGAATTCTTCTTTGGAGAAATCGGTTTGGTATCGATGTTGATCCTGCGCTTGCGTGCCAGTGAAAGCCAGGAGCAGGCATGTGATGATGTACAGGTATTTTCGGTTGAGCATAGCCGTTATTATTTTTTTGAATCGTAAATGAATTTGTTGGCCAGCCATTTGCGGACGGGCAGATCGTACCATTTCAAGGCGGCATAGGCGAAGGCGATGCAGCCGATGATCAACGCAATGCCGATAGGAGCGCCCTGTTCTATGGTGATGTTGTTGTTATAGGTCCATGCGTAGTACATGCAGATGAAGGGGAAATGAGTGATGTACAACGGATAGGATATGTCTCCCAGAAAGGTGCAGATTTTTTCGGTGATGCGATGTTTTACATCACCGATGGCACCCAGGTAGATAATCATCGGAAAAACAAATACCACCACGAGGGCTTCGTAGAGGCCATTGGTCCACACGTTATTGTATCCACCGATTCTTGGCATGCTGAGTACGGTGATGAGCAGCAGTCCGGTGAGGAGGAAGGTGTTTTTGCCTGCTTTCAGGGCCACCATTCTTCTGAGCAACATTCCTGCCATATAGGGGAAGAGCAGGCGGGTGAAGCCTACGCGGAGTTGTTCTGGTGTGAACGACCAGCCGCCGATGAAATCGCCCGACTTGTTGGTGAGTACGAGGTGGAAGGAAGCCGCTGCGGCGATGCAAACCAGGATGAAGAGGATGCGGTTAGATAGTTTTCTAAGAATAAGCGCGTGGAGGATGTTGGCGATGTATTCCAGAAAGAGCGACCATGCAGGGCCGTTGAGCGGGTGCATTTCGGTCCAGCCCTTGATGTCCATGGATACCGGAATAGGGATCAATGTATATCCAATGACGAGGGTGAGCAGGAGTTGTGCAACGGAGGTGTTGGCAATATTTGGGAATACATCAGACTTCTGGAAGAAAAAGAAAATAGCGCCGAGGGTCATGCCCAAAATGATGAGCGGATGCAGGCGGATCAGTCTTCGTTTAAAGAAATCCCCGATGGTCATGGTGTTCCATCGGTCGTCATACGCATGGGCCATAACATAACCGGAGAGCATGAAGAAAAAATCCACGGCGAGGTAGCCGTGGTTGATAAAGAGTTTATGGTAATCCCCTTTACAGAACAGTTCAAAGGTATGCATGATGATGACCATGATGGCCGCGATACCGCGAAGGGCATCCAGGATGAGCAGGTGTTTTTTGGAGTCAATGAACGCGGACTTAGGGGTTGGCTGCATAGCTACAATCAGGTTTGGTTGTTTGGAGTTGTACTATGCAGGAAGGTAAGGAAATTAAGGCTTTTGTGTTTGCATGTTTTCTGACTTATAGACTACAATATCAAAAAATTACCAAGCTCCGGATTGTAATATGCCCCAATATTCCCAGTCATTATTCGTCCATTTATAAAGATATAGACCATGCTGGCCATTAGAATTTTGGTAGTATAAAAGATAAAATAGCATCCATTTTTTGTCGCGGAAATAAAGGGGTCTACTAAACGAGAATGCCCAGTGCAAGATTTGTTTTTTTGGCATTTTTGATCGGTCCAGATGGGTTAGAGAGTCGAGGATATTTTGATTATGTGATTCAACAACTGAAACTATTTCGCTAGTAGGAACTCTTTTTGATTTATTAAATATGGCGTCTTTATATGTGGTTTGCATGTTTATTTTCAGCGCATTGCTGATTTTCTTTATCTCTTTATTTGAAATGGTGAGTGTATCATTTTTATGGTTCACAACTTTCTTCCTGATAGATTTTTTGAACTGCAGATAAATATCCTGCATGGGTTTGTCTGAGTAGAATAAGCTAGATTCTGGCTGGATGCTTCTGAGTTGCTTTTCAATAAAAGCGATGTCAGTACTGTCTTGAGCATAGATGGCATTGCCGGTTAGGTATAGGATAAGACTTAGACAAACAATTGATTTCATAGTTTCCCCGAGTTCTATTGCACTTTGAAATTAAGTTGACCGGTTTTTTTTCTAAAGATCCAGATTGTATCAACACCTTCCGATGTAAAATCAGCCAGTTTACCGTTACGTATGACGAATCTTTTGTCTGAGAAGTAAACCCTGGACGAATCAAGCTGAAGGTTATTGCGCTGATAATGAATGATATCGGGTATAAAGAAACTTGTATCTGATTCCTGAGGGTTGTCAACTTGAATTGTTATCATTTTTTTATCCGATTCAAATGGATCAGAGATATAGTTGCTGTCAGATTGCAAAGTTATTTTATCACCGGCTTGATTCCAATTACCTTCTGAGTAGCTTATGCCCGTGCATCCATGATGAACATACTTAAAACGCCCACCCGGTAGAATAGAAATATGTTCAGTTGCAAAAGGGTATTGCTTCTCCCACTCACCAAGTATTTGTTTATTGGACATTGGTATTTGGAAGTCAGCAGGAACTATTGAACTTTCCGATTTAGGCTTGTGTTTAGACTTACAGCCAAGCACCAAAAAAGGGGAAATGCATAACAGGTATCTAAATAATATACGGCTTATGTTAAAAGCAGTTGTAGTCATTCGATGTGATATTGGTATCAACTTGGGTAAATGCTTATAGCAGAAAAATAATTACTATATCGCTCGATTCAAACTGGAAAATAACTTAGGTTGTTATTCTATAGTTAAAGGTGTATCAATCAAACCCAACCGTTTGCAAATAAGTTCTGTTTGCAACCTTTTCCCTTTTGTCTCCAGCATTAGGATAGTCCCAAGTCTTAAGCTCTCTTGTTCGACTGGCGAAATCATAAAAAAGTATTTTTTGGGAAAGTGCCCCGTGTTTCTTAAGGATGAGAACACTGTCTTCTTTACCATTGCGACCATTCATTTGTAGGGTATAGCAGTCATAACCTGTTTGAGATAAAAGTAATTCTAGTTGTTTTTGATGCTTGTTGTCAGGTAGAGATTTGCGGCAATACTCCTTGTCTGATATACCGGAAGACAACACTGCAATTTCTTTAAGTGTTTCTTCCTTTGGTATTGATTGGCAGCTAGTGAAATAGATAAGTGATGTAAATAGTAGAGTCTTTTTTATCATTTTATATATCTTCAATGAGAATACGCAATGCGGGTAGGGGATTTTTGGACTATGAAAGTTTAAGCGATGATAATATTTTTGCCCCCGAAGTCGTGCGTTTTCATAAGCAAACGAGGCATAATTTGCGGGATCGAAAATAAACTGCTCAGGAAATGTTTCAAGCAGTCCTTGACTATCCAATATATTGTCTTTCATTAATACCTGTACAAATAAAAACATCGGGTATTCCATCATGCTTTACATCATCCAAAAATACGTCGATAGCATCATCAACTAGCGGATACTGGCCAACCCACAACGAATCACATGCTATCAAATCAATGCCTGTAGAATTGTTCTTTAAAATGCATACAATAGCATTTGTATTCTTCTTGTCAATACATCCCATCAGCAGCAAGATTGCACTAAAATATTTTTCATTGGTGTGGGTAGTCAGTTTAGCCTGGGATTATAATCAACAAGTGCCAATACTGGCTACGGAGCATTTTGAATTTCACTATACGGTTGTTTCTTTTGCATTTTTTGCGGTCACACCTTTATCTATCAAATACAAAATACAGATAGGGATTAAGTTAATTGAAACGAAGGCATTCTCTTTCTCCTTATTAATCATGAGTTCATATTTGGATATGCCAATTCCGCTGGTGAGGTTAAAAGACTCTGTAACATCCAATCCGACATTTAGATAAATACCGGAACAAAAACTGAATGCATATCCTAAAATTGCGAACCAAAAAATTTGAAAGGCTTGACACAGTTTGGTTAACTTGATTGCATTGTTTGATTCCTTTAGGCAGGATAAACCGGTAATAATTGAGAAGGACCATAAAATAATTGCTGGTAAGAACACCAGCGCGTTTGGCCATTCCAGATCTATTGTGGTCAACGATAAGAGAATTGTGACTATTCCGATTGCCCCACCAATAATCTGGTACCAACCTAAGTTAACAGTGTTCAGCTTCATTTATTTAGTGTTCTATGGTTAGCGTTGTGCTGCCGGGGTTTCACTTATGGTGTCTGCCATCTTAAACTGGCTGACACTTTTCAACCTAAGTTACGACAGCACAGGCATAAATACAAGCCTGGGCTATGAGTCCTTTCAGTTTACATATCATATGAGAAATAGTAAGCCTTTTGATCAGCGCCGTCGTACCATAAATACCAATACGTCTCGTGCTCACCTGTTTTGTAATATGGATCTAAAGTTTCAATCAAAGCTGCATCCCACCATGGAAACTTAACAGACAAGCCGATGCCTCGATTTTCTGATGTCGTACCTTTTTTAAGTTGTAAGTTATTTACGATACGAGCAATTGTGGCAGGATTGCAATTGAATGAGAACTGATACTTATGGTCAATTCCCATTTCGTCAGCATAGCAATAAAGATTTTTGACATCTTCAGTTGGACTAAACAGAAAGAATTCGGAGAACCGTTTTCTATTGTACTTTGTATCGGGATGATTAGGATCGTAGGTGCTAATCAAATCGTCAACAACATCATCCTTCTTGTTTTTGATGGATTTCTTCGTGTCTTCATAAACCTTAATGCCTTCATCTTTAATCCTTCTGCAGGATATAAAAGACAATAAAGAAAACATCAAAATAATTCCTTTCGAGTACATTTTGAACATAAAATAGACAGATGGCGCGAAACAATTGGTCCCTGTTTTACTATATCTTGCCAAACAGGCCCACATAGGTACCCGTTGCCTGCTTCATATTGCCTGCTTCATCGTAAAGTTTGCAACTGAATTGAATGGTTGTTTTAATATAAAGGGTTCCCAATGGGTTTTCCCTGTCTTCTATAGAAACAATTTTAAAACTACTCCCGTTTTGAAAGCCGGGGGCATTTTCGGTAGACCAGAGTTTGCCGGATTTGTCTAACCAGTCAATGGTCACACCATTTTGACCATAAGAAGAGTAGTTATAGTTGCCTGGTGCAAAGAAGTTTCTGAATTCCTGGTTTGTGGAGTTGATATAATCAGACATCACACCCTTGGAGATACCCAGTTCTGATCCACTAGCCCTATAGTCTGAAACATTTGAAGAGAATACAACATCGTCGCTGCCACCAATGCCAGATCCGGCGACGAGATTCGGATCGAAATTGTCTAAGGGTATAGATACTTTGTACTTGACACCATCAATAGTGGCTTCATAATAGAATACCCCGTTTGAATCACCAGAAGGGTCGTCTTTTTTACAGGAAGATAGAATTGTGGAAATGGTCAGGATAGCGAGGAATAGTGTCCTTTTTATAGATTAATCTGGTGTTGTTGATAATACAATTTAGGGAAAATAGTGACATCATTAATTATCGCTGCATATTCTTGGTTAGTTTGCCCAAGCAAAATCTGGCAGCGAATCCTGGTCTATTGGACTTTTCAATTCAAAGGGTTGTGTTGATTATATTTGGTCATTCTACTTTGCCAAACAAGCCCACATAGGTACCAGATGCCTGCTTTACATTTCCGGCTTCATCGTAAAGTTTACAATTGAATTGTATCTTGGTTTTTACATATAGTCTTCCCCTAATATCACCTGGACTGTCTTCGCTACTAATTATTCTGAAACTGCTTCCGGTTTGGTCTTCTGGTGCGTTGTCGGTGACCCAAATTTTACCTGCTTTGTCAGCCCAGGCTATAGTCACCCCTTCACTGAATGTAGGTGCATAGTTGTAGATGCCGGGTGCGAAAAAATTTCTGAACTCCTGATCGGTAGAAGTTAGATAGTCAATCAGAATACCTTTTGACACGAACATTCCCGTTCCGTTTGGCCTGTAGTCCGAAATATTGGATGTGTATGTAGCGTCAAATCCAAGTGCAGTTAGTCCTGAGCCAGCGGAAAAATCAGGATTTGCGTTATCTGGCGGTGCTGAAACTTTATACTTCGCGCCATCGATAGTGGCTTCATAGTAGAATTCGCTGTCTGTGTTGGTTGCGGGATCGTTTTTTTTGCAGGCGGTAATAAATGTTAAAACGGTCAATAGCGAAAGCAATAGTGTCTTTTTCATAGATTTATGTTGTGTTGTCGGCTATACAATTTATGGATAATAATGACATATTCAAACAATACCTGAGTTCCAAACAAGTTGATGTTAACTGATGTATTTTATCTCGAACTGAAATTGTGCCGATAGATGTCAACACCTGATATTTCTTCAGTCATAATGCTTGAGAAAATATTCTCAGTGATATAATGCTTCTGGCGCAAAAATGAAAATGAGTAAAAATCTTGTTTACTATTCGATGTAAAGACAAGTTGATTGGGAAATAGCGCTAATGTGTGCTCTCTTTTTCTAATTTCAAAGATTTCTGATTTTGACTTTTCACATATTTCAATTACTTGAGTTCTAAAGAAAGGTAATGGTTCTGTCAAAATAAAAGACGACTTCTCAAAGTCAATCAGATCATCGTCACTAGATGTAAAATGAAGCCAAGAGTAATTATTCAGCAAAGAATTCTTAAACTTGATAGTGGCGTCATAATAAACATGATTTTTTATTGAGTAACTGTCAAGCAATTTCCGCACTCTGTTATTCACTAAAAATCCAGCAGAAGCTATTAACGCGGTACTAACAAAATCTGTTAAAATTGCACTTTTGTCTATAATGAAGTAGTTGAGGTTCGGGATAAAATTAATTTCAGAATAGTCTAAAATATTCCAAACAGAATTTGGCCCATGCAGGTTATAATTCCCTCCCATGCCATCCGTTTGAGGATAAGCCTTCCCAATTTTAGCAGGGTCAATCGAACATTCTATAGAGTAAAGTATATCGCTCATTGCTTACGGTGTGTCTCCTATTACAGCATCCAAGATAAATGGTTTTTGCTGTTTATTCAATTGAGGCTTTTCCTAATTTAGTTTCAGGAAAAGTATCTCATTTTGGTTTAATGATTTTACAAGTACTACCAAAAAGAGCTGAAATAACTGTGCCGGCAATAGGTACTCAAATTGACTTACTTGCAATAACTTTTCTGACAAGGCTATTAATAAATCCTGTCTTGTCAATTTTCATTGTGTATTTGAACAGATAAGATTCCAGGTTTAGTGAATCAAGGAATAGCTTCCCTTCCGTTGTAATAGCAAAATATTTCACAGTGTTTTTCTCAGTCTTAACAACAATAAATGCTTGCTTAAGAAGTAACTTTTTTGCAACACTAATTGTATCTGGCAGCACAGACGAACTTGCAAAAAGCCTGTTGATACTATAATCGTTATTGATGCTAGGATGCTGATCAATAAAAACCATCAACAGGACTTTCAAATGTTTGGATACTCTCATATACAAAAAATAGCATGCAATGTCAGGAAATCACAAACAGTACTATTGAAAATATTATATGATAAATTCAATTCAATATGATCCTTCAATAGTTCCAAATTTACATTCCAGTCTTTGGAGTGAACAAATAACCATTAATCAATAAATCTTTCCCTTTGCGTTTTGCCGTAAGAATCTTGGTGCTGAAAGCCTTATTAGCTTTGATGGGAACTGGACAGTAATCACAATGATCTATCTCCAACCTTAATATTAAAGAATCGTTCAGGTTTTCATACTTGCCTTTGTAGTAATAAAAGCCACCGTTAGACACGGAATAAATTGTATCAGAATTAAATATAGCAACTGGACTTTGATCCAAGAATACTGAGTCTTTCTGCAATCTTATGGTTGAAAGTCTAAACCACTTGTAATTCGGAATAGATGAATCAATATAACACTCTTTTTCGCCCTTGAAGTTGGTATAACAGCCCAATTCTTCAAGTCCAATGTAAGTTTTAACCGAAGAGTCGTCTTCGCAAGAAAATAGAAAAATCACAACCAAGACGTATGCAATTCTCATAATTGATGAAGATCCCAAATGCCCTAACCAGTAAGGCATTGTGCAGCCCGGGTTTCACTCGGAGCGCGTGACGCCAAAAATTAGTTGACTTTATTGTTAAACCAATATACTACAGCGATGGTATAAATGCAAGTCAGCGTTTTAGATGCGAGCACCCGGGTTGCGTAACAGCAGATGTGCTTGTTGCACAACTAAGATGTCCAGATACTGTGGATTATGGTTCTTTTAGCCTGTTATTTGCGGGTACTATTGCATGCAGGGAAAAAAATCACTTTCACCCCAACTGTTCTACCAGATCAGTTTGGATCAGTTGGTACCGGAGGATAACTTCTACCGTCAGTTGGGTAAAGCACTTGATCTGGGCTATTTATACAAGGCCACCGCTTCTTACTACGGCCGTGAAGGTCAGCAGAGTATTGATCCCGTTGTCTTCTTTAAGATCCTCCTGGTGGGCTATCTCAACAACATCAACAGTGATCGGGCGCTGATCCGTTTCTGTGCAGACAGCCTCGGTATTCGTCTTTTCCTCGGCTACGACTTGCAGGAACAACTTCCCTTTCATAGCACCATCAGCAGAACCCGGCAGCTCTATGGTGAGCAGACCTTCCTGCAACTCTTTCTGCAGGTGCTTAAACTTTGTATCGATAAAGGGATGGTCAGGGGCAAGCGTCAGTGTGTGGACAGTGCCTTCATCAAAGCCAACGCCAGCATGGACAGCCTGGTGGAGAAAGAGATCCTGGATGACGCCAGTGCTTTTGTGGATGAGTTCGATGAAAACAGTGAGTTCAAGGTAACCACTACAAGGAAAAAACTGGTGGATCAGCATCATGCCTGGAAGGCCGATACCTTTAAAGACATGCCTGGTGCTTCTACCATTGAGCGGGTTGACGAAGACGGTAATGATGTCCGTCCAAAGTTTCTGAGCAACCACACTCACTATAGCCCTACTGATCCAGATGCGAAGATCAGTGTAAAGCCGGGGAAAGCCAGGCAGCTCAACTATGCCGGTCAGATCGCTGTGGATGACGCGCACCATGTGATCACCGGTGCGGTAGCTTCCACAGCTGGCACCAAGGACAGTATGATCCTGCCTGAGATCGTGGATCAAACGATGGAAAATCTGAAAGATAATTTTCTTCAGATGGATGAACTGGTGGCCGATGCAGGCTATAGCAGTGGGGAAGCTTTGCAGTATTTAGAAGATAAAAACATCAATGCATGGATCCCCAACTTCGGGCAGTACAAGTATGAACGGGATGGATTTTTGTACAATGAGGAACTTGATCAGTATGAGTGTACAAGTGAAGGCGGTAACCATGCCATCTTACCATTTAAAAAACAATCCATCACTACCAAGGGGCACGAGATGAAAAGCTACCGCAGCAGTGAAAAAGTATGCGGTAAGTGTCCATTGAGAGAAAAATGCATCGGGAAAAACACATCGTTCAAGAAAATAAACCACACCATTCACAAGCCGCTCTGTGACAAGATGCACAGAAAACTGAGTGACCATAACTCCTATCACCGCTGGCTCGTCAAACGAAGAAGTTCAACGGTAGAACCTGTCCTCGGGACGCTGATCAACTATCATAATATGCGGCGCATCAATAGCCGGGGAATGGACCAGGCGCGTAAGCATGTGCTCATGGCAGCCCTGACGTACAATCTGAAAAAGTATCTGAAGTTCACGACCAGAAAGGCCCTTGCGCGAGTGATGGCAATGGAGATACAGGGGAATCAAACCTTCATAAGAATGTTACGTACTGCTACTAGAACGTTGGTGAATCTATATGCTGGTCACAAAACAGTTTTATCCTCGCAATAAAGACTTGTCATATAGCAACCTAAGCAGGACTATAGCAGGAGAGTGAATTTTTTAAGAGAGTTGTGCAACAGTTACCAATGTTGTAGGCAAATATATTCATCTGCGCATTTGCTCTTTAGCAATGATTGGGGCAATTTCATTCGTTGAGGTTCTAACGCCATTAATGAGGAGACAAGAAAGGGTAGTTTTCCCACAAGTCCACATACCGCCTCTACTTTTGGTGTCGCCTTCTGTCTCTTTCCTCAAAATAACTTTATCTTCCTTTTTTGAATATACTGATGTTGTTAATCGGAGTATTGGGAGGCCATCTGTTATCACCGTATGGACGTTACTAAAATAAACAACATAATCAGCTTTTGTTGTATCTGCCAATTTACGTATTGACTGAATGTCTGTCTTCTGATTATTTAATTCAATAATTGTAGAGTAAGGTTCATACTCATTGAAATAGAAATTATAAACCTCTGTGGAGTATGTTGAAAGAGTTTGAAAATATTTAAACTTTTTAATTTCAGTTTCAACCGCTTTTGCAGATGAAAGATCTAGCTTCATCTGTTCTTGTTCCGCTTTGAAATTTGTGTCGCTTTGAAAGTCCTTAGAATTTACAAGCTTTTCAATTTGTTGAACAGAAGAATAATATCTTTCTAAAAAGTCTGATTGTACAATCTCAATATCTCCATATAGCGATTTTTCAATAACAGCAGTATCAGGTTTAAGAATTACTAATTTGAAAGGAATGAATTTCCCTTTCTGTCCATACGAAGTCAAATTTAAAAGAAGTATAACTATCGTAAAAAACTTTTGCATAATTAGGGTGTTAAAATATTGCCTACAACGTTTTCGGGCTTTGCGTTCGGGCGGGTTTATGAGCACAAAACTATCAACCTGCACTGAACTTGAATAGAAGCACAATGCTCCAAGTTTGCACGTCACCCCGCCTGACGCAAAACCCGTGTTGTATGCCGTTATTATCCTTCCAGATTGCGTCTTACAATTTCTTTGCCGGATTCACCCAAGTATTCTTCGATTATCTTTTTCCAGATTTTTAATCCGTTTTCCGAATTAATAAAAATAATAAGTCCCCTTTTTGAACGAGGCAGCACTATGGCAATACACTTTGTGCCATCGTCTCCTCCTGTATGGACTAATGCGTATTCATTTCCAGGAAGATTCGGAAAAATCTGTAAACCTAGCCCCCAGTTTATTCCGTCCTTTACATTGGAAATAGGCGAACTGAATGTTTTAAAAAGCTCTGGCGAAAGGTTTGCTCCGTTCATAATATCAACAAGAAATTTCCCATAATCATCAACTGTGGTAAGTAAATTGGCAGCTGCATTGGGCGTGTTGTATTTTATAAAAGGAATAGGCTTCCCCTCATTATCGCTTTCTATCGCATATCGATTTTCATCAACAGAATTCGACCAAAAATAATGGGTATCCTTCATATTCAAAGGCATAAACAATTCTTGTTCTGCAATTTCTTCTAAAGATTTTTTAAACTTTTTTTCCAATGCCTTGCGTAACCATTCAAAACCTTCTCCCGAATATTGAAATTTTGTACCTGGCTCAAATTCAAATACCAGTTTTTTATCTTTTCTTAAATATCTCCAGTTAGGCAAACCAGATTGCTGACTCAATACATTTCTTGTAGTCAGCTTCGGTAAAAACGGGTTGTTCTTCAATTCCGGGTCAACATAATAATTGGAAAGTGGCTCGTCTAATTTCCATTTTCTATTTTCTATTAGTTTCAAGACGGTAAGAGCAGTTATAGGTTTGGTAAGAGAGGCTACTTTGTAGATGCTGTTAATTGCAATGGGTACTCCAGGTTTTTGTTCGCCAAAAGCACGGATTTGCTGCAATTTGCCATTGTTGATATATCCAATAGAAATGGAAGGGATTTTTAACTGTTTAATGAGGGAATCTACTTTGGCATCATTATCAAATAAAGGAAAAGGATAATGATCTTCAAACATTTCGGGGTATCTTTTGGGCTGTTGATGATCATAACTTAATGCCCGGAACAGTTTCCATTTACCATTCTCCAAAAGCCAAGTATGCGTAAATTTTCCATTCACTGTAAATCGAAGGTCTTTTCCCGGTTCCGCAATGTAGAATTCGTGTATGCCAGTTTGTATAGCACCATAAATTTTACCTTCGTTCATCAAAGGAAATACTTTCAGGCTGCCTTTTACAAGTTTACGGATAGGCTTTACATTTGGGTCGGAACAAATACTTTCCTTAAAGCCTTTGAAAAATTCCTCTCTGCTTTGTATGCCATTTTGGTCGTGCATAAATTGCAAATCAGGATGCATAATATTCTGCAAAATATCTATACGGCAGCTGTTGAATCCCTCGTCAAAAACAAGACTGTCGGCACTTTTCAATTCTCTAAAAAGCGAGGAGTTTTCGGCTACTTGTCCATAACTTGAAATAGAACTTATGATGCAGATTAAATAAAGAAAAAATGGTTTCATTGTCGTTAAATTTTATTGCACAAAATTAGAAGGAGATGCACTAGAACCTACAATTTTTGAGCCGACAAAAAGCCGACAAAAGCACGACATTCTTTACAATATGCTGAAATTCAGTTTAATAAAAAGGTTTTCTTTTGTGTCTAATTCACGAGCATTTCGGAGAATGATGTACAAATCAACAATGATAATCATGCAAATAATTACCAATGTAATAGCATTATCATCACCAAAAAATCGTTTGACAAATGAACTCAAAACAACTAATAGGGCTGAAATTAATAGCCAAAAAATCTGTAAGTCGATTATTTTTTTTGCAGTAGTTGTAAATTCATTTTTATGATACATCAATAAAAGTGGGACAATGATATTAAGCGGTGGTAAAAAAACAAAAAGGAGTGAACTGAGATTAATGTATTTTAATAATTGTGTATTGGGTAAGATTTCTGTTTTCTTCTCTAATAGTTCGGCTTCGGTAATATTCAATGCCTTTGCTAATACTCGCAAGGTGTATCCTTTAGGAGCTTCTCCAGCTTCTATTCGTTGGATTGTACGTACCGAAACACCAGATTGTTCGGCAAGTTCTTTTTGGGTAATATTTAGCTTTTCTCTATGGAAAATCAAGGGATTCATAAAATTGTTTTGCAAATGGCATAAAACGAACAGGTATTTCCGATGGTGGGGAATTTTATGCACTTCAGCTCAAATTAGTACCGAAGTTTAATAGAATTACTGAAGCTTAAATTTAGCAGTTCAGCCCCACTATTGCCAAGCGATGTTATAAGCCGTTTTTTATTTCGCTCATAAATATAATCAAGTTGTCAAACGTCTGTTGCTGTTGTTCTTCCAATGATATGTCAGCTGAACTGTCCATAAGTAATTTGCCTAAATATCCAAATTGAGAATGATTGCCACCTTTTATCAAAACTAATTTTGTTTCCTTTGGAAGATTGTTTTTATTCGTCATTACTTCTTCAACACTTGCAAGTCCATCGTTATCGGCATATAATTTTATACAAGGAATGTTTTGGCCTGACAAATCTATGTCTCTTGGGTGTGAAGTCCCCATTAGAAAAAGTCCTTTCATCAGGTCTGGATTTTCATAAACGAATTGAGCTGCCATTTTTCCTCCTTGTGAATGTCCACCAATAATATAATTCCCTTTTTTGAGGTCAAACAGGGTTGATATTTTTTGATAGTCATATCGTGGAAGCCTCCAATCCATTTTTATTAGGTGACAGGTAAAACCGTTTTCTGCTAATTTTCTGCAAAGTGGTGCATAGGCTTTTGGGTCAGTTAAACCACCTTGAAAGAAAATAACCTGAATTTGGTTTTTGGAAGTGTCAGATTTAAAAGTGATTTGGTCATCAGTTTCAATTACAGAAACAATGTCTGAGTTTAAAAATGTGTCTTTAGGAAGATTATGAGATTGGAATGTAGTCCAATTCCAAATAAAGAAAATAATTACAAGGCTAAACCAAATTATCTTAAAGATTTTCCACCATTTTTTCTTTTTCATCTTGTTCAATTGGTTTGAAAAAGAATTAGTCCTACTGTAATTAATAAAACGCAAAGGCCCAAAATGAACCAAAGCGTCTTGCTTTTTTTTCTTTTTGATAAAAATTCTCCTAACATAATTTTTTATTTTATTGGTTAGTTCGTCTTTTGGTTGCCTATACTGTGCGTCGTCTTAAAATGGCATACAACGTGGACGGCTTTGTGCAGCCCAGGTTTAATACGGAGTGCGTGCCGCCGTAAATTGGTTAACTTTATTCTAAAACCAATTTACGGCGGCACAGGCATAAAAGCAAGTCAGCGTTTCAGAAAC